>NZ_CP141799.1:280000-880000 GCF_035621475.1 Pseudomonas paeninsulae
TGTATGGAAGGGCCATCGCTCAACGGATAAAAGGTACTCCGGGGATAACAGGCTGATACCGCCCAAGAGTTCATATCGACGGCGGTGTTTGGCACCTCGATGTCGGCTCATCACATCCTGGGGCTGAAGCCGGTCCCAAGGGTATGGCTGTTCGCCATTTAAAGTGGTACGCGAGCTGGGTTTAGAACGTCGTGAGACAGTTCGGTCCCTATCTGCCGTGGACGTTTGAGATTTGAGAGGGGCTGCTCCTAGTACGAGAGGACCGGAGTGGACGAACCTCTGGTGTTCCGGTTGTCACGCCAGTGGCATTGCCGGGTAGCTACGTTCGGGAAAGATAACCGCTGAAAGCATCTAAGCGGGAAACTTGCCTCGAGATGAGATCTCACTGGAACCTTGAGTTCCCTAAAGGGCCGTCGAAGACTACGACGTTGATAGGTTGGGTGTGTAAGCGCTGTGAGGCGTTGAGCTAACCAATACTAATTGCCCGTGAGGCTTGACCATATAACACCCAAACAATTTGCTGTTTGTGTGCTAGACGATCGAAGTCGACAACACACCGAAAGTTTGCAAGACCACGCACTACCCTTTATCACATACCCAATTTGGAGCCGCGTCCTTCTTGATAAAAGAAGCACGATGTTCCACCCGAATTGCTTGACGACCATAGAGCATTGGAACCACCTGATCCCATCCCGAACTCAGTAGTGAAACGATGCATCGCCGATGGTAGTGTGGGGTTTCCCCATGTGAGAGTAGGTCATCGTCAAGCTTGTATTCCAAACCCCCCACCCGTGAAAACGGATGGGGGGTTTGTCTTTGCACGCAAGAAATCAATCGCGGTAGCCTTGCGCTCGCTCAACCCTATGGTTTGTTAATATCTCGCGTTCTATTTTTCCTTCTGAGGCTGGAGTTTGCCAATGTCCGCCCCTGTGACCCCTTTCGGGCTTGCCGCCCTGCCGGATGCCTACAAGGCGGTGCTCTATGTGCTGGCTCTGTCTTTCCCGGGCAAGCATAAAACCGCTTTGCTCGAGCAGTTGCGCGAGATGGGGGTGCGCAGCTCCTCAACCCGGGCGATGGACGGCCCGGCGCTTAGCGAGATACTGACGATGCTGCACCGCCTCGACTGGGTCAGTCTCGGCGGTGGCGGCCAGCCCTATTGCTTGCCGCTGGAGCGGCGCAATCTAGTGCTGCAGCAGCTCAATAGCGACGTCAGCAAAGACAGCTGGTTGCTGGCGCTGCGCAGCAGCATCGCAACGCCGCGCAGCGCCTGGGATATACCTAGCCAGGCGAGTCAGCGGCTGAACCTGTGGCTGGCCATCCTAGGTGGACAGGCAGGTGACGTGCGGCAGGGGCTGGCTTTGCTGCAATCGAGTTCGCTGCGCCATACCCTGACGGGCGAGTCGCCTTGCCAGCAACTGCTGGCTGACGAGCCGGGCAGGGAGGTGTTTGCCACACTCAAGCATGAGGTCAAAAGCCTGTTGCTGGAGGATTATCTGGGTCAGGTGAACTGGCAATTGCAGCCGGCAGATGAGGCTTATCGGCAGGGGTTGGCCTTGGTCGCGGATTCCTCGGCCAGTGTGGAGTTGTCGTTGCAGCTGATGTTGCAGGCCTTATGGCGTGGCGACTGGCTGCAATTTGAAGCGCTGGGGCAGGGTGGTCTGGCGTTCATGCAGCAGTTCATCCTTCAGGTGTTGCGTGGCCAGTATCCGCAAGCCTTGCTGGCCATGCAGGAGTGGACGCTGGCGATCAAGCGGCAAAGCAAGAAGCGCAAAGTTGACCTACCGCCGATACTCAATGGCTTTTATTGTCTGCTGTTGTTGGCTTGCGCTGACAAACAGCTGTACCCGGAGCTCAAGAAGGCGGTCAGCCTGGGCCTGAAAGAGTACTACGGCCGGGCTTACCCGGCTCTGCAGATGCTGGTCGAACAGCAGCAGGCGAGTGTGCGGCGGCTTGATCCTGAGTTTAACGGGCCGTTGTCGTTCAATGGTTTCGATGGCCTGCTGCTGGCCCTGGGGCTGTACTGGGCGGATGCCGAGGTTGTGCGCGAGCCGGTTTGGCAGGAGCAGCTCAGTGGCGTTCGCGACAACCTTGCGGCGGCGGGCTACCACTGGCTTGGTGAGGAACTGGATGCCCTGCTGGCGCAGCAGTTTGCCCAGCCGCGGCGCCAGCCGGACTGGCATCAGAAGGCCGCTCTGGTACCGCTAGTCAGCCTCTATCAGCGCCAGGAAGCCTGGCAGCATGCCTTGACCGCACTGTCCCTGCTCAAGCCGGGCAAGACGGATTCGGGTCTTACGCAGCTCCAGAAGTCGGCGCGATTGGCCTGGTTCGTCACCTTCAGTCCTCATCAGCTGAGTGTCGAGCCACGTGAGCAGAAGCTCAGCGCCAAGGGACAGTGGAGCAAAGGGCGCGCCGTCGCCCTTAAACGCCTGTTTGAGGATGCCGACAGTCTGGACTTCCTCCTGGAGCAGGACCGGCAGACGATTCGCATGATTCAGCCTGGCACCGATTACTACTATGGCGGGGCGCGCCATGAGTTGTCTGCCGAGCACGCCTTGCCCCGATTGGTCGGGCATCCGGCCTTGTTCTGGGCCGATGCGCCGGATGTGCGAATCGATCTGCTGCTCGGCCAAGTGAGTCTGCAGCTCAAGTCGCAAGGCACGCAGATTCACCTCAAACTCGAGCCAAATGGTGTGCAAGGCAACCCTGACGTGCTGCTGCGCAAGGAGACGCCGACGCGCCTGCTGGTTTACCCGATCAGCCGTGAGCTACGCCAGATCGCCGATATAGTCGGTGACGGCCTGAGTGTGCCGCAGGCCGCCAAGGCGCAATTGGTCGAGGCCATCGGTGCGATAGCACCGCTACTGCCGATCCACTCGGACCTGCCCGAGTTGGCTGGCCATCTCGACAGCGTCGCCGCCGACAGTACCTTGTATGCCCACCTGTTGCCGCTGGAGGCAGGCCTGCGCCTGCAATTGCTGGTGCGACCGCTGGCCAGCAGCAGCTGGTTCAAACCCGGCCATGGATTGGAAAACGTACTCGGTGAACTCGACGGTAAAGCGCTGCAGGCCAGTCGTGACCTGCAGGCAGAAACCGCCGCGTTACAACGCGTGTTGCAGGCCTGCCCGGCGCTGGCGCTGGCCGATACCGATGGTCAGGAGTGGCAACTGGCCGAGCCACAGGATGCCCTGCAAGTATTGAGTGAGTTGCAGGCGCTTGAGGGCGACTGGCTGCAATGCGTCTGGCCGGAAGGCGAGCGCATGCGGATCAAGGCGCGGCCGGGCATGAGCCAGCTCAAGCTCGGGCTCAAGCAGCAGGGCGACTGGTTCGTGCTCAGCGGTGAAGTGCAGCTGGACGATGGCCGCGTGCTGCACCTGCGCCAGCTTCTGGAATTGCTCAAGTCCAGCACCGGGCGCTTCCTCAAACTTGGCGAACAGGATTGGCTGGCCCTGAGCGACAGTCTGCGCAAGCGTCTGGACGAGTTGGCCCATCTGGCCGATCAGGTCGGCGATGACGGTCTGCGTCTGAATCTGTTGACCACGCCGCTGTTGGCCGGGTTGGCGCAAGAAGCCGGCGAGTTTCAGGCCGATGCCGGCTGGCAAGCGCACCTGGACAAGCTCGAATCGCTCAAGCACTACCAGCCGCAGGTGCCGAACACCCTGCAGGCCGAGCTGCGCGATTATCAACGCGAAGGTTTCGACTGGCTGGCGCGCCTGGCCCAGTGGGGGGTCGGCGCCTGCCTGGCCGATGACATGGGCTTGGGTAAAACCGTGCAGACCCTCGCTCTGCTGTTGCACCGGGCTTCTGCGGGGCCGCAGCTGGTGGTGGCGCCGACCTCGGTGGCGCTCAACTGGCAGGCGGAGACTGCGCGCTTTGCACCCACGCTCAGGCTGCACATCTATCAGCAGAACCGTCACCTCGACGGGCTGGGGCCGCGGGATCTGGTGATCGTCAGCTATGGTCTGTTGCAACAGGACAACCAGGCGTTCGCCAGCCAGCACTGGACCAGCGTGGTGCTGGATGAGGCCCAGGCGATCAAGAATTCCCAGAGCAAACGCTCGCAAGCGGCGATGACGTTGCAGGCCGACTTCAAGCTGATCGCCAGTGGCACCCCGGTGGAAAACCATCTGGGTGAGTTGTGGAACCTGTTCCGCTTTATCAACCCGGGCCTGCTCGGCAGCCAGGAACGTTTCGCCCAGCGCTTCTCCACGCCGATCGAGCGTGGCGAGCAGGGCGCGCGCAAGGCGTTGAAGGCCCTGATCCAGCCATTCATTCTGCGTCGACTGAAAAGCCAGGTGCTCGACGAACTGCCACCGCGCACCGAGATCACCTACAAGGTGCCGTTGTCCAGCGAAGAGAGGCAGCTGTACGAGGCTCTACGCCAGCAGGCTATAGATACGCTGGGCACCACGGCGCCGGGCAAGTCGCTGCAAGTGCTGGCGGAGATCACCCGTCTGCGGCGCTTCTGTTGTCATCCGCGCCTGGTCATGCCGGGTTGCGGTCTGAGTGGCAGCAAGCTGGCCGCTTTTGCCGAAATCGTCGAGGAGTTGCTGGATAACCGCCACAAGGCGCTGGTGTTCAGCCAGTTCGTCGACCACCTGAGCATCATTCGTGGCTGGCTCGATGAGCAGGGCATCAGCTATCAGTACCTGGATGGCTCGACACCGCCGAAAGAGCGTCAGACACGCATAGCTGCCTTTCAGGCCGGTATAGGCGAGATTTTCCTGATCAGTCTGAAAGCCGGCGGTACCGGCCTCAACCTGACCGCTGCCGACTACGTGATCCACCTCGACCCCTGGTGGAACCCCGCGGTAGAGGATCAAGCCAGCGACCGCGCCCACCGTATGGGCCAGCAGCGCCCGGTGACCATCTACCGGCTGGTCACCGAGCACACCATCGAGGAGCAGATCGTCGCCCTGCACGGGCAAAAACGCGACCTCGCCGACAGTTTGTTGGGCGGCGGCGAGGTCAGCGGCAAACTGGATGCCGATGCGCTGCTGAGTCTGCTCAAGGGCGACCAAATGTAGTCAGGTGAGCGGATAGCAGCACCATATAAACGAAAAGGCCCCAGGTTTTCACCTAGGGCCTTTTCGTTTATATGGTGCACCAGGCGGGATTCGAACCCACGACCACTGCCTTCGGAGGGCAGTACTCTATCCAGCTGAGCTACTGGTGCAGCGCGGGCGCAATCATACGCATCTCGCGCGCGGGCGTCCATGCTGGTGGTTTGTGTGTGATTGCGCACGAACACAGCGGATTTGTCGTGAGTGATCGCCAGAACAGCCCTTGATCGGATGGATCGTTAATTTTTTCGAACAGACTATTGCCCTTTACCCCTCATGACCCTAGGATTCGTTTGAGATTTCAAACGATCTTGCTGAAACCGTTCGGAACTCTGTGCAGTCCTGACCAATCTTATGCAGACAGATTGTCGAAAATTGATAGAGCACAGCATCGTGCCCGTCAAAACATCTTTATATGGCCGCCTGCCCGTCGTGCCAACAACAACCGTCCGACGCCTGGGTGTCGCGATGAAGGAGAACGTCATGCAATTGAAAGACACCCAGCTGTTCCGCCAACAGGCGTATATCGACGGCACCTGGCTGGACGCCGACAGCGGCCAGACCATCAAGGTCACCAACCCGGCCACCAACGAAGTCATCGGTAGCGTGCCGAAGATGGGCGCCGCGGAAACCCGCCGTGCCATCGAAGCCGCCAACCGTGCCCTGCCGGCCTGGAGCGCACTGACCGCCAAGGAGCGTTCGAACAAACTGCGCCGCTGGTTCGAACTGCTGATCGAGAACCAGGACGACCTCGGCCGCCTGATGACCCTGGAGCAGGGCAAGCCGCTGGCCGAAGCCAAGGGCGAAATCGTCTACGCCGCGTCCTTTATCGAGTGGTTCGCCGAAGAAGCCAAGCGCATCTATGGCGATGTGATTCCGGGCCACCAGCCGGACAAGCGCCTGATCGTGCTCAAGCAGCCGATCGGCGTGACTGCGGCCATCACCCCGTGGAACTTCCCTGCGGCGATGATCACCCGTAAAGCCGGCCCGGCCCTGGCCGCCGGTTGCACCATGGTGATCAAACCGGCTTCGCAGACGCCGTTCTCCGCCTTGGCCCTGGTGGTCCTGGCCGAGCGCGCCGGTATTCCGAAAGGCGTCTTGAGTGTGGTCACCGGCAGCGCCGGCGACATCGGTGGCGAGCTGACCAGCAACCCGATCGTGCGCAAGCTGAGCTTCACCGGCTCGACCGAGATCGGTCGTCAGCTGATGGCCGAATGCGCCAAGGACATCAAGAAGGTGTCGCTGGAGCTGGGCGGCAACGCACCGTTTATCGTGTTCGACGATGCCGATCTGGATAAGGCGGTCGAAGGCGCGCTGATCTCCAAATACCGCAACAACGGCCAGACCTGTGTATGCGCCAATCGCCTGTATATCCAGGACGGCGTATACGATGCCTTCGCCGAGAAGCTGAAAGTCGCGGTGGCCAAGTTGCAGATCGGTAACGGTCTGGACGAAGGCACCACCACCGGCCCGCTGATCGACGACAAGGCGGTGGCCAAGGTCCAGGAA
Source organism: Pseudomonas paeninsulae (assembly GCF_035621475.1). Lineage (NCBI taxonomy): Bacteria > Pseudomonadati > Pseudomonadota > Gammaproteobacteria > Pseudomonadales > Pseudomonadaceae > Pseudomonas > Pseudomonas paeninsulae. Next base: position 286,570 of record NZ_CP141799.1, read on the forward strand.
CACATCGCCGACGCCATCAGCAAGGGGGCCAAGCTGCTCACCGGTGGCAAGCCGCACGCCCTGGGTGGCAGCTTCTTCGAACCGACCATCCTCACCGACGTACCGAGCAACGCCGCAGTGGCCAGGGAAGAGACCTTCGGTCCACTGGCACCGCTGTTCCGCTTCAAGGACGAGGCCGAGGTGATCGCCATGGCCAACGACACCGAATTCGGTCTGGCCTCCTACTTCTATGCCCGCGACATGAGTCGCGTGTTCCGCGTGGCCGAAGCCCTGGAATACGGCATGGTCGGGGTCAATACCGGGTTGATCTCCAATGAAGTGGCACCGTTCGGTGGCATCAAGGCGTCCGGCCTCGGCCGCGAGGGCTCGAAGTACGGCATTGAGGACTACCTGGAAATCAAATACCTCTGCCTGGGCATCTAGTCAGTCGCTACTGCGCTTCGGTGATGCTGCGTTGGCGAGGCCGGGAAAAATGCTCATTGGCAAAAGCCAGCTGTGCTTTTTCCCGGCCTCGCCTGACCTGCGCTCGCTACGCTCCGTGAGAGTGATGTATCGGTCAGGCAAACGAATTATTTCCCCGTGGCCGGGAGGGCTGTAGCAGTCGATCATCGTATGCTGCTGCCGCGCTTACCCGGTCATTTCATCCTTGAACCACGCCGACCGATGAGCGGCGAATGAGGACATTATGAGCAAGACCAACGAATCCCTGATGCAACGCCGCACCGCCGCCGTCCCCCGCGGCGTGGGCCAGATCCACCCGATCTTCGCCGACCGCGCAGAAAACGCCACGGTCATCGACGTCGAAGGCCGCGAGTTTATCGACTTCGCCGGCGGCATCGCGGTGCTCAACACCGGCCACCTGCACCCGAAAGTCATCGCCGCCGTGCAGCAGCAGCTGACCAAGCTGACCCACACCTGCTTCCAGGTGCTGGCCTACGAGCCCTACGTCGAACTGTGCGAGAAGATCAACGCCAAGGTGCCGGGCGACTTTGCCAAGAAGACCCTGCTGGTCACCACCGGCTCCGAAGCGGTGGAGAACGCGGTGAAGATCGCCCGCGCCGCCACCGGTCGTGCCGGGGTGATCGCCTTCACCGGCGCTTACCACGGCCGCACCATGATGACCCTCTCGCTGACCGGCAAGGTTGCGCCTTACTCGGCCGGCATGGGCCTGATGCCCGGCGGCGTGTTCCGCGCCCAGTACCCCTGCGAGCTGCACGGGGTCAGCGTCGACGACGCCATCGCCAGCATCGAGCGCATCTTCAAGAACGACGCCGAACCGCGCGATATCGCCGCGATCATCATCGAGCCGGTGCAGGGCGAGGGCGGCTTCTATATTGCGCCGAAAGAATTCATGCAGCGCCTGCGCGCCCTCTGCGACCAGCACGGCATCCTGCTGATCGCCGACGAAGTGCAGACCGGCGCCGGGCGTACCGGCACCTTCTTCGCCATGGAACAGATGGGCGTGGCCGCCGACCTGACCACCTTCGCCAAGTCCATCGCCGGCGGTTTCCCGGTGGCGGGCGTATGCGGCAAGGCCGAATACATGGATGCCATCGCCCCGGGTGGCCTGGGTGGCACTTACGCCGGCAGCCCGATTGCCTGCGCCGCGGCACTGGCGGTGATGCAGGTGTTCGAGGAAGAGCAGCTGCTGGAGCGCTGCCAGGCAGTCGGCGAACGTCTGGTCAGCGGTCTTAAAGCCATCGCCGCCAAGCACAAGAGCATTGGCGAGGTGCGCGCCCTGGGCGCGATGATTGCCATGGAGTTGTGCGAGGACGGCGATTTGCACAAGCCAAATGCCACCCTGACCAGCCAGATTGTTGCCAAGGCCCGCGACAAGGGACTGATTCTGCTGTCCTGCGGCACCTACGGCAACGTGCTGCGGGTGCTGGTGCCGCTGACCGCCGAAGACGCCCTGCTGGACAAGGGCCTGGCGATCATCAGCGAGTGCTTCGACGAACTGGCTTGATCGAGCGTTAGCGTTATAAACAAGACCCGCTTTGGCGGGTCTTTTTTTGGGATTTTTTCGTCGGGCTAGCGGACGGGTGTGATTGCCTCCAACCTCGGAGCCAGCTGGTTGCGGTCCGGCGGTCCGGCGATCTTGGTCGGCGCTCGGCATGAAGCACCGCACGCTGGCGCCTGCCTGCCTGCGGTGCCGCGTCGTTAATGGCCCTGGAGGGTGCGGATGAAGATCAGGGTGCCGACGCCCCAGGCGCCATTGAGCAGGAAACCGATCAGAAAGCGCCCCGGCAATTGCGCCGGATCAAAGCCCATGCCCTTGAGTGGGAACACCACCAGCAACGCCACCGTGGTCAGGGCGATGCCGCCGAACAGCAGGCCCTTGAACCAGGGCACCGGGTTACCCTCCTGCCAGCGCAATGCGGCGACCATCAGCACTCCCCAGAGACCACCCCAGAAGCACGCCGACAGCCAGGCGGGCACCTGCAGCGGCGCGGTGGCCGCGATGGAGAAGGGCGCGAAGGGCACCACGCCGTAGGCGTGCAGCAGGCCGAGCAGCGGTTGATGAAAACAGATCACCGCGAGAAAACCGGCGATAAAGGCGAATACCCAGCGTTGCATGGACGTCTTCTCCTGTGAGTAGTGGAACGCGACTATAGGCGTCACGCTGCCGTAGTGGTGAGTCTCAGCCGCCTAGCGAATGTCCGTGCATAAGCACGGCTGGCAAGGGCCGCGCCGGGTACTATAGTGGGTCCTTCCGCACCGCGCCTTGTAACGCCGGCTTCGCTCGGCACTCTAATCAAGCAGAACCACGCCACCGGCATTCATCCAAGGAGACTCGCTGTGCACGCCATGCTGCCTCTGCTCGACCAACTGGCTTTTCCGGCGCTTCGCCGCGGCCACTTGGAAGCCTTGCAGATCAACCTGACTTATCGCTGCAACCAGCGTTGCCTGCATTGCCACGTCAACGCCGGGCCGACCCGCACCGAGGCGATGACCGACGAGAGCCTGGCGCTGCTGCACCAGGTGATCGATGCCCATCCGGTGCACACCCTGGATCTGACCGGCGGCGCCCCGGAGATGCATCCACGCTTCCGCGAGATCGTTCGGCATGCGCGACGCGAGGGGCTGCGGGTGATCGACCGCTGCAACCTGACCATTCTCAGCGAGCCGGGCTATGAAGACCTGGCCGTCTTTCTCGCCGAACAGGGCGTCGAGGTCAGCGCCTCCTTGCCCTGCTACTCGCGCGATAACGTCGACAAGCAGCGCGGCGATGGCGTTTTCGATGCCAGCATCAAGGGCCTGCAACAGCTTAATGCCCTGGGCTATGGCCAGCCCGGCAGCGGCTTGCTGCTCAATCTGGTGTACAACCCGCAAGGTGCGAACCTGCCGCCGCCGCAAGCCGCGCTGGAGGCCGATTACAAACGCCACCTGGCCGAAGACTTCGGTATTCAGTTCAACCACCTGCTGTGCATCACCAACCAGCCGATCGCACGTTTCGGCAGCACGCTGGTCAGCAAGGGGCAGTTCAATACTTACATGCAGTTACTGCGCGACAGCTACCGCCCGGAAAATATCGAAGCGCTGATGTGCCGCAGTCTGGTCAGTGTCGACTGGCAGGGTTACCTGTACGACTGCGACTTCAACCAGATGCTCGATTTGCCACTTGAGCTGCAGGGCCGCTTGATCGGCCGTCAACGTCCGCACCTGCGCGACCTGCTTGGCGCCAACCTGGATGGCAACCCCATCGTCACCCGCGATCACTGTTTTGCCTGCACCGCCGGGCAGGGCTCCAGTTGCAGCGGTGCCCTGGATTCCCAGGACGCCTGAAACCCCGGCAGCGCTCTGCTCAATAAGGATTAATCTATGCAACCCACCAGCATCACCGGGCTGTTTTTCTGGGGTTTTCTGCTGGCCTACGGCGTATTGATGCTGGCGCTGGCGCCCCGCGCCGTGACCCTCGGCGGCTTCTTCAATGGCGAGGATAGCCAGGGCCGTAGTGCCGCGCCCTGGTTGCTCACATCGAGCATCTTCATCAGCTGGATCTTCGCCAAGTCGGTAACCAATGCCGCCAACCTGGGCGCCAGTTACGGCCTGGTCGGCGGCCTGGCCTACGCCATGTACTGGCTGTCGATTCCGCTTACCGGCTTCGTCATCTACCGCCTGCGCCGCCGCTTCGCCGCCACCGGGCTGGTGAGCTTTCTCAGCAGCCATTACGGCCGTGGCGCCGCCCTGGCGTTTTCCGCGGCCATCCTGATCCGCCTGTTCAATGAGGTGTGGAGCAATACCGCGGTGGTCGGCGGCTATTACGGTGACTCCGGCAGCCTTGAATTCATCGGCGCCGCGCTGCTGTTTACCGCCGTGACCCTGGCCTATAGCCTGCGCGGCGGGCTGCGCAGCTCGATCCTTACCGACGCCGCGCAGGCGGCGATCTTTATCGTCGCGCTGATCTGGGTGCTCGGCCTGGTGCTGCCGCAACATTCGCCTGCCGAGCTGGTCAGCACCAGTCACTGGGGGCTGAATGCCGGTGTCGATCTGCTCCTGGTCGCCGGCCTGCAAGCCTTCAGCTACGGTTTTCACGACCCGGTGCTGACCGACCGCGGCTTTATCAGCGAAGAGAAAACCATGCGCCGCTCCTTTGTGATCGCCGGGGTGCTGGGCTTTTTCGCCATTCTGGCCTTCAGCCTAATCGGCGTGCATGCCCAACTGACCGGCCTGGCCGCTTCGGACAACGTGCCGGCGGCCCTGGCCAAGACCCTGGGTATCGGCGCGCTGATGGTGATGACGGTGGTGATGGTCTCGGCCGCCGGTTCGACCCTGGATTCGACCTTTTCCAGCCTGGCCAAACTGGCCGGGCGCGAATTGCCGAAGCTGGCTGGCCGTGATCTGGGGCAGAAGGCCATAGGCGTGGGCATGGCGGTGATGGTGCTGTTTGCCTTGGTCGGCAACCTGCCGATGATTGCCGGCACCGACATTCTCAAGGCCACCACCATCAGCGGCACCATGGTCATCGGCCTGGCGCCGGTGTTCATCCTGCATGGCCTGGTGCGGCCGACCCGGCTGGGCTTTCACCTGAGCTTCTGGTGCGGCCTGCTATTGGGCGTGGCGCTGGCCGTCGGCTGGATACCGTCCAGCTGGGCGATCGGTGATGGCAAGTACGCCCTGCTTTTGGGGACTAACCTGTATGGTCTGCTGCTGTGCATCCTCGGCTACCTGCTACCGGGGCTTACCCCTTCACCTGCAACCCGCTAGGAGATGGTCATGACTCATCTGGCTCCTCGCCACGTTGTTCCGGCCCTGAGCGCTGCGCTGATGCCCGAAGGGCAGTGGACACTGAATCAAGATAAACCGAAGAACTTCACCTTGCTGGTGTTCTACCGCGGCCTGCATTGTCCGATCTGCCGCAAATCCCTGCAGGAACTCAATGGCCAGGTCGAGCGCTTCGCCGACCAGGGCGTCGAGGTGATTGCCCTGTCCTGCGACAGCCTTGAGCGCGCACAGAAGACCCAGGCCAACTGGGCGATCGACAAGGTCCGCCTCGGCTATGGCCTGAGCCTCGAGGACGCGCGGCGCTGGGGCTTGTTCGTCTCGGCGGCCAAGCCCGGCTCCGAAGAGCCGGAGCATTTCTCCGAGCCTGGCGTGTTCCTGGTGCGCCCGGATGGCACGCTGTACATGTCGTCAATCAACAGCATGCCGTTCGCCCGTCCGCATTTCGACGAGATCCTCGGCGCGGTGGACTACATCATCACGAACGGTTACCCGGCGCGCGGAGAGGCCTGAGAATGAACCTGCGCCCCGGCCGTGATTGCCCGTTGGATTACCGCCTGGAGGCGGGTGCCTTCGCTGGCCCGGCGCTGTTCGACTGCGACAGCCTGTATGTGATCGGTGGTTTGTATGGCAATCGGCAAGCGCTGGTTGCGCTCGAAGCCCTGCTGGCCGACGAGCCGGGTGCGCGGGCGGTGTTCAACGGCGATGCCCACTGGTTCGACCGCGACCCGGTTATTTTCCAGGCCATCGAGCAGGGCTTGAGCGGGCACCTGGCCTTGCGCGGCAATGTCGAAACCGAACTCGGGCGTGCGCATGACAGCGGCGCCGGTTGCGGCTGCGCCTACCCGCTCACGGTAGACGACGCGCTGGTGCAGCGTTCCAATGCCATCCAGGCCGAGCTGAACCAGACCGTGCGCCACTTGCCGGGCATGACCGCGCGACTGGCCGCGCGCCCGGCGACTGCGCTGGTCAGCGTCGGCGGCCAGCGGGTGGCGATCAGTCACGGTGACGAACAGTCCCTGGCCGGCTGGAATTGCGCCCGCGAAGCGCTGGCCGAGCCTGAGCGTCAGCAGCAACTGGATCAGTGGCTGGCGAGTAATCGGCTCCGGGTGCTGGCCACCAGTCACACCTGCACGGCCGTGGCGTTGAACTTACCCCAGGCTGCGTTGATCAATAACGGCGCGGCCGGGTTGCCGAATTTTGCTGGCGGCCGCTATGGGCTGGTCAGCCGTATCGCCACCTCGCCGCACCCGGCAGCGCTGTATCGCTGCCAGCGCGATGGTCTGTTTATCGAGGCACTGCCGTTGAACTACGCTCACGACGCATTTCTTGCCGACTTCGACCGCCAGTGGCCAGCCGGCAGCCCGGCGGCGCGGTCTTATCGCTCCCGAATTCTTGGGGCCTGCGCGGAGCAACCGCAGCAGGCTCTGCTGGCCGGCTTCAGCCTGTGCCAAAGCCTCTGCGCACTGGAGGCGCTTGATCTATGAATAGTCGCAAACTGGCCTTGATGGGGCTGATCCTGGCTTTGCTCGGCAGCTTCTTTGTCTTTGACCTCGGTCAGTACCTCAACCTGGACACGCTCAAGGCGCAGCAGGCGGCGCTTAACGCCCAGGTCGCGAGCAATCCCTGGCAGGCGGCCGGGCTGTTCTTCCTCGCCTATGTCGCCGTCACGGCCTTGTCGCTGCCCGGCGCGGCGTTGATGACCCTGCTCGGTGGGGCGCTGTTTGGTTTGCTCGAAGGCTTGGTACTGGTGTCCTTCGCCTCCACGATGGGCGCGACCCTGGCCATGCTCAGCAGTCGCTTTCTGCTGCGCGACTGGGTGCGTGAGCGCTTCGGTCAACGCCTGGCCGGGATCGATGCCGGGGTCGAGCGCGAAGGCGCCTTCTACCTGTTCGCCCTGCGCCTGGTGCCGGTGTTCCCGTTCTTCCTGATCAACCTGGCCATGGGCCTGACCCGGCTGCCCGCGCGCACCTACTGGTGGGTCAGCCAGCTGGGCATGCTGCCGGGCACGCTGGTCTATGTGAACGCCGGTCGCGAACTGGGTCAGCTGGAGTCGCTGGGCGGAATTCTCTCGCCGGGGTTGCTCGGGGCATTCATCCTGCTCGGCCTGTTCCCCCTGATTGCGCGCAAGCTGCTCGGCCTGGTGCAGGCCCGGCGGGTGTATGCCGGCTGGCTCAAGCCCGATTCCTTCGACCGTAATCTGCTGGTGATTGGCGCCGGTGCCGGAGGCCTGGTCAGTGCCTACATCGCCGCGGCGGTGAAGGCCAAGGTCAGCCTGATCGAAAAGCACCAGATGGGCGGCGACTGCCTGAACACCGGCTGCGTGCCGTCCAAGGCGCTGCTGCGTTCGGCCAGGCTGGCCCATGAGCTGAAGCAAGGCGAGGCGCTGGGCTTCAGCGGCGTGCGCGGCAGCGTGGATTTTCCCGCGGTGATGCAGCGTATTCAGCGGGTGATTGCCGACATCGCACCGCACGATTCGGTCGAGCGCTACAGCGGGTTAGGCGTCGAGGTGATCCAGGGCGAAGCCAAGCTCACCTCGCCCTGGACCGTGGAGGTGGGCGGCCAGACCCTGAGTAGTCGCAGCATCATTATCGCTGCCGGCGCGCGCCCGCTGGTGCCGAAGATCCCTGGTGTCGAGCTGGTGCAGGGCTACACCTCGGATACCATCTGGAACCTGCGCGAGCAACCGCGCTGGCTGTTGGTGCTGGGCGGCGGGCCGATCGGCTGCGAGCTGGCCCAGGCCTTTCAGCGCCTCGGCAGCCAGGTGATCCAGGTCGAACTGGCCGAGCGCCTGTTGCCGCGCGAGGATGCCGATGCCAGCGAACTGGTCCTCGCCAGCCTGCAGGCCGACGGCGTGGATGTACGCCTGCAGCACCGTGCCGAGCGCTTCGAACTGGTCGATGGCGAGCAGCGCATGATTGCCCGCCGGCTCGACACCGGCGAGGAAGTGACCATCGCCTTCGACTGCCTGCTGCTGGCCCTCGGCCGGGTGGCCAATGTCAGCGGCTACGGGGTCGAGGAGCTGGGCCTGGTGGTGCGCCCCAACGGTACCCTGGAAACCGACGAGTACCTGGCCACGCGCCTGCCCAACATCTATGCGGTGGGTGATGTCACCGGGCCTTATCAGTTCACCCATGTCGCCGCGCACCAGGCCTGGTACGCCGCGGTCAATGCGCTGTTCAGTGGCTTCAAGCGCTTCAAGGCGGACTACCGGGTGATTCCCTATTGCACCTTCACCGACCCGGAAGTGGCGCGGGTCGGCCTCAGCGAAGGCGAAGCCAAGGCGCAGAATATTGCCTATGAAGTGACCCGCTACGGCCTCGACGACCTCGACCGGGCGATTGCCGACGAGGCCGCCCATGGCTATGTGAAGGTGCTCACCGTACCGGGCAAGGACAAGATTCTCGGTGTGACCATCGCCGGCGAGCATGCCGGCGAGCTGCTCGCCGAATACGTGCTGGCGATGAAGCACAACCTTGGGTTGAACAAGATTCTCGGCACCATCCACAGTTACCCGACCATGGCCGAGGCCAACAAGTACGCGGCCGGCGAATGGAAGCGCGGCCATGCACCGCAAGGGCTATTGCGCTGGGTCGAGCGTTTCCATGCCTGGAGACGAAACTGATGCGTGCACTGCTGCTCGGTCTGGCGCTGCTGGCACCGCTGGCTCAGGCGCAGAACGCGCTGACGGCCTGGACCGCCGGGCCGCCGCATGACGAGTGGTCGGCGCCCTGGCGCCTGGCGGATATCCCTAAACTCAAGCCTTCGGCGCGCAGCCTGGTCGAGCAGGACGGGCGCGCCGTCTTGCGCATCCAGGCCGACGCGGCAGCCGGCGGCTTGCTGCATCCGCTCGATCTGCCCGGCGACCAGCCCTGGCAGCTGAGCTGGCAATGGCGCAGCGAGCGGCACTTGGCCAAGGCACGCTTCGCCACCCGTGAGGGTGACGACTATGCCGCGCGGGTCTATGTGTTGCTGGATTACCCGCTGGCCAGCCTGCCGTTCCTGACCCGACAGAAGCTGCGTCTGGCGCGCACCTTCTACGACTCCAGCTTGCCGGCGGCGACCCTCAGCTACGTCTGGGACAACCGCGTGGCCCCCGGTACCCATGCGCGCAGCGCCTACACCGAACAGGTCGAAATGCTCGCACTGCGTGGTCCAGAAGCGCCGCTCGGGCAGTGGCTGACGGAGAGCCGCGATCTGCGCGCCGACGCCATCGCCGCCTTCGGCAGCGCGCCGCGGCGTATTCTCGGGGTGGTCTTCGCCGCCGACAGCGACAACACCGGCGAGTCGGTCGAGAGTTATTTTGCCGAGCCGCAATTGCGTGTCAAACCCTGAGAGCGGGTGAAAAAACTCTCGCTGACTGCGGCCGCTGCAAATTTGGCAGCCCGTCCGTGCGAAGGGCAGCCCGGGCGGCGTTCCGTTCGGAGCGCAGCGACAACCCGCCAGCTTTATGCCGCGCCGCTGAACCACGGTGCACTGCCTACGGCGATACACCCTCCGGATCGGCAAAAACACCCGCTGCTGTGTTGCGCTCGATATTTTCACAACTGTTGAGCGCATCTATCGCCTGACGACAGACGAGGTGCTTAGCCTTTACCATGCAGCACTGTTTCAGCCGTAAATCAATGGAATCCTCGGTTCGATGAACCACTACTTGCTATTGATCGGTGCCGGCCACGCCCACCTCGGCGTATTGCGCCGTTGGGCGCGGGTCGAGCGGCCGCCTGGGCGCATTGCCCTGCTCAGCGCCGGGCATGAGGCCTGGTACTCGGGCATGCTGCCGGGCTTGCTGGCCGGGCGGCACGTCGCCGCGGATTGCCAGATCGAACTGGCGCCACTGTGCCGGGCGGCCAAGGTCGAGCTGATTGTCGGCGCAGCCGAAACACTGACTGCCGTGCAGCAACAGGTGCAACTAGCCGATGGCCGCAGCCTGAATGCCGATTGGCTGTCGTTGAATGTGGGCGGTCAAGTCGCCTGCCCGCCGCAACAGAGTGCTGGCATGCAGGTGCTGGCGGTCAAACCCTTCGCCGACTTTCTCAGCGGTTGGCAGAACTGGCAGGCGGATCCGCAGCCAGTGGCGATTCTCGGTGGTGGCGCGGCCGGGGTCGAGTTGGCCCTGGCCTTGGCCGATCAGGTGCCGCAGCTGGCCCTGTTCTGCCGCGGTCCATTGCTGGACGGACACTCGGCGGGCCTGCGCATGCGCGCCCTCGGCCATTTGCGCCAGCGCCGCGTGCGGGTGCGCGAAGACTGCCCGATCAGCCGCATCGACGGCGACTGCCTGACCAGCGGGATGGCGCCGGTCTGGCGTGGCCCGCGCCTGCTCCTGGCCAGTGGCGCACAGGCCTTGCCCTGGCTGACGCAGAGCGGCTTGGACTGCGATGCAGGCGGCTTCGTGCAGATCGCAGCGACCCTGCAAAGCCACTCCCATCCGCACATTTTTGCCGTCGGCGATTGCGCCAGCCTGCCTGGTGCGCGCAAGAGCGGCGTGTATTCGGTGCGTCAGGCGCCTGTGCTGGCGGCCAACCTCAACGCGGCGCTGCGTGGCTTGCCGCTGCGCGACTATCACGCGCAGCGGCAGAGTCTGGCGCTGCTTGCCACTGGCGATGGCGGCGCCTTGCTCAGTTGGCGTGGCTACAGCGCCGATGGGCAACTGTTCGGGCGCTGGAAGGATTACCTCGACCGCGGGTTTATCCAGCGCCATCGCCTTTCCGGTTAGCCGTGTGCGACCAAAGTGTCATGGTCTGGCGTGGCTAAGAGTGATCGAATCAACCTCCGCTGCGCGGGGTTGCCGAGACCGGCTGCTGGTCGTCTACAGATAGTCCCGCACCTGCCGATTCAGTGAGTAGGCGAGTGATTCGCCCGCAGTGCGCGTACGGCTCAGGCACTTGAGCGGCAGCTGCGCGAGTAAGGCTGCAGTTGGCCCCGGTTTCGCCAGAATAAAAACGATGAGGTCCGTCATGAGCACTGCCGTTACCCGCTCTCCCACCGCCTGCGTCATGCACATACTCGGGCTGGTCGCCGTGATCATGACCTACCAGCAATTCCAGCTGCCTGGCTACCTGAGCATTGGCTTGTTCCTGCTGCTGGCCCTGTGGCCCTGGTTCGGCCCCTGGCGGCGTGGCGACGCTGCGGCGTCGGCAAATAGCGCGGCGAGCACGGATTTCGCCAAGCTGAGCCAAAACCTGTCGCAGCACACCTGCCATAACGCCTTGTCCGCCGCCCAGGTGGCGCATGCGGTGCAGCAACTGGCCGATAAACTCAAGTCGCAGTTGCTCGCGGTCGAGCAGATCAGCCAGGGTGCCGACGCGATCACCCACACCGAACAGGACAGTGCCCGGCGTGCCGAACAGACCCTGAAGTCAGCGCAGACCGTGCGTCAGAGCAGTGCCGACGGTCAGCAGGCGTTGCTCCAGGCGATTGCCCGGATGCAGCGCTTGAGCGCGCAGACGGCGGCCAGCCGCGAGTTGATCGACGGCCTGAGCAGCCGCACCGAACAGATCGAGAAGGTTACTCAGGTGATCCAGTCGATTGCCAGCCAGACCAACCTGCTGGCGCTCAATGCCGCCATCGAAGCGGCGCGCGCCGGCGAGCAGGGCCGTGGTTTCGCGGTGGTCGCCGATGAGGTGCGCAATCTCGCCGCGCGCACCGCCACGGCCACCGAGGAAGTCGGCCAGATGGTCAGCGATATCCGCCAGCAGAGTACGGCGGTAGTGGCGCATATTCAGGAACAGGCCAGTGAACTGGATCAGACCGCGCAGCAGGTCGAGGAGACTGGCGGGCAGTTGCACGGTATCGCCGAGCTGGCCGTGGATGTGGAAAACCAGGTGGCGCAGATCAGCGCCGGCGCCGCGAGCAATCACGAGCGTCTGGCCAGCCTGTTCGTCGCCGTCGAGCAATTGCGCGGCGACGTGCATGCCAGCGAGGCGCAGACCCGTCAGCTGGGAGATGCCGCCGGGCGCCTGGTCGGCCAGGCCGAGACCGTCAGCGAGCAGCTCGCCGCGGTGGGGCTGGACGATTATCACCAACGCATCTATGACCTTGCCTGCGAAGGAGCCGCGAGCATCGCCGCCCAGTTCGAGGCCGACATCCTGGGCGGCCGGGTTGGCCTCGACGACCTCTTCGACCGTCACTACCAGCCGGTTCCGGGCAGCTTTCCGGCCAAGTACCAGACCCGCTTCGACCGCTACGCCGATCAAGTCTTGCCGGCGCTGCAGGAACCGCTGCTGGCGCGCCACGAAGGTCTGGTGTTTGCCATCGTCAGCACCCCGGAAGGCTACGTGCCGACCCACAACAATGCCTTCAACCACCCGCCCAGTGGCGATCGCGTACGCGATACGGCGAAGAGCCGCAGCAAGCGCCTGTTCAACGACCGTACCGGCATCCGTTGCGGCAGTCACCAGAAACCCCTGCTGCTGCAGACCTACATGCGCGACACCGGCGAGCTGATGCACGACCTGTCCGTGCCGATTCAGGTGCAGGGCCGCCATTGGGGCGGCTTGCGCCTGGGTTACAAGCCGGAGCCCTAGGCGCTTAGCGCCTTCCCGCGGCCCTTCCTGCGGCCTGCATCGCCGCGAGGGCGGGCGATGGGACATGCCGCAAGCCGTCAGCCACGGGCGCGGCCCTTGCACCAGAGCAACCGCTTGGCCACAGGCGCTTTGCGTGCAGGCAGCTAACCTGCAGTCGAGTCGAATGTTTAGCGCTGCCACAACTGAACATGTGAAAAGTCGGATTTAACTGTCACTTGGCTCTGTGCGAGCCTCTTCAGTCATGAGTTCCCCCCTGAGTTGTCTGTTTCGGCCCCTGTTCTTTCCGTCTCGACGGGAACGACTGTTCTTCGGCGCCGATCGGCTCAGTCCGTTGCTGCCTGAAATCCTCGCGTTCTGGGCGTTATGGCATTGCCGTCATGCCCGCCCACCGGATAGCGCTGTCGTTCTAGTCTGAATAAGTCGACTGCACCCGTGTGCAGCCCTTCCGATGATTGTGTCCGGCCGCCATCGACCGGACGTGCGCCCCTTGGCGCTAACGAGAGCCCCATGCCATTCGCCTCCGTGCAAGATGCCCAGGAATTCCTGGCGCAACACCCCGATATCGAACTGTTCGAGCTATTCATCCTCGACGCCAATGGCGTGCCGCGTGGCAAATTGCTGCACCGCGACGAGCTGCTTGCCGTGTATGCCACTGGCCGGCCGTTGCCGAGCACCATCCTCGGCCTGAGCATCAACGGCGATGACGTCGAGGACACTGGCCTGGTCTGGGAGGTTGGCGACATCGACTGCCGCGCCTACCCACTGGCCGGCAGCCTGACCCGCATGCCCTGGCGGCAGATTCCCACCGCCGCGGTGCAGGTCAGCATGCACCCCAGCGAAGGCATGCCGGCCACAGTCGCTGACCCACGGCACCTACTGTCGCGGGTGATCGATGGACTCAAGGCCGAGGGCTACCACCCGGTGATGGCCTGCGAGCTGGAGTTCTATCTGCTCGACCAGCAGCGCGACAGCCAGGGGCGTCCGCAGCCGGCGCTCGACCGTGACGGCGGCCGTCCGCGCAGTACCCAGGTCTATGGCCTGCGCGAGCTGGAACAGATCGAACCGTTTCTCAAAGACCTCTACGCAGCCTGCAAGCTGCAGGGCATCCCGGCACGCACGGCGATTTCCGAATACGCGCCGGGTCAGGTGGAGATCACCCTGGAACACGGCGACGCACTCGAGGCCATGGACCAGGCCGTACGCTACAAGCGCCTGGTCAAGGGCGTGGCACACAAGCACGGGATGCAGGCCTGCTTCATGGCCAAGCCGTTCGATCACCTGGCCGGCACCGGCATGCACATGCATGTCAGCCTGGCCGACGAGCAGGGTCGCAACCTGTTCGCCAGCGAGCAGCCTGCCGGCACGCCGCTGCTGGGCCAGGCGGTCGCGGGGATGCTGGCGACCCTGCTCGACTCGTTGTTGCTGTTCTGCCCTAACGCCAACTCCTACCGGCGCTTCCAGGCCAACAGCTACGCGCCGCTGGCACCGACCTGGGGCGTGGACAACCGCACCGTGAGCCTGCGCGTGCCTGGCGGGCCGGCCATTACCCGGCATATCGAGCACCGCATCTGTGGCGCCGATGCCAATCCTTACCTGGCAGCGGCGGCAATTCTCGCCGGTATTCATCGGGGCATCCGCGAGCAGCTCGATCCGGGCGCACCGATCGAGGGCAACGGCTATGCCCAGGCCAAGGAGTTGCTGCCCACCGACTGGCTGATCTCGATCCAGGCCCTGGAGCAGTCAACCTGGGCACATGAAGCGTTGGGCCACGAGTTTCTTGGCGTGTACCTGGCAATCAAGCGCGCCGAGTACCGTCAGTTCATGGCCGAGGTCGGCGAACAAGACTGGCGCTGGTACCTGAGCAACGCCTGATCCGATCCCTTCACGCTTCGCGGTTAAAGCCCCTCCCACGATCCGCCATCTGTGGGTGGGGCTTTAGCCGCGAAGCAATCGAGCAGGCAGCCGTGCGGACTTTTACCGGATCGCATTCGGGCCAGGCCTGAGACTCACCGAATTTCGGGGGTGGGAAACGCTGCGCGGTTTCCACCCTGCACACAAGGAATTTCCCCCATGACCGCCGCTATCAATGCCGTGATCCCCGCAGCCGAGCGCTGCCCGTCTTACTACAGCGCCAGCCTCAACCAGGAAACCGACTACCCGCCGCTCAGGGGCGAGGTGCATGTCGATGTGGTGATCATCGGGGGTGGTTTTACCGGGGTCGCCAGCGCCGTCGAACTGGCCGAGCGCGGCCTCAAGGTGGCCATCGTCGAGGCCTACAAGATTGGCTGGGGCGCCACCGGGCGCAATGGCGGCCAGGTCACCGGCAGCCTGTCGGGCGACGCGGCCATGCGCAAGCAGATGCGCAACAAGCTCGGCGAGGAGGTCGATGACTTTATCTGGCACCTGCGCTGGCGTGGGCACGCCATCATCAAGCACCGGGTGGAGAAGTACGCTATCCAGTGCGATCTCAAACACGGCCACCTGCATGCGGCGATGAAGCCGGTGCATATGCAGGAGCTGGAGGCCGCTCACGCCGAAGCCGTGCGCCATGGCATGGCCAGCGACGTAACCCTGCTCGATCGCGCCGGCGCGCAGAACCATCTGGCCAGCGACCTCTATTGCGGCGCGCTGAAGAACACCCGCAACCTGCACCTGCACCCACTGAACCTGTGTATTGGTGAGGCCAAGGCAGCAGCGAGCCTGGGCGCGCTGATCTTCGAACATTCCGAGGTGCTGCAGATTGTCCATGGCGCCAACCCGGCGGTGGTCACTGCAGGGGGGCGGGTCAACGCCAAACAGGTGCTGCTGGCCGGCGATGTGTACCACAAGCTGGAGGCGAAACAGCTCAAGGGCCTGATCTTCCCGGCCATGGGCGGCATCGTCACCACCGCGCCGCTGGGCGAGCTGGCCGAGCAGATCAACCCCCAGGACCTGGCCGTCTACGACTGCCGTTTCGTCCTCGACTACTACCGCCTGACCGCCGACAAGCGCCTGCTGTTCGGTGGTGGCTGCAACTACTCGGGGCGCGACTCGCGAGACATCGCCGCCGAACTGCGCCCGGGCATCGAGCGCACCTTTCCACAGCTCAAGGGGGTGGCGATCGACTTCCAGTGGAGCTGCGCCATGGGCATCGTGATCAACCGCATTCCCCAGCTGGGCAAGCTCTCGGACAATGTCTGGTACTGCCAGGGCTACTCCGGCCACGGCATCGCCACCAGCCACATCATGGGCGAGATCATGGCCAACGCCCTGACCGGCACGCTCGGCCAGTTCGACACTTTCGCCGCCTGCAAGCAGATCAAGGTGCCGCTGGGTGATCTGTTCGGCAACCCGATGCTGGCCGCCGGCATGTGGTACTACCGGATGCTGGAGACGCTGCGCTGATCGCTTGGTGTTTGGGTAGGCTGGATAACGCGCCGCTTGTCCGCCGCCTGCCCGGCCACCCTATGGGGCGGCCGCCTGGCACAGGCGCGGCAGAATCTGCGCCACGGTCTGCGTTTCGGTTTGCTGATGGCCGCGCTGCTGTGGCTTTGCCTGTGGGCGGGCGCGTTGCTGGCGCTGCAGTCGATCGACTACATCGCCATCCACTGCGCGCTCAGCGCGCGGGTATGGCGATACACGGTCATGGGCGCAAAGGCTCGGCCGGAGACGCTTTGCAGGGCGCTGCTCTGGCTGTTCAGGTCGTTTAGCGCGGCTTTCAGGTATTCCCAGCGGGCCTTCAGCTTGCTCAGGTCGGAGGCATCCAGCGTGGCCAGTTCGCCAACGATGGAGGGCACCAACTTGCGCTCGTCCTGGCCGAGGTAGGTATCGGTCTGCTCACGGGCGATTTCGAAGTTGCCCAGATAGGAACGGCTCAGGTACTGCACGGCGAGGTATTCGAGCTTGGCGGCCAGCTCGCTGTCGCCCTCAGGCGACAGCTGACGGGCTTCGTGCAGCGCGCCCAGCAGCGCCTTGCTCAGCTCTTCCGGGTAGCGCCAGGGCATGTCTGCTTCGTTCGGGCCAAAGGCCACGCCACGACGGATCTGCAGCACCAGCTCCTGGTGTGCGTTGCGCAGGGCATCGCTGCCTTGCGGCAGGCTTTGCACCGCGCCGGCCAGTGCTTGCAGGTCGGTTTCTAGGGTGTTCAGGTGTTTCTTTTGGAAACCTTCGCCGCGTAACAGCATCAGGCTGCTGGTCGCCCGGCTGGCCTGAACCTGGACCTGTTCCTGCTGGCTGGCCGCCTCGGCGAAAGCCAGCGGTGCGAGATAGGCGAGGGGGCCGAGCAGGCAGAGAAAAACATGACGAAATAACGGCGTGTTGCGCATTCCGGGGTGCTCCTTGTTATTTTTTTGAGCAATGCGGAGACAGAGGGACATATCTATCAACCGCAAGAGGGTACTGCGCCTTCGGCTTGCAAACATGCCTCGAAAGAGTGATTTCGTCGGAAATTTGCCGTCAAGAATTAGCGCCAGTCGACGGCACATTGTGCCGCCTGGCTTGAGCGGTGGCGTTCGGCTGGGTGGACAGGCTCATGCGACTGATCGCTTGCGCCGCTGCGCTCAATCGGATGCCAGCAGCGAGACGGATTTGACCTGCACCCACAGCGCCTGCTGCGCATGGATGGCCAGTTTGTCGAAGGAGTAGCGGGTGATGCGGGCGATCATCCGCTCATCGCCGACCCGCAGGCTGACCAGTATCTGCGCCTGATTCGCCAGCGTTAGCCAGTGTTCGACCCTGGCCGGCAGCAGGTTGAGCAGGCTGGTGTCCTGGGCCTTATGCAGGCTCAGGCTGACATCCCGCGCCTTGACCTTGACCCGCACCGGCTTGCCCGTGGCGAGGGGTGCATGGGTCAACTGCAACACGGCGTCGGTGCCACTCAGGCGGATGCTCAGCAGTCGATAGTCCGGCTCGTAGTGGCTGACAGTGCCATCGACCACGGCCTCGGCATCCTCCTCGAACAGGAAGGGCAGATCGCTCCTCAGCAGGGTTTCCTTCAGCGGCCCGCTGGCTTGCACCCGGCCTTCTTCGAGCACCACCAGGTGATCGGCCAGGCGCGCCACTTCGTCGGGCGAATGACTGACGTAGAGGATCGGGATGTCCAGTTCTTCGTGCAGGCGTTCCAGGTAGGGCAGCACCTCCAGCTTGCGCTTGAGGTCGAGCGAGGCCAGTGGTTCATCCAGCAGCAGCAGGCGCGGGCTGGTCAGCAGGGCGCGGGCGATGGCCACCCGCTGGCGTTCGCCGCCGGAGAGGTTATCCGGCATGCGCTGCAGCAGATGGCCGATGCCGAGTAGTTCGACCGCCTGTTGCAGCGGCACCCGTCGACTGTGGGCGGGGATGCGTTTAAGGCCGAACTCCAGGTTGCGCCGCACCGACAGGTGGGCGAACAGGTTGGCGTCCTGGAACACATAACCCAGCGCGCGCTGGTGCGGCGCGACGAACTGGCCGCGGGCACTGTCCTGCCACAGCTCGCCATTGACCTGCAGGTAACCGTCGGGCGCCTGATCCAGGCCGGCGAAGCAGCGCAGGCAACTGGTTTTGCCCGAACCCGAGTGGCCGAATAGCGCGCTGATGCCGCGGCCGGGCAGGCTCAGGTCGACATCCAGGACAAAGCCGGGACGCTCGATCTTGAAGCGGGCGCGGATCAGGTTCTGCACCGCCTGGCTCGGCGCCAGCGGCTTGCCGCTGAACAGTGTGTCGGTCATTACCAGCCCTGCCTGCCGCGGCGGCCCGAGTAGAGCGCCAGCAATACGATGAAGGAGAACGCCAGCATGCCGCCGGCCAGCCAGTGGGCCTGGGCGTACTCCATGGTTTCCACATGGTTGTAGATCTGCACCGAGGCCACCTGGGTCTTGCCGGGGATATTGCCGCCGATCATCAGCACCACGCCGAACTCGCCCACGGTGTGGGCGAAACCGAGGATGGCCGCGGTCATGAAACCGGGCTTGGCCAGTGGCAGGACCACCGTGAAGAAGGTATCCCAGGGATTGGCGCGCAGCGTCGCCGCCGCCTCCAGCGGTGCGCGGCCGATGGCCTCGAAGGCGTTCTGCAGCGGTTGCACGACGAAGGGCAGCGAATAGAACACCGAGCCGATCACCAGCCCGGTGAAGGTGAAGGTCAGGGTGCCGAGACCGAGACTCTGGGTCAGCTGGCCGATCACGCCGTGCGGACCCATGCTCACCAGCAGGTAGAAACCGATCACCGTCGGCGGCAGCACCAGCGGCAGGGCGACGATGGCGCCGAGTGGCTTCTTCAGCCAGGAGTCGGTCTGCGCCAGCCACCAGGCGATGGGTGTGCCGATCAGCAACAGCAGCACGGTGGTCAGCGAGGCCAGCTGCAGGCTCAGCAGGACGGCGTTGAGGTCGGCTTGGGTGAGGGGCATCGCGGCGAACCCTTAGAGTTTATAGCCGAAGGACTTGATGATGGCCGCCGCTTGCGGGCCCTTGAGGTACTCGATCAGGGCGCTGGCCGCGGGGTTATGCTCGCCCTTCTTGAGCAGCAACGCGTCCTGCTTGATCGGCTCGTACAGCTCATCAGGCACTGCCCAGGCCGAGCCGCTGCCGAGCTGGCCGTCCTGGTACACCTGCGACAGGGCGACGAAGCCCAATTCGGCATTGCCGGTCGATACGAACTGCAGCGTCTGGGTAATGCTCTGGCCCTCGACCAGCTTGCTCTGCAGCGCTGCGCTCAAGCCGAGTTTATCCAGCACCTGGCGCGCAGCCAGGCCGTAAGGCGCGGCTTTCGGGTTGGCAATGGCCAGGTGCTTGAATTGGTTGGCCTTGAGCACCGCGGCGCTGCCGTCGATGTAGTCAGCCTTGGCCGACCACAGCACCAGGCTGCCAATCGCATAGGTGAAGCGCGAGCCGGCAACCCCAAGTCCTGCGCTTTCCAGCTTGGCCGGCGTGCTGGCGTCGGCGGCGAGGAACACCTCGAAAGGCGCGCCATTTTGAATCTGCGCATACAGCTGGCCGGTGGCCCCAAACGCCGCAACCAGAGTGTGGCCGGTCGCTTTGGCAAACGCGGGGGCAATCGCCTGGATCGGCGCGGTGAAGTTGGCGGCCACGGCCACTTGCACTTCCTCGGCCAGCGCGCTGGCGCTGAAGGTCAGGCCGGCGAACAGCGCCAGGCATGTTTTGGGGGCACGATTAGTCATCAGATGGCTCTTTGAACCTTGGTTTGCGGGCAACGCCTGGGCACTTTAGCGTGCGTCTAGCGCTATATACAGAGAAATATAGCGCTAGGCGCAAGTAGGTCGGAGGAGGAGCAAGCTTTGCTGTGTCGTTGCCCGCGCCGCGACTGTTCGGCCGCGGCGCTGGCTTGAGCGAAGGCGACTCGAACTCGCCCGTCAGAGACCTGACGTGAGCACCGAACCTAAGCGCGATTCAGCCGCGACGCCAGACGCTGGCCAGCCAGGGCTGTTGCGCGCGCGGCAAACCGGGCGGGCGGTAGTAGTGTTGCAGCTCGACGAAACCGGCGATGCCGAGCAAGACTCGCCAGTTGGCCAGGTCGTAGTAGGCGCCGTAGCGGTCGCCGTTCCAGCCTTCCTGGTTGTCCCCGCGCGGGTTGGAGCTGAGCAGCACTCCGCCCGGTTTCAGCGCGGCGTACAGCTGACCCAACACCCGCGGCAGCGCCTGGCTGGGGATATGGAACAGCACGGCGTTGGCGAAGATGCCGTCGAACTGCGCGGCGGGCAGGTCGAGGGCGAGAAAGTCCTGCAGCCAGACCTCACAGCCGCTGTCGGCGCGGGCCATCTCGACGAAACGCGGGCAGCCGTCCAGGCCGATGGCCGTGTGACCGAGGGCGCTGAAGGTGCGCAGGTCGCGACCCGGACCGCAGCCGAAATCGAGGATCCGGTAGGGCGGCTCGGCCTGGATATGGCCGAGCAGGGCGGCGATGTTCTGGCTGACATCGTGATCGCGGGTGCCCTCGCGGAACGCTTCGGCGCCCTGCTGATAATGCTGCAGGGTGAGGGCGCTGATCCGGGCAAGTTCGTCGGCAGTCAGGGGCATCGGGGTAAACCTTGGACAAGAGCAGAACGCTATTAAAACCTATCTACCGGTTCGCTGGCTCGGCGTGTGCCGCAAACGCCGGTTGATGAGGGTCGCGAGCAGGCAACACCGCCTGAGGGCGCGCATCGGTACGGCTCTGACCGGGTAAATCAGCACGCTGTTGGTGCTGTGGTGCTGTGCAATATCAGTCCGTCAGCGCTGCGCGTTATAGTGCTGCAGCCGTTTAACCCGAGTGGATACGCCGCCGATGCCTACGCCGCCAGCCGAGCATGACACCCCGCAAGCCGTCAGCCTGGTCGAGGCCTTGCTGTTCTGGCTCAAGCTCGGCCTGATCAGTTTCGGTGGCCCGGCCGGGCAGATTGCGATCATGCACCAGGAGTTGGTCGAGAAGCGCCGCTGGCTGTCGGAGCGGCGGTTTCTGCATGCGCTGAATTACTGCATGCTGCTGCCCGGGCCGGAAGCGCAGCAGCTGGCCACCTATATCGGCTGGCTGATGCACCGCACCTGGGGCGGGGTGATTGCCGGGGTGCTGTTCGTGCTGCCGTCGCTGTTTATCCTGATTGGCCTGTCCTGGCTGTATATCGCCTTCGGCGACGTGCCGCTGGTGGCGGGGATCTTCTACGGGATCAAGCCGGCGGTGACCGCCATCGTCATGCAGGCGGCCTGGCGCATCGGCTCGCGGGCGTTGAAGAACAACTGGTTGTGGGGCATCGCTGCGGCGTCCTTCGTCGCCATTTTTGCCCTGCATGTGCCGTTTCCGCTGATCGTGCTCGGCGCGGCGTTGCTGGGTTATGTCGGCGGACGCCTGTTGCCGGACCAATTCAGTATCGGCGGTGGCCATGCGGCTACGGATAACTCCTTCGGCCCGGCGCTGATCGATGACCACACCCCGACACCGGCCCATGCGCGCTTTCGCGCCTCGCGGCTGGCCCTGATCGTGGCTGCCGGTGGCGTGCTCTGGTTGCTGCCGATGGGCCTGCTGATCTGGCTGTACGGCTGGGACGGCACCCTGACCCAGATGGGCTGGTTCTTCACCAAGGCCGCGTTGCTCACCTTCGGCGGCGCCTATGCGGTGCTGCCCTACGTCTACCAGGGCGCCATCGATCACTACGGCTGGCTGACGCCGACGCAGATGATCGACGGCCTGGCGCTGGGCGAGACCACGCCGGGACCGCTGATCATGGTGGTGGCCTTCGTTGCCTTCGTCGGCGCCTATGTGCAGCAGGTGTTCGGTCCCGAGCAGGTGTTTATCGCCGGTGCTCTGGCGGCGACCCTGGTCACCTGGTTCACCTTCCTGCCCTCGTTCCTGTTCATTCTCGCCGGCGGGCCGCTGGTGGAATCGACCCACGGCGAGCTGAAGTTCACCGCGCCGCTGACCGGCATCACCGCCGCCGTGGTCGGGGTGATCCTCAACCTGGCGCTGTTCTTCGGTTACCACGTACTCTGGCCTGAGGGCTTCGGCGCTAGCTTCGACTGGCCCTCGGCGCTGATTGCACTGGCGGCGGCGGTGGCGCTGTTCACGTACAAGCGCGGGGTGATCGAGGTGATCGGTGCCTGCGCGCTGGCGGGTTTGCTGGTGCATATGTTGCTGAATTGAGAGCTTGTGAAAAAACGCTCGCCTACGGCGATATTTTCACAACCACTGAGAGGGAGGTCTGCGATGAACCGAATTTCGCTTTGTGAACTGACGGAGTGGCAAGCGGCCGGTCGGCAATTCACCTTGCTGGATGTGCGGCGCGCATCTGCACGGCTGGTGGATGCCGCGACCATTGCCGGTGCGCAGTGGTTCGAACCGGAGGCCGTGTTGAGCTGGAAAGAGCAGATTTCTCGGGATCGCCCAGTCATCCTGTTCTGCGCCAAGGGTCATGAAATCAGTCAGGGCATCGCCGCCATGCTGCAGGTCATGGGGCTGGATGCGCGCTACCTGATCGATGGCTATGCGGGCTGGCACGCCGCCGGCCAGCCCACCCAGAGCCTGCCAATTTAGCCGGCTGCTGGCTAGCGCATCAGAGAAACCAGCGGTACTCCCGTGCGCTCAGTTCATGCATGAAGGCCAGATGATCCTGGCGCTTGTTCTCGCAGTAGACCATGACGAACTCGCTGCCCAGGCCCTGGTTGACCTGCGGATGGCCCTGCATCGCCGCCACAGCGCTGAGCATGTCCTGGGGGAAGTCGATGCCGCTCTGGCGATTCTCGTTGAGCGGGGCGATGGGTTCGCGCTGGGCATCCAGGCCGTGCTCCATGCCGCTGAGGATCGCCGCCAGCACCAGGTAGGGGTTGGCGTCGGCGCCAGCCAGGCGGTGTTCGATGCGCAAATTCTTACCGTCTGACTCGGGAATACGGATGCACGCGTCGCGGTCTTCATAACCCCAGCTGGCGCGGCTGGCGGCGTTGACCATGGCGCCGTAGCGGCGATAGGCGTTGTGGTTGGCGGCGAAGATCGGCATGCAGTGCGGCAGCAGCTCCAGGCAGCCGGCCACGGCATGCCGCAGCGGGCGTTGTTCGTCTGCCGCCAGCAGGTTATTGCCGGCGGCGTCGTACAGGCTGACATGCACATGCATGCCGCTGCCCGGCGCCTGCAGGTAGGGCTTGCTCATGAAACTGGCGCGATGGCCGTGCTTGAGTGCCACGCCACGGGTGCTGCGGCAGAACAGGGCGGCCCAGTCGGCGGCGCGCAGGCCGTCGTCGCAGTGACCGAAGTTGATCTCGAACTGGCCGGGGCCGAGTTCGGCGGTGATCACGTTGGCGTCCACGCCCTGCTCATTGGCCGCTTCGACGATCTCATGCAGCACGTCGGAGAAGCGCGACAGGCGTTCGATGTGCATGTTCGGCTGGTCGTCGGCATCGCCGCACAGCGGGTCGCGCGGGAACTGCGGCAGGCCATCCTTGAGTGCGCGGTCGAACAGGTAGAACTCCAGCTCGAAGGCCACTACCGGGCGGATGCCGCGCTTGGCCAGGCGCCCAAGCACTTGCGCCAGCACCTCGCGCGGCTCGAATTCGATCGGTGCCGCGGTGCCATCGGAGCTGATCAGCATCTGCCCCAGCGGCTGCTTTTCCCAGCGTACCGGCTTGAGCGTACCGGGGATCAGCCGGCGCGGCGCATCCGGGTCGCCGTCGTTGAAGCAGTAGTCGCCGATCGGGTGCAGGCCGCCCTGGGCGCCAAGCAACACGCAGTTCTGCGGGATCTTCAGCGGGCTACCGGCGGCGACCTTTTCCAGCATCTCGACGGGGTAGCGCTTGCCATAGAAATGCCCGGGAATGTCCAGGCTGATCAGGTCGACGTAACGTACGTCGGGGTGCTGGGCGCGGAAGGCGCGCACTTCGCTGAGCAGGTCGGGGAAGCTATTTGTTGTTGTCATGGCGAGGATCCTGCGAGCCGGGGTTATTTGAAAACCCAAAGCACTCGAGTGGGTTGGTCGGTAAGGTTGGCGTAGCGAAACTGGCTATGCGGCGGTAGCTGGAAGCTGTCGTTGGGGCCGAGCGTCACGGCTTGCGGGTCGTCGCCGAGCCAGATGCTCAACTCGCCTTCGAGGACGAAGCCACCCTGTTCGGAGCTGTCGTCCAGGTGCCCTGCGCCACTGCTGGCGCCTGGCGCGAGGTGGCTTTCGAGCATGGAGAAGCCCGCCGACATGCTCGGCGACACCAGCACGTCGGTGATGCCGCCGGCGTAATACAGGGTGCGCCGCTCGCCGGGGCGGGTCACCCAGCGCAGCGCGCGCGGCTTGCTCAGGCTGTAGAAGTAGGTGGTCGGCACCCCCAGGGTTTCGCTGATCGCGGTGAGGTCAGCCACGGTGGGGCGCGACAGACCGCGCTCGACCTGGGAGAGGAAGCCCACCGAACGGTCGATGCGCTCGGCCAGCTCGCCGAGGGTGAGGTTCTTGTGCTTGCGCAGGTCGCGAATCAGGATCGCCAGACCTTCGACTTCATCTTGCATGTCCATGTTGAGTTCCTGTGAGGCTGTGGTCGGGTGCATGGCGCTTGTTTCATCCACCGGCTTTAGGCCGGAAACCCTTGGCGGTTTTCCGGCCTACGAATTCAGACGACGTCGCGTAGCCGGTACCAGGCCTTGCCCACCGCCTCCAGCGGCGCGGCGAGCAGCGCGCCGCCGGGAAAGCGTGGGTTGTTAATGGCCTGGTACAGCGCCAGCAGTTGGTCGTCGCCGAGGATCGCATCGCTCACCGCGCGGGCGCCGGCCAGGGTCGGCAGCACGCCGTGGCCGGAGAAACCCTGCAGCCAGTAGCGCTGGCCCTGGCGGCCGATATCCGGGGTGCGTTTCATGCTGACGTCGATATGCCCGCCCCAGGCGAACTCCAGTTCGACCCCACGCAGTTGCGGGAATACCCGCTCCAGGTAGGGCCGGGTGGCGCCGGCGACGTCCTTGGGGATACCGCCCAGGTAGGTGCAGCCGCCACCGAACAGCAGGCGGTGGTCCGGGGTCAGGCGGAAATAATCGGGGACGAACTGGTTGTCGATCACGCAGCTGTTGCGTGGCAGCAGCGAGCGTGCCAGTTCGGGATCGAGCGGCGCCGTGGCGACCTGATAGGAGCCCACTGGCAGCAACCGATTGGCCAGCTGGCGATCCAGCCCATCGATATAGGCGTTGCAGGCCAGCACCAGCACATCGCTGGCTACTTCGCCCTGTTCGGTGCGTGCGACAAAGCCTGCGCTGGTTGCGTGGTAATCCAGCACCTGGCTCTGTTCGAAGATCTGCCCGCCGGCCTGCTCGATGGCGCTGGCCAGGCCCTGGGCCAGTTTCAGCGGGTTGAGGTGGGCGGCCTCGGGGTCATAGAGTGCGGCCAGGTAGCGCGGACTGGCGATCCACTCGGGCAGTTCCTCGCCCTCGATAAAACGCAGGTGTGGGTAGCCCCACTTCTCCACTGCTTCGCGCTGGGCTTCGCGCAGTTGCGCGATGCGTCGCTGTTGCACGGCGGCCCACAGGCTGCCGACCCGGTAATCGACGTCGAAGCCGTGCCGTTGTGGCAGTTCGCGCAGCTCCGCGGCGGCCCAGCGCATGCTGTCCCACAGGCGGCGGGTGCGTTCCTGGCCAAGTGCCTGCTCCAGCGGCGGCATGTCGCAGGACCAGCCGAGCAATGCCTGGCCACCATTGCGCCCGGAAGCGGCCCAGGCCACCCGGCTGGCTTCCAGCAGGATCACCCGCTTGCCGGCCCGGGCCAGGCGCAGCGCCGTGTGCAGCCCGCTGAAGCCGGCGCCGATGATCAGGACGTCGCAGTTCAGGCGCTCCTGCAGGATTGGCCGCAAGGCAAGCGGGGCGGGAAAGGTGCGTGCGTAGTAACTGGCGACATGCTGGGCGGACTGTTTGAACATGGCGCGCCTCATGAAATTAAAATAATTAAATTTCATGAAAAAATACACTATTTAATTCATAAGGCCAAGCGATAACCCCGCGTACGGGTCAGCTACCCGCCGCTAACGGCTAGTCGATGCGTGTAATTGGCCGGGCCAACGAGTATGTAGCCGCCCCGGCCCAGGCGCTGCGCCTGCTATCAGTGATGCTCGGTCAGGATTGACTGACCTGATTGCGGCCGCCGTGCTTGGCCACATAAAGGGCGCGGTCGGCCCGCTCCAGCAGTTCACCGGCAGCCTGTGCTGCTTGCTCGGTCGAGGCGATTCCGGCGCTCAGGGTGACCGAGAACTCGCTGTCGCCAGCGATGAACTGCAGATCGGCAAAGCGTTGGCGAATTTCATCGAGAACCTGCAGAGCCTGATCGGCCGTGCAATCGGGCAGCACCACGAGAAACTCTTCGCCGCCATAGCGGCCCAGGCTATCGACCCGGCGCAGGCGCTGGCGCAGCAGGTTGGCCAGGGCGCGAATCACGTTGTCACCGGCGACGTGGCCGTAGCTGTCGTTGACCTTCTTGAAGAAGTCGATATCGAGCATCGCCACGCTGGCCGGTTTGCCGCTGCGTTGCGCGCGTTCCAGCTCAATGCCGACTTGCTCCTTGATGTCGGCATGCTTGAGCAGGCCGGTCAGGCTGTCGCGTGACAGGGCGATGCTCAGCAGGCGGGCGCGCTGGGCCCGGGAGAACACGGTGGTGACCAGGGCGTTGTCACCGATGGGTTTGGTGATGAAGTCGTCGCCGGCTTTGATCAAGGCATTCATTTGCCGGGTGATATCGGTCTCTGCCGACAGGTAGATGATCGGTACCCGCAGCCAGTCGTCGTTGAAGCGGATGATCTGCGCCAGTTCCGGACCGGTGCAGTCCGGCATGTTGACGTCGAGCAGCACCACCTCCGGATTGAAACGGCTCATGGCTTCGAAGATGCCCGCCGGGGTTTCGAGCACTTCCACCAGCATGTTGGCGCCGCGCAGGATCAGGCTGTAGCGGCTGGCCAGGTCGTGGTCGTCATCGACGATCAGCACCCGGTAGGGCTCGCCCTGCTGTTGGGCGAAACAGCGGTCCAGACGGTTTTCCAGCTGGGGAATGTCCACCGGTTTGGTGAAGTAACCCATGGCGCCGACCCGTACCGCCTCCAGGTGGGTGGCGAAGTCGTCCTCGGTGGTAATCACCAGCAGCGGCAGTGGTTGCTCCAGGCGCTGTTGCAGGGCAGCGGCATACACCAGGCCGGTTTGCTCGGAATCGCCCAGGTTGACATCGATGATCAGCGCATCCGGCAGGCGCCGTTGCAGCGCCGCGTCGAAATCGGCGATACGGCTGAAGTGCTCGGCGTGGTAGCCGAAATTGCCCAGGGTCAGGCGCATGTTCTCGCCGATGCTGACCTCGTCCTCGAGGATGTAGATACAGTGCACGTCCGTCTCGGCTTTCAGCGGTTTTTGCGGGCGGGCAGGGCTTTTCGCCGCCGCCTCGCTCTGCACGCTTTGCGCGGCGAACTGCTGCAACTGGTGGATGAATTCCTGCAGATCCTGATCCTTCAGGCGCAGGCTTTCCAGCCAGTGCATGGCCTGTTGTTCGAGCTCACGGGCACGTTGGCCGATGCTGGCGAAGCCGAAGGTACCGGCCGCGCCCGCCAGCTTGTGCAGCTGATCGCGCAGGCTGCGCAGTTGCTGCAGTTGCGTCTCGTGGTCGGCGGCTTGCAGCAGTTTGGCCTTGCTGGCCAGTTCGGGCAGTTCCTGGACCAGGCGCTCGGCGAATTTTTCGCTGAGCCGTTGCAGCTGGTGCTGCAGTTCGCTGGTCGGGCTGGGTTGTTCAGCCATGTGCACGGCTCCAAATTTGCCGGACCTGGGCGGCCAGTTGCATAGGGTCGAAGGGCTTGATGATCACGTCGAGGGCACCCAGGCTGCGGTAGTGCTCGATCTCCGCCGGCTGCACCTTGGCCGTCATGAAGGCCACCGGGATCAGCCCGATGTCCACCAGCTCGCTGAGTTTAATCAGGGTTTGCGGACCATCCATGCCGGGCATCATCACATCCAGCAGGATGAAATCCGGCGCGAAACCCTGGATCTGATCCAGCGCTTCCTGGCCGGACGAGCAACTGAGTACCCGAAAGCCGCCGACGGCCTCCAGCGCGACTTTGGCCACGGCCTGGATTGAAGGGTCGTCTTCCACGTGCAGGATGCGGGTCAGTTCAGGCATGCCGATTCTCCATGGCGGGTAGTAGGCGGGCGAGCAAGTGCAGGAAGTGTCGCGCACTGGTGCGCGATTTGGCTAGGGTGGCCTCGACCTGGCCGAGGCGCTCGGCCGGCAGGTCCTGGGCGGAGAGTACCACCACGGGTACTCCAGGATGGTGCTGGTGGATTTCTTCGAGCAGTTCCAGGCCGTTGCCGTCGGGCAGGCTGAGATCCAGCAAAATCAGGTCGTAGCTGCCTTGGCTGAGCAGTTGGCGGGCCTCGGTGAGGCTGCTGGCTGAGACGAAATCGGCCAGCGTGCGGCCCTGTTCGGCAATCACCTGACGCAAGTCGGGATCGTCCTCGATATGCAGCACCCGGGGTCTTTCCGGTAGCCCGTGCAGGGCCTGACGCAGGCGGGCCAGCAGGCTGTGGCGGTCTATCGGCTTGTCCAGCCAGTCGATGGCCTGGAAGCTGCCGTTCAGACTCAGCCGGCCCTCGTCGCAGGCGGCGGAAATCACCAGCACCGGCAGCTCCTCGGTGGCGGGATCGTTGCGCAACTCGCGGATCAACTGCAGGCCATTGCCGTCCGGTAGGCGCAGGTCCAGGGTGACGGCGGCGAAGCGGTGCTCGGCCAGCAGTGTCCGGGCCTGCTCCAGGCTGGCGGCCAACATCACCCGGTAGCCGGCGTGGCTCAGGAACTGGCGCAGCAGCTGGGCGATATCGGCTTCATCTTCGATCACCAGCAAGCTGGGTCGCTCAGCCTCTTCGGCGTTGCTCGCCAGGTTCGTGGCCTCCAGCAGCGGCAACTCGAACCAGAAGGTCGCCCCCTGGCCCTCGATCGAGTCGAAGCCGATGCGCCCGCCCATGCGTTCGATCAGCTCCTTGCTGATCGCCAGGCCCAGCCCGGTGCCGCCTTTCTGCCGGCTGTCGGTGGCGTCGGCTTGGGAAAATTTCTGAAACATCCGCTCGCGGAATTCAGTCGGAATACCGGGGCCCTGGTCGCTGACGCTGACCCGTAGGCGTTGCTCGCGCAGTTCACTGTTCAGGCGTACCTGGGCGCCGGGCGGAGAAAACTTGATGGCATTGGAGAGGAAGTTGGCCAGCACCTGCTGCACGCGCATGGCATCGGCCCGCACCTTGAGGGATGGGCCCCGCTCCTGCACCAGCTGCACGCCATGCTGGTCGGCATAGGCCTGGTTGTTCGCCAGGCTCTCGTCGAGCTGGGCGTCCAGCTGCAGGCTACGCAGCTGGAAATTCATCTTTCCGGCCACCAGCTTGTCCATGTCCAGCAGGTCGTTGATCAAATGACTCAGGCGCAGGCTGTTGTGATGGGCGATATCGAGCATCTGCCGCATGCTCTCCGGCAGTTCGCCGAGCGCACCGCCCTGGATCAGGCCGAGCGAGCCGGAGATCGAGGTCAGCGGTGTGCGCAGCTCATGGCTGACCGTGGAGACGAACTCGCGCTGCATGCGTTCGCTGCGCTTGCGCTCGGTGATGTCATGCAGCACCGCGACGGCGCCGAGCTGGCGGCCATCGGGGGCATACAGTGGGTCGGCGTTGGTGGTGACGAAGCGGGGCGCCTGGCCCTTGACCACTATGCTGATTTCCGCGTCGCGCACCCGCTCGCCCTGCAGCGCCCGCAGCAGGGGGATCTTGGTGCTGGCCAGCGGAGTCTGGCCGTCGGCCTCGAACAGGTCGTAATAGTCGCCCCATTGCTCGGGTGCGAGCAGGCTGACATCGGTGCCATGCCATTGTCGGGCGGTATCGTTGAACAGGGTTAATTGGCCCTGGGCATCGCAGGCGATCACCCCCTCGGCGAGCGCCTCGAGCAGGCGCCGGTTCATTTCCTGCTGCTGTTCCAGTTCCTGCTCCTGGTGTTTGCGCGCGCTGATGTCGCTGATCACCCCATGCCAGATCACCGAGCCATCGGCCTGGCGCAGGGGAGTGGCTTTGCCTTCGACCCAGATCAGGCCCTTGCTGGGATGGCGCACGCGGTATTCCTGGTGCCATTGGCTCAGCGTTCTGGCCGAGTCGCGTATGGCGTCGGCAACGCTGGCGCGATCGTCCTCATGGATGGCCGCGAACACGGCCTTGCTATGCTCGCGGACATCGGCCGGGGTCAGCCCGTAGATGTCGACTATGCCCTCGCTGGCGTAGGGGAAGCGCACCGTGCCCCGCTCGGACAACAGCGCCTGGAACACCATGCCGGGTAACTGCGCGGCGATCTGCCGCAGGCGCTGCAGGGCTTGTTCGCGCTGGCTCAGGTCCTGGGCGATGGCGACGTAACCGAGCAGGACTCCGCCCTCGTCGCGTACCGCGGAGACTGTTAGCAAGGCCGGCAGCTGGCGGCCGTCCTGGCGAACGAAGGACCATTCGCGCGGCTGGTCCTGGCCGCGCGCGGCATGTGCGGCCAGCACAGAGAAGTCCGCGCCGATGGTCTGCTCGCATTCCTGGCCGAGCGCCTCGGTGCGGCCCGCCAGTTGCTTGGGGTCGAGCAGGGCGGTGGCAAAGGGGCGGCCGAGCAGGTGCTGCTGGGCGTAGCCGAGCAAGTGTTCGGCGGCCGGGTTGACGCTGCTGATCTCGCCCGTGGGCGTGGTGGCAATGATCGCACTGCCGGCGCTGGCGAGGATGGCGCGCTGCAGCGCCGCCTGCTCGGCATGCTGGTGCAGGTTCAGGCGCAGCTCGCACAGGCGCACGACCTGGCGGCCGAGGCGGCGCAGACCGTCGCGCTGCGGGGTGGTCAATTGACGCGGCTGGCGGTCGATCACGCAGAGGGTGCCGAGGTTGTGTCCGCGACTGGTGGTCAGCGGGATGCCGGCGTAGAAGCGAATATGTGGCGCCCCGGTGACCAGCGGGTTGTTGGCGAAGCGCGGGTCTTCCAGGGCGTCGGGGATTTCGAACAACTGCTGGGCGAGGATCGCATGGGCGCAGAAAGCCTGCTCGCGGGGCGTCTCGCAGACGTCCAGGCCGACTTTGCTCTTGAACCACTGGCGTTGCTCGTCGAGCAGCGAGACCAGGGCGATGGGCGCGTCGCAGAGTTGCGCGGCGAGCTGGGAGAGGTCGTCGAAGGCCTCCTCGGCGGGCGTGTCGAGCAACTGGTACAGCTGGAGCTCGGCGAGCCGCGCGGCTTCGTCGAAGGGCAAGGTCGGCCCCGTGGGGGTTCGGTTCATCTGCAGGTCCTTGCGCGGGGTGAGTGTGCCGGCCAGGAGGGCTGGCGCCGTGGCCGGTACTGCCTACTGCGTCGAGTCATGGTTGCTGCCCTCCGGGCTGTGACGCTTGGCTGCGGCCGTGATGGATTGCTCCAGGCTCGCCAACAGTTGCGCCTCGTCGAACGGTTTTTCCAGCCAGGCAATGCCCTGTGTCTCCTCCAGCAACTTGCGGCCCTCATCGCAGAAGGCGGCGTTCGCCAGGTTCAGGGGGGTGTGCATGGCTTGTCCTTAGCGCGCTGGCGCAGCGGTGCGACGTGGTGTGCGGTTTCCCGGCATGCCGATAAGCGCTTGCTTGGGCGTTCCAGTAGGGCGCAGCTCATGCCGGTAGATCCGTTGTGGCCGATTCGGCCAGTGGCAGCTCGAGCCAGAAGGTAGCGCCTTGGCCCGGCAGCGAATCGAAGCCAATGCGCCCGCCCATGCGCTCGATCAGCTCTTTGCTGATCGCCAGGCCTAGCCCGGTGCCGCCCTTCTGGCGGGTGTCGGAAGCGTCGGCTTGGGCGAATTTTTGAAAAATCTGCTCTTGAAACGCTGCCGGAACCCCCGGGCCGCGATCACGCACATTGAGGCGCAGATGCTGGCCGCGGCGTTCGGTATAAAGATCGACGGCGCCGCCGCGCGGGGAAAATTTGGCGGCGTTGGACAGCAGGTTGGCCAGCACCTGCTGCAGGCGGTGAGCGTCGACCCTGACCCGGTCCGCGCAGTTGGCGAGCTGACGCAGATGGACCCCATAGTTCTCGGCATACGCCTGGTTGCTGTGCAGGGCCTGCTCGATCAGTGGCTGCAGGGTCAGTGGTTGGACATCGAACCGCATCTTGCCAGCCGCCAGCTTGCCGATGTCCAGCAGGTCGTTGATCAGCGTGACCAGGCGCTGACTATTGTGCTGGGCGATCTGCAGCATGGGCTGCAAAGCCTCCGGCACCTCGCCCAGCGCGCCGGCATTGATCAGCTCCAGCGGGCCGATGATGGCGGTCAGCGGAGTGCGCAGCTCATGGCTGACGGTGGAGATGAATTCGTTTTGCAGGTGCAGCAGGCGTTTGCTCTCGCGAATGTCCTGGATATGCAGAATGCGGGTTGCGTCAGTCTCCAGGCCGCCACTCAGGACCGCGGCACTGAGCATCACGGCGACGGGCTCGCCCCGGGCATCGAGTAGGTTTTGTTGCCAGCTGCGGTTGTGCCCTGGCGTTGTTGCCGCCAATTCTGCGTTCAACTGCGGGTGACAGGACGCCGCGCAGAATTGTCGTAGGTGCTGGTGGCGCAGCGTGGCGGGGCTGCGTTGCAGCAGCTGGCAAAGGGCCTGGTTGGCGGCCAGCAGACAGCCGTGTTGATCGAGCAGGGCCAAGCCCATCGGCGTCATGTCAAAGGCATCGAGAAACTGTTGCTGGCTCTGATTGAGCGCCAGCAGCAGGCTGGCCTGGCGGTGCTGGCCGTGCAGCGCCAGGCTGACCAGGGCGGTGCAGATCAGCGCCAGACTCCAGCCCAGCAGACGTAGCCAGGCAGGCAGAGGTTTGGGCGCGATCAGGTAGTGGGCCTCAAGTTGCCAGTTGGCGCCGGCAAGCACAATCGGTAGCTTGACGTGGACGGCGTCAGGCTCGGTTGCGGTCTGCGCCAGGCTGGCGCTGGCCGGCTCGGCAAGTGGCTGGAGGCTGATCGCAATGCCTTGCTGGCGGGCAATCTCCTCAACCTGGGCATACAGCTGGTCGAAGTCGATGACCGTGCTGATCATGCCCCAGTAGCGCTGGTCATCGAGAAATACCGGCACTCGATAGATCAGGCCTGTCCCGCCCTGAACCAATTGCAGCGGGCCGTCGAGATTGGCGGTGCGACTGGCGATGATGCGCTCCACCGCGGGCCATTGCTCGGCCTGATCGGGATAATAAAGGCCGAGCGCGGCTTCGTTGCCGGCCAGCGGGTAGACCAAGGCGACGCGATTGTCTGGCGCCAGGCCGATATTGCGAATGTGTCGACCTTGCTGGAGCAGCCCCTCCAGCCAGGGTTTGAGTTCCTGTGGATCTATCTGGCCCTGCTTGGCCGGGATATAGGCGGCCAGGCCACTGGCGAGGTGCAAGGTGGCATTCAGTTCGGCGAGCAGCACCACACGCACTTCGCCGGTATGGGCTGCGAGCGCTTGCTGGTTGGCTTGCAGCTGACGCAAGGCATATTGCTGCAGTAACAGTTCGACGCCCAGCACCAGCACCAGCAGCAGGCCCAGGCTGATAGCCCAGTTCAGCGTTTGGCGGCGCTGCGAGCGGGCCGTTTGTTGGGTGACACTGCTCATGCCAGCCTCGCATCGGGGAGTTCGAACCAGAAGGTCGCGCCCTGGCCTGCGAGCGAGTCGAAGCCGATCTGCCCGCCCATGCGTTCGATCAGCTCCTTGCTGATCGCCAGACCCAGGCCGGTGCCGCCTTTCTGCCGGGTATTGCTGGCATCGGCCTGGGAGAACTTGGCGAAGATGCTCGCCTTGAATGCCTCGGGAATACCTTGGCCGTGGTCGCGCACGCTGACCCGCACCTGGTCACCGCGTTGTTGCACGGCAACCTCGACAGGCTGTCCGGCGGGCGAGAACTTGGCCGCATTGGACAGCAGGTTGGCCAGTACCTGGGCCAGGCGCTGGCTGTCGACCCGTACTTGGGTGGCCGGCAGGGTATCGAGCAGCTGCAGCTGCACCCGATACTGGCTGGCATACGGCTGGTTCTGCGCGATGGCCTGTGCGAGCAATGGCTGCAGGGGCTGCTCGTTCAGCTCGATCGGCATCTTGCCGGCCACCAGTTTGTCCATGTCCAGCAGGTCGTTGATCAGCTGGCTGAGGTGCTGGCTGTTGTCCTGGGCAATCGTCAGCATCTGCTGCATGGCCGCCGGCACCGCGCCGAGCACGCCACCGTTGATCAGGCCGAGGGAGCCGGCGATGGCGGTCAGCGGGGTGCGCAGTTCGTGGCTGACGGTGGAGACGAACTCGCTTTTCATCTGTTCGATGCGCTTGCGTTCACTGATATCGCGGATTACCGCGATGAAGCGCCGCTGGCCCTGGTGGCTGATCTGCGACACGGCCAGCTCCATGGCGAACTGCTCGCCATTGCGGCGCAGGCCCTTAAACTCGCGCACCGTGCCGATCAGCCGGGTCTCGCCGGTTTGCTGGTAACGCGCCAGGTAACCATCGTGGGCCGAGCGCTCCGGTTCGGGCATCAGCAGGCTGACGTTGCGGCCTGCCACCTGGGCCAGGCCGTAGCCGAACAGCTGTTCCGCGGCGCGGTTGAAGGTATCGATGTTGCCCTGTTCATCGATGGTGATGATGGCGTCCAAGACGTTGTCGAGCAGGGTGTGCAGGTAGTGCTCGCGTTCGCGGACGGCGCGCTCGGCGGCGACCCGTTCGCTGAAGTCCTGAATCTGTGAGATGAAGTGCACCGGTCGGCCATCGTCATCGCGCACCAGCGAGACGCTGAGCAGTACCCAGATGGTCCGGCCCTGGCGATCCAGGTAACGCTTTTCCATCTGATAGCCATTGCTCCGTCCGGCCAGCAGCGCCTCGACATTCTCCAGGTCGGTGGTCAGGTCGTCGGGGTGGGTGATCTGCTGGAAGTCGCTGGCCAGCAATTGCGCGCGACTGTAGCCGAGCATGCGGCAGAGCTCGTCGTTGACTTCCAGCCAGCGCCCCTCGGGACTGACCAGGGCCATGCCCTGGGGCGCGGTGTTGAAGGCACTGCTGAACAGTTGCTGGCTGAGCTTGAGTTCGTCTTCGATCTGCTTGCGTTCGCTGATGTCCCAGATGAATCCGTTCAGCCACAGCAGGTTGCCCTGATTGTCGTATTCGCCGCGGCCCTTTTCCCGTACCCAGACGTTGTGACCATCGGCGTGCTGCAAGCGATAGGTCAGCTCGAAGACGTCCTGACGCAAGATTTGCGCCTGGATGTCGTAGGTGCTGGCGCGGTCGTGCGGGTGAACCACGCTGGCATAGCTGCGTACCCGGTTGTCGATAAAGTCGCTGACCGGGTAGCCGCTCAGTTGCTCGATTTCATCGCCCATGAAGCGCATGGTCCAGTCGCCATCGTGGCGGCAGCGGTAGACCACCCCGGGCAGGTTGGCGACCATGCCGCGGAAGCGACTTTCGCTTTTTTGCAGGGCGCGGGTAGCCTGCTGCAAGGCACTGAGATCGGTGGCAATGCCGAGGTAGCCGTGAATACTGTCTTGCTCGTTGCGGATGGCGTTGATCGTCAGGTTGACGATGCGTTGTTCGCCGTCTTTGCGGATATAGGTCCACTGCTGGGTTTTCGCATGGCCGCCCTGGATATTGGCGACGAACACCTCGAAACCCTGGATCTCGCGGCCAAGCTCGTGGCTCAGTTCGCGGCCGCGGGCACGCACCTCTTCGGGCTGGTGAAACAGCATCGGTGAGTGCTGGCCAACCACCTCTGCGGCCCGATAGCCGAGGAGCAGTTCGGCGCCAGGATTGAACAGACTGATCACCCCGCTGGCATCGGTGGCGATGATGGAGACCCCGGTAGCCGAGTCGAGCACGGCCTGGAGGAAGGCGCGGGCCTCTTGCACCTGAGCTTCGCGCTGCTTGAGCTCGCTGACGTCCTGCACGGTGCCGGCCAGGCGGGTCATGCGGCCCTGTTCGTCGGGTTGCAGGCGGGCCAGTTCATGCACCCAGCGGACCTCGCCATCGGGGCGCAGGATGCGATGCACCACGTCGTGTAAGCCGCCTGCCAGCGCCCGTTGTTCGCTGGCCTCGACCAGGGCCCGATCCTCGGGGTGCACAGAGCGCTTGAAAGCCTCGGTGTTCGGGGTAAAACCCTGAGGGTCGTAACCGAAGATGGCGAAGATGGTGTCCGACCAGTCCAGCTCGCCAGTCTGCAGATTGGCTTGCCAGTGGCCCAGGCGGGCGATCTGCTGGGCCTCCTTCAGGCGCTCCAGCAGGGTCTGCCGGGTCTGCTCCTGCTGCTGGCGGTCGAGGGTGGCGCCGACCCAGCGAGCGAACAGACGAAGGAACTCGCGGTCGGCCTCATCGAATGGCTGGCTGCGCACCTCGGGTGAGGCGAAGCACAGCGTGCCGAAACGCTGGCCCGCGACCCAGATGGCGGTGCCGATATAGGTTTCCAGGGCAAACAGCGGGTAGCAGGGGTGAGTGGCGTGAGCCGATTGGCCCATGCAGTCGATGGCCAGCACTGCATCGCTGTGCAGGGTGAGGCTGCAGTAGGTGTCGCCCAGGGGAAAGTGCTGGCCGTCACTCAGGGCGCCCGCTGGTGATACTTGAACCCGCACCTGGTAATCATCGGCCTCGATCTGGCTGATGATGGCCAGTGGCACCTGGTAGAAGCTGGCGCCCAGTTGCAGAGCCTGGCGCAGTTGTTCTTGACTGCTCAGGGTGGGCAGGGCGGCAATCTCGTTGAGTGCGCGCAGGGCCGCTTGCTGGCGCTGCAGATGCTGCTGCGCCTGTTCGCGTTGCACGTCGCGGCGCAGCGCCTCGATCAACTGACCCAGGGTGGCGAGCAAGGGTTGCAGCTGCTCGGCCAGGGCGTCCTGATAACCATCGGCGCAGTTGGCCAGGCCGAGCATACCCACCAGCCGACCATGGGCATGAATGGGCAGGCCGGCAAATGCCAGCAGCGGCGGATGCCCGGCAGGTAAACCGCCGCTATGTGGATGCTGCGCAGGCTGATTGCTGATCAGCGCCTCGCCGCTGCGCATCACCTGGCCGAACAGCGTGTCGAGATTGCGGAACTCCATGCCCTGCGCCGAGCGTTCGGCATAGAACGCGGCACTGGCGCTGTCCCAGGCAATATTGCTGATGCTGTAGGTGTGCAGGTAGGGCGCGCCCTGTTCATCCTCAAGCACTTCGCCGATGAAGCCGAACTGGCTGGCGGTCAGTTCGAGGATGCGCTCAAGCAGCGCATTGAAGGATTCGTGCTGGTTTTGTGCGGTGATATAGGCCGCCTGGGCCTGAGCGATCACCGCCAGCAACTGACGCGACTGCTCGCTTTGCCGGTGCTTGTGCTGCAGCTCGTCGCGGTGGCGGCGGGTCAATACCTGGCTAGCGTGACGGGTGCTCAGCAGCAGCAACAGAAGCAGGGCTTCTGCGCCGAACCAGGCCAGCAGCCATTTGCCGATCAGCCAGTGCTGGTCGCTCTGGTGGCGCGCGAGCTGTGCGCTGATATCGCGCCAGGTCAGGGCGATGGCTGAGGTGCTTTGACTGGGTGTGACGGCTGACAAATAGTCGGGCAGTAGCACTTGATTGAGCAGGTAGGTACGACCCTGATCTTCGAGCAGTTTGATCGTGTTGCCGGCGGCAGGTGCGGGCAACACCTGTTGGGTTTGCCAACGCTGCACCTGGCCGCGCGAGAAGCCTTCAAGGGTCCAGTCGTCGGCGTCCTCGGCCAGGCTAGGCAGTCCTTCAGCGCTGAGCGCTGGCGCTTGCGCGGCGCGCTTGACCAGCAAGGCGATGCCGGAATCCAGTTCCTGATCCAGCTGCTGCAAATCGCTGTGCAGGCTCTGGGTGACTTCCACGGCGCCGACGGTTACGGCATTGCGTGTGCCTTCCACCTGCAGCAGGGTTATCGCACCCATCACCAGGCTGTCGGCGCCAAGATCCAGGCCGGCCTTGTTTTGCTGGTCACGCAGGGCGTCGCTGAGCATCGAAGGATGGCCGTTGCGCTGGTCACCAAACTGCGTGGGTTGATGCACGCGCAGTAGCACTTCTGCCGTGGGCGCGAGGTGGATGTAGAGCTTGAATGGATGACTGGTCTGCAGGTGGCGCCAGCGTGGAGCCAGGCGGGTGTAGAGCTGGTTGCGGATGGCCTTCGCAGCGGCCTGGTCCGGGTTGTTGCCGTTGTGCAGGGCATAGGCCTGGCGCACCAGTTCGATGACCCAGGAGTCGGCGGCAATGCTCTCGGCCAGCAGCTGCGCCTGATCGCGCTGGCGCCGCTGGGAGCTGTGCAGGGCCTGGCGCTGAAAATCGGCCTGCTTGGTCATCTGCAGTTGCCAGAAGGTTTCCCGATCGTTCAGGGCGAGCCAGCCCAGAGCGGCAAAGAACAGCGCCAGGGCGAGGCTGCCGAGGCCGACTATCCAGCGGATCGCGGCGGATACTTTCCTGGTGTTCATGCGCAACATCCTGAGCGAACTGGCTGCATTCAGGCCAGCCCGGCAAGGCGGCGCAGACGGGCCTGGTCCTTGCTGTCGGCAGTGGGATCCTGTTCACAGGCGGCCAGACGCATGAGTACTACCTCGCGCTTGACACTGATGTTGGGCAGGGCATAGCAGGCGCCAATCAGTTCGCGCAGGGCCATGGGCAGCTGCCAGCGTACTTTCATGGCAATGGCGAAGGGTGCACTGAATTGGCCAAGGGCCAGCAATAGCGGCTCCTCGCTGAGGCTATGGCCGCGATTTTCCCAGGCCTGGGCCAGGTAGAGCACGCCGAGCTCGCCCATGCGGTGCAGCAGTGCCGCGCAATGAAACGGCGCCGGATCTAGGTTGCACTGGCGGGCCAGGGCGATGCTGGTTTCAGCCAGGCGTTCGCAGGCATCCAGATGGCCCTCGGCAAGCCTGCGCAACAGCGGGTTATCCAGGGCGCTGGACTGGCGCAGTGCCATGGCCATGGCTAGATTGAGGCTGGTCGCCGCGCCGAGTTTCTGCAGCGCTTCTAGCGGGCTGATGCAGGGGCGGCCTGCACCGTTGTAGGCGCTGCTGTTGGCCACGGTCAGCAGCCTGGCATTCAGGGCCGGGTCGTGGCGCCAGTCTTCGGCCAGCTCGCGCAGGCTCAGTTGCTCGCCCTTGAAACTTTGCAGGAGGCGATCGCGGATGCCCTTGCTCAGGGGCATATCCAGCTCGTCGGCCGGCAGTCGTTGCAGGTAAGTCAGGAAGTCTTCGTCGCTGACGGCGCGGGGCGCGTGATTCTCTGCCGCAGCCACAGGCAGCAACTCGTCCAGGCTGGCGGCTACGTGCGAGGCCCGGAAGGGTTTGCTGATGAAGGCGCTGACGCCCAGTGCGCGGACTTCTACCACGCTGCTGCGGTCGGTGCGGCCGGTGATCATCACCAGCGGTACTTCGCGGTTGTGCTGGTGCACCTGTTTGAGCAGTCGAGTGCCTTCGCCATCCGGCAGGTTCCAGTCGACGATTACCAGGTCGCTGGGCTGTTGTTGCCAGTCCGCCAGCGCCTCGGCCACGCTGCCCAGGCAGACGATCTCGGCGCTCGGGCGCAGGCTCAGTACGATCTGTTTGAGCAGATCGGCGATCCAGTGATCGTCTTCGAGAATCAATACCCGCATAGGTCTCAGTTCTTCCCTGGTTCTGCTGGCCATGATGCTTGATTGATCAGAGCGCCGCTACGGCTGGTTCCGGGGCAGGTTCGACCGGTTGTGGCCGGCCGAACAGATAACCTTGACCATAGTCGCAGCCGATCTGGCGGAGAAACTCCATCTGCTCCGGCCGTTCGATACCCTCGGCCAGAACCTTGAGGTCCAGGCTGTGGCCCAAGGCCACCACCGCGCGGGTAATCGCGGCATCGTCGTTGTCGTGGGGCAGGCCGCGGACGAAACTTATGTCGAGCTTGAGTTTGTGCACGGGTAGGCGCTTGAGCCGGGCCAGGGAGCTGTAACCGGTGCCGAAGTCGTCGATGGCCAGGCGGATCCCCAGGGCCCGCAGGCGCTCGAGCAACGCCAAGGCAGCATCCGGGTTGTCCATCACCGTACTTTCGGTGACTTCCAGCTCCAGGTAGGCGGGGTCCAGGCCGGTGTCGGCCAGCACCTGGGCCACCTGCAGATCCAGCCCGCCGCGGCTGAACAGCCGGCTGGAGACGTTGACGGCGACGAACCGTGGCGCCTGGGCTTGATGTTGCCAGCGGACCATCTGCCGGCAGGCTTGTTGCAGGACCCAGGCGTCGATGGCGCCGATCAGGCCGCTGTCTTCGGCGACCGGGATGAACTCCCCGGGGGCTACCAGGCCGCGTTGCGGATGCTGCCAGCGTACCAGCGCCTCGGCACCGATCAGCTCGCCGCTGGCCAGATCATGCAAAGGTTGGTAGTAGACGCGCAGTTCCTGGTTATCCAGCGCGTGGTGCAGGGCGCTGACTAGCTCGACGCGGTGGCGGGCGAACTCGGTCAGCTCCAGGGTGTAGAAGGCGTAGCCTTCGCGCCCGCTGCTCTTGGCCTTGGACAGCGCCGAGTCGGCATTGCGCAGGACCTGCTCGAGGTTTTCGGCATCGCCGGGAAACAGGCTGATGCCGATGCTGGCGCTGATGTAGAACTCCTGTTGGTCGAGGTTGAAAGGCGCCCCCAGGCTGTTCAGCAGTTGCTGGGCCAGGCTGGCAGCCTGGGAGGCATCCAGGCAGTGCTCGCAGAGCAGGCCGAACTCGTCACCGCCGAGGCGCGCCAGGGTCATGCCTTCGCCCAGTTGTGCGGCCAGCCGCTCGCCGACCGCCTTGAGCAGCAGGTCACCGATGTTGTGGCCCAGGCTTTCATTGATGTGTTTGAAGTGATCGAGGTCGATCAGCAGCACCGCACCTTGTTGTGCGGATTTGGCGCGTTTGATGGCGTTTTCGACCCGCTCGGTGAACAGCAGGCGGTTGGGCAGACCGCTCAGCGGGTCATGGTGGGCCAGGTGGTCCAGTTCGCCCTGCGAGCGCTTCAACGCGCTGATGTCGGAGAACACCGCGACGTAGTGGCTAAGCTCGCCTTGCTCGTCGTGAATGGCGCGGATGCGCTGCCACTGTGGGTAAATTTCGCCGTTCTTGCGGCGGTTCCAGATTTCTCCGCTCCAATTGCCCCGGCCAGCCAGCGCGTGCCACAGGCGTTGGTAGAACGCCTGGTCATGCCGACCCGAGCTCAGGACGCTGGGCTGACGACCGATAATTTCCTCGGGGCTGTAGCCGGTGATGCGGGTAAAGGCCGGGTTGACGTGGACGATTTGCTGGTTGCAGTCGGTGACCAGCACCCCGTCCTGGGTCGCATCGAACACGGCGGCGGCCTGGCGCAGGCTGTGTTCATTGGCGCGGCGTTGGCTGATATCGCTGGCGGTGCCGATAAAGCGCTCCGGTCGGCCCTGAGCGTCGAGTTGCAACTGCCCGCGTGACTGGATCCAGCGGTAGTCGCCATTCTGGTGGCGCATGCGCAAGGTCACCTCGAACGCCTCCTGGCTGGCGTTGTCCAGGATAGTGGCGATGGTTTTCTCATGCTGGGCGAGGTCGTCGGGGTGCAGTTGCTGCAACCAGCGGCCCCGGGTGTTGCCCAGTGCTTCGGGTTGCAGGCCGAGCAGGGTGGCATAGCCCGACGAGAAAAATACCCCGTTGCTGCATAGATCCCAGTCCCACAAACCCTCCTTGGCTGATTTCAGGGCCAGGTTCAGGCGCTCTTCGCTGGCGCGCAGGGTTCTGCGCAGGCGTGCCTGCAGACGCAGGTGGGAGCACAGGATCAGATACAGCAGGGCGCTGCTGAGCAGGACGAAGCACAGCCCCATGAGCAGGTGCACCTGTTTGGCACGTTCGGCAGGCAGTTCCAGGCTGGCCAGGAGGGCATCACTGAAGAGGACCCACAGTCCGGCAGCCAGCAGGTAGGTCAGGGTCAGGCGAACCGCTCCTTGGGGTAGGTTCATAAGGTGTCGATCGGCTCTTTTAGTTGGGCACTGTGATAGTAGTGCAGGCAGCGGCTCGGCATTGTTATCTAAAAGACCAACTGGTTTTCTGATCCGTGTCAGGGATAATGCACTGTGGCCTGAGTCTCTCGGGCACGCCATGTTTTCCTTTCAAGAGGCACCCGGCTCATGTGGTACAACGGTTTTCTTGACCTGTCGGTCTGGCAGTTGATCGCGGTCGTTCTGGTGATGACGCACATCACCATTGTCGGCGTCACGGTGTACCTGCACCGCTATTCGGCCCATCGCGCGTTGGAACTGCATCCCGCGCTGAAACACTTCTTTCGTTTCTGGCTGTGGTTGACCACGGGGCAGAACACCCGCGAATGGACCGCCATCCACCGTAAGCACCACGCCAAGTGCGAAACCGTCGACGATCCGCACAGCCCGGTGATCAAGGGCCTGGGCACGGTATTGCGCACCGGCGCCGAGCTCTATCAGCAAGAGGCGAAGAACCCGGATACCCTGCGCATCTACGGCAAGAACTGCCCGGACGACTGGGTCGAGCGCAACCTCTATTCGCGCTATACCTTTGGCGGCGTGATCCTGATGGCGCTCATCGACCTGGCGCTGTTCGGCGTGATCGGCATCAGCGTCTGGGCGATCCAGATGATGTGGATTCCCGTCTGGGCGGCCGGGGTGGTCAACGGTCTCGGTCATGCCATCGGCTATCGCAACTTCGAATGCCGCGACGCCGCCACCAATTTGCTGCCCTGGGGCATCCTGATCGGCGGTGAAGAACTGCACAACAATCACCATACCTATCCCAACTCGGCCAAGCTGTCGGTGCGCAAGTGGGAGTTCGACATGGGCTGGGCCTGGATCCAGCTGTTCAGCTTGTTCGGGCTGGCCAAGGTGCAGCGCGTGGCGCCGATCGCCCATCGCATCGAGGGCAAACGCCATCTGGACATGGACACCGCCATGGCGATCCTCAACAACCGTTTCCAGATCATGGCGCAGTACCGCAAGCTGGTGATCGGTCCGCTGGTCAAGCAGGAGCTGGCCAAGGCCGATGCCTCTGTGCGCCATCAGTTCCACCGCGCCAAGCGCCTGCTGGGCCGCGAGCCGAGCCTGTTGCACGACCAGCAGCAGGCGCGTATCGACGCCATGCTGGCGCAGAGTCAGGCGCTCAAGGTGATCTATGAGAAGCGCCTGGCGCTGCAGCAAATATGGCTCAAGACCAGCACCAATGGGCATGACATGCTCGAAGCGATCAAGCAGTGGATCCATGAAGCCGAGGCCAGCGGTATCCAGTCGCTGCGTGATTTTGCCGAGCAGCTGAAGACCTATTCGCTGCGCCCGGTCGCCGTCGCCTGACCGCGGCTGATTGCCTGGCAAAGCCCGCCGTTCGGCGGGCTTTTTGTTTTCCGCGGCCGCCACCCACTATGCTGCGCTGATAGCTCCAACACTCACCAGGCTGGCGGTTGTTATGGACGAACGCAGCAACTCAACGCAGCAATTGGAAGACTTGACCCTGGCGCTGCTGCACAGTCGTGCCGAAGTCACGCGCCTGCGTGAGCGCGAGCGGCTCTTCAGCACCCTGCTTGGTAGCGTCAACGCGGTGCTCTGGGCGTTCGACTGGCAGGCGCAGCGGGTGATCTACGTCAGCCCGGCCTACGAGCGTATTTTTGGCCGTTCTGCCGCGTTGTTGTTGGCCGATTATGGCGAATGGCGCAACAGCATCTACCCGGACGACCTGGAATACGCCGCCGAGAGCCTGGCCAAGGTCCTGGAAACCGGGGCGGTGGAAGTCCGCGAGTACCGCATCATTCGGGCCGACGGGCAGTTGCGCTGGCTCAGCGACAAATGCTTCTTCAGTCGCTCGAGTGAGGCCGAGC
Organism: Pseudomonas paeninsulae; assembly: GCF_035621475.1. Classification (NCBI taxonomy): domain Bacteria; kingdom Pseudomonadati; phylum Pseudomonadota; class Gammaproteobacteria; order Pseudomonadales; family Pseudomonadaceae; genus Pseudomonas; species Pseudomonas paeninsulae. The sequence continues at coordinate 330,493 of NZ_CP141799.1, forward strand.
AGGCGCAGATCATCGTCGGCATCGCCGAAGACATCACCGACAAGAAACAACTGGAAGGCGAGCTGCATCGCCTGGCGACCACCGATGTGCTGACCCAGAGCAGCAACCGTCGGCACTTCTTCGAGTGTGCCCAGCGTGAGTTCGAGCACGCCCGCCAGTTTGGCAGTCCATTGGCCTTCCTGTTGCTCGACATCGACGACTTCAAGCAGATCAACGACCGCTACGGTCATCAGATGGGCGACCAGGTATTGCAACGCCTGGCCAGTTGCGGCGCGTTGGTGGTGCGCAGTGGTGATCTGTTCGGCCGCATCGGCGGTGAAGAATTCGCCGCGTTGTTTGCGGGCTGCGAGCCAGCGCTGGCCGAGCAGGTCGCCGAGCGCTTGCAGCGAGAGGTGCAGCGTTTGCGCTTCAGTCACCAGCAGACGGCGTTCGGCATCACGGTGAGCCAGGGGTTGACCAGCTTGCGTGGGGACGACTCGAGCCTGGATATGCTATTTGCGCGCGCCGATGCGGCGATGTATCAGGCCAAGCGCCAAGGCAAGAATCAGATCGTGCTCGACTGATTGGGCATGGCGCGCTTGGCGAAAATCCGCCGTTAGCGCGCTTGTGGTCGGCGATAATCCGCCTGTTTGTTCTTCCCGCGACTCTGCAATGGAGTCCGTGTGCTCCAGCCAAAGTCCCGCGCTAGAGGTGTTGCTGCTCGGCGGCCGGAGACTGGCACAGTAACTGCCTTAGGCTCTTCGACGCACTGATCGGCCTGCAGGGCCGGCACACAATAAAAATGAAGAGACCGCCGATGACATTCTTCCGTTTGGCTGACGATCCGCCTGCTCCTTTGACATTTGCTCTGCGCGGCACCGTACACCCCTGATTTTTGTTCGCCCCAGCGTTGGCCCGCTTGCTCTGGCGCCTGTTCGGCTGCCTAGCTGGCGAGGCCCGCTGGGGGGGAATCAACGAATTCGGTGCGTGCCTGCCTCTTCGTGGTCGAAGCCTGCGCCCGTGCCGAAGTGTCACCCTTAAAACACTGGAGAAAACCATAATGAGAAAGACCTCCCTGGCGCTGGCCATTGCTGCCGGCACCCTGGGCTTGTCCCTGAGCCAAGTCGCCAACGCTGAATTCATCAAGGACAGCAAGGCCAGCCTCGAAGCCCGCAACTTCTACTTCAACCGTGACTTCCGTCAGGCAGGCGATCCGACCCCCAGCCAGGCTAAGCAGGAAGAATGGGCGCAAGGCTTCATTCTGCGCATGGACTCCGGCTATACCGAGGGCACCGTAGGTTTCGGTATCGACACCATCGGCATGCTCGGTTTCAAACTGGACTCCGGTGGTGGTACCGCCGGCAGTGGTCTGTTGGTGCCGGATCGTTCGGGTGGTTCGCAGGACTACTCGTCCGACCTGGCGGTGGCCGGCAAGGCCAGGCTGTCCAAGACCACCCTGCGTGTCGGCAGCATGCAGTTCAAGAACATGGCCATCGCCTCCAGCGACAGCCGCCTGACCCCGCAGGTATTCAAGGGTGGCCAGTTGCTGTCCCAGGAAATCGAAGGCCTGACCCTGGATGGCGGTTATATCACCGAGGTCAACAACCGCAACTCGGGGGACTTCGAAGACCTGTCGATGACCACTGGCGGTCGTCGCGGCATCACTGTTACCGGCGACAAGACTACTGATTCTTTCCAGTTCCTCGGCGGCAACTACAAGGTCACCAAGGACCTGACGGCCGCGTACTACTACTCGAACCTGGAAGACCTGTACAAGCAGAACTCTTTCAACCTGGTGCATGTACTGCCGCTGGGCGAAGCTCAGAGCCTGAAGGCCGATCTGCGTTACGCACGCTCCACCGATGATGGCCGCAGCAACGTCGACAACAAGGCGCTGGGGGCGATGCTCACCTATGGCCTGGCAGGGCACAGCGTCGGCCTCGGCTATCAGAAGATGAGCGGCGACACCGGTTTTGCCTACCTGGCCACCAGCACCGACCCGTTCCTGGTCAACTATGTGCAGATCAGTGACTTCGCCAACAAGGACGAGACGTCCTGGCAGGCGCGCTACGACTTCAACTTTGGCAGCGTCGGCATCCCCGGCCTGACCTTCATGACCCGCTACCTGACCGGCGACAATGTCGACCTGGGCGCTGCCGGCGACGGCAAGGAATGGGAGCGCGACACCGAGCTGATGTACGTCTTCCAGGAAGGCGCGCTGAAGAATCTGGGCGTGCGCTGGCGCAATGCGATGGTGCGTTCCAACTTCACCAACGACATCGACGAAAACCGCCTGATCGTCAGCTACACCCTGCCGTTGTTCTGACCGCTGCCCCTTGATTAGAGGGGCTGCCGAGCGCGGCTGAGCAGTTGCATCCTGTTCAGCGGTGAAACACAAATAAGCCCGGACTCTGTTCCGGGCTTTTTCGTGGCTGTGTAGCCGATAACGTTTAATACCGTGGGCCCTGGATTGCGCCCGGGTTTATCCGGCTACGTAGCGGCGATTGATCGTCGATGGGTATCGCTGCGCTCATCCTACGAGAGCGGGTGTGCAATCCGGGGCGCTTTCTGCGGGTGCCATCGCCAAGTCAGATCTCGCCCGGAGAGAGGTGTTGTGGATTACTGCTTGCAGAATAATATATAAAAGAACATATTGTTTTTAGTTTAATTGAGGCCGGCCATGAACGCTCCCGAACAGACACTCGATGTCCAGCAGTTGCGCGCCAATGCCGCGGCGGCGGGGCAGTTGCTCAAGGCTCTGGCCAATCCAGATCGCCTGCTGCTGCTTTGCCAGCTATCGCAAGGCGAGCGCAATGTCAGCGAGCTGGAAAGCCTGCTCGGTATCCAGCAGCCGACGCTGTCGCAGCAGTTGGCGGTATTGCGGCGTGAAGGGTTGGTGGAAACCCGTCGCGAAGGTAAGCAGATCCACTACCGGATCAGCAGCCCGGCCGCCTTGGCGGTGATCAATACGCTGTATCAGTTGTTCTGCGCAGGAGAAACCGCATGAGTATCGATGGCATCGCTGTCGGTGGGCTCACTATCGACTGGTTGAATTTCACGCCCTGGAGCTCTCTCGCGGGCGGTGCGTTGATCGGCCTGGCAGCCAGTTTGTTTGTCCTGTGCAACGGCCGCATCGCGGGTATCAGCGGTTTGCTGGGCTCGGTGCTGGAAGGGGGCGAGGGTCGGGCGGAGAAGGGTATGTTCCTCCTCGGCCTGCTGCTGGCGCCGCTGCTCTGGGGCCTGTTCAGCGTGCTGCCGACGATCGAGTTTCAGAGTGGTTGGCTAAGCTTGTTGGTGGCCGGCCTGCTGGTCGGTGTGGGTACCCGCTACGGCTCCGGTTGTACCAGCGGTCATGGCGTCTGTGGCGTTTCCCGGCTATCGCCGCGTTCGCTGGTGGCGACGCTCGGCTTCATGGCCGCCGGGTTCGCCACAGTCTTTGTCCTACGTCATCTGTTGGGAGGTTGAACATGCGCAAGCTGAGTGCGTTGCTGGCCGGTGTGCTGTTCGGGATTGGCCTGCTGCTGGCCGGCATGGCCAATCCGGCCAAGGTGCTGGGCTTTCTCGATCTGGCCGGTGCCTGGGATCCATCGTTGGCGCTGGTGATGATTGGCGCCATCGCGGTCGCCGCGGGGCCGCTGGCCTGGGCCAAGGGGCGTGCGCAATCGTTGCTGGGCGCGCCGATGCAAATACCGTCCAAGCGCGAGCTGGATCCGCGCCTGATCGGCGGCAGTCTGCTGTTCGGCATCGGTTGGGGGATTGCCGGGATCTGTCCGGGACCGGCGCTGGCCATTTTGTTCAGCGGCCATTGGCAAATCATCGTTTTCGTTCCGGCCATGCTGGCCGGGATGTTGTTGTTCACCGCGCTGCAACGCCGGCGCGGCCTTTAACTCTGGAGCTCATCATGAACACCAATGTTGGCACCATCGACCGCAGCCTGCGCATCGCCGCCGGCTTGATACTGATCGGCCTGAGCGTGAGTGGCGCTATCGGCCTGTGGGGCTGGATCGGCGTCGTGCCACTGGCTACCGGCCTGCTGCGTACATGCCCGGCGTATTCGTTGCTGGGCATCAAAACCTGCAAACGTTCCTGAGCCTGTTGGCCGATGCGGTCATGCCGGGCGCTTTGCGGCGCCCAACTCAACACCCCTGAGGTATGCGAAGGAGGGCCGTCAGTATGCAAGCGCACATCGAAGCTTTTTTTGATCCTGCCAGCTTCACCTACAGCTACGTGGTCAGCGATCCTGCGACCCGGCGCTGCGCCATCGTCGACTCGGTGCTCGACTATGACCCGGCGGCCGGGCGCACCTCGTTCGAGAATGCCGACCGCCTGATTGCCTATGTACGCAAACAGGGGTTGAGCGTCGACTGGTTGCTGGAAACCCATGTGCATGCCGACCACCTGTCTGCCGCGCTTTACCTCAAGCGTGAGCTGGGCGGCCAGCTGGCCATCGGCGCGCAGATCACCGTGGTGCAGGACACCTTCGGCAAGCTGTTCAATGCCGGCAGCGAGTTCGCCACCGATGGCCGTCAGTTCGACCGCCTGTTCAGCGACGGTGAGTGCTTCCAGATTGGCAGCCTCGCCGCGCGGGTCATCCATACGCCCGGGCATACCCCCGCCTGCCTGACCTATGTGGTCGGCGATGCGGCCTTCGTCGGCGATACCCTGTTCATGCCCGATTACGGCACCGCTCGCTGCGATTTCCCCGGTGGCGACGCCCGGGTGCTGTTCCGCTCGATTCGCAAGCTGTTCGACTTGCCGAAGCAGACCCGTTTGTTCATGTGCCATGACTACAAGGCGCCAGGGCGCGAGGAGTTCCTCAACGAAACCACGCTGGCCGAGCAGCGTGCGCACAATGTGCATGTACGCGAGGGGGTCAGCGAGGATGAGTTCGTCGCCATGCGCCGCGCGCGTGACGCGACCCTGGGCATGCCGGCCCTGATTCTGCCGGCGGTGCAGGTGAACATGCGGGCCGGGCAGCTACCGCCGCCTGAGGACAATGGCACCCGCTACCTGAAAATTCCTCTTGATGTGCTTTGAGGCGATGCGGCTGGTCTCGCCAGCTGGCCTGTCGCGCGATCCTTTGGCCATGAATGCGCCGAGCGCAGGCTGTATCGACCGGGAGCCAGCCAGATGAGCCTGCGTCGCTGGCTGCCCTGCCTCGACTGGGGGCGGCGTTACAACCGCGCCACCGCCGCGCAGGATGGCCTGGCGGCGCTGATCGTCACCCTGATGCTGATTCCGCAGAGCCTGGCCTACGCCATGCTCGCCGGCCTGCCGCCGGTGACCGGGTTGTATGCCAGCATCCTGCCGCTGCTGGCCTATGCCCTGTTCGGTTCCAGCCGCACCCTGGCGGTCGGCCCGGTGGCGGTGGTGTCGCTGATGACCGCTGCCGCCCTGGGGCCGTTATTCCCCGCCGGCGGCGCCGAGTATGTCGGCGCCGCCATGCTGCTGGCGCTGCTGTCTGGACTGTTGCTCGCCGGCATGGCCCTGCTGCGTCTGGGCTTCGTCGCCAACTTCCTTAGTCATCCAGTGATTTCCGGCTTTATCAGCGCCTCCGGGATTCTCATCGCGGTCGGCCAGCTCAAGCATATCCTCGGTATTTCCGCCGCCGGCGAGACCCTCCAGCAGCTGCTGCCAGCGCTGCTGCACAACCTGTCGGCGGTGCACGGGCCGACCCTGTTGGTCGGTGTCTGCAGCCTGCTGTTTCTCTGGTGGGTGCGCGGCCAGCTCAAGCCTCTCCTGATGCGCCTGGGCCTGGGGGCGAACCTGGCCGGTAACCTGGCCAAGACCGGTCCGGTGCTGGCAATCATCGTATCGATCCTGGTGGTCGGCCTGTTGCAGTTGGAGCAGGCCGGAGTCAAGGTCGTCGGCGCAGTGCCGCAGGGCTTGGCCGGGCTGACCCTGCCGACCCTGGACTACCGCCTGGCCCTGCAGTTGTTGCCGGCGGCGCTGTTGATCAGCCTGGTCGGCTTCGTCGAGTCGGTGTCGGTGGCGCAGACCCTGGCGGCTAAACGCCGTCAGCGCATCGATCCGGACAGCGAGCTGCTCGGCCTGGGCGGCGCCAACCTGGCGGCGGCCTTCAGCGGTGGCTTCCCGGTCACCGGCGGTTTTTCCCGCTCGGTGGTCAACTTCGATGCCGGGGCGCAGACGCCCATGGCCGGCGTGCTGACCGCTGGCGGTATCGCCCTCAGCGTGCTGCTGTTGACCCCACTGTTGCACAACCTGCCGCAGGCGGTGCTGGCCGCGACCATCATCGTCGCGGTGCTCAGCCTGGTCGACCTCAAGGCGCTGACCCGCACCTGGCGCTATTCCCGCCAGGACGGCGCGGCGCATGCGGTGACTCTCGGCGGGGTGCTGCTGCTCGGCGTGGAGACGGGCATCCTGATGGGCGTCGGCTTGTCGCTGCTGCTGTTCCTCTGGCGCACCAGCCGTCCGCATGTGGCGGTGGTTGGTCAACTGCCGGGCAGCGAGCACTTTCGCAATATCGAGCGTTTCGACGTGGTGCAGAGCCCCAGCGTACTGTCGCTGCGGGTCGATGAGAGCCTGTATTTTCCCAACGCCCGCTTTCTCGAAGAGCGCATCGGCGAGCTGATCGCGGCGCGCCCGCAGGTCCGCCATCTGGTGCTGATGTGCCCGGGGGTCAACCTGATCGATGCCAGCGCCTTGGAAAGCCTGGAAGCCAGCGTCGAACGGCTGCATGCGGCTGGGGTGCAGCTGCACCTGTCGGAAGTGAAGGGGCCGGTGATGGATCAGCTACGCCGCTCGGATTTCCTCGAGCGCTTCGGTGGGCAGGTGTTCGTCAGCCAGTACCAGGCACTGTGCGCACTCGATCCGCTGAGCACACGGCGCGCCCTGACGCGAGGGTAGCGCTGAGCGCTTGTGAAAAAGCGCTCGCCTGCTGCTGCCGCCTCAAACTCGCAGGGCGGCTCGGGCGGCGTTCAGTTTGGAGCGCAGCGACAAGCCGCCAAGATTGGTGCCGCGGCGATAAATCACGATGCACCGCCTGCGGGTAGGGCGGCCTCGGAGCGCAGCGACAGCCCGCCAGCAAAAGCGCCTGCTGTGACGTTGCGCAAGCTCTGCGCTCAGTCAGTTACAGCAAAAACAGCGTGGCCAGGCCGAGGAAGGCGAAAAAGCCGACGACATCGGTCACCGTGGTCAGAATCACGCTGCCGGCCAGCGCCGGGTCGATGCCCATGCGCTCGAGAATCAGCGGGATGCCCCAGCCAGCCAGTGCCGCGCACAGCAGGTTGACCAAGATGGCGACGCCGAGCACGGCGCCTATTCCCCAGTCGCCGAACCACAACACCGCGAGCAGGGCGATCACCACCGACCAGAGCAGGCCGTTGAGGATGGAGATGCCCAGCTCGCGATTGAGCAGGATGCGAATATTGCCTTTCTGCAGTTGGCCAAGGGCCAGGCCACGAATCACCAGAGTTAGGGTCTGGCTACCGGCGATACCGCCCATGCTCGCCACTATGGGCATCAGTACGGCGAGCGCCACCAGTTGCTCCAGGGTCGCCTGAAACAGGCCGATCACCCAGGCGGCGCTGAATGCGGTGACCAGGTTGATGCCCAGCCACACTGCACGCCGGCGTGAACTGACCAGCACCGGTGCGAACATGTCGGCTTCGTCATCGAGACCTGCCATTTGCATCAAGGCACGGTCCGAATCTTCGCGAATCAAATCGACCACGTCGTCGACGGTGATCCGGCCGAGCACCCGGTTGTGCTCATCGACCACCGGCGCGGACAGCAGGTCCAAGTCCTGGAACAGCTGGGCAACTTCGTTACCTTTGCGGGTCACCGCGATACCGCCGATATCGCGGTTCATCAACTCGGCTACCGGGCGCTCCAGATCAGCTGTGACCAGGCTGCTCAGGCGCAGGCCACCCTGGTAATGGCCTTTGCGGTCGACCACCATCAGCATGTCGGTCTGGGGTGGCAGCTTTTCCAGCAGACGCAGATAGCGCAGCACCGTGCTGACTTGGACATCGGCGCGGATCTGGATGGCGTCGGCGTTCATCAAGCCGCCGGCGGAGTCCTCGGGATAGGACAGCATCGACTCAAGCTGCTTACGCTGGCTGACGCTGCTGGCGTACAACAGTTTATTGCCCAACTCACCAGGCAAGGTTTGGATCAGGTCGACCCGGTCATCGAGTTCGAGGTACTCGGCCGAGGCGATCAGGTCCTCAAGGTCAAGCTCGAGTGCCAGGGCGACGAGTATTTCATCGTGCAGGAAGGTCAGGACTTTACCGGCCCGGTCGGTGTCGACCATGCTCCATACGCTACGGCGTTCTACCGGCGGCAGCGACTCGAGTAGCCCGGCGATCTTGGCCGGGTGCATGCGCTGCAGAATCTTGCCGACCCGCTTGAGCTTCTTCTGGTTCAGCGCATCGCGCACGGCTTCCAGGTGGTTGGCGCTGCCGTGTGCGTGTTCCTGTTCTGGCCTGGCGTGAGTCGTGTCCGTCGAGTCGCCGACCAGCTGGCTGATCAACTCGATACTCAGGTGGGGCAGGATGCGCCCTTCGAGTGCGGGATCGATCTGTTGCCACAGCGCCATGCGCTGCTCGGCTTCAAGCCTCTCAAGCATGGCGGCGATCTTGGCCGGATGCATGCGGCTGAGATACTTCCGCGCACGTTTGTTTCTTCCGGCGCTGAGGGCCTGAATTATATGTTCGCTGTCAGTCAGCGTGTGGTTCTCGTCACTGAGATGTGGAGCCGGCTTGTTCGGATTCATGGCCGCCAGAGTAACACCGGAGCCAGGACTGCCGGATGGCAAATCCTCGGCTGGTGCCCGGGCAGGCGAGGGCGGGGAGCCCTCGCCTGCCCGGATTCGCTCAAGCGCGTTGCGGCGCCGGCTGCTGCTGGGTGATGCAGTGGATGTTGCCGCCGCCGAGCAGGATCTCGCGGCCCGGCACCAGCACCACCCGGTGCTCGGGGAACAGCCGTTCGAGAATGGCGCGGGCTTGCTCGTCCTTGCTGTCGTCGAAGCTGGGCGCGACGATGCCGCCGTTGACGATCAGGAAATTGACGTAGGAGCCGGCCAGTCGCACGGCGGGGCTGCGCTCCTGGCTGCCGGCGACCAGATCGACCCCGGCGCACTCTGCGGCCGTGGCATGCAGCGGGCCGGGGATCGGCATCTTGTGCACGATCAGTTGGCGGCCCTTGGCATCACGCGCCTGTTCCAGCACGCGCATGGCGGCCTGGCAGCGCGGGTAGTTGGGGTCGCTGGCGTCGTCGGTCCAGGCCAGCAGCACTTCGCCGGGGCGCACGTAGCAGCAGAAGTTGTCGACGTGGCCGTCGGTCTCGTCGTTGAACAAGCCGTCCGGCAGCCAGATCACCGTGTCGATGCTCAGGTGTTCGCGCAGCACCGCTTCGATCTGTGCGCGATCCAGGTGCGGGTTGCGGTTGCGGTTGAGCAGGCATTCCTCGGTGGTGATCAGGGTGCCTTCGCCGTCGACGTGGATCGAACCGCCCTCGAGGACGAAGCCTTCGGTGCGGTAGCGCGCGCAGCGCTCGATCTCGAGGATCTTGCTGGCCACCTGGTCGTCGCGCTGCCATGGCGCGTACAGGCCGCCATCGAAACCGCCCCAGGCATTGAAACTCCAGTCGACGCCGCGGATTTCACCCTGCTGGTCGGTGACGAAGGTCGGCCCGGTGTCGCGCACCCAGGCATCGTCGCTGCTGACTTCCAGCACGCGAATGTTGCCGTGGTCGAGGCGGGCGCGGGCGTTTTCGTACTGCCCCGCCGAGACGCAGATGGTCACCGGCTCGAACTCGGCGATGGCCTTGGCCACTGCGGTAAAGGCGGTCTGCGCCGGCTTGCCGCCGAGGCGCCAGTTGTCCGAACGCTCGGGCCAGACCATCCAGGTCTGGCTGTGGGCTTCCCACTCGGCCGGCATGCGGAAGCCGTCGGCGCGCGGGGTGCTGTTGAGGATGGTCATGATTCACCTGTAGCCCGGATGCAATCCGGGGTGATCGTTCCAGAGGACTCCCGGATTGCATCCGGGCTACGCACAGGCCGTAGGATGGGATGAGCGTAGCGATACCCATCGATGGGTATCGGCGCTACGCGCCTCAACCCATCCTACGCGGCAGCAAATTATGCCGACGGCATGTCGCCGTCCAGGGTCTTGATCGACCCATAGAGGTTCGGCCGGCGGTCGCGGAAGCTGCCCCAGGCGCTGCGTGTGTGCTCCAGTTGATCGAGGTCGAAGCTGTGCACCAGCACACCTTCCTCGGTCTGGTTCAGCTCTTCGACCTTGGCACCGAACTGGTCGGCGATGAACGAGGAGCCATAGAAGTTGATGTGGTAATCGCCCTGGTCTTCGCGGCCGATGCGGTTGCTCGCCACCAGCGGCATCAGGTTGGCGCCGGCATGGCCCTGCTGCACGCGCTGCCAGTGCTCGCGCGAGGTGATGGTCGGGTCATGCGGCTCGGTGCCGATAGCGGTCGGGTAGAACAGAATCTCGGCGCCGAGCAAAGCCATGCTGCGCGCGCACTCGGGGAACCACTGGTCCCAGCAGATGCCCACGCCGATCTTGGCGTAGCGGGTGTTCCACACCTTGAAGCCGGTGTCGCCCGGGTTGAAGTAGTACTTCTCGTGGTAGCCAGGGCCATCCGGGATGTGGCTTTTGCGATAAGTCCCCAGGTTGCTGCCATCGGCGTCGATGATCACGATGCTGTTGAACCGCGCGCGCCCGGCCAGCTCGAAGAAGCTGATCGGCAGCACCACCTGCAGTTCCTTGGCGATCTTCTGGAAGTGGGCAATGGCTTCGTTGGCTGCCACCGTGGTCGCCAGTTGCAGGTAGTCCGGGTTGGGCTTCTGGCAGAAGTACGGAGTTTCGAACAGTTCCTGGATCAGGATGATCTGCGCGCCTTGGGCGGCGGCTTGGCGCACCAGCTTCTCGGCGTTGGCGATGTTGGCGGCGCGATCCCAGGAACAAGCCATCTGGGTCGCGGCGACGGTGACGATGCGGGACATGGAAACACCTCGTAGGGGCAATGAACGGTGGTCGTTACACGCTAGCAGACGACCGATGACGACGCCGTGTCGGTGGGCGATTGAGTGACTTTATAATCGATAAAAATCCGTTTTAAAAGTGTATTTTGTGTTTTTGGTGATTTGTATCGATTATATAGCGGATAAATATCGGCTAATAGGCTTCGGCTACAACGCTGCCCCGCGTTTCGGCAGATAAGGCGGCAGGTACAGGCCCAGGTAGGCGTCGAACACGCGCATGCCTTCTTCGGCCAGGCGCGGGGTGATGCTGCCGTGCAGTTGCACCGAGCGGGCATAGACGCGGTCGCCCAGTTCCATGGCCAGGGCGAACACATCGACATCGTCGGGCAGGGTGGGCAGGGCGAAGTGCCGTTCGAACAGCACTTGCATCAACCGGCCCAGTTCGATGTCGTGCTGGCGGTCGGCCTGAGTCACCTCGCTCAGGCCGTGCTGGGCGAGGATCAGTTGCCGCGCCGCGGGATCGGCGGCGTAGATCGCCAGCATGCGCTGCTCGACGATGCGTGACAGATCGCGCCAGTCGCGCAGTTCTGCATGCGCGATGGGTGCCTGCAGGCTGGCGCGAAAGGCGGCGTGGATGTCGGCGGTCAGGCCTTCGAGCAGCGCCGGCACACTGGCGAAGAAATGGTAGACCGAGGACGCGGGAATGGCCGCGCGCTCGGCCACGCTGTAGATCGACAGATTGGCCGCGCCCTGCTCGGCGAGCAGCGCGCGGGCGGCGGCGAGGATCACGGTAATTCGTGCCTGGCTGCTGGCGCGGGGTTTGCGGGCGGTGGCGCTACGCTGCATGGCGATCATCTCGGCAAGGAACGCGCTATTGGACGCCAGCCGGTGGTGTGCAGGCAAGTCGGCTGCGTCGCATACGGCCGCCGCGTAGGCTGGGCCGGGCGGCGTTCCGCTTCAGCCCAGCACTTCCCGCGGTGGGCTGCAGCGATGCGCCGGCCGGCCCTACAGCGACGGGGCGCCGTCGCGAAAGCGCGGCCACACCCGATCGCGGGCCTGCCTGTGCTTTTTTGGTAACGCCTCCTGGGCATGCAGGCGGCGCTTGGTCTCGGCATTCGGGTAGAGACCGGGCTGGGTGCGCAGCGCCACGTCGAGGAACGCCTTGGAGTCGGCGTTGCCACTGGGGTAGAGGGTTTCCGTGGTGATCAGCGCAGCGACCTCAGGCTGCATCAGGTAGTCGATGAAACGATGGGCCAGGTCGGCGCGGCGGGCGTTGCGCGGGATCACCAGGTTGTCGATGAACAGTACCGAACCCTCATCCGGGACCAGAAAACGCACCGGCTGGCCGGTATCGGCGGCAGCCAGAGCGTCGCCGACCCAGGCCATGGCAACGCACAGGCGACCATTGTTGAGGTCATCGATATAACGCTCGCTGTCGACGTAACGCAGGTTGGGGCGCAGGCCGTCGAGCACACGGCTGGCGCGCTCGATGCGGCTCGGTGCGCTGCGAGTCAGGCGGCGACCTTGATAGTTGAGTAACAACGACAGGGTTTCGTCCGGCGCATCCAGCACGCTGATGCCACAACTGGCCAGGCGCGTGCTCTGTTCGGCGTCGAACAACAGGCTCCAGCTATCGGGTAGCGGGCCGCCGAACGCGGCTTCGGCCTGCGGGGTGTTGATGGCCAGGCCAACTGCGCCCCACAAGTAAGGCACCGCGTAACGATTGCCCGGGTCGACCGCCGCGAGCTTGCTCAGCAGTTGTTTGTCCAGGTGCTTACGGTTGGGCAGCAGGCTGAAATCCAGGGGTTGCAGTTGGCCGCCCTTGATCAGGCGTGGCAGGTCATTGTGCGAGGGCACGATGATGTCGATGGCCTCGCTCCCATTGAGCGCCGCATGCATTTCCTCGGCACTGCTGAAGGTGTGGTATTCGACGTGGATAGCGGTTTTGGCCTCGAAGTCTTTCAGCACTTGCGGGGCGATGTAGTCGTTCCAGTTGTATACGCGCAGGCTGTCCTCGGCCTTCTCCAGCGGGTCCGCTGGCGCGGAGTGGGCCAGTATCGGCAGTAGGGCGAGCAGTAGCGCAGTATAGAGGCGCAGCATGGGTTTCTCCTTGACGGTGCGTCCACGCCAGCTGGCGCGGCCGTTGGATGAGTGCGGCGAGCGTCCTCAGCTGAATTCTGCGCAGCACTATCCCGCCGCAGGCTTGCACGCGCGGATGATAGGGTCGTTGGCAGTTACAGCTGGATAAAACGACGCCGGCTCAAGGCCGGCGTCGGGTAGTGCTTACACGGTGTGCAGGTACCAGTTGTACTCGAGGTCGGAGATCGAGTTCTCGAACTCGGCCAGCTCGCTTTCCTTGCAGGCGACGAAGATATCGATGTATTTCGGGTCGATATAACGCGCCAGGATCTCGCTGTCGTCCAGCTCGCGCAGGGCATCACGCAGGTTGTTCGGCAGGCTTTGCTCGTTCTGCTCGTAGGAGTTGCCTTCCACCGGCGCCGTTGGCTCGACCTTGTTGGTCAGGCCGTGGTGCACACCCGCCAGTACTGCCGCCAGCAGCAGGTAGGGGTTGGCATCCGCGCCCGCGACCCGGTGTTCAATGCGCACGGCATCGGCGGTGTCATTCGGCACGCGCAGGGCGACGGTGCGGTTATCGATACCCCAGCATGGCGAGTTGGGCACGTAGTACTGAGCGCCGAAACGGCGGTACGAGTTGACGTTCGGGCAGAGGAAGGCCATCGAAGCCGGCATGGTTTCCAGCACGCCGCCAATGGCGTGACGCAGTGCATCGTTCTGTTCGGGCTCTTCGCAGGCAAAAATATTCTTGCCGTCCTTGTCGAGAATCGAGATGTGCACATGCAGACCGTTACCCGCCTGGTTCGGGTACGGCTTGGCCATGAAGGTGGTGTCCATCTCATGGTCGTAGGCGATGTTCTTCACCAGGCGCTTGAGCAGCAGCGCATAGTCGCAGGCCTTGATCGGGTCGGCGACGTGGTGCAGGTTGACCTCGAACTGCGCCGGGGCACTTTCCTTGACGATGGCGTCGGCCGGGATGCCTTGCTCTTTAGCGCCTTCGAGAATGTCTTGCAGGCATTCGGCGTATTCGTCGAGGTCGTCGATCAGGTAGACCTGGGTCGAGTGCGGCCGCTTGCCTGACAGCGGCGAGAGCGGCGGCTGCGGTCGACCGTTCACATTGGCCTGATCGATCAGGTAGAACTCAAGTTCGAAAGCGGCACAAATAGTGAGGCCCAGTTCGTCGAACTTCGCAACCACCTGACGCAACACTTCCCGTGGGTCGGCAAAGAACGGCTCGCCTTCCATTTCGTGCATGGTCATCAACAGTTGCGCGGTAGGGCGCTTCTGCCAGGGTTCATTGCACAGGGTGTTGGGGATGGGGTAGCAGACACGGTCGGCATCGCCGATATCCAGGCCCAGGCCAGTGCTTTCCACTGTCGAGCCATTGATATCCAGAGCGAACAAAGACGCCGGGAGGTTGATGCCGCGTTCGTAAACCTTGTGCAGGCTCGCACGCTCGATGCGCTTGCCGCGCACCACTCCATTCATATCTGCAATGAGAAGGTCGACGAACAGGACCTCAGGATGTTTCTTAAGGAACGCGTTCGCTTCGTTAAGCTGAACGGCACGCGGGGGTACCGACATGATGCAACACCTTTATTGTTAAAAATATCAATCATTGAACTGCGATGAGCTGAGTCAATCTTAAACCTAGAGCTCTGTCAAGGGTGGTTTGTTTTGCTCTAAAAAAGCGCATTGAGGCCGTTTTTAGGGCGTTTCAGGGCAGTGTCACCTCCCTCGGAGCCATGGCTGGCGCGGTGCTCATTGGGGTGTGTACAATTTTTTACATGGCTATTGTGTAAAAAAATGAACAAGGCTAAGCTCCGTTTCAACCCACTAACAGCAATAAAACGGGTGTCTCATGTCGCGCCTGCCGTTGATCGGCGTTACCGCCTGCTCCAAGCAGGTGGGTCTGCATCTTCACCATATAACAGGTGACAAATACGTTCGTGCCATAGCGATCGGAGCTGGCGGCTTGCCGCTGATTATTCCGGCGCTGGGCGAACTGATTGATCAGCCGACCCTGCTGGAAAATCTGCACGGTCTGCTGTTCACCGGCTCACCGTCGAATATCGAGCCGCATCATTATAGCGGCTCGGCCAGCGAGGCCGGTACTGCGCACGATCCCGAACGCGACCGCACCACGTTGCCACTGATTCGCAAGGCCATCGAGGCAGGCGTCCCTGTGCTCGGCATCTGTCGCGGCTTTCAGGAGATGAACGTAGCCTTCGGCGGCACCTTGCAGCAAAAGGTGCATGAAGTGGCAGGCATGCTCGATCACCGCGAGCTGCCAGATGAGCCCCTCGATGTGCAATATACCCCACGCCACCTGTTGCGGGTGCAGCCGGGTGGCATTCTCGCGGGGCTTGGCTTGCCGAGCGAAATTGCCGTCAACTCCATTCATGGTCAGGGCGTTGAGCGTCTGGCGCCGGGCCTTCGAGTCGAAGCACTGGCGCCTGACGGGTTGATCGAGTCCTTCTCCGTCGAAGGTTCGCCAAGCTTCGCCTTGGGGGTGCAATGGCATCCCGAGTGGCAGGTGCAATCCAACCCGAATTATCTCGCCATCTTCCAGGCCTTTGGTGAGGCTTGCAGGAAGAGGGCGGGACTGTGCTGAGCCGACTATATATAAGCCGGCTCTAACCAACCCCGAGGTCTCTATGAGCAGCAAATTGGACCAGCTTTCGAGCTGGCTTAAAGAACGCAAAATCACCGAAGTTGAATGCATGATCAGCGATCTCACCGGCATTGCCCGGGGCAAGATTTCGCCGACCAACAAGTTCCTCGACGAGAAGGGCATGCGCCTCCCAGAGAGTGTGCTGCTGCAGACCGTCACCGGCGACTACGTCGAGGACGACATCTATTACGACCTGCTCGACGAAGCGGACATCGACATGTTCTGCCGTCCCGATGCCGATGCCGTGTTTCTGGTGCCGTGGGCCATCGAGCCGACCGCCATGGTGATCCACGATACGTTCGACAAGCAGGGCAATCCGATCGAGTTGTCGCCGCGCAACATTCTCAAGAATGTGCTCAAGCTGTATGCCGACCAAGGCTGGAAGCCCATCGTTGCGCCGGAGATGGAGTTCTACCTGACCAAGCGTTGCAGCGACCCGGACTTCCCGCTGGAAGCGCCGATGGGCCGCTCCGGTCGTCCGGAAGTCGGTCGCCAGTCGTTCTCCATCGATGCGGCCAACGAATTCGACCCGCTGTTTGAAGATGTTTATGACTGGTGTGAAATCCAGGGGCTGGATCTCGATACCCTGATCCACGAAGACGGCCCGGCGCAGATGGAAATCAACTTCCGCCATGGCGAGGCCTTGCACCTGGCCGACCAGATCACCGTGTTCAAGCGCACCATGCGCGAGGCGGCGCTCAAGCATGACGTGGCGGCGACCTTCATGGCCAAGCCGATCACCGACCAGCCGGGCAGCGCCATGCATATTCACCAGAGTGTGGTGGATATCAAAACCGGGCAAAACCTGTTTTCCAATGCCGATGGCAGCATGAGCGAACTGTTTATGCAGCACATTGGCGGCTTGCAGAAATACATCCCCGAACTGCTGCCGCTGTTCGCCCCCAACGTCAATTCCTTCCGCCGCTTCCTGCCGGATACCTCGGCGCCGGTGAACGTCGAGTGGGGCGAAGAGAACCGCACGGTCGGCCTGCGCGTACCGGAAGCCACGCCGCAGAACCGGCGAGTGGAAAACCGTCTGGCCGGCGCCGATGCCAACCCCTATCTGGTGCTGGCCGCCTCGCTGCTGTGCGGTTACATGGGCATGGTGGAACAGCTTGAACCGGGTGCGCCGGTCCAGGGCCGGGGTTACGAGCGGCGCAATCTGCGCCTGCCGATCACCATCGAGCACGCACTGGAGCGGATGGAGGCCTGCAAGGCGGCGGAAGAATACCTGGGCGAAAAATTCATCCGTGGTTACGTGGCGGTCAAGCGTGCCGAGCACGAAAACTTCAAGCGAGTGATCAGTTCCTGGGAGCGCGAGTTCCTGCTGCTCTCGGTTTGAGCGAACGGGGGCCAGGGCGCGAGGCCCGCGGCACCCGCTGATGGCATACATTTTTGAGGTGGATATGACGAAGCAAGCAAGCAACCCGCAAACCCTTGAGTGGCAGGCCATGAGCCGTGACCACCACCTGGCGCCGTTCAGCGACTTCAAGCAGCTGGCGGAGAGCGGCCCGCGCATCATCACCAAGGCCGATGGCGTCTACCTGTGGGACAGCGAAGGCAACAAGATCCTCGACGGCATGGCCGGTCTCTGGTGCGTGGCCATCGGTTATGGCCGTGACGAGCTGGCCGATGCCGCCAGCAAGCAGATGAAAGAGCTGCCCTTCTATAACCTGTTCTTCCAGACCGCTCACCCGCCAGTGCTGGAGTTGGCCAAGACCCTCGCCGAGATCGCCCCCGCCGGCATGAACCATGTGTTCTTCACCGGCTCCGGTTCCGAAGGCAACGACACCATGCTGCGCATGGTGCGCCATTACTGGGCGATCAAGGGCCAGCCGGCGAAGAAGGTGATCATCAGCCGCATCAACGGCTATCACGGCTCGACCGTGGCCGGCGCCAGCCTCGGCGGCATGAAGTTCATGCATGAGCAGGGCGACCTGCCGATTCCGGGTATTGAGCACATTGCCCAGCCCTACTGGTTCGGCGAAGGCGGCGATATGAGTCCGGACGAGTTCGGTATCTGGGCTGCCGACCAACTGGAGAAGAAGATTCTCGAAGTCGGCGAGGACAATGTCGCCGCCTTTATCGCCGAGCCAATCCAGGGCGCTGGCGGGGTGATCATCCCGCCGGACAGCTACTGGCCGCGCATCCGCGAGATTCTCGCCAAGTACGACATTCTGTTCGTCGCCGACGAGGTGATCTGCGGGTTCGGTCGCACCGGCGAATGGTTCGGCAGCGACTTCTACGGCCTCAAGCCGGACATGATGACCATCGCCAAGGGCCTGACCTCCGGTTACATCCCCATGGGCGGCCTGATCGTGCGCGACGAAATCGTCGAAGTGCTCAACCAGGGCGGCGATTTCAACCACGGTTTCACCTACTCCGGGCATCCGGTGGCGGCGGCGGTGGCGCTGGAAAACATCCGCATCCTGCGCGAAGAAAAAATCATCGAGCGGGTCAAGGCAGAAACGGCACCCTATTTGCAAAAGCGTCTACGTGAACTGGCCAACCATCCGTTGGTGGGTGAAGTGCGCGGTGTCGGCATGCTCGGGGCGATCGAACTGGTGAAGAACAAGGTCACCCGTGAGCGCTATCCGAGCGAGCTGGGGGCAGGGATGATCTGTCGCGGTCACTGCTTCGACAGCGGGCTGATCATGCGTGCCGTGGGCGACACCATGATCATGTCGCCACCGCTGGTCATCAGCAAGGCCGAGATCGACGAACTGGTAGACAAGGCGCGTCAGTGTCTCGACTTGACCGCCGCGCAACTTGCGGGCTGAAACACGTCGCTCTTTATCACGTTCAGCGGGCTACGCTGAACGTTGTAAAGCGGGTCGCGACCTTGCCAGACTGGGCTAGTGCGTTGGTTCGGCTCACCGGAAGGTGGTGCAGCCAGGCTGCGCATGTTCCGGAAAATTTTTACAACAACAGGAGCTGTACGCATGAATATATTCGGCAAAACCCTTCTCGCGTTGTCCCTCGCCGGGGCGGTGGCGGGTGCCGCGCAGGCCGAGGACAAAGTACTGCACGTCTACAACTGGTCGGATTACATCGCCGAAGACACCATCGCCAACTTCGAGAAGGAAACCGGCATCAAGGTGGTCTACGACGTCTTCGACAGCAACGAAACCCTGGAAGCCAAGCTGCTTTCCGGCCGCTCGGGCTACGACGTGGTGGTGCCGTCCAACCAGTTCCTCGCCAAGCAGATCAAGGCTGGCGTGTTCCAGAAGCTCGACAGGTCCAAGTTGCCGAACTGGAAAAACCTCAACCCGGACCTGCTAAACGCTCTGCAAAAGTCTGACCCGGGTAACCAGTACGCTTTCCCCTATTTGTGGGGCACCACCGGCATCGGTTACAACCCGGCCAAGGTCAAGGCTGCACTGGGTGTCGACAAGATCGACTCCTGGGACGCGGTGTTCAAACCGGAGAACATGGCGAAGCTCAAGGAGTGTGGCGTCTCCATGCTTGATGCGCCGGAGGAGATTTACGCCGCCGCGCTGCACTACCTGGGCAAGGATCCGATCGCGAAAAGCCCGGCAGATGTGAAGGCGGCTGAAGAATTGCTGCTGACAGTCCGTCCGTACATCACCTACTTCCATTCCTCCAAGTACATCTCCGACCTGGCCAACGGCAACACCTGCGTGGCGGTTGGCTGGTCCGGCGACGTGTTCCAGGCCCAGGCCCGCGCCGAGGAAGCGAAGAACGGCGTACCGGTGGCCTATGCGATTCCGAAAGAAGGCGCCGCCACCTTCTTCGACATGATGGCCATTCCGGCCGATGCCAAGAACTCCGAGGAGGCCTATACCTTCCTCAACTACATCCTCACCCCGGAAGTGATCGCCCCGATCTCCGACTACGTGGCCTACCCCAACGCCAACAGCGCCGCCAAACCGTTGGTGTCGGAGGACATTCGCAACAACCCGGGTATTTACCCGTCCGAAGACGTGATGAAGAAGCTGTATGCCTTCAGCCTACTGAGCCCGAAAGTGCAGCGCGCGATGACGCGTAGCTGGACCAAGGTGAAATCGGGACGTTAAGCCATAGGTAGCACCCAGTTTCTGGCGGGATGCCCGCCAGAAACCCTAACAATAAGAAGGAAGCTTGCATGCGTTTCACACCTTTTCTGGCCGCCTCCGCGTGCGTGCCTCTTCGCGAGTCACGACCATCTGCACTATGGCTGCGGAGCGCGGGCCTGCCGTGCCGCCCAGGGTGGCCGGTAGCGGCACGCTGAGCAGAAAAAGACTTTTCCGATAGAGAGCTGGCCCTCCGGGGCTGCCCGATAAAAGAGGATTCCCGCATGCGTACTCCCTTCGCGACAACCCTGACAGCCAGCGCCCTGGCGCTTGGTTTGGCGGCCACTGCCCAGGCTGAGTCGACCGTACATATTTACAACTGGAGCGATTACATCGGTGAAAACACCCTCACCGAATTCCAGCAGGCGACGGGCATCAAACCGCTCTACGACGTCTTCGACTCCAACGAAACCCTTGAAGGCAAACTGCTCGCCGGGCGTTCCGGCTATGACGTGGTGGTACCTTCCAACCATTTCCTCGGCAAACAGATCAAGGCCGGTGCCTTTCAGAAGCTTGACCGCGGCCAGCTGCCGAATTGGCAGAACCTTGATCCGGCGCTGCTCAAGCAGCTGCAGGCTAACGATCCGGGCAACCAGTATTCGGTGCCTTACCTGTGGGGCACCAATGGCATCGGCTACAACGCCGAGAAGGTCAAGGCTGCGCTCGGGGTCGACAAGATCGACTCCTGGGCTACGGTCTTCGAGCCGGAAAATATGCAGAAGCTTGCCAGCTGTGGCGTGAGCTTCCTCGACTCGGCCGACGAGATGATCCCGGCGGTGCTCAACTACCTGGGCCTCGATCCCAACAGCCGCAACCCGGATGACTACAAGCAGGCCGAAGCCAAGTTGCTGGCCGTGCGACCCTATGTCACCTACTTCCACTCCTCCAAGTACATCGGCGACCTGGCCAACGGCAATATCTGCGTAGCCGTTGGCTTCTCCGGCGACATGCTGCAGGCCGCCGGCCGCGCCGAAGAGGCTGGCAAGGGCATCGAGATCGCTTATGCGATTCCTCAAGAGGGCGCCAACCTGTGGTTCGACATGCTGGCCATTCCGGTCGATGCGGCGAACGTCAAGGAGGCCCACGCCTTCATCAACTACCTGCTGGAACCGGCAGTAATCGCCGGGATCAGCGATTACGTCGGCTATGCCAATCCCAACCCCAAGGCCGGTGAGTTGATGGATCAGGACGTGCGCAACGACGAGGCGGTGTACCCGCCGCAAGCAGTTTTGGACAAGTTATACATCTCGGCGGAGTTGCCGAAAAAAGTGCAGCGGCGGATGACCCGCAGTTGGACCAAGGTCAAATCAGGCCGGTAATTTAAAACGTCTGACCGCCGGGGTCGGGCGCAATTTTTCCAGGAGTTTTGGTAATGGCAGTTGCTTCTAGTGCCTATAAAAAGGTTCTCGAGGGCGATCAGCAACCCAAAGAGGTGTTGGTCAAAATCGATCGTGTGACGAAGAAGTTCGACGAGGCGGTCGCCGTCGATGATGTTTCTCTGACCATCAACAAAGGCGAAATTTTCGCCCTGCTCGGCGGCTCTGGCTCGGGTAAATCCACCCTGCTGCGCATGCTCGCCGGCTTCGAGCGGCCGACCGACGGGCGCATCTACCTCGATGGCGAAGACATCACCGATATGCCGCCGTACGAGCGGCCGATCAACATGATGTTCCAGTCCTATGCGCTGTTCCCGCATATGAGCGTGGCCGACAACATCGCCTTCGGCCTCAAGCAGGACAAAAAGTCCAGGGCCGAGATCGATGCCCGGGTCGAGGAAATGCTCAAGCTGGTACAGATGAGCGAGTACGCCAGGCGCAAACCGCACCAGCTGTCCGGTGGCCAGCGTCAGCGCGTGGCCCTGGCCCGTTCGCTGGCCAAGAGCCCGAAACTGCTGCTGCTCGACGAGCCGATGGGGGCGCTGGACAAGAAGCTGCGCTCGCAGATGCAGTTGGAACTGGTGGAGATCATCGAGCGAGTTGGTGTGACCTGCGTGATGGTGACCCACGATCAGGAAGAGGCCATGACCATGGCCCAGCGCGTGGCCATCATGCATCAGGGCTGGATCGCCCAGATCGGCAGCCCGGTGGATATCTACGAGACCCCGACCAGCCGCCTGGTCTGCGAGTTCGTCGGCAACGTCAACCTGTTCGAAGGCCAGGTGGTGGAAGACGCCGAAGGTCACGCGCTGATCGACAGCCCGGACCTGGAGCGCAATATCTTCGTCGGTCACGGCGTCAGCACCTCGGTGCAGGACAAGAGCATCACCTACGCGATTCGCCCGGAGAAGTTGCTGGTCACCACGCAAAAGCCCGACTGTGAGTACAACTGGTCGCGCGGCACCGTGCACGACATTGCCTACCTGGGTGGTCACTCGGTGTTCCATGTCGAGTTGCCGAGCGGCAAAATTGTCCAGTCCTTCGTCGCCAATGCCGAACGCCGCGGCGCGCGGCCGACCTGGGATGATGAAGTCTATGTCTGGTGGGAGGATGACAGCGGGGTGGCATTGCGCTCATGAACATTTCCCGAAGCATCAGTCGCCGGATGCCCAAAGGCCGGCACTTCGTCATCGGTGTGCCGTTCCTTTGGCTGTTCATGTTCTTCCTGCTGCCCTTCATCATCGTGTTGAAGATCAGCTTTGCCGAAGCCGACGTGGCCATTCCACCCTATACCGAGATCTACGCCTGGGCGGAACAGCAGCTGTCGATTGTCATCAACCTGAGCAACTACATCTTCCTCAGCGAAGACGACCTGTATCTGGCCGCCTACCTCGGCTCGTTGCAGATGGCCTTCTTCAGCACCCTGCTGTGTGTGCTGATCGGTTATCCGATGGCCTATGCCATTGCCCGTGCCGATAAGGACATGCAGATGGTGTTCCTGCTGCTGATCATGATGCCGACCTGGACGGCGATCCTGATCCGCGTGTATGCCTGGATGGGCATCCTCAGCAGCAACGGCCTGCTCAACAGCCTGCTGCTGAGCCTGGGTCTGATCGACGATCCGATCCGCATCCTCAACACCAACATCGCGGTGTATATCGGTATCGTCTATTCGTACCTGCCGTTTATGGTGTTGCCGCTCTACGCCAACCTGGTCAAGCACGATCAGAGCCTGCTGGAGGCCGCTTCGGACCTGGGCTCGAGCACCTACAACAGCTTCTGGAAAATCACCGTGCCGCTGTCGAAGAACGGCATCATCGCCGGCTGCATGCTGGTGTTCATTCCGGTGGTCGGCGAGTTTGTGATTCCTGAACTGCTCGGTGGCCCGGAGACGCTGATGATCGGCAAGATACTCTGGCAAGAGTTCTTCAATAATCGTGACTGGCCGGTGGCTTCCGCCTTGGCGGTGGTGATGCTGGCGGTGCTGATCATCCCGATCATTCTGTTCAACCGTAGCCAGGCCAAAGAAATGGAGGGCAGAGCATGATGACGTTCCCTCGGCTTGTGCCGACCATTCTGTTCACCCCTCTGCATAAGCAACAGCTGGCTAAGGAAATGGAGGGCCGCGCATGAAAGGTTTCAGTTTCTCCCGCTTCATGTTGTGGGCGGGCTTCGCGTTCATCTACCTGCCGATGCTGATCCTGGTGATCTACTCGTTCAACAGCTCCCGTCTGGTCACGGTCTGGGGCGGTTGGTCGATCAAGTGGTACGTCGGCCTGCTCGACAACACCCAGCTGATGAACGCGGTAATGCGCTCCCTGGAAATCGCCTGCTACACCGCGATTGCCGCGGTTATCCTCGGCACCATGGCCGCCTTCGTCCTGACCCGGGTGACCCGCTTCAAGGGTCGCACCGTGTTCGGCGGGCTGGTCACGGCGCCGTTGGTGATGCCGGAAGTGATCACCGGTCTGTCGCTGTTGCTGCTGTTCGTGGCCATGGCCCAGTTGATCGGCTGGCCGGCCGAGCGCGGCATCCTGACCATCTGGATCGCCCACACCACCTTTTGCACCGCCTACGTGTCGGTGGTGGTGTCCTCGCGTCTGCGTGAACTGGACCTGTCCATCGAGGAGGCGGCCATGGACCTGGGCGCCAAGCCGTTTAAGGTGTTCTTCCTGATCACCATTCCGATGATCGCGCCGTCCTTGGCGGCCGGCGGCATGATGTCCTTCGCCCTGTCGCTGGACGACCTGGTGCTGGCCAGCTTCGTTTCCGGTCCCGGTTCCACCACCCTGCCGATGGAGGTGTTCTCCGCCGTGCGACTGGGCGTGAAGCCGGAGATCAACGCGATCGCCAGCCTGATCCTGTTGTCGGTGTCGCTGATGACTTTCATTATCTGGTTCTTCGCCCGCCGGGCCGAGGTCAGGCGCAAGAAGGCCGTACAGCAAGCCATGGACGAAACCACGGGCATCCGCGAGCAGCAGGGCCCGGACAGCCGCCGCGATCCGTCGCAGGTGCAAGCGCCCGCCTAGGCAGTTGTATGGGTAAACAAACAAGGGTCACTGCGGTGACCCTTGTTTGTAGGGGATTGTCCGGACGACCCGGGTGTCGGGCGGCTCGGGCGGCGATCCGTTCGGAGCGCAGCGCCAGGCCGCCAGGTTGCGCCGCACCGCCCAACCTCGGCGCACTGCCTGCGGCGAGTAGCGGCCTATGTGTACCTCGCCGATTTCGCCCTGGCGACACTGTGTTCGGCGTGCAACGACATTAACTGTACATCCATACAGATTAAGGTTGCCTGAACCCGCGCCACTGCGCATGCTGTGCGTCATCGCGACAAGGAATCAATGATGGCGGCCATGCGGCTCTTCCTCTGTGAAAAACCTTCCCAGGCCAAAGACATCGCCAAGGTGCTCGGGGCCACCCGGCGTGGCGATGGCTGCTGGCTGGGCAGCAACCTGACGGTGACCTGGTGCATTGGCCACCTGCTGGAAACCGCGCCACCGGACGCCTACGACGCACGCTACAAACGCTGGGTGCTGAGTGACCTGCCGATCATCCCCGAGCGCTGGAAGATGCTGGTAAAGCCCAAGACTGCCGGCCAGTTCAAGGCGGTCAAGCGCCTGCTCGGCGAAGCCGACGAGCTGGTGATCGCCACCGACGCCGACCGCGAGGGCGAGATGATCGCCCGCGAGCTGGTCGAACATTGCCGCTATCGTGGGCCGATCCAGCGCCTGTGGCTGTCGGCCCTGGACGATGCCTCGATCCGCAAGGCCCTGGCCGCGCTCAAGCCCGGCGCCGAGACCTTCAGCCTCTACCATTCGGCGCTGGGCCGCTCGCGCGCCGACTGGCTGATCGGCATGAACATGAGCCGGCTGTTCACCCTGCTCGGCCAGCAGTCCGGTTATCAGGGCGTGCTGCCGGTGGGCCGGGTGCAGACCCCGACCCTGCGCCTGGTGGTCGATCGCGACCGCAGCATCGGCGCTTTCGTGCCGCTACCGTACTGGGCTATCGAGGTGCCGCTGCTGGCCGACGGCACCGCGTTCAGCGCCCAGTGGCGCGCCGCGGCGGATGTCTGCGACGAGCAGGGCCGTTGCCTCAATCAGGTGCTGGCGCAGGAGGCGGCGATCGCCATGGGTAATGCTGGCAGCGCGCGGGTGGTGAAACTGCGCACCGAGCGCAATCGCGAAGCGCCGCCGCTGCTGTTCGATCTGGGCACCCTGCAGGAAGTCTGCTCCAAGAAGCTCGGCCTCGGCGCTCAGGAAACCCTGGATATCGCCCAGGCGCTCTACGAAACCCACAAGCTCATCACTTACCCGCGCAGCGATTGCGGCTACCTGCCGCTCAGCCAGCACGCCGAGGCGTCGGCTATCCTCGTCGCGCTGGGCCGGGCCGATCCAGGTCTGGCCGGCCTGCTCGCACACTTGGACCCGCAGCGCCGCTCGCGGGCCTGGAACGACGCCAAGGTCAGCGCCCACCACGGCATCATCCCGACCGCCGCCGCGCAGAACCTGGAACGCCTGGCCGGCAAGCAACGGGCGGTCTATACCCTGATTCGCGCGCGCTACCTGGCGCAGTTCCTGCCCAACCACGAATACGATCGCACCCAGGCCGATTTCGACTGCGCCGGCCAAGCCCTGCGCGCGGTCGGCAAGGTGATCGTCGAGTCCGGCTGGCGCCGTGCATTGCCCGAAGCCCTGACGCCGGCCAAGGGCCGCGAAGCGCCCCCCGCACAAGCACTGCCGGCCCTGCGCGAAGGGCAGGACTGCGCGGTGGTGGACGTGACCCTCAAGGACCTCTGGACCCAGCCGCCGAAGCCCTTCACCGAGGGCGATCTGATCAAGGCGATGAAAAACGTCGCCAAACTGGTCGACGACCCACGGCTCAAACAAAAACTCAAGGACACCACCGGCATCGGCACCGAAGCGACCCGCGCCGGCATCATCCAGGGCCTGCTCGATCGCGGCTACCTGCTCAAACAGGGCAAGGCCCTGGCCGCTACCCCGGCCGCCTTCAGCCTGATCGACGCCGTGCCCCGCGCCATCGCCGACCCCGGCACCACGGCAATCTGGGAGCAGGCGCTGGACATGGTGCAGAGCGGCGAGATGAGCCTGGACGAATTCGTCGCCAAACAGTCGGCCTGGATGAGCAAGCAGGTGCAACGCTGCGCCGGCCTGCGCCTGACCATCAGCGGCCCCGCCAGCCCGGCTGCTGCTACGCCCTGGAAGGGCAAACGCAAGACCGGCAAGCGCAAGGCGACGGTAGGGAGTAAGCGGGGTGGCAAGCCGGTTGGGCGGGAGTGAGCGGGTAATAGGCCGCGGCGAACAGGCCACAACTAATTGAAGTCGCTGTTCAAAACACCAGCCATGGTTTGTTCCCTATTGTCTTTCGACGTCCCGCAGGTTGAGCCAAATTGAGCAGGCCCGCGATTACCGGGCGGGGTGATGGAGGTGCTAGAAAGCTGTTGATTTTGTTGGTTTTTTAGAAGTTACAAAGCCGTTGGAGTGGCGTTACCTAGAATTCATTAATATGCGAGAATACGGAAGTCCGTCTAATTACAGTTAGGCCTCTTGCGATCTGAGGACGACCTCATTTCGTATTTCACCTCCGGGACGACCCGTACTTCGATAAGGTATCGCCATGAACTGGCTCATTCTTATTCTTGCTGGGTTGTTTGAAATCGGTTGGGCTATAGGACTTAAATACACCGATGGCTTTACGCGCCTTTGGCCAACGGTTGGCACCGTACTCGCGATGGTGATTAGCCTTGGGCTACTAGGTATTGCCATGAAGTCGCTCCCCGTGGGCACCGCCTATGCAATATGGGTTGGCGTCGGTGCGGTCGGCACAGCGCTACTGGGGATTGTCTTGCTTGGCGAGCCCGCGAACGCAGGCCGGCTAGTGAGTCTCGCGCTCATTCTTGCAGGCATTATTGGCCTGAAAATGGCTACGCCGGCCTAACAAGTCAAGCCGCCGTCGCTTTGCGGCGCGGCTTAATTCAGGCTGTGAGAACGCGTGCATTGCCTTCTCCTCAGCGCGATGCGCTGCGCCGAATGTGCGCCAGCTTCTCTTCCGACAGGCCCGTCAGCTGGGCCTCCTGGATGCGTCCTTCGCGCAGCAGTCGAGCGAACACCAGGAGCAACTGCGAGTAGCGATAGTCGTATTTGCGGTCGATCTCGCGGCGTTTGCGCGCCAGGTACTCCTCGATCGGCCACATCTCGTGCGGCACCGTTACGGCGATGGCTCTTGCTTTGAAGTCAGCCATGATTTCGGCCAACTCGGCAGTGAGCGCCGCCTCGAACACGCGGTGCGCGAGTTTCTTCTCGGCTGCGGACCACTTGAGGTCGTGCATGGATGCTCCTTGCTGGCGCGGCGGCCCTGCTCGGAATACGAAATACTCGGGACAGGCCGTAATAGTGTTCCTGCTGGCAACCCCGACTTCAGTTCGATTAAAGCCTGCACTACCCCGCAGTTCAACTTGGGCCGCGTCTTTGCGCTGGTACATCCAGGCCGTGTTGCTTTGAATCGGTTGCCTTTGATCTTAAACCCCACTGAGGCGTTGCCCCTTGACCACTGCAGAGCGGGTGGCGCCAAGTCGTTGCTGCGCGGCTTTGAGTCAGTCGACGGTTTCCGTCGGCCACTGGCAGAAGCAACCGACCGCCATGGTGTTGCTGGCGTTGACCGGACGGCCGGCGGCCAGGGCCTCGAGGATCGGCTCGATAAAGCTGTTGCTCGAATTGCAGGTGAGGCCTTCGCTGTAGGGGCCGAAATAGGCCAGCTGGCCCTGCTTGTCCCAGATCGCCACCGCCGGGCTGGCCGGTATGCCGGCGCTGCCGGGGAGCGGGGCAAGGGCTTGCATTGCGCTCAAGGTGGCCGGTAACTGGCCCTTGCTGCCAGGCTTTTGCACGGCATGGAAGCTCACGCCCAGGGGGCCGAAGTGCTCGATCAGTTCGCCCAAGTGTTGCTGGTTGCCGACATTGCACGGGCAGGCCGGGTCCCAGAAGTGCACCAGGCGAATCGGCCCGGGGCCGGCCAGTTCCGCGGGCAGGCGCAGTTCGGCGCCGGCGAACAGTGCGGTCTGCTGGTCGAACGGACGCACATAGCGCGCCTCGAACCACCAGAATGCGGCAAGCATGGCGGCTATCCAGAGCAGTGCGATGAGGCTGGCGAGCAGGGTCTTGCGGCTGGGGCGGGACATGGCACGATCGGCAGGTGAAAGGACGCATAGCTTGCCATGGCCTGCCGGGCAGCAGAGTATCTTTAACAGTCTGCCGCTTGCTGGAAGACGGCGTACCGCTTCGCGAGTACGGCCTACGCGAACCCCGCGTTTTCCCACAGCCTGCTGCATATGTCCCGCGGCTAGACCGCCTGATTTGATGGAAAGCTTTATGCCAGAACGTTTTCAGCCCGCAGACCTGGTCGCCAATTTGCGCCCCTTGGCCGCCGCGACCATGGCTTTGCCGCATGAGCAGGCGTACCGGCGTTTCTACGGTTTCGAGCAGTTACCGACCGAAGGCAGCCTGCTCGGCTATTTTCAGGTCGGCGCCTACCGGATTGCCGCTCAGGTCTGGTTGCCGCAGGCTCCGCGCGCCACCTTGCTGTTAATCCATGGCTATTACGATCACAGCGGTCTGTATCGCCATGTGATCGAGTGGGCGCTTGGCCTGGGCTTTGCCGTGCTGGCGATCGACCTGCCGGGGCACGGCCTGTCCAGCGGTGCGCGCGCCAGCATCGGCGACTTCGCCGAGTATCAGCTGGTGCTGCAGGGTGCGCTGGAGCAGGCCGCCGCCCTTGACCTGCCGCAGCCCTGGCACCTGTGCGGGCAAAGTACCGGCGGCGCGATCCTGATCGACTATCTGTTGACCGGCAAACCCAGGCCAGAGGTGGGCGAAACGATTCTGCTGGCGCCGCTGGTGCGGCCGCGGGCCTGGGCCTGGTCGCAGTTGAGCTATCGCCTGCTGAAGCCCTTCATCCGCGAGATTCCACGGCGCTTCAGCGACAACTCGAGCGACCCCGAGTTTATCGACTTCGTGCACAACCGCGATCCGTTGCAGCCGCGCAGCCTGCCAACCGCCTGGGTCGGCGCCTTGAGCCAATGGGTGCCACGGATCGAGGGGGCGCCACGCAGCACGCGCAGTCCGCTGATCATCCAGGGCGAAGCGGACAGGACCGTGGACTGGCAGCACAACCTGAAGCTATTGCAGGACAAGTTCGCCGCGCCGGAGATTTTGCGCCTGGCCGAGGCGCGCCATCACCTGGCCAACGAATCAGTGGCTCTGCGTCAGCACTATTTCAATTTTCTGCGTGAGCGGCTGGTCTGATCGGCAGGGCGGAGCACCGTAGGTTGGGTTAGCGGCGCATGCATCTGTTTGGCAGGCGCCGCAGCTAGTGAACGTCGCGTAACCCAACGCAAGCTCATCAGCCGCGCCCTTCGTCAGATCCCCTGCGGCGGCGGTGCCAGGTTGGAGCTGCTCTGGCCTACCGCCAGGCCGGCGCGGATTGCCGCCAAGGCAGCCTGGTAGTACGCCTGGCCTTCTGTCGATTGGGCGAAGCTGACGAATTCTTCCAGCTCCGGATCGGACAGTTCGCTATAGACGTGCAACAGGGTGTTGTCCAGATCCGCGCCAATCTGTTCCATCAGGCGCTGGCGCTGGGTGTTGAGCAAGGACTGTGCACTATCGCCGCCGAACAGGCCGGGGAGCATCTGGCTGAGGCTGTCGGCCGCGACCCCGGCCAGGGCCAGGCTGACTTCGGCGCCAGCCTCCTTGGCCGGCAGCGCCTGGGCCAGGTGGCGGATCAGCAGGCGCCGGGTGGCGCTGGCCTCAATGCGCGGCAAACCCTCGGCATACAGTGCCAGCTGGTCACGGCGGGTGGCGAGTTGTTCGGCGGCGACCACCTTGCGACCCAGTTCCGACTGGAAAAACCGCAGGGCAGGCAGCGGATCGGCGAGGTTTTGCCCCAGGCTCTGCTGCGCACGTTGATCGATCGCCAGCGGGGCAAAGCGCTGATTGCTGTTGTTCACCAGTGCCTCATAGACCGCCGGCGGCAGGCTGCTGCGATAGCGCGCCTGCGCGGCACTCAGGGCATCGTTGAAATGCACGCGTTGCTGCGGCCAGCCGGCTGCCTGGTAGAGCTGAACTTGCGCATCTGCCAGGCTGGGGAGGCTGAGGAACAACAGTAAAACTATGGATAGGACGCGCATACAGACTCCTGTCTAGCGGGCAGCTATTTTCGATGGCTTGGCGGTGCTTGTCGAGGCATAGCCGGCAGACTGATAGACTCGCCGGCATGTCTATTTCAACTCATTCTGCGCTGTTAGCGCGCATCGTTGACGATCTGGCCGAACAAGGCTGGTCGTTACAACCCATTTTCGCTCCTCAGTCTCTGACCCTTGAACTGGCCGATGAGTGCCGCAAACGTGCTGCACGGGGTGATTTGACCCCCGCCAGCATTGGCCGTGGCACTGGCCAGGAGATACGCGAAGGGGTGCGCGGCGATCGTATTCAATGGCTGGATGCCGGCTTGTCGTCGGCTTGCGACCATTATCTGGCACTGATGGACGGACTGCGTCAGGCGCTCAACCGTGAGCTATATCTGGGCCTGGAAGATTACGAGTGCCACTTCGCCTCGTACCCGCCTGGCGCCTTCTATCAGAAACATCTCGATCGCTTCCGCAGTGACGACCGCCGTGCGGTGTCGGCGGTGTTCTATCTCAACCCGGATTGGCAGCCCGAGCAGGGAGGTGCCTTGCGGCTGTACCTACCTGATGCGACGACGCGCGATGTGCCGCCAGAGGCCGGCAGTCTGCTGGTGTTCCTTTCCGCCGACATGCCCCATGAAGTGTTGCCGGCGACCCGCGAGCGCTTGTCGCTGACCGGCTGGTTCCGTCGCCGCGGCGACGACCCGCTGTAGCTCCAGTGATGGCTGGCTTGCGCCTTTCAAGCACCGCCCCCGGGAGGATGTATGCAGAAGATTCTGGTCAGTCGCTGTCTGCTTGGCCACCGCGTGCGTTATGACGGTGGCGCCCACGGCCCCTTCGATCTGCTCCAGCGCTGGCAGGCCGAGGGCCGGGTGGTCGCGCTCTGCCCGGAGGTCGCCGGCGGTTTGCCGACGCCTCGACCCGCGGCGGAAATCCCCTCAGGCCAAGGCGCGCAGGTGCTCGACGGCCTGCTGCCGGTACTGACCATCGATGGCGGGAACGTCACGGCGGCCTTTGTCGCCGGCGCCGAACAGGCGCTGGCGCTGGTCCAGCAGCACGGCATCCGCCTGGCGTTGCTCAAGGCGCGCAGCCCGTCGTGCGGCAACCTGGAAAACTACGACGGCAGTTTCAGCGGCCGCAAGGTTGCAGGCGAAGGCGTCACGGCGGCCCTGCTCAAGCGTTCGGGCGTGCAGGTGTTCAGCGAGGAGCAGTTGCCCGCAGCGGCGTTGGCCCTGGCGAGGCTGGAAGATACTGACAGTGGAACGATCGAGTCAGGCTAGGGTCGACTTCAGGGACTTGTTACCTGAGGGATCTACTATGAAAACATTACGCACTGGTTTCGGACTTGCCGCGGCGCTGCTAAGCGCCTCGGGCTTAGCCCTGGCGGCCGTGCCACATACTGCGGCGCCCAGCGGAGCGGCGGTGTACTTTATCGAGCTTGCCGACGGCGCTACGGTCGGCCAAACATTCACCGTCAAGTTCGGCCTCAAGGGCATGGGTGTGGCGCCGGCAGGTATTGACGCGCCGGCCACTGGGCACCATCACCTGCTGATCGACCTGGAGGACGCCCCGGCGATGAACCAGCCGCTGGCGATGACCGACAGCCTGCGTCATTTTGGCAAGGGCCAGACCGAGACCGAACTCAGCCTGCCGCCAGGGACACACACCTTGCAATTGCTGGTGGGCGACAACAACCATGTGCCGCTGGTCCCGCCGGTGATCTCGAAGAAAATCACGGTGACCGTGCAGTAGCATCGCGAGCATGAAAAAGGGAGGCCAAATGGCCTCCCTTTTTCGTTACCCGGCGGCGCTTAGAACAACACGCGGCTACGGATGGTGCCGTTGACGTGTTGCAGCTTCTCCAGCGCCAGGTCGGAGTAGTCGGCGTCGACGTCGATCACCACATAGCCAACCTTGGCGTTGGTCTGCAGGAACTGACCGGAGATGTTGATGCCGTTTTCGGCGAACACCTTGTTGATCTCGCTCATCACGCCCGGCACGTTCTGGTGAATGTGCAGCAGACGGTGCTTGCCCGGATGCGCCGGCAGGGCGACTTCGGGGAAGTTGACCGAGGACACCGAGGTACCGTTGTCACTGTACTTGACCAGTTTCTCCGCCACTTCCAGGCCGATGTTGGCCTGGGCCTCGGCGGTGGAGCCGCCGATGTGCGGGGTCAGGATCACCCGATCGAGGCCGCGCAGCGGGCTCTCGAACTCTTCGTCGTTGGATTTCGGCTCGACCGGGAACACGTCGATGGCGGCGCCGATCAGGTGCTCGTCCCGGATCGCGGCGGCCAGGTGATCCAGCTTAACCACGGTGCCGCGAGCGGCGTTGATCAGGATGCCGCCCTTCTTCATGGCGCGGATTTCCCGCTCGCCGATCATCCACTGAGTAGATGGCAGCTCCGGCACGTGCAGGGAAATGATGTCGCACATGCCCAGCAGGTCGTGCAGCTTGGCAATCTGGGTGGCGTTGCCCAGCGGCAGCTTGGTCACGGTGTCGTAGAAGAACACCTGCATGCCGAGGGCTTCGGCCAGGACCGAGAGCTGGGTGCCGATCGAGCCGTAGCCGACGATGCCGAGCTTCTTGCCGCGGATCTCGAAGGAGTTGGCTGCCGATTTGATCCAGCCGCCACGGTGGCAGGAGGCGTTCTTTTCCGGGATGCCGCGCAGCAGCAGGATGGCCTGGGCCAACACCAGTTCGGCCACCGAACGGGTGTTCGAGTAGGGCGCGTTGAATACCGCGATACCGCGTTCACGGGCGGCGTCGAGATTGACCTGGTTGGTGCCGATGCAGAAGCAGCCAACAGCCACCAGGCGACTGGCGCAATCGAAGACATCGGCGGTCAGCTGGGTGCGCGAGCGAATGCCGATGAAGTGCGCGTCGGCGATCTTTTCTTTCAGCTCGTCGTCTGACAGTGCGCCCTTGTGGTACTCGATGTTGGTGTAGCCGGCAGCCTTCAGGGTATCCACCGCATTCTGGTGGACGCCTTCGAGAAGAAGGAACTTGATCTTGCTCTTGTCGAGAGAGGTCTTGCTCATCGGAGTACCTGTTGTCCCACATAATGGTGTCAGGGAAAGAGGCCGGGCGCAGCCGGTCGCAGCTCGTAGATCGGCGCAGGAGCACGATTCACGGGGGGCGTATGCTAGCATACGAGCCCCGCGAAACACCCACCCCTGGCAGATGAAGCGTGCTCAGGGTGACCATGAATCGTTTGAGAGTTCCGTAGATGACCAACCCTGCGCTGATCGAAGAGCTGAAGACCCTGGTTGAGCCTGGCAAGGTGCTGACCGACGCCGATTCCCTCAACGCCTACGGCAAGGATTGGACCAAGCACTTCGCCCCGGCTCCCTGTGCCATCGTATTTCCCAAGAGCATCGAGCAGGTGCAGGCCATCGTCCGTTGGGCCAACCAGCACAAGGTCGCTCTGGTGCCGTCGGGTGGCCGCACCGGGCTGTCGGCCGCTGCCGTCGCGGCCAACGGCGAAGTGGTGGTGGCCTTCGACTATATGAACCAGATTCTCGCTTTCAACGAATTCGACCGCAGCGTGGTCTGTCAGCCGGGCGTGGTGACCAAGCAGTTGCAGCTGTTCGCCGAAGAGCAGGGGCTGTACTACCCGGTCGATTTCGCCTCCAGCGGTTCGAGCCAGCTGGGCGGCAATATCGGCACCAATGCCGGTGGGATCAAGGTAATTCGCTACGGCATGACCCGCAACTGGGTGGCCGGCCTGAAGGTGGTCACCGGTACCGGCGAGCTGCTGGAGCTGAACAAGGACCTGATCAAGAACGCCACTGGCTACGACCTGCGCCAGCTGTTTATCGGCGCCGAAGGCACCCTGGGCTTCGTGGTCGAGGCCACCATGCGCCTCGATCGTACGCCGCAGAACCTCACCGCCATGGTCTTCGGCGCGGCCGACTTCGACTCGATCATGCCGGTGCTGCACGCCTTCCAGAACAAACTGGACCTGACCGCCTTCGAGTTCTTCTCCGACAAGGCCCTGGCCAAGGTCATGGGCCGCGGCGATGTGCCGGTGCCGTTCGAGACCGACTGTCCGTTCTATGCGCTGCTGGAGTTCGAAGCCAGCAGCGAGGAAGTGGCCGATGCCGCTCTCGCCACCTTCGAGCATTGCGTCGAGCAGGGCTGGGTGCTCGACGGGGTGATGAGCCAGAGTGAGCAGCAACTGCAAAACCTGTGGAAGCTGCGCGAATACATCTCCGAGACCATCAGCCACTGGACCCCGTACAAGAACGACATCTCGGTCACCGTGTCGAAAGTGCCGGCCTTCCTGCATGAGATCGATGCCATCGTCGCTGAGCACTACCCGGACTTTGAGATCGTCTGGTTCGGCCACATCGGCGACGGCAATCTGCACCTGAATATCCTCAAACCGGAGAATCTGTCCAAGGACGAGTTCTTCGCCAAGTGTGCGACGGTGAACAAGTGGGTGTTCGAGACCGTGCAGAAGTACAACGGCTCGATCAGCGCCGAACACGGCGTCGGCATGACCAAGCGCGACTACCTGCACTACAGCCGCTCCGAGGCGGAGATCGGTTACATGAAGGCGATCAAGGCGGTATTCGATCCCAACGGCATCATGAATCCTGGCAAGATCTTCCCGGTCTGACCGTTACTGCGCTTGGCCATGCCGCGTTGGCGTGCCCGGAAAAATGCTCATTGGCAGCAGCCAGCTCTGCTGTTTTCCGGATACACCGCCGCGCTTAAACGGACACGAGCGTAGGGCGGGTTGCACCCGCCCTACACGCACGCTCCCACAAAGAGCCGCGCACCGCATTCCCATAAGGAGTCGCCCATGAGTTACCAGCACCAGTACGTCGACGGCACCCATATCCATTTCCCCATGGGCAAGGTGGTGTGCATCGGCCGCAACTACGCCGAACACGCCAAGGAACTGAACAACCCGCTGCCGAGCGAGCCCTTGCTGTTCATCAAGGCCGGCAGCTGCGTGGTGCCGCTGGATGAGGGATTTGTCATTGCCGACGAGCGCGGCGCGGTGCATTACGAGGCGGAAATTGCCGTGCTGATCGGCAAGCCGTTGTCGCGCACGCCGAATGCCGAAGAAGTGCTGGACGCCATATCCGGCTTCGCCCCGGCCCTCGACCTGACCCTGCGCGACTTGCAGGCCAAGCTCAAGGAGCAGGGCTACCCCTGGGAAATCGCCAAATCCTTCGACGGTGCCTGCGTGCTGGCGCCCTTCGTGCCGGGCGATGCCGTGGAAGACCTGAGCGACATCGGTATCCGCCTGAGCATCAACGGCGAAGTGCGTCAGGACGGCAACAGTCGCGATATGCTCAACCCGATTCTGCCGATGATCCAGCACATCGCCGGTCACTTCAGCCTGCAGCCGGGCGACGTGATCCTCACCGGTACGCCGGTCGGAGTCGGCCCGTTGCACAAGGGCGACGAGCTGGTGCTCGAGCTGGTCGGTCACGCGCGCTTTGCCAGTCGCGTGCTGTAACGGACTATGTATATAAGGGGCGCCTGGAGGCGCCCCTATGGTAATCGAACCTCAAGCCTTGCTCGCTAGTCTGATGGTCATGCTTATCTCGAGTCGTGCCCAATGCCTGCCCCGTTCTTTCGTTTCATGCGCCCGCGCCGGTTGCTGCTGCTGTTGCTGGTTGTCGTCACGGCGTGGCTGATCAATTTCCTGCGGCTGGATGAGCGCGCCTGGTTCTGGCTCGAGGAAGGCCGCCTGAGTGTTGCCGAGCAGCAGGCGAGCATCTGGCTGCCGGGCTATCGGGCCGTCGTGCAGGGCAAGTCGCTGGCCGGCCTGGAACGGGATGAAACCTCAGGGCTGACCTACAACCCCGCCAGCGACACGCTGTTTACCGTGACCGGCAAGCACCCGCAACTGGTCGAATTGTCGCTGGACGGCGAGGTGCTGCGGCGTATCCCGCTCAGCGGTTTTTCCGACCCCGAAGGTGTCGAGGTCATCTCCGGTGGCCGCTTGGCAATCATCGATGAGCGCCGGCGCAGCATGACGGCGTTCACTCTCGACGACGACACGCTAAGCCTCGATGCCGGGGATTATCCATCGTTCGACCTGGGCTTTGCCGATGCCGGCAACAAGGGCTTCGAGGGGATTGCCTGGGACTCGCTCAATCAGCGCGTGCTGCTCGGCAAGGAGCGCGGTCCGCTGGGAGTGTTCAGCTTGTCGTTAGCCGGCGAAGACGGTGCCGCCGGGACGCTGCAGGCGTTGCCCTCGAAGCGCGCGTTCGTGCGCGATATTTCTTCGTTGAGTTTCGATGCGCGCAGCGGTCACACCTTGGTGCTTTCCGACGAGTCGCGTCTGCTGCTGGAGCTGGATAGCCATGGCCAGCCAGTCAGCTTCATCAGCCTGATCGGCGGTCTCAACGGTCTGCACCAGAGCATCAAGCAGGCCGAAGGGGTGACCATGGATGCGGCGGGCAATATCTACATCGTCGGCGAACCCAACCTGCTCTATGTGTTCAGCAAGGACGCGCCGGTGGTGCTGCCCAGGCAGATCGATTAAGCGTTCCGACGCCTTCGAACAATCCGCAATCCGTAGGGTGTACTCGCCGCAGGCAGTGCACCGAGGTTGATCGGTGCGGCGCAAATCCTGGCGGGTTGTCGCTGCGCTCCGAAGCCGCCCTACGGTCCCCGGACGTATCGCCGGATTTCGAGCAACCCGCAATCCGTAGGGTGCACTCGCCGCAGGCAGTGCACCGAGGTTGATCGGTGCGGCGCAAATCTAGCTCCCCTTACGTATCCGGCCAGATCGCCGAGTGTTCAGCGGGTCAGGGTTTGCACCCCGTCGGCCGTGCCCAGTAGCAACAAGTCCGCCGGACGGGCGGCGAACAGGCCATTGGTGACCACGCCGACGATGTTGTTGATCTGCGCTTCCAGCTCGCGCGGGTTGACGATGGACAGGTTGTAGACGTCGAGGATCTGGTTGCCATTGTCGGTACTCACGCCCTCGCGATACACCGGGTCGCCACCGAGTTTGACCAGCTCGCGGGCGACATGGCTGCGCGCCATCGGAATCACTTCCACCGGCAGTGGGAAGGCGCCCAGTACCGGCACCAGCTTGCTGGCGTCGGCGATGCAGATAAAGGTCTTGGCCACGGCGGCGACAATTTTCTCGCGGGTCAGGGCGGCGCCGCCGCCCTTGATCAGGTTGAGGTGCTCGTCGCTTTCATCGGCGCCATCGACATAGAACTCCAGATCGCTAACGACATTCAGTTCATAGACCGGAATGCCATGGCCTTTCAGGCGTGCAGCGGTGGCTTCGGAGCTGGCCACGGCGCCGTCGAACTCGGCCTTGTGTTGGGCCAATGCATCGATAAAGCAGTTGGCCGTGGAGCCAGTGCCGATCCCGACGACGCTCTTGGCGTCGAGCTTGGGGAGGATGAAGTCGACGGCAGCCTGGGCGACTGCTTGCTTGAGTTGATCCTGGTTCATCACGGTCTCTGCGCCTGCGTGGAGTTCGAAGGCGCGAATTATAGCCGCATGCGGATAAAATCCTCGCCCTCTGCACGACGGCTACGAGGCCTCGCGATACGGATTGCGCGGATCGTGCAGCCAGTCGAGGAATGGCTTGCCGGTGTCCTGCGCCACCATCTCGATGCAGTCCTCGACCGGGCAGGTGATCTGACACAGATTGCAGCCCACGCATTCGTCGTCGATCACCTCGTATTTGTGAGTGCCGTCGGCCTGCTTGAGGCTGGCGATGGCCTGGTGCGCGGTGTCTTCGCAGGCGATGTGGCAGCGGCCGCAGCCGATGCAGGCGTCCTGGTCGATCTTGGCGATCACCTGGTAGTTGATGTCCAGGTACTTCCAGTCGGTGGTGTTGCCGACCGCGCGGCCGGAGAAATCCTTGAGGCTGGCATAGCCCTGGCTGTCCATCCAGCGCGACAGGCCGTCCTGCATCTCCTCGACGATGCGAAAGCCATGCAGCATGGCGGCGGTGCACACCTGTACCGCGCCGCAGCCGAGCGCCACGAACTCGGCCGCGTCACGCCAGCTGCCGATGCCGCCAATGCCGCAGATCGGCAGGCCGCGGGTCTCGGGGTCGCGGGCGATCTCGGCGACCATGTTCAGGGCGATTGGCTTGACCGCCGAACCACAGTAGCCGCCGTGGGTGCTCTGGCTGCCGACGATGGGGTTGGCAACCATGCGCTCCAGGTCGACGCTGGTGATCGAGTTGATGGTGTTAATCAGCGACACCGCATCGGCGCCGGCGCGATAGGCGGCGCGGGCGGCCAGGCGCACGTCGGTGATGTTCGGCGTGAGTTTGACGATCACCGGCAGTGAGCAGTAGGTCTTGCACCAGCGGGTGACCCGTTCGACATATTCCGGTACCTGGCCGACCGCCGCGCCCATACCGCGCTCGGGCATGCCGTGGGGGCAGCCGAAGTTCAGTTCGATGCCGTCGCAGCCGGTAGCCTCCACCAGCGGCAGGATAGCCTTCCAGGATTGCTCGACGCAGGGCACCATCAGCGAGACGATCATTGCGCGGTCCGGCCAGTCCTTCTTCACCTGGGTGATTTCGCGCAGGTTGATCTCCAGAGAGCGGTCGGTGATCAGCTCGATATTGTTGAAGCCGAGCACCTCGCGGTTGGCGCCGTAGTGCGCCGAATAGCGCGACGACACGTTGACCGCCGCCGGGTCTTCGCCGAGGGTCTTCCAGACCACCCCGCCCCAGCCGGCCTCGAAGGCGCGGACCACGTTGTAGGCCTTGTCGGTGGGCGGCGCGCTGGCCAGCCAGAACGGGTTGGGTGCTTTGATGCCGGCGAATTCGATGGATAGATCAGCCATTTATGCGGCCTCCACGGTGAGCATGAGGTGGGAGTGGATGGCCTCGGCGGCCAGCTTGCCGTGCTGTACGGCCTGGACGGTGAGGTCCTGGCCCAGCGCCGTGCAGTCGCCGCCGGCATAGATGCCGGGGAGGCTGGTTTGCAGCTGCGCGTCGACCCAGATGCGTTCGCCCTCGCGCTTCAGTTCATGGGCCAGCGGATCGGCCAGGGCTTCACCGTCGAAGGCCTGGCCGATGGCGCTGAAAATGGCGTCGGCGGCCAGTTCGAAGGTCTCGCCGGTGGACTGCAGGCGGCCGTTGTCCAGGCGGGTGCGGGCGAAGCGCATGCCGCGCACCTGACCCTGAGCGTCGAGCAGCACCTGCTCGGGTTGTGCCCAGGTCAGCAGGCGTACCTGGTTGTCCTTGGCGATGGCCTGCTCGTGCTCGGTGGCGCCCATCTCGCTGAGGCCGCGGCGGTACACCAGGTTAACGTCGTCGGCGCCGAGCTTGCTCATCTGCACCGCCATATCGATGGCGGTGTTGCCGGCGCCGAGGACGATGCAGCGCTTGGCCAGCGGCAATTGGCTGAGATCGTCGGTCTGGCGCAGTTCACGGATGTAGTCGGTGGCGGCGAGCAGGCCCGGCGCGGCGTCGTCGGCCAGGCCGAGGCGCTTGCTGGCAGCCAGGCCGATGCCGAGAAATACCGCATCGAACTGCTGGTGCAGTTCGGCCAGGCTGAGGTCGTCGCCCAGCGTGTGACCGTTGCGGATCTCGATGCCGCCGATCTGCAGGAGGAACTCCAGTTCGCGCTGGGCGAAGTCGTCCACCAGCTTGTACTTGGCGATGCCGTATTCGTTGAGGCCGCCGGCTTTCTCGCGGGCCTCGAAGATCACCACCTCGTGACCGTGCATGGCCAGCCGATGGGCACAGGACAGGCCCGCCGGGCCGGCGCCGACCACCGCGATGCGTTTGCCGCTGTCTGGGGCGCGCTGGAACGGGTGTTCACTGAACTGGGCGTTATCGATGGCGTAGCGCTGCAACAGGCCGATCAGTACCGGCGCGCATTCCTGCGCGTTGTTGCGCACGCAGGCCTGCTGGCAGAGGATTTCGGTGGGGCAGACGCGGGCGCAACTGCCGCCGAGGATATTCGCCGAGAGAATTTTCTCGGCCGCGCCCTGGACGTTTTCGTGGCTGATATTGCGGATGAACGAGGGGATGTCGATCTCGCTCGGGCAGGCGTTGACGCAGGGCGCATCGTAGCAATACAGGCAGCGCGCGCTTTCCAGGGCGGCCTGGCGGT
This sequence comes from Pseudomonas paeninsulae, assembly GCF_035621475.1. Lineage (NCBI taxonomy): Bacteria > Pseudomonadati > Pseudomonadota > Gammaproteobacteria > Pseudomonadales > Pseudomonadaceae > Pseudomonas > Pseudomonas paeninsulae. The sequence goes on from NZ_CP141799.1 coordinate 370,900, forward strand.
CGGTGAGCGGCGGGGCCAGATCGGCGAAGCGATCGGCCAATTCGGCCGCGCCGGCATTCGGCCGCGGCAGGTGGCTGAGGGTGTCTATCACGGTTGTTGCCTCCCGGTTTTGTGGCTTTTATTGGGCAGTGAACAGCGAATAAGCGGCCGTCCGGCCTCTGTGGGCCGGTTCTGGCAAAGGGTTGTGGGTTAGCGGTTTACCGGCGTCGGCCGGTTCAGCTCGGCGCGTTTGCTCAGCAGGTCGAACACCGCCGGGTAGGCGGGGCGCTCGACGTAGCGCCCGGCCCCGCGCTCGGCGCGCAGCTCGCCGTCGACCCAGACCAGCTTGCCTTGGCTGATGGTGTGGCTGGGCACGCCGCGCACGGTCTTGCCCTCGAAGATGTTGAAGTCGACCTGCTGGTGGTGGGTCTTGGCCGAGATCGTCCGGGTGCCCTGCGGGTCCCAGAGCACCAGGTCGGCATCGGCGCCGACGCGCAGTGCACCCTTGCGCGGGAACAGGTTGAAGATCTTCGCGGCGTTGGTGCTGGTCAGGGCGACGAAGTCATTCATCGACAGGCGGCCGCTGTTGACCCCTTCGTCCCAGAGCACGGCCATGCGGTCTTCGATGCCGGCGGTGCCGTTGGGGATCTTGCTGAAGTCGTCGCGGCCGGCGGCTTTCTGGTCGGCGCAAAAGCAACAGTGGTCGGTGGCGGTGGTGTGCAGGTTGCCCGACTGCAGGCCGCGCCAGAGTGCGTCCTGATGGCCGCGCGGGCGGAACGGCGGGCTCATTACATAACCGGCGGCGGTCTGCCAGTCCGGGTGGCGGTAGACGCTGTCGTCGAGCAGCAGGTGGCCGGCCAGCACCTCGCCGTACACCGGCTGGCCCTTGGCCCGGGCGTAGGTGATCTCATCCAGGGCTTCCTGGGTCGAGACGTGCACCAGGTACAGCGGCGTACCCAAGGTTTCGGCGATGCGAATGGCGCGGCTGGCGGCCTCGCCCTCGACCTGGGAGGGGCGCGACAGCGGATGCGCCTCGGGTCCGGTCATGCCCTGGGCGAGCAGTTTGTTCTGCAGGTGATAGACCAACTCGCCGTTTTCCGCATGCACCGTGGGCACCGCGCCCAGTTGCAGGCAGCGCTCGAAGCTGGCCACCAGGGTGTCGTCGGCAGCCATGATGGCGTTCTTGTAGGCCATGAAGTGCTTGAAGCTGTTGACGCCGAACTTAGCCACCAACTCGCCCATTTCGGCGGCGACCTGCTCGCTCCACCAGGTGATGGCGACGTGGAAGCCATAGTCGGCTGCGGATTTCTCCGCCCAGCCGCGCCAGGTGTGGAAGGCTTCGAGCAGCGACTGCTGCGGGTTGGGGATGACGAAGTCGATGATCGAGGTGGTGCCACCGGCCAGGCCCGCGGCGGTGCCGCTGAAGAAGTCCTCGCTGGCCACCGTGCCCATGAAGGGCAGTTGCATGTGGGTGTGCGGGTCGATGCCGCCGGGCATCAGGTACTGGCCGCTGCCGTCGAGCAGCTCGCAGCCGGCCGGCGCATCCAGGTTATGACCGATGGCCTGGATCAGGCCGTCTGCGCAGAGTAGGTCGGCGCAGTAACTTTCTTCATGGGTGACCAGGGTGGCGCCGCGGATCAACAGAGACATGCCGAGTTCCTCACAGGCTGACCGGTGTGTGCCGGTTCTTGATGTTATGGCGTGTCAGCCTGACGGAAGCATTATTCCTGTCAGGTGTGACAGGAATTAATCTAGTACTAGCCTTGCGATTGAGCAAGATTATTTTTACAGCTATTAATTTATTAATTAAGTTATTGAAATATAACGATTAAATATATAAATCAGCAAAATGTGGAGATGACTAAGCATTTTGACGAGCTTGACAAGATTGAAATATGGTCGAGATTTGCAGTGGAAATTCAAGCGTTTGAGTCGGGTTCGTGACTGGTACGCGACGGTGCAAAAAAGTTTGCCTGCACCAGTTTGAATCCTGACTATGTGGACAGGCATGCGTGGATGGCTGCCGAGGAACGGGGAATAACCCCGCGAGGAGTGCAAACAGTTCGGTAAGGGTTTTACAGATCATATGGTTAGCTAGTTTCAGCAAGGCTGGTGAGAGTTTCGGCACGCTTATTGAGTGTTGCCGCTACCGAGTTGGCCGGCGCTGAGGCACAAAAATACTCCGGCCATCGGCTCATCCCGATGAGCGAACAATCAGAACAATTCCTGGAGAGGCCCCATGCAACAGAGCAGATCGCAAGTGACCGAGCGCGATGGCTTGTACGAACTGGCCGCTGGCCCCGACGTACTCGACAGCCCGCGCTACAACCACGACATCGCCCCGACCAAGGTGCATGAGCGCACCTGGAACAAGTGGCACATCACCGCGCTCTGGGTCGGCATGTCGATTTGCGTGCCGACCTACACCCTCGGCGGGGTGCTGACCGCCTACTTCGGCCTGTCGGTCGGCGAGGCGCTGCTGGCGATCCTGCTGGCCAATATCCTGGTGCTGGTGCCGCTGACCCTGAATGCCTTTCCCGGCACCAAGTACGGCATTCCCTTCCCGGTGCTGCTGCGTTCCTCCTTCGGCGTGATCGGCTCCAACGTGCCCTGCCTGATCCGGGCGGTGGTGGCCTGTGGCTGGTTCGGCATCCAGACCATGTTCGGCGGCCTGGCCATCCACCTGTTTCTCGGCTCGATCTTCGAGGGCTGGAAGGAGCTTGGTGGCACCGGTGAGGTGATCGGCTTCATGATCTTCTGGACCCTCAACCTGTGGGTGGTGCTGCGTGGCGCCGAGTCGATCAAGTGGCTGGAAACCCTCTCCGCACCGCTGCTGGTGCTGGTCGGCGCCGGCCTGTTGGTGTGGGCGATGCCCAACGTGTCGATGAGCGAATTGCTGGCGCAGCCGCCTACTCGGCCGGAAGGCGCCAGCGTGACGGGCTACTTTTTTGCCGGCCTGACCGCCATGGTCGGCTTCTGGGCCACCCTGTCGCTGAACATCCCGGACTTCAGCCGCTACGCCAAGAGCCAGAAGGATCAGATCATCGGGCAGATCATCGGTCTGCCGCTGACCATGTTCCTGTTCGCCTCCCTCGGGGTGGTGCTGACCGCAGCATCCGCCTCGCTGGTCGGTGAAACCGTGTCCGACCCGGTCAGTCTGATCGGCCACATCCAGAGCCCCGGCTGGGTCGCCCTGGCCATGGCGTTGATCATAGTCGCGACCCTGTCGACCAACACCGCGGCGAACATCGTCTCGCCAACCAACGACTTCCAGAACATCGCGCCCAAGCTGATCAACCGGACCAAGGCGGTATGGCTCACCGGTTTCGTCGGTCTCGGCCTGATGGCCCACGAACTGCTGAAGAAGCTCGGCCTGCTGGTCTCGGACCTGAGCCTGGAAAGCGTCTATTCCAACTGGCTGCTGGGCTATTCGAGCCTGCTCGGGCCGATCGCCGGGATCATGGTGGTGGACTACTTCCTGATCAAGAAACAGCAACTCGACCTGGCCGGGCTGTACCGCGACGACGTCTACCCGGCGTGGAACTGGATCGGCTTTGTCGCCTTTGGCGTACCGGTGGCGCTGACTCTGCTGTCGCTGGGCAGCAGTGCCTTTAGTTGGTTCTACGACTATGGCTGGTTCACCGGTTCGTTCCTCGGTGGGCTGATCTATTTTGGCTTGTGTAGCCTGCGCAACGCACAACCGCTGGTGGCCAAGGCGCCGCTATGAGGCGATCCAACAGACCTACCGCGAACCCTGCGCCCCACGGGACGGGTTCGCTCAGACAACCAGAAAGCCCGAGGAGATCATCATGAATGCTGCCGTCGACGTTCTGCAGTCCAGCCAGCCGCATATCAACAGCGAACGCCTGTGGCAGTCGCTCATGGAGTTGGCCCAGCTCGGCGCCACGGCCAAGGGCGGGGTCTGCCGTCTGGCCCTGACCGACCTCGATCGCCAGGCCCGCGACCTGTTCGTACGCTGGTGCGAAGAGGCCGGCTGCAGCGTGACGGTCGATGCGCTGGGCAATATCTTCGCGCGCCGCCCCGGGCGTAACCCCGCGCTGCCGCCGGTGATGACCGGTAGCCATATCGACACCCAGCCCACCGGCGGCAAGTTCGACGGCTGCTTTGGCGTGCTGGCCGGGGTCGAGGTGCTGCGCACCCTGAATGACCTGGGCTTACAGACCGAGGCGCCGCTGGAGGTGGTGGTCTGGACCAACGAGGAAGGTTCGCGCTTCGCCCCGTGCATGATGGGCTCCGGGGTGTTCGCCGAGAAATTCACCCTGGCTGAAACCCTGGCCAAGCGCGATGCCGAGGGCGTCACGGTGGGCGAGGCGTTGAATGCCATCGGCTATGCCGGCAGCCGTGAGGTCAGCGGGCATGCGGTGGGCGCCTATTTCGAGGCGCATATCGAGCAGGGACCGATCCTCGAGGATCAACACAAGACCATCGGCGTGGTGCTCGGTGCGCTCGGGCAGAAGTGGTTCGACCTCAACCTCAAGGGTGTCGAGGCGCATGCCGGACCGACCCCGATGCACCTGCGCAAGGACGCCCTGGTCGGTGCCGCCGCAATCGTAGCGGCAGTCAATCGGGTGGCCCTGGAGCACCAGCCGCACGCCTGCGGCACGGTCGGCTGCCTGCAGGCCTATCCCGGTTCGCGCAACGTGATCCCCGGCGAGGTGCGCATGACCCTGGATTTTCGTCACCTTGAGCCGGCGCGCCTGGATTCGATGATCAAAGAGGTGCGCGGCGTGATCGACGCGACCTGTGCCAAGCATGGCTTGAGTTTCGAGCTGACCCCCACCGCCGACTTCCCGCCGCTGTATTTCGACCAAAACTGTGTCGAGGCGGTTCGCGGCGCGGCGCAGAGTCTGGGGCTGACCCATATGGATATCGTCAGTGGCGCCGGGCATGACGCAATCTTCCTCGCCGAACTGGGCCCGGCCGGGATGATCTTCGTGCCCTGCGAGGGTGGCATCAGCCACAACGAGATCGAGAACGCCGCCCCGACCGATCTGGCCGCAGGTTGCGCGGTGCTGCTGCGCGCGATGCTGGCCGCGTCGGCGGCCATCGGCACAGGCAAACTGGCGGACTGATTGGCCGATTCGCCATCGAAGAGCGACGGTTGGGTCATGGACGACCGCCGGTCGGCAGTCCAAGCTTGGGGCCCGCTGTCCCCAAGCTATGGAGTGCCCATGACAACTGCCTACTGGTGCGTGCTGGTCGCGCTGTTTCTGCCTTACCTATCCACTGTTACAGCCAAGATCGTCGGCGGTGGCTTCAGTCCCAGGCACAACCATGACCCGCGCGCCTTGCTCGCCAGTCTCGAAGGCCTCGGCCGCCGCGCCAACAATGCCCAACTCAACAGCTTCGAGGTCACCCCGGCGTTCGCCGCGGCAGTGATCATCGCCCACCTGGCCGGCGGCGCCGAGCAGGGCTTGCTCGATCAGTTGGCCATCGCCTTTGTGGTCAGTCGTGTGCTGTATTGGCTCTGCTACCTGGCCGATTGGGCGCCTGTTCGCTCGCTGGTGTGGTTCGTCGGTATGGGTCTGATCATCAGCCTGTTTGTGGTCTCGGCGTGAGCCGTTGATCGCTGCGGCAAAACACCACGCTTGGCCCGCTGGCAATGGATGGCGATACTGTCGGCCGTTCCTTTAGCCCAAGCTGTTTGTCGTGAAGGTGTTATGAAGTTGAAAAGCCTGTTCCTCGTTGTGCTTGCCCTGACCCTGACTGCTTGTGGGGGTGTCGATCCGAATTCACCGCAGGGCCTGCGCCAGGGCATCTTCAAACAGATGCTCAAGGTCAGTGAAGACCTCGGCGGTATGTTGCGTGGGCGGATTGCCTTCAAGGAGCAGCGTTTCGTCAGCGGTGCGGCCGAACTCGATCAGCTGGTCCGTACGCCTTGGCAGCACTTTCCCCAGGTCAAGGAAGAGGGCGGTGAGACCCGCGCCAAGGATGACGTATGGCAACGCCAGGAGCGTTTTCAGCAACTGGCGCGCGAATTGGAAGCAAGCACGGCCGCGCTGGTTGTCGCGAGCGCAGCCCTGCCGCTGAAAAGTGCCGATCTGGGCGCGCCCGTGCAACGCGTCGAGGACAGCTGCAAGGCCTGCCATGAGGAGTTTCGCGCGTTCTAGCAGGCCGTTGAAAAACTACCTACGTTGCCGATACGGCGTTAAAAACAGGCTCGGAATGCTCATTTACAGCTCGTAAACTCCGCTTCCTCGCCTGTTTTTGCCTTGTCTCGGCGGCCTCGCCTACATTTTTCAACGGCCTGCTAGCCGGTTGTCTCGCGGCATAACGGCAGATCAGGTCGCGGTATTTACGAGGTGCGCGCGGCGCAGCCTGATTGCGCTGGTCAGCGTGCCCGCTTAAAAGCCCTCGACCCGCGCTGCACGCAGTTGTTCGCGCAATACGCGCACTTCAGGATGTTGAAAGAAGGCCTGCAGCTGCGCCGCGCGGGTCGGGCCGATGCCCGGCTGGCGCTGCCACTGCGCGCGGCTGCGTTGCGCCAGTTCATCCCAGTCGTCCGCCAGCGGCGCCGCGCCGCTGGGCGGCAGGCCGAGCGCGTGCAGCCAATCGGCAAAGGGGCGTTGCCGGGCCAGGGTAAAACTCTGTTCGAGCTTGCTGGCGCTGCGCGGGCCTAGACCGGGGACTTTGGCCAATTGCGCGGCGGAGAGGGTCAGCCAGTCGAGCAGACCGTCGAGTTGCTGCGTCTGCAGCAGCTTGTCCCAGGTGCCGGGGCCGACCCCAGGTAGCGCCAAACCCTGTTTGCCACTGAGCCAGGCCAGGCGTGCGCGGAATTGGCTGGTGCAGGCCGGCGTCGCCCGCCAGCAGCTCAGCGGATGGTAGTCGCCGGGTTGCGGAGCCTTGACCCCGGGACGTTGCTGGCTGCGCCAGACCACGCTGTCCAGTTTGGGAATGGTCAGCCCGGCCAGCTGGATCGCGACTTGATCGCCTGGACCTATGTCCAGGGTTTGCCAGCGCTGTAACGAACCGAGGCTGACATATTCGATCTTGCGCTCGTCCAGTTTGATCGGCTGCAAACGCAGCACCGGGGTGATGCGTCCGCTGCGACCAATCCGGAAATCCACCGCCTGCACCACCGCGAGCGCCTGACTCAGCGGGTATTTCCAGGCCGCCGCCCAATGCGGTGGTTCGGCTTGCCAGCGCTGCGCTGGCGGTCGGGTGCCCTGGCGCAGCACCACGCCGTCGCTGGCAAAAGGCAGCGTGCTGCGGTACCAGTGCTCGCGCCAGTGGCTGGCCTGGTTGAAGTCGACGATCGGCTGACTGAGGCGCCGGCTGTCGGCAAAGCCCATGGCGTCGAGGCGCTGCAGACGTTCGCGCATCTCGCTCGGGCCGTCCGGCCAGTCCCAGACGAACAAGCCGATGCCGGCGGCGTCTTCATCGTCGAGGCTCTGTCGCGCCAGCAGTCCGGCGATCCGGCCGCGCGCACCGCGGCCACCGGCGTTGGCTTGCACATGCCGGGGCAGGCGCCAATAGAGTTCGCCCTGCAGGGTCAGGTCACGCGGCGTCGGCAGGCGTTGCGGAATCGCCGGCAGGCGCTGCGCTTGGGCCGTCCAATCCTGGCCGCTGTGGCCGTCACCCCGGCTGATGGCCTGCTGCAAATGCCCGCCACGGTAGACCAGGGTGATCGCCACGCCATCGACCTTGGGCTGGATCCACAGGTCTTCGCGGCTCGCGATCCAGTCGCGCACCGCCGCGTTATCCGCCAGCTTGCGCAACCCGGTGTGCGCCACCGGATGGGTAATACGCCCGGCGCTGCCGGCCAACGGGTCGGGCGGCGCGGTGCCGATCTCGGTAAAGCAACGGTGCCACTGTTCCAGCTGGGCGCGCGCCTGATCGTAGAGTTCGTCGGCCACCAGGGACACGCCCTGGCGGTGGTAGGCATCGTCCCAGGTGGCGATCTGCTCGCCGAGTGCGCTGACTTCACGCTCGGCCTGCGCTATAGGCCAATCGGGGCAAGGGCCGGCCCAGGCATCGAGGGCGAGAAGAGTGATGAGTAGAGGCGCGAGGCGGGTTTTCATCATGAGCATCCTTGCTCGGAGACTAGGCTTTACAGCCTAGTCGGTTTTCTCCGCACAACAAAAAGCCCCGCACCAGGCGGGGCTTTAGGTTTTTCCCGAGGGGCTTACAAGCCGCCGGCCGCGCGCAGCTCGGCGGCCTTGTCGGTTTTTTCCCAGGTGAAGGTGGTGAAGCTATCGTCGCCAACAGTCATCTCGACCGGGGTACGACCGAAGTGGCCGTAGGCCGCGGTCGCCTGGTACATCGGGTGCAGCAGGTCGAGCATCTTGGTGATCGCGTACGGGCGCAGGTCGAAGTGCTCGCGCACCAGCTGGATGATCTTGTCGTCGCTGATCTTGCCGCTGCCGAAGGTGTTGAGCGAAATCGAGGTCGGTTGGGCTACGCCGATGGCGTAGGACACCTGGATCTCGCAACGCTCGGCGAGGCCCGCGGCGACGATGTTCTTCGCCACGTAACGACCGGCGTAAGCCGCCGAACGGTCGACCTTGGATGGATCCTTACCGGAGAAGGCGCCGCCGCCGTGACGGGCCATGCCGCCGTAGGTGTCGACGATGATTTTGCGTCCGGTCAGGCCGCAGTCGCCCACCGGGCCGCCGATGACGAACTTGCCGGTCGGGTTGATATGGTACTGGGTGCCCTTGTGCAGCAATTCGGCTGGCAGGGAGTGCTTGACGATCAGTTCCATGACCGCTTCCTGCAGGTCGGCCTGGCTGATTTCCGGGTTGTGCTGGGTCGACAGCACCACCGCGTCGATGCCGACCACCTTGCCGTCTTCATAGCGGCAGGTGACCTGGGATTTGGCGTCCGGGCGCAACCACGGCAGCAGGCCGGACTTGCGCGCTTCGGCCTGGCGCTCGACCAGGCGGTGGCTGAACACGATAGGCGCGGGCATCAGTACGTCGGTTTCGTTGCTGGCGTAGCCGAACATCAGGCCCTGGTCGCCGGCGCCCTGGTCTTCCGGCTTGACCCGGTCGACACCCTGGTTGATGTCCGGGGATTGCTTGCCAATGATGTTGAGCACGCCGCAGGTGGCGCCGTCGAAACCGACGTCGGAGCTGGTGTAGCCGATGTCGCAGATGACGTCGCGGACGATCTGCTCGAGGTCGACCCAGGCGCTGGTGGTGACTTCACCGGCGACGATAGCCACACCGGTCTTGACCAGGGTTTCACAGGCCACGCGGGCGTGTTTGTCCTGGGCGATGATGGCGTCGAGCACCGCATCGGAGATCTGGTCGGCGATCTTGTCTGGATGGCCTTCGGAGACGGACTCGGAGGTGAAGAGGGAGTATTCGCTCATCGATCGGTTTTCCTATTGTTTACCGGTGGGTGAGAGGGGCCTCGTGAGCCCGTTCATGTGCGTGAGCCCGCGCTTGGGCCGTTGTGTTGATCTGGCTTGGCAAAATGCCGCAGCTGAATCTGGAAACCATTGCGCAAACCCACGTACAGGCTTTCGCCCGGTGTGAGTCCGGCGGCGACTGCCCAGCGGGCCAGGTCATCCTGTTCAAAGCCCAGCCAGAGATCGCCGCAGGCCTGCCTGGCCCAACTCTGGTTGTGGCTGCACAGCTCGGTGATCAGCAGGCTGCCGCCGCTGTTCACCTGCCGGGCCAGCTGTTTCAGCGCCTCGGCGGGTGCGGCGAAATGGTGCAGGACCATGTTCAGCACCACGCAGTCGGCGGCCGGGTAGTCATCGTTCAGGGCATCGGCGAGTTGCAGCTCGACGTTGCCCAAGCCTTCTGCTGTACAGCGCGTGCGGGCCAGTTCGAGCATCGCCGGGCTGTTGTCCAGCGCCGTGACCTGCCTGAAGCGGCGCGCCAGTTCGGGCAAAAAAGCACCGTCGCCGGGGCCGATTTCCAGGGCCGTCGCCGCGCCGGTAAAACCCAGGGCATCGAGCAGCGCCAGCAGGCTGTCGCGGTATTGCGGCAAGCCGGCGATCAGATCCTGCTGGGCCTGGAAGCTGGCCGCGGTACGGGCGAAAAAATCCTGGCTGGCGGCGGCGCGCTGGCTGTGGACCTCGGCAATTCGACCCTGCACTTCGGCGGGCAACTGCAGGCTATCCACTTCATCGAGCAGCGCCGCGTGCAGGGTGCCGCCCAGCTGTTCGCCATGGGCCAGGGCGCGCCGGTAGAAGATCGCGTTGCCTTCGCGGCGGGTGGCCACCAGGCCGGCCTGGGCCAGTACCTTCAAGTGGTGGCTGATGCCCGACTGGCCAATGGCGAAGATCTGCGCCAGTTCCAGTACGCCGAAGGAGTCGTTGGTCAGGGCGCGCAGCACGTTCAGGCGCAACGGATCACCGCTGGCCTTGCACAGGGCAGCGAGGGCGTCGACGGGTTGGAAGGCCAGAAGTGAGGCGCGCATATTCATAGGTCGAGCAGTTTAGTCGGTCATTTTTCATCCAGCAATACCAATATCAAAAAGTTTTGATATTGGTATTGCTGGCGAAGAAGCCAGAAAACATTGGCTCTGCGACTATCTGTCATTGCCCCGGTGGGCTCCGCTGGGCGAAAATGGCCCCCTTTTTTCGACCCGCTGTTGTAAAGCAGCCCTCGCAGGAGATTCAGTGATGCCCAGCCGTCGTGAGCGTGCCAATGCCATTCGTGCCCTGAGCATGGATGCCGTGCAGAAAGCCAACAGCGGCCACCCCGGTGCCCCTATGGGCATGGCGGACATCGCCGAAGTCCTCTGGCGCGACTACCTCAAGCACAACCCGAGCAACCCGGAGTTCGCCGACCGCGACCGCTTCGTGCTGTCCAACGGCCATGGCTCGATGCTGGTCTATTCGCTGCTGCACCTGACCGGCTACGACCTGGGCATCGAAGACCTCAAGCAATTCCGCCAGATGGGCAGCCGTACCCCCGGTCACCCGGAATACGGCTACACCCCGGGCGTCGAGACCACCACCGGCCCGCTCGGCCAGGGCCTGGCCAATGCCGTGGGTTTCGCCCTCGCCGAGAAGGTGCTGGGCGCCCAGTTCAACCGCGATGGCCACCAGATCGTCGACCACTTCACCTACGCCTTCCTCGGCGACGGTTGCATGATGGAAGGCATCAGCCATGAGGTCAGCTCGCTGGCCGGTACCCTGGGCCTGGGCAAACTGATCGCCTTCTACGACGACAACGGCATTTCCATCGACGGCGAAGTCGAAGGCTGGTTCACCGACGATACGCCGAAGCGCTTCGAGGCCTACGGCTGGCAGGTGATCCGCAATGTCGACGGCCATGACGCCGAAGAAATCAAGATCGCCATCGACACCGCGCGCAAGAGCGAGCAGCCGACCCTGATCTGCTGCAAGACCACCATCGGCTTCGGTTCGCCGAACAAGCAGGGCAAGGAAGACTGCCACGGCGCACCGCTGGGCGTTGACGAGATCGCCCTGACCCGCGCCGCCCTGGGCTGGAACCACGGTCCGTTCGAGATCCCGGCCGACATCTACGCCGAGTGGGACGCCAAAGAGGCCGGTGCCGTCGCCGAAGCCGAGTGGGATCAGCGCTTCGCCGCCTACACCGCCGCCTACCCGGAACTGGCCGCCGAGTTCAAGCGTCGCATCAGTGGCGAACTGCCGGCCGATTTCGCCGAGAAGGCTGCCGCCTATATCCAGGAAGTCGCGCTAAAAGGCGAAACCATCGCCAGCCGCAAGGCCAGCCAGAACGCGCTGAACGCCTTTGGCCCGCTGCTGCCGGAATTTCTCGGCGGCTCGGCCGACCTGGCCGGCTCCAACCTGACCCTGTGGAAAGGCTGCCAGGGCGTCTCGGCTGAAGACGCTTCCGGCAACTATATGTTCTACGGTGTGCGCGAGTTCGGCATGAGCGCGATCATGAACGGCGTCGCCTTGCATGGCGGCTTCGTGCCGTACGGCGCGACCTTCCTGATATTCATGGAATACGCGCGCAATGCCGTGCGCATGTCGGCGCTGATGAAAAAGCGCGTGCTCTACGTGTTCACCCACGACTCCATCGGTCTCGGCGAAGACGGTCCGACCCACCAGCCGATCGAGCAGTTGGCCAGCCTGCGCTGCACGCCCAACCTCGACACCTGGCGTCCCTGCGATGCGGTGGAATCGGCGGTGGCCTGGAAGTACGCGATCGAGCGCAACGATGGCCCCAGCGCCCTGATCTTCAGCCGGCAGAACCTGCCGCACCAGGGCCGCGATGCCCAGCAGTTGGCCGACATCGCTCGCGGCGGCTACGTGCTGAAAGACTGCGCCGGCGAGCCTGAGCTGATCCTGATCGCCACCGGCTCGGAAATCGGCCTGGCTGTCGCCGCTTACGAGCAGTTGAGCGAGCAGGGCCGCAAGGTGCGCGTGGTGTCCATGCCGTCGACCAGCGTGTTCGATGCGCAGGATGCCGGCTACAAGCAGGCGGTATTGCCGCTGCAGGTTGGCGCGCGGATTGCCATCGAGGCGTCCCACGCCGACTACTGGTACAAGTATGTCGGTCTGGAAGGTCGCGTCATCGGCATGACCACCTTCGGTGAGTCCGCCCCCGCTCCGGCGCTGTTCGAGCACTTCGGCTTCACCGTCGAGAACCTGCTGGAAACCGCCGCCGAACTGCTGGAAGACTGAGGTCAGGAGAACCGTAGGATGGGTCGAGCCGCGCAGGTTGAGCGAAGCGATACCCATCGTTTTTGCAGTGGCGCTGCCCAGGTTGTTGGGTATCGTCGCTGCGCTCCTCAACCCAACCTACGTTCGAGTCCCTATGTCCAATCGCCCCTACAGAATCGCCCTCAACGGCTACGGCCGCATCGGTCGCTGCGTGCTGCGCGCGCTGCATGAGCGCGGTGCCGGGGCGCGCCTGGAAATAGTCGCGCTGAATGATTTGGCCGACCAGGCCAGCATCGAATACCTGACCCGTTTCGACTCCACCCACGGGCGCTTTCCCGGCGAGGTGAAGGTCGATGGCGACTGCCTGCATATCAATGGCGACTGCGTGCAGGTGCTGCGCCAGGCGACGCCGGAAGACATCGACTGGGCGGCGCTGGATATCGACCTGTTGCTGGAGTGCTCCGGCGCTTATCACACTCGCGCCGACGGCCAGCGTTTCCTCGCGGCCGGTGCGCCGCGGGTGCTGTTCTCCCAGCCGATGGCCAGCGAAACGGATATCGATGCCACCATCGTCTTCGGGGTCAATCAACACTGTCTGACCGGTGACGAACGCCTGGTGTCCAACGCTTCCTGCACCACCAATTGCGGGGTGCCGCTGCTCAAGTTGCTCAACGAGGCGGTGGGCCTGGAGTACGTCTCCATCACCACCATCCACTCGGCGATGAACGATCAGCCGGTGATCGATGCCTACCACCATGAAGACCTGCGCCGCACGCGCTCGGCCTTTCAGTCGGTGATTCCGGTGTCCACCGGCCTGGCGCGGGGTATCGAACGGCTGCTACCGGAACTAAGCGGGCGGATTCAGGCCAAAGCCATACGCGTGCCGACGGTAAACGTGTCCTGCCTGGACATCACCTTGCAGACCGCGCGTGACACCAGCGCGGAAGAAATCAATCAGGTGCTGCGTCAGGCCGCCGAAAGTGGCCCGCTGCAGGGGTTGATCGCCTACACCGAGTTGCCCCATGCCAGTTGCGATTTCAACCACGATCCGCACTCGGCCATCGTCGATGGCAGTCAGACCCGGGTTTCCGGGCCGCGCCTGGTCAATCTGCTGGCCTGGTTCGACAACGAGTGGGGGTTTGCCAATCGCATGCTCGACGTGGCCGAACACTTTCTCGCCGTGTCTCCTGTTCCCATTCAACCAGCCCCCGTGAAGGACTGATTCCATGACCGTTCTGAAGATGACCGACCTCGACCTCCAAGGTAAACGCGTGTTGATCCGCGAAGACCTCAACGTGCCGGTAAAAGACGGCGCGGTGACGAGCGCCGCGCGCATCCTCGCCGCGCTGCCGACCATCAAGCTGGCCCTGGAAAAGGGTGCGGCGGTCATGGTCTGCTCGCACCTGGGTCGCCCGAACGAAGGTGAATACTCCGCAGAAAACAGCCTCAAGCCGGTCGCCGATTACCTGAGCCAGGCGCTCGGCCGTGAAGTGTCGCTGGTGCGCGATTACCTCGACGGCCTCGACATCCAGCCCGGCCAACTGCTGTTGCTGGAAAACGTCCGCTTCAATCCGGGCGAGAAGAACAACAGCGACGAACTGGCCCGGCAATATGCCGCGCTCTGTGACGTGTTCGTCATGGACGCCTTCGGCACCGCCCACCGCGCCCAGGGCTCGACCCATGGTGTGGCCAAGTTTGCCAAGGTGGCCTGCGCCGGCCCGCTGCTGGCGGCTGAGCTGGATGCCCTGGGCAAGGCGCTGGGCAATCCGGCCAAACCGATGGCGGCCATCGTCGCCGGCTCCAAGGTGTCGACCAAGCTCGATGTCCTGACCAGCCTGAGCCAGATCTGCGACCAGCTGATCGTCGGCGGCGGGATTGCCAACACCTTCCTCGCTGCCGCCGGTTTTCCGGTCGGCAAGTCGCTGTACGAGGCCGATCTGCTGGATACCGCCAAAGCCATCGCCGCCAAGGTCAGCGTGCCGCTGCCGGTGGACGTGGTGGTGGCCAAGGAGTTCGCCGAATCCGCCACCGCCACCGTCAAGCTGGTCGCCGATGTGGCCGATGACGACATGATCCTCGATATCGGCCCGCAGACCGCGCGGCAATTCGCCGAGCTGCTGCAGTCGTCGCAGACCATTCTGTGGAACGGTCCGGTCGGGGTGTTCGAGTTCGACCAGTTCGGCAACGGTACCAAGGTGCTGGCCGAAGCCATCGCCGCCAGCCCGGCGTTCTCGATTGCCGGTGGTGGCGACACCCTGGCGGCCATCGACAAATACGCCGTGGCGGACAAGATTTCCTATATCTCCACCGGCGGCGGCGCCTTCCTCGAGTTCGTCGAGGGCAAGGTGCTGCCGGCCGTGAAAGTGCTGGAGCAGCGCGCCAAGGGCTAGCCCTTGTTGGTCGGGAAGGCCGCCGCGAGGTTGAACCAGGCTCCCTGTGGGTTGTCGATTACCATGCTCGCGGCGTGGGCCGGCTATCCTTCCAGCGCAAGGGCGAAGAAGGGCTGGTCTATTGGGCCGGCACCGATGATTTGCCCGGCCACCTTGGCTGAATCGTCGGGATGCACTCCGGGCGACGAATTTCATCCTCTGGTGCGCCAGGGGCGGACGAGCTGACCCCTTGTCCCTGAATACTTGAATAGCGCCTGCCCCTGCGGCAGGCTTGCACGATTAACGAGTCCCTCCGGGAGAAAGAACACCATGGCACTTATCAGCATGCGCCAGATGCTCGACCACGCCGCCGAATTCGGCTACGGCGTGCCGGCTTTCAACGTCAACAATCTCGAGCAGATGCGCGCGATCATGGAAGCGGCCGACAAGACCGATTCCCCGGTGATCGTCCAGGCCTCCGCCGGTGCGCGCAAATATGCCGGTGCGCCGTTCCTGCGGCACCTGATCCTGGCGGCAATCGAAGAATTCCCGCATATCCCGGTGTGCATGCACCAGGACCACGGCACCAGCCCGGACGTGTGCCAGCGCTCGATCCAGCTGGGCTTCAGCTCGGTGATGATGGACGGCTCGCTGAAAGAAGACGGCAAGACTCCGGCCGACTACGACTACAACGTCGCCGTGACCCAGCAAACCGTCGCCTTCGCCCACGCCTGTGGCGTGTCGGTGGAAGGTGAGCTGGGTTGCCTGGGCAGCCTGGAAACCGGCATGGCCGGCGAAGAAGACGGCGTTGGCGCCGAAGGCGTGCTCGACCACAGTCAGATGCTCACCGACCCGGAAGAAGCCGCCGACTTCGTTAAGCGCACCCAGGTCGATGCCCTGGCCATTGCCATCGGCACCAGCCACGGCGCCTACAAGTTCACCAAGCCGCCGACCGGTGACATCCTCGCCATCGACCGGATCAAGGCAATCCACGCGCGCATCCCCAACACCCACCTGGTGATGCACGGTTCTTCTTCGGTGCCACAAGAGTGGCTGGCGATCATCAACCAGTACGGCGGTGACATCAAAGAAACCTACGGCGTGCCAGTCGAAGAAATTGTTGAAGGCATCAAGTACGGCGTGCGCAAGGTCAACATCGATACCGACCTGCGCCTGGCCTCTACGGGTGCTATGCGCCGCTTGATGGCTGAGAACCCGAGTGAGTTCGACCCGCGTAAATTCTTCGGTGCCACCGTAACTGCGATGCGCGACATCTGCATCGCCCGCTACGAAGCCTTCGGCACTGCCGGTAATGCCTCGAAGATCAAGCCGATGAACCTGGAAGCCATGTTCCAGCGGTATGCCAAGGGTGAGCTGGCCGCCAAGGTCAACTAAGCCTCGGCTGCAACGAAAAAGCCCGCTAATTAGCGGGCTTTTTGTCGACTGTAGCGCCTGTTCGGCTGGCCACTTCCTGTGTTTTGCTGCAGGTCGTGAAATGACCGGGCGCAGTGCGGGGGCAGGCATGCGCGCGCACAGCGCAGGATTCTTGCGCTACACAGGGCTCAGTTTGTGCGCGTTAGCTTTAGAGCTGATGGCGATGTGATTTTCTTTTGCTTATGTCGTCTATTTGCAGTGCTGATTAGACTGCTCGACAGCATGGCCAGGAGAGCGGCATTTGATGCCGCGATTTTCATGGATACATGAGTCTAGAGGATGGTTGGTTCGGGTAATACCTTACAAAGTGCGCAACTGGCTGTTCGACATGACTCGAGGTTATCAATGAAAAAATTAGCTCTGTATATCGCTGTTGGAATGGCTGTAACCACCCTTGTAGGCTGTGCCAGTGGCGAGCCAAGCACGGCTGACATGATGCGGGTTCATGCTAAGCAGGCCCAGGCCAGAGCTGATCTTCGCCAGCACTTCGCCGATGATTGGGATCTCGGTTCCGCTTTGATTCGCGCCGGCGAGAAGCAGGTAAAAAAAGGCGAAAAGAAGATTAGTGCTGCGGAAACGGATCTGAAGGCCGCCGAAAGCGATCTAGAAGGTGGGCGTGCACAAGTTACTCAAGGCAACGGCAAAATTGCCGATGGCCAAAAGCTTATTCAGGACAGTGAGCGACTGTTCCGTGAGCGCTTCCCGGAGCTTGAGCTGAAACGCGCGCTTTGATCGAATCGCGAACGGCTTAACCGGCAGGCTCTCCGCCCGCCGGTTTTTTACCCAGACACTCCAGCATGATGAGACGGCTCTTGCGCACAGGCTCAACGCGAGTGGCTGCAATCGCCGATATATCGTCTGAATAGCCGGCTATTCGCTCAGCGTTAGACGTAGGGTTGGCCACCAAACCCTCTCGGGAGTCGCTGCCGCCCCGGCATGTCGGAGAGTTTCTCCCGCCACGCGGCGCGCCAGTCACTCGACACATGAGCGGCCTTGGATCTTCGCGCTGCTCTGCGCGCCGCATTTCGTTCGGCCTTCCGAGCCTCCTTGTACACGTCCGTATTGCGACAGTTATGGCATTTCACCTGATTAAGTTTGCTGCTGGAGGCAAGGCTGCTGCCGTGGCTGCCGCAGGCGAGATGACCCGCGACCTTGTAGTGAGTAACCATCGGTTAATCTCCTCATGATGTTGAGTGCAGCGCAAGGAAGGCGATACGAGATCGGTTGCTTCGAAGCAGACGCAAAAGCGAAGCCGCCAAGGCGCTTGCGGCGAACCAGAGGCCTTGCCCTGGCATGGGCTCGCACCATCAGGGAGCGATTGAACATACCTGCACCTAAACAGCATTGTTCCGCTCACGGTTACGATCCCTGCGTTTGGTTAGACCACTCCCTGTGGGGGCTGGTTCGTCGACCCGCTGCGAGGTCATGCACGCCTCGAGGGGTTATTGAGCTGAAGCCGTTCGGCAGCATGCTGCGGTAAAAACAGGCGCGTATGCGAGCCCCGACTAGCGTCCCCGACAAAATGCTCATTTACAGCTCGTGAACTGCGCTTTCTCGCCTGTTTTTGCCTTGCCTGACCTTTGCTCGCTACGTTTTCACACCGCCTGCCTCGAGCGCTTTTTTGCGTTATGGCGTAGAGCTGATCAGCGGCCGATGCTCGATATCCAGCTTGAAGAAGACCGCGGCGCCGGCTTCGGTCTCGTAGCCACGGTTGTCCTGGGGGTAGGCCCCGGCCTTGAAGTACAAGGATTTCGCCGCCCAAGCCGAATCGAGCCGGGTATTCCAGTTGTTGTTATTGAGGTTGATCGACAGCGTGCCGTTCGGGGTCAGGTGGATGCTGTAGGTGAAGCGCTGATTCAGTTCGATGTGGCTGGCGATAGTGATGACCTGAATCGGGGCGTCGGGCTTGAGGCGCACCTTGGCCACGATATTGCCGCCGGCCAAATACTCCTTGTATTGGTACTCCAGCTTGAGCAGCGGTGCGCTGCTCTGGTGGGCGTGGATCTGGCCGATCACCAGCTTGCCGGTCGAGGGCACCTGGCTGATTTTCAGGGCGGCGCGCAGGAAATTGTCGGCGCTGGGGTAGGTCCAGTTGTGCCGCTTACCGTCGGCGGCGGTTTCACGCAGCTCGCTGCGCGGGTACTTGGCATTCTTGGTGGTGCTGCCGTTGACCGGGGCCCAGAAGAAGATCGCGCCGTCTTTCGACTGGAAGTAGTGATCCTGATAGCCGCCGGCTAGCAGGGGGGTGTCGATGGTGGTGGCGGGGATACCGACGGGAATGCTCAGATTCCAGGTGGCAAGATCGATCATGACTGATTCTCCTAGAAGAGAAATGACTGCAGTCGAGGGGCACATCTCATCCTTGAGTCAGTAACGGCTTACTTGGCATTCCTGCGGGTGACACACGCGAACTGGAGGAGGTTGGGGCAGGGGCTGCCATTGGCCGCGGGATGCGGTCGTCGTTATAGCGGCAGGCGGCTCGGAAAGATGATGGCAGTTAGTCTATTTATTGACGTCAAGATATTGATTGAGCAGGCCCTGCGCCGTATCTGCTCCGCGTGGCAGCCGAGCGCGATGTCTGGATGCTCCAGATGGCGATATTGGTCCTGAGGGGATTGCCGGCGAGGGGCGCTGGTCTGGTGCGCCGCCGGGGCTAGCGCCGGGTTTTCCTGCGGCTGGGGACAGACCCCCCGAGCTTCCACAGACTGGCGGCAGCAGGTTGCCCGATCGCCGGGTTGCGGCATACTGCGCAACCCAGGCCCACGAGAATCGCCCGGTACTGTCCATGACCCCACTGAAATTCCTCCAGGGCTACCCGCTCCAGCTGCAAGAGCAGATCCGCCAGCTGATCGCCGAGCAGCGCCTGGGCGACTACCTGGCCCAGCGCTACAGCGGCAAGCACGGCGTGCAGAGCGACAAGGCGCTGTACGCCTACATCGTGGCGTTGAAACAGGAGCATTTGCGCAATGCGCCGGCGATCGACAAGGTGCTGTTCGACAACCGCCTCGACCTGACCCATCGCGCCCTCGGCCTGCACACTGCGATTTCCCGGGTGCAGGGTGGCAAGCTCAAGGCGAAGAAGGAGATTCGCGTGGCCGCACTGTTCAAGGAGGCCGCGCCGGAGTTTCTGCAGATGATCGTGGTACACGAACTGGCCCACCTGAAAGAGGCCGAGCACAACAAGGCGTTCTACAAACTCTGCGAATACATGCTGCCCGACTATCATCAGGTGGAGTTCGATCTGCGTGTGTACCTGACCTGGCGCGAGCTGCAGGGGCGTAGCCCGGCCTGAGTTCGCGGGCGGCAATCAATGCTCGGGGGTCAGTCACCGAGTTGTTTGTCAGCCGCGCAGCAGCAGATTGAGCTGATCGACGACTTCCGCCCAGTCGGCGTCCTCGAGGATCTCCTCGCGCAGAAAGCTGGCCTGGGCGGCGCTCCAGAAGGGCGCATCAGCCAGTTTGCAGGTTTCCGGCAGCGGCGAATGGGTGGTGATGAAGCGCTCGATGCTGGCTTGTTCGGCAGGCAAACCGAGCTGCTTAAACAGCGCCGAGAGACCGTGGGTAGGGCTTTCCATGATGTGCTCCTCTGGAGAGTGGACTCGCCCATACAGCCTAGCGTATATCGACAAATACCGGCCGCAGGATGCAGACCGCCAAGGCCTGCATGCAGGCAGGTTTTTCAGGGGCTCGAGGTGGCAGCATGCCTTCAGGGTTTTCGCGCAGGTTGTTCGCGGTGGTGGCCAGCCTTGCGCTGCTGCTTCCTCCGTTGGCGCTGGCGCGCGAGTTGTTGGCGGTCGGCAGCGATTTTTCGCGGGTTTTCGAGCGCACGGCGGCGGGCGAATACCGGGGGCTCGGCCCTGACGCCCTGCGCCAGGTGCTTGAACCGCGTGGCTACAGCCTGCGCTTCGCGTCTTACCCCTGGGCCCGCGCGCAGCGCATGGTCGAGTTGGGTCAAGCCGACATCCTTATCGGCCCCTATCGCAGTCCTGCGCGCGAGGCGCGTTTCGCGTTTGTCGGGCCGGCTTTCTATCGCGACCGGATCGTCTTTTATCGCCGCAGCGACAAGCCGTTTGATTGGTTCGGCGATTTCCGCCAACTGGCCGGTCAGCGCATTGGCGTGGTGCGTGCCTGGGCCTACGGGGAGCGTTTCGATACCGTACGCGAGGGGCTAGACCTGGTCACCGTGGAGGGGGTCGACAACGGCCTGAAAATGCTCAGCGTCGGACGCCTCGAGTTGCTCGTCAGCAATCAGCGCAACACCCAGCCGGTGTTGCAGGCGCTGGGCTTGGGTGATGAAATCAGCCAGCTCGAACCCCCTATCGATCTCCAGGACGGTTACTTCGCCTTCCCTCTGCAGCGCAGCCATGCACGTCTGCGCGAGGATTTCGACGAGGGCTTTCGGCAGTTGGTCGAGCGTGGGCAACTAGCCCGGCTGGCGGCCCAGTGGCAGGTAGATATTCCATGAGAAGGCTATGTAGCAATTATTTTCTGAGGGTGAGCGTGGGGCCGGCCAGCAACGGCTCAATTTAATGCTGGTGGGCTGAAACCCGCTGAGTGCGGGCGTTCAGCAGACCCGCAGCACCTCGAATCGCTGGCTGCTGCTGCCCATGCGCAACTCCACCCGATCGCCTGCACCGCAGCCGATCAGGCGTTGTCCAAGCGGTGCCCGTGGGCTGATCACCCGTACCTCCTGACCTTCCAGCAGCAGCTTCAGGCCGGCACCGTCCGGGCCGAGGAACAGGCACTGCTCAGCGCCCTGGACATCGGCCAGCCACACCAAGGCGCTGAGCTGAATGCCCAGTTGCGCATCGAAGGGCCGCAGCCGAAGTTTTTCCCAGGCGCTCAGGGCCTGGCGAATCTCCTCGACCCGGCGCGCCTGCCCGGCGGCCAGATAAGAGGCCTCCAGGCCCAGGGTGTCGTACTTGTTCTCGGCAATATTCTCTTCATGGGTGGCCGTTTCATAGGCAGTCAACGCCGCTTGCCGGGCCAGTGCCAGGTCGGTGTGCAGCTTGTCGAGAATCAGTTGCTGGAGCAGAGCTTTGTTCAACGGTCACTCGCAGGGTCGGCAGGAAAAATCTCGGTCTATGCACCAAAGTCTAGTGTCGCCATGGCTACCGAAGGCGGCATTGTGCACGGGTTGCTACTAAAAGTGAGGGTGTGGGAATGAACATGATGCGGTCGATGGGGTTTTTCTTCCTGTTTCTGCTGGTGCCGCTGGGCGCCTTGCTGGCCAACTACCCGGGGCCGATTGCCGAATGGTTGAGCGGGCTGTTCGGTGTGCAAATCAGCCGGGGCAACCTCGGAGCCGGCTTCATGCTGCTGGCGGCGATCTGCCTCAAGGTCGATCTGACCATTCGTCGTCGCGCTCAGGCCAGCCAGGCGAGCATCGCCTGATTGCTCGGACGGCAGTCTGCCATCAAATTGGCGCAATAGATCACGGCCTTGGCTACACTGCGCTCCATCTGCGGCGGGAGGCCATGATGGAGACGACACAGTCGGACTACTCGATTTATCGGCAGGTAGTCACTCAACTGATGAATGACCAGGAGCAACTGCCCAGCCTGCCGATGTTGACCCTGGAAATCCGCCGGGCGCTGGCCAGGCCTGAGGTCAGCATGACCCTGCTGATCAGCCTGATCAGCAAGGATCCGGCGCTCAGTGCGTTGCTGATGAAGTACGCCTCCAGCGCCTTGCTGCGCACCCGCTTGGCACCGAAAACCCTACAGGACGTGTTGCGCGTGCTCGGCATACAGCAGGTGGATCGGGTGGTGATGCTGCACAGCGTCAAGAGCCTGTTCGTTCTGCACAGCCCCAGCCATAAATTGCTGTTCATGGGCGCCTGGCAGCGGCTGACCCTGAAGGCGAGCATCTGCGGCTTTCTCGCGCGCAAGGTGGGCAAGGTGCAGGCCGATCATGCGGTGCTCGCCAGCCTGCTCAGCGAGGTGGGCTCGCTCGCGGTGCTCTCGGCATTCAAGAGCGCTGATCTGGTGCCGACACCGGCGCGTTACCACAGCCTGTGCCAGGTCTACAGCAAATCGCTGGGGGTGATGCTGCTGAAAAAATGGGCAGTGGATGAGGCCTACGTGGACATCGTGCGCGAGGCGGGCAACTGGACGCTGCAGCGCCAGCGGCAGATCGAGTTGCTCGATCTGGTCAACCTGAGCCTGTTCCACACCATGCATGACACCAACGGCGAAGCGCAGTTGCCGGCGCTGATCAGTCTGGCCGCCTACGCCAAGCTCGATAGCTTACACAATGAAGTGGCGGCGGACGGCAGCCTGGCTCTGGTCAGCCAGCATTGGGACGTAATCCATGAGATGGCCGCAGTGCTGCGCTAACGGCTCGACAGCCCGCTGCATAGCGCTTGGCTAGTGGCCTCTACGGTTAGCGGGTTAACTCAAATTCGCCGGCCTCGGTGGGTCCTGCACCGACACTACAACCTGCCCTGCGGGCAGCATTCGCCGCGGGCCGCGCCGCCTAGGGCTTGCTGCGGTCCTTGAGCAGGTGCGCGGCGAGGGTGCGCAATGGCCCCAGTTGCCGGCAGATCAGCGCCAGCTGGGTCTGCACCAGTCGCTGCTGGTCGTCCTGTGCATCCGCGTGCTGCTCCAGTTCGGCGGCCAGTTGCTCTTCGGCATCGCTCTGAATCGCCACCGCATGTTCCTCGGCAAGGCTCTTGGCGATTTCCTCGAGGCTGGCGGCCAGGCGTGCGGCGCTCGCCGGCAGCGGACTCTGCTGGTCGCCGAGGACAATTTCGCCGCGATGCGCGCCGAGGCCTGATAGGTAGCTGAGCAGGGTGTGCGACAGCACCAGGAAGCGAAAGCCGGTGTCCGCCTCCTTACGAAAATGCCCGGGTTCCATGAGCATGTTGCCGAGGGTGGTGGACAGCGCGGCTTCGGCGTTGTGCGCATTACGCCGGGCCAGGCGGTAGGCCAGGTCGTCGCGCTTGCCGCTGACATACTGCTGGATGATCTGGCGCAGGTAGGTGCTGTTGCAGCTGAGGGTGTTGGCCAGCATGCGGTTGAGCCGGCGCCCCTGCCAGTCCGGCAGGATCAGGAACACCGCCAGCCCGGCGATCAGGCTGCCGATCAGGGTGTCGAACAGGCGCGGCAGGATCAAACCGTAACCGTCGCCGACCTGGTTGAAACAGAACAGCACCAGCAGGGTGATTGCCGCGGTGGCCAGGGTGTAGCGGTTGCTGCGGGTGGCGAAGAAGGCCACCCCGGCGGCCACGGCGAAGAAGGCTTGAATCAGTGGGTTGGGGAACAGGTCGAACAACGCCCAGCCGAGCACCAGGCCGAGTACCGTGCCGGCGATCCTTTGCACCAGTTTGCGCCGGGTGGCGCCGTAGTTTGGCTGGCAGACGAACACCGTGGTCAGCAGGATCCAGTAACCCTGGGTTGGGTGAATCCAGTGCAGCACGCCATAGCCGGCGGCCAGGGCGATGGCCAGGCGCAGGGCGTGGCGAAACAGCAGCGAGGTCGGGGTCAGTTGCTGGCGCAAACGATCCGCGACCTCCTTGAGCGAGTGCGGCTCGCGATCCAGCAGGCTGCTGTCCTGTTGCTCGGCCAGGGCATCGGGGTTGCTGGCGTGGCCGAGCAGTTGGTCGAGGGCGGCGAGGTTGCCGGCCAGGGCGGCTAGCGAGCGCAGCAGCTGGCGCCAGGCCGGGTTGCTCTGCAGTCCCAGGTGCTGCAATGAGGCATGCAGGTCGTCCAGCGCCTGACTGCACTGCTCGCTGTACTCGAACGGCTGGCGCAGTTCGATGGCCTGGGCCAGGCGCTGACAGGCCTCGCCATGCAGGCGCAGCAGGCGCTGGCAACGGAACAGCACATCGCTGTGAAAGAAGGCTTCGGCCAGTTCGTTGTAGGGGTAATGCGAGGAACTGGCGCGCTCGTGGATGTCCTGGGCGAGGAAGTACAGCTTGAGGTAGCGACTGACCTTGCTGCCTGGCCGAGCACCGCCGACGCGGTGCAGGATGATTTCCTTGGCGGCATTCAGTGCCGCCACCACCCGACCGTTCTGCTTGGCCAGGGCCAGGCGCCGCTCTTCCACATCGAGTTGGCGCAGCGGTTCGAACAGGGCGGCCTTGAGCTTGAGGTACTGGCCCAGTTCGCGGAACAGTCGGGCCAGGCTGTGCTGCACCGGCTGGTTGGCAAACAGCGCATTCCAGATCACCGACAACACCCCGTACCAGGCCGCTCCCGCCACTATTATCAGCGGTTCCAGCCACAGGCCGGCGATGCCGCCGCGCTGCTCCACACCGATCATGCTGTAGATCGCCAGGATCAGGGTGGCCGAGCCCAGGGTGGCGTAGCGCTCACCGAGGGCGCCGAGCATGGTCAGGGCGAAGCTGGCCAGGGCCAGGGCGCTGACGAGCAGCCAGGGATAGGGGAACAACCACTCGACCGTATAGGCCGCCGCGCTGAAGCAGCCGAGGGTCACCAGCAGTGCGGTCAGGCGGCCTTGCCAGCTGTCGTCGGTCTCGGCCAGGGCGCTGGCGATCACCCCGAGAAACAGCGGAATCAACGCCTGCATCCAGTCCTGCGCCCAGCACAGCCACAGGCTGCCGCTGAGGGCGATGAACACCCGCAGGCTGTAGCTGAATTTATCCAGCGCCCACAGGCGGCGCAGGGAATGGCGAAAAGAGCTGGCGGGCATCCGGGCGACCTTGTGCAGCGGTAATAGTGAGCAGACTAACGGAGTATGCGGGCGTCTGGCACCCTATTGATGACAGCTTTTGTGGCCGGTCTGCCCGCTCGGGGCGAAGACGCCGACTCTGCGCGAAAACTCATGGACTATCCTCTAAGCAGACAACCGTGCTTTGCCAGTCTTTTGCCACCCCTAACGGCTGTCGTGGAGAGGGCCGTGAAGGTTTTCCCGATACAGCGTTTGCTCCTGCTCCTGGCCCTGTTGCTCTTGCCCACAGGGCTGACGGCGGCGCCCACTGTGGTAGTGGAGCTGCGCGTCGATGGCGCGATTGGCCCGGCCAGCGCCGACTATGTGGTGCGCGGCCTGACCCGCGCGGTGAACGAGGGCGCGGTACTGGTGGTGCTGAGCATCGACACCCCCGGCGGCCTGGACACCTCGATGCGCTCGATCATCAAGGCTATTCTCGCCAGCCCGATTCCGGTGGCCAGCTTCGTTGCACCCAGTGGTGCGCGGGCCGCCAGTGCCGGCACCTATATCCTCTATGCCAGCCATATTGCGGCGATGGCGCCGGGCACCAACCTCGGCGCGGCCACCCCAGTGCAGATCGGCGGCACGCCCGGTGCACCGGCGCCAGCACCGGACAAGCCAGAGAGCGCCGGTAAGGGTGACAAGCCCGGCAGCGCCGCCGAGGCCGAGAAAGCCGGCGCACCGACCGATACCCTGAGTAAAAAACAAATCAACGATGCATCCGCCTATATCCGTGGCCTGGCGCAGCTGCGCGGGCGCAATGCCGAGTGGGCCGAGCGGGCGGTGCGCGAGTCGGTCAGCCTGTCCGCCGAAGAAGCGCTCGAGCTCAAGGTGGTCGATTACCTCGCCCGTGACCTGACCGATCTGCTCACACAGCTGGACGGTAAACGCTTCACCGCCGCTGGCGTGGAGGTGACGCTGCAAACTGCCGATGCCGTGGTGGTCAGCCGCGAGCCGGACTGGCGCGCACGGTTGCTGGCGGTGATCACCAATCCCAGTGTGGCGCTGCTGTTGATGATGATCGGCGTCTACGGTCTGTTCTTCGAGTTTTCCAACCCGGGCAGCGGTGTCGGCGGTGTGCTCGGTGGTATCTGTCTGATTCTGGCGCTGTACGCCCTGCAGTTGTTGCCGGTCAACTACGCTGGAGTGGCCTTGATCCTGCTCGGCATCGCCTTTATCACGGCCGAGGCCTTCATGCCGAGTTTCGGCGTGCTCGGGATTGGCGGGTTGGTCGCCTTCGTCTTTGGCGCCTTGATTCTGATCGACACCGAAGTGCCCGGCTTCGGCATTCCCCTGGCGTTGATCGTGACCCTGGCCCTGACCACGGGAGCGATTATTTTCGCCATCGTCAGCATGGCCTTGCGCGCCAGGCGTCGCGCCCTGGTCGGCGGCGACAGCGAACTGATCGGCAGTCTGACGCGGATCCAGGCGGTGCAGCCGAGCAACCCGCTGGGCGGCTGGGTGCAACTGCAAGGAGAGAACTGGCAGGTCGTCAGCCAGGTGCCGCTGCAACCCGGCCAGCAGGTGCGGGTGCTGGCGCGCAAAGGCTCGATGCTGGACGTCGCCACCACTGAAGCAACACCGCCACAAGGAGACTGACATGGGTTTTGAACTGAGTTTTGCCACGCTGGCGGTGCTGCTGATGGCGCTGCTGGTTTCGGCGTTTCGTATCCTGCGCGAATACGAGCGCGGCGTGGTGTTCCAGTTGGGGCGCTTCTGGCGGGTCAAGGGGCCGGGCCTGGTGATCATCATTCCGGGCATCCAGCAGATGGTCCGCGTCGACCTGCGCACCATCGTGATGGATGTGCCGACCCAGGACGTGATTTCCCGCGACAACGTCTCGGTCAAGGTCAATGCGGTGATCTACTTTCGCGTGCTTGACCCGCAGAAGGCGATCATCCAGGTCGAGGATTACCACGCGGCCACCAGCCAGCTGTCGCAAACTACCCTGCGCGCGGTGCTCGGCAAGCACGAACTGGACGAGATACTCGCCGAGCGCGAGCGCTTGAATGTCGATATCCAGCAAGTGCTGGATGCACAAACCGACGCCTGGGGCATCAAGGTGGCAAATGTCGAGATCAAGCACGTCGACCTCGACGAATCGATGATCCGCGCCATCGCCAAGCAGGCCGAAGCCGAGCGTGAGCGGCGGGCCAAGGTGATTCATGCCGAGGGTGAATTGCAGGCCTCGGAAAAGCTCATGCAGGCCGCCGAGATGCTCGGCCGCCAACCAGGCGCCATGCAGCTGCGCTACATGCAGACCCTGAGCAATATCGCCGGCGACAAGAGCTCGACCATCGTCTTTCCGCTACCGATCGAACTGCTCCAGGGCATGGCCGAACGCAAGGGCAATAATTAGCCGGCCAGCCACAGCGCAGGGCTCGCAGCGTGCGAGCCCTGCGCTGTGGCCGAGACTGCTGACGGAGGCTGCGATGAACATTCGCTACGAGAGTATTCTGGCCACCATCGGCCGCACCCCGGTGATCCGTATCAATCGCCTGGCGCCGCCCGGCATCGAGTTGTACGTCAAGGCGGAAGCCTTCAATCCCATGGGCTCGGTCAAGGACCGCATGGCCCTCAGCGTGATCGAAGCGGCCGAAGCCAGCGGTGCACTGCAACCCGGGCAGACGGTGATCGAGGCCACCAGCGGCAACACCGGCATCGGCCTGGCCATGGTCTGCGCGGCCAAGGGTTACCCGCTGGTGGTGACCATGGCCGAGAACTTCAGCATCGAGCGGCGCAAGATTCTGCGTTTTCTTGGCGCCCGAGTGGTGCTTACCCCGGCGGCGCTCAAAGGCAGCGGCATGCTCGGCAAGGCCGAGGAACTGGCTGCGGCGCATGGCTGGTTCCTGGTGCGCCAGTTCGAGAACGAGGCCAACGCCGACGCCCACACGCGCACCACCGCCCTGGAAATCCTCGAGGCCTTCGCCGATGGCTCGCTCGACTACTTCGTCACCGGCTACGGCACCGGCGGCACGCTCAAGGGCACCGCGCGGGTGTTGCGCGAGTACCGCCCGGCAACCCGCATCGTGGTCTGCGAGCCGGATAACTCGCCGCTGCTGGGTAGCGGTATCGAACAAGCGCGTGACGCCGACGGTCGGCCGCTGAACAGTCACCCGGCGTTTCGCCCCCATCTGATGCAAGGCTGGACCCCGGACTTCATCCCCAAACTCACCGAAGACGCCCGCCGTCTTGGCCTGATCGACCGGATCGTGCCGATCAACGGTAGCCAAGCCCTGCACTACGCCCGCCAGTTGGCGCGCCAGGAGGGCATCTTCTGCGGGCCTTCGAGCGGCGCCACCTTCGCTGGCGCCATGGCTGTGGCCGCCGATGCTGCCCCCGGCAGCCGTATCCTGTGCATGCTGCCGGACACCGGCGAGCGCTATTTGTCCACGCCGCTGTTCGACGACATCGCCGTCGACATGAGCGAGGAGGAACAGCAGCTGGCCAGCTCGACGCCCAACTACCGCTTCGACGTCAGCCCCGCCCCGCCAAGTGCCGCGCAGCCAGAGCCTATCGGCGAAGAAGTCGATGCCAAGATCGAGGCGTTGCTGGCGCAGATCCTCGCCGACCGCCAGCAACCATTGGTGATGTTCGCCCTGGAGTGGTGCGAGTTCTGCTGGTCGGCGCGCAAGCTGTTCAACGCTCTCGGCGTGCCCTACCGCTCGGTCGACCTGGACTCGGTCGAGTACCAGCAGGACGACCTCGGCGGCCGCCTGCGTGTGGCGCTGCGGCGCAAGAGCGGGATGCTCAGCATCCCGCAGATATTCGTCGGTGGCGAACTGGTCGGGGGCTGCAACGAACTGTTTGGCGCCTATGCCGATGGTCGGCTCGCCACGCTGTTGCGTGCCCAGGGCGTCGAATTGGCTGAGGCGCCTGCGATCGATCCGGCCACCCTGGCGCCGGCCTGGCTGCATCCGCGCAGCTGACAGGCTGCGGACAAACTGTCGCGTTCTGCGCCGATTTGCGCAGAACGTGCCGTGATACTGGAGAGAATCGTGGATTTCCCCTGAAGTGCGGCGGATATACAGGGAGGTCGGCGCCATCGCTCTTCTACACTTCAAGTTACTCGTCGGATTAAGGAGAGAATCATGCGTATCGGTGTTCCCAAAGAGATCAAGAACCATGAGTACCGCGTCGGCTTGACCCCACATTCGGTAGCCGAACTGACCAGCCTTGGCCATCAGGTCTGGGTCGAGACGTTGGCCGGCGCCGCGATCGGCTTCAGCGACGGCGACTACCAGACGGCCGGCGCGCAGATCGCCGGGGACGCGGCGCAGGTGTTCGCCGAGGCGCAGTTGATCGTCAAGGTCAAGGAACCGCTGACCGCCGAGCGCGCGCGACTGCGCCCCGAACACACGTTATTCACCTACCTGCACCTGGCGCCGGACCGGCCGCAGACCGACGAGCTGATGGCCAGCGGTGCCACCTGCATCGCCTACGAAACCGTCACCGATAGTCACGGCCGTCTGCCGCTGCTGGCGCCGATGTCCGAGGTGGCCGGGCGCATGTCGATCCAGGCCGGGGCCAATTGCCTGGAAAAAGCCAAGGGCGGTCGCGGGGTGTTGCTCGGCGGCGTACCGGGCGTGGCGCCGGGCAAGGTAGTGATCCTCGGCGGCGGCGTGGTCGGCAGTCATGCCCTGGCCATGGCGGTGGGCCTGGGCGCCGATGTCACGGTGCTGGACAAGAGCGTCGATGCCCTGCGTCGGTTGGACAACCAGTACGCCAGCCGTATCACCACCCTCTACTCGACTCGCGCCGCGCTGCGCGAGCAGATTCTGGCGGCCGACCTGGTGATCGGCGGCGTGCTGATTCCCGGTGCCGCCGCGCCCAAACTGATCAGCGCCGAGATGGTCAGGCAGATGCAGCCCGGTTCGGTGTTGGTGGATGTGGCGATCGACCAGGGTGGCTGTGCCGAGACCTCCAAGGCCACCACCCACGATAATCCGACCTATGTGGTCGACGAAGTGGTGCATTACTGCGTGGCCAACATGCCCGGCGCGGTGGCGCGCACCTCGACCCTGGCGCTGAACAACGCGACCCTGCCGTTCGTCATCGCCCTCGCCGAGAAAGGCACGCGCCGCGCGCTGGAGGACGACCCGCATCTGTGCAATGGCCTCAACGTGGCCAAGGGTGTGATTATCTGCGGCAGCGTCGCCGAAGCCCATGGCTTGCCCTTCCAATCGGCGACCAGCGTGCTGGAGCATCTGCTGTAGCGCGAGCGGCCGGGGCCCGCACAGGGATGTCTGCTGCTTTTGTGGGAGGGCCGCCCCGGCGCGATGCTTTTGGCCTTCAGGGCAGGCCTGCTTTCGCTGCGGGGCGCTTCTCAGCGCCCCGAAATCACGCTGATCCGCCCCAGCAGTGGCAGGCGCGCCAGTTGGCGGGTCAGTGGTGCGCTGGTGCGCTCCAGCCAGGCGCTGGCCGTGCAGGCGAAGGGGGTATAACAGCCCCATGCCAGCGCCAGCAGGCTGAGGAACACCCCGCCAACCAGCGCGTCCGAAGCCCAATGGGCGCCAGCGACGAGGCGTGGCAGCATGAACAGCACGGCCATGCTCCAGACCAGTAGCAGCTTCCAGCCGCGGGCGAAGAAACTCATGAACAGCGCCCAGAGCAGCAGCACCGAGGCGTGGTCGCCGGGGAAGCTGCGGCTGGCGCTGTCTTTCATGTCCCAGCGCTCGGCCCAGGCGGGGAACAGTTCGGTCAGGCGCGCGCTGCCTTCTACCACCAGTGAGGCGCTAGGCCGTTGCCAGTCCATCAGTTTGACCAGATCGGCGAAACCGACGCGTATCAGCAGCATTACCAGCAGGACGGCGAAAAAG
Organism: Pseudomonas paeninsulae; assembly: GCF_035621475.1. NCBI lineage: Bacteria > Pseudomonadati > Pseudomonadota > Gammaproteobacteria > Pseudomonadales > Pseudomonadaceae > Pseudomonas > Pseudomonas paeninsulae. The sequence continues at coordinate 401,750 of NZ_CP141799.1, forward strand.
GCGAACAGCGCTCGGCGCACCTGGGCAGCGCTGAATACCAGGTCGGCCTTGAGCATCACTGCCAGCATCAGCAAGCCGACGCCCATATCCGTCGGACGCATGCTGCCGATGGCCCAGATGTGCGCCCACAGACCGACCGCGTGCACCGGCTCGTTGAGCAGGGCGAACAGTAGCAGGTCGAGTCGATCCCACAGTTGGCGGGTTGGCTGCCACAGCCAGCTGGCGAGCAGCAGCATGGCGCTAATGTGGCAGATCAGCAGGGGGCGCAGGCGCCATTGGCTGTTGACGAAAGTGCAGGGCATGCTACCGCTCCTTGGTGGAAATAATGGTGCGCCTTCCCAGGCGGCGCGCATTGTAGGGGAGCTGGTTGGGGTTTGCATGTGATCTGAGCCGCAAATCCCCCCGAAGATTGATCGTCAATCGGCAAGCCCGTGGCGGTCATTCGGCGTGCGGTCCTTGGTTAGCGCGGCATTTGTGCATAAAATCGCCTGCTTTTCGCAGTTCCCCTTGCAGGCGAGCCCGCTATGCCCGATTTCACCCAACGCTTTCTGTTCGACGACACCGACATTCGCGGCGAGTTGGTCGTCCTGGGCGAGAGCTACCAGCACGTGCTGGCCAAACATGAATACCCGCAGCCGGTCGCGCAATTGCTTGGCGAACTGATGGCCGCTGCATCCTTGCTGGTTGGCACCCTGAAGTTCGACGGCCTGCTGATTTTGCAGGCGCGCTCCTCGGGTGCGCTGCCGTTGTTGATGGTCGAATGCTCCAGCGCCGGCGAACTGCGCGGGATCGCCCGCTACCAGGCCGAACAGATCAGTGCCGATGCCGGCCTGGCCGAGCTGATGCCCGATGGAGTGCTGGCGATGACCATCGACCCCGCCCAGGGGCAGCGCTATCAAGGCATCGTTGACCTGGACGGCGCCACGCTGAGCGATTGCCTGACCAACTATTTCACCACGTCCGAGCAACTGGCCACCCGCTTCTGGCTGTGTGCCGACGGTCAGCGCGCGCGCGGCCTGCTGCTCCAGCAGTTGCCCGCCGATCGACTGCAAGATCCGCAAGAGCGCGAGGCCAGCTGGCAGCATGCGGCGACCCTGGCCGGCACCCTGACCCACGAAGAGCTGCTCGGTCTGGACAATGAAACCCTGCTGCACCGTCTCTATCATGAAGAGTCGCTACGCCTGTTCGAGCCGCGTCCGCTACAGTTTCGTTGCAGCTGCTCGCGTGAACGTTCGGCCAATGCGCTGGTCAGTTTAGGTCAGGCCGATGCCGAGCTGCTGCTGAGTGAGCATGCCGGCCAGGTGGTGATCGATTGCCAGTTCTGCAACCAGCGCTACGCGTTTGACGCGGCCGACATCGTCCAGCTATTCATCGGCGGCGGCAGCGCAGGGCCTGCGGACACGCTGCATTGAAGCCGATAGTTTGCGCCTATCGATCCGCTTGGCGGGTCGAGTGCTGCCAAGGGATGGGCTTTCTGGCATAATCCCGGCACTTTTTTCTCGCTGTAGTAGTGTCTTTGCTTTTACTACAAACCGTTTGGAAACTCGGCCCTTTGGCCGACGGGGACCCTCATGACGCAAGCTAACAACGCCGTGTACACCGACATCAGCGCTGCACAACTGGTCGAAGAAGCCATTCGCCGCGGTGAGGGCGAACTGGCTACCAGTGGCGCCCTGGTCGTCCGTACCGGCCACCGCACTGGTCGTTCGCCGGCTGATCGCTTTATCGTGCAAGAGCCGAGCACCGAGGCGAAAATCGCCTGGGGCGCGATCAACCGCCCGTTCCCGGCCGACAAGTTCGATGCCCTGTGGGATCGCGTCGAGGCATTCAGCCAAAATCAGGACCGCTTCGTTTCCTACGTGCATGTAGGCTCCGCCGAGGAACACTACCTGGCGGTCAAGATGACCACCGCCACGGCCTGGCAGAACCTGTTCGGCCGTCAGCTGTTCATCAATCCAGAGACCTACAACCAAGCGGGCAAAGACGAGTGGACGGTGCTCAACGTGGCCAACTTCGAGTGCGTGCCCGAGCGTGACGGCACCAACTCCGACGGTTGCGTGATCATCAACTTCGCCGCCAAAAAGGTTCTGCTGGCCGGCATGCGTTACGCCGGTGAGATGAAGAAAGCCATGTTCTCGGTGCAGAACTTCCTGCTCCCGGAAAAAGACGTGCTGCCGATGCACTGCGCCGCCAACATCGGCGAAGAGGGCGATGTGACCCTGTTCTTCGGCCTGTCCGGTACCGGCAAGACCACCTTGTCGGCCGACGAGTCGCGCTACCTGATCGGCGATGACGAACACGGCTGGGGCGAGGGCGTGGTATTCAACATCGAAGGCGGCTGCTATGCCAAGTGCATCGACCTGTCCGAGAAGAACGAACCGGTAATCTGGAAAGCCATCCAGTTTGGCACCGTGCTGGAAAACGTCGTCCTCGACGACGAGCGCGTGCCGGATTACCGCGATGACAGCCTGACCCAGAACAGCCGCGCCGCCTACCCGCTGGAGTTCGTCGAGAAGCGCAGCGAGAAGAACCTCGGCGGCGAGCCGAACGCGGTGATCTTCCTGACCTGCGACCTGACCGGCGTACTGCCGCCAGTGTCGATCCTCAACGAAGAACAGGCGGCCTACCACTTCCTGTCAGGCTACACCGCGCTGGTCGGTTCCACCGAGATGGGCAGCGGCAGCGGCATCAAGTCGACCTTCTCCACCTGCTTCGGCGCGCCGTTCTTCCCGCGCCCGGCTGGCGAATACGCCGAATTGCTGATCAAGCGCATCCGCGGCTTCAACTCCAAGGTCTACCTGGTCAACACCGGCTGGACCGGCGGCGGCTACGGCGTCGGCAAGCGCTTCAATATTCCGACTACCCGTGGCGTGATTGCCGCGATCCAGAGCGGCGCGCTGATCGGCACCGAGACCGAGCAACTGCCGATCATCAACCTCAGCGTGCCGACGTCGGTACCGGGCGTCGAAACCAACCTGCTCAACCCGCGCAACACCTGGGCAGACCAGAACGCCTACGACGAAGCAGCCAAAGGTCTGGCCAAGCTGTTCGTCGAAAATTTCAAGAAGTTCGATGTCAGCGACGCCATCAAGCAGGCCGGCCCGCAACTCTAAGCTGCAGCGCGCCCTGCGACAGAGCCGCCTTCGGGCGGCTTTTTCGTTATGGCGATTAGGTGCTGCGTGGTCGCGAGCAAACCGCCGCCGATTCTTCTGCCCCCAGGCATTGTGGTGCGCACGGCGCACCCTACCCAAGGCACCTTCACCGCGATATGGTCACAGGCCATCCAGCGGTCAACGGAGTGACAGCTCATGTACACAACTCTTGAACGTGTTTTCGGTTTCAAGCAACTGCGTCCCGGCCAGGAAGCGGCGATCGGCGCCGTGCTGGCCGGGCGCTCGGCGGCGGCGATCTTTCCCACCGGGTCGGGCAAGTCGCTGTGCTACCAGTTGTCGGCGCTGCACCTGCCGCACCTGACCCTGGTGGTCTCGCCATTGCTGGCGCTGATGCAGGATCAGCTGGCCTTTCTCGCCCGCCACGGCATCAGCGCCGCCAGCATCGACTCGGCGCAGAGCCGCGAAGACGCCAGCGCGGTGATGGCCCGGGCCAAGTCCGGCGAACTGAAGATCCTGATGATCTCGGTCGAGCGCCTGAAGAACGAACGTTTCCGCAACTTCATCAGTCAGGTGCCGATCTCCCTGCTGGTGATCGACGAAGCCCACTGCATCTCCGAGTGGGGCCACAACTTCCGCCCCGACTACCTCAAGTTGCCCGACTACCAGCGCCAGTTCGGCATTCCTCAAGTGCTGCTGCTCACTGCCACCGCCACGCCTCCGGTGATCGCCGACATGCAGGCCAAGTTCGCCATCGCGTCGGCGGATGTGATCACCACCGGCTTCTACCGGCCCAACCTCAACCTGCTGGTCGAGCCGGTCAGTGGCGCCGACAAGCAGCGCCGGCTGGTCGAGTGGCTGGGCGCCAAGGCCGAGCAGCCAAGCATCGTCTACGTCACCCAACAGAAGACTGCCGAGCAGGTGGCCGAGCGCCTGAGTCAGCGCGGTATTGCCGCCAGCGCCTATCACGCCGGTATGGCCCATGAAGCACGCCAGGCGATCCAGCGCCGGTTCATGGGCGGGCAGATCAATTGCATCGTCGCCACCATCGCCTTCGGCATGGGCATCGACAAGAGCGACATCCGCAACGTGGTGCATTTCGACCTGCCCAAGTCGATCGAGAACTACAGCCAGGAGATCGGCCGTGCCGGGCGCGACGGCCAGCCGTCTGACTGCCTGGTGCTGGCCAACCGCGACAGCCTCAACGTGCTGGAAAACTTCGTCTATGGCGACACGCCCGAGCAGGGCGGCATCCGTTGCGTGCTCGACGAACTGCTGGCCAGTAGCCAGGACGGTCAGTGGGAACTGCTGCTCAATGCTCTGTCCGAGCAGAGCAACATCCGCCAACTACCGCTGAAAACCCTGCTGGTGCAATTGGAGCTGCGCGGCATCATCGCCCCGCGCTACGCCTACTTCGCCGAATACCGCTTCAAACTCCTGCTCGAGCCCGAGGCCCTGCTGGCCAAGTTCGACGGCGAACGCCGCCAGTTCGTCGAGGCCATCCTCACTAGCTCACAGCGCGCCCGCACCTGGTGCACCCTGGATTTCGACACGCTCTACCAGCAGCACCAGGCCGACCGCGGGCGGGTGGTCAAGGCGCTGGACTACTTCCAGGAAAAGGGCTGGATCGAGCTGGAAAGCAAACAGATGACCGAGGTTTACGCGCTGCTCGATGCCGGCTTCGACCCTGAAGCACTGAGCGCCGAGTTGCATGGCTACTTCAAACAGCAGGAACGCAGTGAAATCACCCGCATCCACGCCATGCTCGAACTGTTCGCCACCGAGCACTGCCTGAGCCAGCGCCTGGCCGCCTACTTCGGTGACCGCCTGGCGCCCGAGCGTTGCGGTCACTGCTCGGTGTGTCATGGCCAGGTCGCCCACCTGCCGGAGCCGCCGCCGCTGCCCGCATTGGCCGAACATGACCTGCAACGCCTGTGCGGCAGCTTTATCCAGCGCCACACCGAGTTGAAAGGCCACACACCGAGCGCCGAATGCCTGACCCGCTTCCTCTGCGGTATCAGCGTGCCGCTGTTGAGCAAACTCAAGGCGCGCAACATTCCAGGCTTTGCGGCGCTGGACAGCTACCCCTACGCCGAGGTGCGTGCCTGGGCCGAGCAGGCAGGCTAATCAGGTGACGGCTTGAGAGCGCATAACGGCTCGGTTCTCGAACGAGCAGTTGCCGAGGCCTGGCCGGATCGGCAGGCCGCTTAAGGGATTTTGTAGCTGTCGGGTATCTCAAGCGCCACGAAGTGGCGCATATGCTCCAAAAAACCTTGATGAAATTTAGACAGCCGGGCCTGGGTGGGAATCAGCATGCTGAAATCCATCTCGATCACCGGCTCGAAGGCCCGAAACAGCACGCCGCTTCCCCGGTATTCGAGCGCGCTGATGGCATCCACCAAGGCGACCCCGGCGCCCTGTTCGACAAACATGCACATGGGGATCGACAACTGGGTCTCCAGGCGCAGTTCACGCTGCACGTCATGGGCGGCGAAAATCGCGTCGATATGCTGGCGCGAGGCGATCGCCTGCGGGTAGGAGATGAAGGCTTCACCCTCCAGGTCCTCGGGCACTATCAGCGCCTTGTCCTGTAGCCGGTGACCGACCGGCAAGGCGCACAGCAGGCGCGATTTCAGCAGCTTCTCGCTGCGCGGGCTGGGGTAGGTATTGGGTTGCACGATAAAACCCAGGTCGCAGCGCTGCCCCACCACCAGGTCCACCACTTCGCGTGACGACTGCACCACCAGGGTGATCTGCGCCTGCTCGTGCGCTTTGAGAAAAGCGCTGATCGCCCGCGGCAGAAAGGACAGTCCCAACGCCGGCGCGCAGGCGATATGCAGCGAGCCGCGGGTGAGGTTGCCGATTTCCCGGGCGGTCCGGGCGATGCGCTCCACCCCCAGCAGCGAGCGCTGCACTTCTTCGTACAGCACCAGCGCTTCGGGGGTGGGCTGCAGACGGCCTTTGGTCCGCTCGAACAGGGCGAAGCCGATGTCCTCCTCCAGCGCGCCGATCAGTCGGGTCGCCGCCGGCTGGGAGATGTGCAGCATCTCGGCGGCACGGGTGACGGTCTGCCCGAGAATGACCGCACGAAAGGCTTCCAATTGACGCAGATTCATCCGCCGCAACCCCATAACAAAAAGACATAGTCTTGCCAAAATAAAGCATTTTTCATCGCCGCATAAGCGCCATAGGATCAATCCCATCTTCACCGACAAGGCAGTCTGACTGAATCCCGGCACAAGCGCGGGAGTAATCCTGACTGAGGCGCACCCTATGCAGAAAACTGAGATCATGGTCGTTGGCGGCGGTTTGCTCGGCATGGCCATCGCCTACGGCCTGGCTCGCCTGGGGCGCCAGGTCAGCGTGCTGGACGAGGGCGACACGGCCTTGCGCGCGGCGCGCGGCAACTTCGGCCTGCTCTGGGTACAAGGCAAAGGCTACGGCATGCCGGCTTATGCGCAGTGGACCCTGCAATCGGTAGCGCTGTGGCCGCAACTGGCGCGCATGCTGCTGGACGACACCGGCATCGAGGTGCAACTGCGCCAGCCCGGCGGCTTTCAGCTGTGCCTGTCCGATGCGGAAATGGCCGAAGAAAGCCGTCGTCTGTGCTGGCTCAAAGATGCACTGGATGGCGACTATCCCTTCGAACTGCTCGACCCCGCCGCCCTGCGCAAGCGCCTGCCCGGTGTCGGTCCGCAGGTGGTGGGCGCCTGCTATTCGCCACTGGATGGCCACGTCAATCCGCTTAAATTGCTGCGCGCTTTGCATGCTGGCTGTCACCAGCGTGGCGTGCAGCTACTCAATGGCCGCCGAGTCAGTGGCATCGCGCAACGCGGCGAGGGCTTCGAGGTTGCCAGCGGCGACCAGCGTTGGCACTGCGAGCGCCTGGTGCTGGCGGCCGGACTGGGCAACCGCGAGCTCGGCGCTTTGCTGGGTCAGCCGGTACCGGTGCAGCCCAGCCGCGGGCAGATCCTGGTGACCGAACGCCTCGAGCCGTTCCTGCATTACCCCACCAGTACCGTCCGCCAGACCGACGAAGGCACTGTGCAGCTGGGCGATTCGGCGGAGTCGGTGGGCTTCGACGACGGCACCAGCAGTGCGGTCATGGCCGATATTGCCGGGCGGGCGGTGCGGTGTTTCCCGCGGTTGGCAAATGTCCGTCTGGTGCGCGCCTGGGGCGCGTTGCGGGTGTTGAGCCCGGATGGCGCGCCTATCTATCAGGCCCTGTCCGGCGCACCGGGCGCCAGCGTGCTGTCCTGCCATAGTGGCGTGACCCTGGCCGCCGCGCACGCCCTGCGCCTGGCGCCCTGGATCGCCGGTGAACAGACACTGGCGGAGATCAGCTCCTTCGGCCTGCAACGTTTCGCCGGCCCTGCCGAGGTGCGTCATGCCAGCTGACAGCCTGTTCCGCCAACTGCCCACCGACGCTGGGTTGCTCAGTATCGAGTTCGATGGCCAAGCCTTACAGGTGCCGGCCGGCGTTTCGTTGGCGGCCGCCTTGCTCGCCAGCGGCGTGCGTCATACCCGCAGCACCCCGGTGAGCGGCAGCCCGCGCGCGCCCTACTGCATGATGGGCGTGTGCTTCGAATGCCTGGTCGAGGTGGACGGCATGCCCAACTGCCAGGCCTGCCTATTGCCAGTCTCACCCGGCATGCGCGTGCGCAGCCAGCGCGGGGCCCGCAGCCTGAGCCCGGCGCCTGCGCTGGAGGAGCACCACGATGACGCTTGAATCCGTCGACCTGCTGATCATCGGCGCCGGCCCAGCCGGCATGAGTGCGGCGCTCGAAGCGCGTCGCCATGGCCTGAGCGTGACGCTGCTTGACGAGCAGCGCTCACCTGGCGGACAGATCTACCGCAACATCGACGGCAGCGACCCGCAACGCCTGGCGATACTCGGTGCGGATTACCAGGCCGGCGCGAGCCTGAGCGCTGCCTTCATGGCCTGCGGCGCGCACTACATCGCTGGCGCCGCGGTGTGGCAAGTCACCGCGCAGAAGCAGGTGCACTACCTGCTCGACGGCCGCGCCAGTGTGCTGCAGGCACGGCGCTTGCTGATCGCCACCGGCGCCTATGAACGGCCCATGCCGATTCCCGGTTGGACCCTGCCCGGAGTGATGACCGCCGGTGCCGGGCAGATCCTGCTGAAAAATGCCGCGCTGTTACCCAACGGCCCGGTGGTGCTGGCCGGCTGCGGCCCACTGCTGTACCTGTTGGCCGTGCAGTACCTGCGCGCTGGCGTTGCGCTGGCGGCGCTGGTCGATACCAGCAGCCACGCCGCTGCCCTGCGCGCCTGGCGCCAGCTGCCGGGCGCCTTGCGCGGCTGGCGCGACCTGCTCAAGGGCCTGTCGTTGCTGGCCAGCCTGCGCCGTGCCGGCGTGGCGCATTACCGCGGCGCGCGTCATCTGGCGATTGAGGGCGAAGAGCAGGCCGCGGCCTTGCGTTTCAGCAGTGGCGGCAGCGAGCGACACATTCCGGCGAGCTTGATCCTGTTGCACCAAGGGGTGGTGCCGAACACCCAGATCAGCTGGTCGCTGCGCCTGCAGCACCATTGGAACAACGAGCAACTGTGCTGGAGCGCCGAGCGCGACGCCTGGGGCGAAACCAGCCTGGCGGGCATTTTCATCGCCGGTGACGGCGGCGCCATTGGCGGCGCGCTGGCGGCGCAGCAGCAGGGTCGGATCGCCGCCCTGGCCATCGCCGGGCAGTTGCAACGCCTCCCTGCGCCTGCCATCGAGGCGCTCGCCAAACCCTACCGACGTGCCCTGGCCCGGCAGCAAGCCGCGCGGCCCTTGATCGACGCCCTGTACCGTCCGCCTCTGGAACACCGCGTACCGGCGGATGCGGTCATTGTCTGCCGCTGCGAGGAAGTCAGCGCCGGCGCCGTACGCCAGCATGTCGACCTCGGTTGCCTCGGCCCCAACCAGACCAAGGCCTTCGGGCGCTGCGGCATGGGCCCCTGCCAGGGACGCCTGTGTGGCCTGAGCGTGACCGAAGTGATCGCCGAGCGTCGTGGCGTCCCCCCCGAGCAGGTCGGCTACTACCGCATCCGTTCGCCCTTGAAACCCATCACCCTCGCGCAATTGGCCAGCGAGCCCACGGCCAGCGCCCCTCAGGAGTTCGTATGAACCGCATCCAACGCATCGACAGCAATCCCCGCCTCAGCCGCGTGGTGGTGCACAACGGCGTGGCCTGGCTCAGCGGCATAGTCGCCGCCGATTGCAGTCAGGATATTCGCGGGCAAACCCGCCAGGTGCTGCAACGCCTGGAGGAATTACTCACGGAGGTCGGCAGCGACAAAAGTCACCTGCTCAGCGCGCAGATCTGGATGAAGGACATGCTCGGCGACTTCTCGGCGATGAACGAGCAGTGGAGCGCCTGGTTCGCCCCCGGCGAGACGCCGGCCCGCGCCACCGCCCAGGTGACCTTCGACGATGCCGACATCCGCCTCGAGCTGATCGTCACCGCGGCGGTCTGAGCACAGCATTCACCCCAACCCGCCGGGCCCGCCCGGAGGTATGGCCAGAGTGGCCAACCAAGCGCCATGCACAGCAGTCATTCGACGTGCTGCTGCCGATAACGGGTGACTTCATTTCCTGGAGCATCCGGATTACAACAACAACGTAATTGGAGCCACCTATGAATAGCTACAACACTCTCAAGACCCTAGGCCTGGCGGCGCTGGTCGCATTTGCCTGCACCGCCCAGGCCGCCGACAAGCCCCTGCGCCTGGGTATCGAAGCGGCCTACCCGCCATTCGCCTACAAGACCCCGGACAATCAGATCCAGGGTTTCGACTACGACATCGGCCAGGCGCTGTGCGCCGAGATGAAGGTCACTTGCGAATGGAAAGAGGTCGAGTTCGACGGCCTGATTCCCTCGCTCAAGGTGCGCAAGATCGACGCCGCTCTGTCGTCGGTATCGATCACCGAGGAACGCCTGAAGTCGGTGGACTTCAGCCACAGCTACTACCGCGTCCCGGCGAAGCTGGTCGCCCGCAAAGACACTGGTATCGACAGCATCCCGGCGGACCTCAAGGGCAAGCGCATCGGCGTGCAGCGCGCCACCAACTTCGACCGCTATGCCAGCGAATACTTCGTGCCCGCCGGTGCCGAGGTGATCCGCTATGGCACCCAGAACGAGGTGTTCCTCGACCTGCTGGCCGGCCGCCTGGATGCCAGCCTGGCCGGCTCCATCGCCATCGAAGAAGGTCTGCTGAAGACGCCGGAAGGCAGCCCCTTTCAGTTCGTTGGCCCAAGCTTCACCGAACAGCAATATTTCGGCACGGGCGCCGGCATCGCGGTGCGCAAAAATGACCCGCTGGCCGCCGAGCTGAACAAGGCCCTGGCCGCTATCCGCGCCAACGGCACCTACGACCAGATCCGCAAGAAGTACTTCGATTTCGACATCTACGGCGACTGATTGAGTCCGCTCGTCGCCGCCCTGCGGCGGCGAGCCTGGTCTTCGCAACACCGTGAACCTTAACGCGGGTGGTAGCTATGGAACTTGATAGGGTTGAGCTTTTTGCGCTGGAGCGGTTGTTTGGCCAGGCTGGCGCTGAGCCCCACTGCTTGGCTGGCGCGCGCCATAGTTTCGAGGTGCTGGAGCGCTCGAAAACGGCGGTCGGCTTCTATTCAATCATTAAATACCCCCACGGCCTCGAGCAGATCCAGCCGCTGCAGGAGCTAAGCTTGCCCTTCAGGCACCATTTGCTGCCGTCTGGCGGCCACTTCGTCTGCTGGGTCGAGGGTGACTCAACGCTGTGCTTGGAGGCCGTCGCCAGTCAGCAGCCTTGGCCCGCGGACTTTACTCCGGCTGGCTTGTAAGGTGCTCGCGGACTGCCTGCTGGCAAGCGCTGACACCCCGACAGTGAGTGGATGGGTTCGCCAATCCACGCTCGACCGCTAGCCCTCAAACCGCAACCTCAATCCATCGAGCTAACGCCATTCGTCGCGCTGCAATAGCGCTGCTCCAGCGGCTTGCTCAAGTCATTACGGTCGCTCTGTCAGCGTGCTTGCCAGGTACGACACTGTTCGCCGAAATGCACCTTGGCCGCCTTGCGGCACTCGTGGGGCCGCCTCCAAGAGTTCGCGGCAAGACGCGCTGCGTTCCGTTCGGAGTAGCGCGCAGGGCGGTTTCGGAGGGTAGCGACAACCCGCCAGCTTTTGTGCCGCGCCGGTGAACCAGGGGTGCACTGCCTGCGGCGAGTGAGACCCTACGGCCCGCGGATTGCCCAGCTCGCGGATTGCTCCAGACCGTAGGGCGGTCCGGGCGGCGATCCGTTCGGAGCGAAGCATCAGTCCGCTGGATTGTGTGTCGTACTGAAGTGGCCTAATGATTCTGGACTCACCTGAAGGGGCTTGGGTACAGAGCCAAAGTCGTGACCGCGAACGACACATTTCATCCCGATGCTGGATCGGGATAAAAATGCGTCAAGGGATGGGGTAGATCAGAACCGAGGCGGCGCTGGTGAGGGCCGGCAGCCGTCTCGGATTTCGCTGCTTCACGCCCCGTGTAGGGCGCTGGATCTATGTCGCTAACCGCCTGGACGAGTGCCAGGGTGCTGCGTTGGATCGCCATGCTATGCAGTTGAACGGATCGTCGTTAGCGCTATGGCTATCAATCCTGACCTTTGGTCGGGTTATGCCGTTCTACTGTTTCGCCTAATGCGATTTGCCCATGCGCGAGCTGCGGCTGTACGCGCTAAGCGCGGTGTTATGTCTCTATATGTGGTGACCTGCACCCAGGGTCGGGCTTATCGACTCCATGGTTACACGTGCACTCTGTACTTTGGCAATGTGGCCAGCGTGCAGAATCACGCGGGGGCTGATTGGGGGACAAATGATACGGCGTGTCGTCATTCGCTTAAGCCCTCCTTTGTTACTGTCCTGAGTCACAAGGTAGCCCGAATTGCTCCGCGGGGTTTAGTCCGAGTGGCGATAAAACCTGAGACTTCAGGAATTAACGCGCATATACCCCACCAACAGCACCGTATTCCCTAGGCGGGCCGGTTTGCCCTGTCGAGAATCCAGCTTGTGCCCGCTCATGGCTTGGCTTTATGTACCAGCAGGGCCGAGTGCCACGTTAAGCTCCGCGCAGTCCGAGATGGCGCGATGAGTAACGGCCGATCCACCACGCCGCAAGCGGCGCGTTTCCAGGCATTTTGGGGTCGACTACAGACATCCGTGCGGGCGCCAGACGTTCTAGGTTAGGCAGGTGTTATTTCAGCCGAAAAACTTGGAGCAGACATGCCTAACCCGATCACCGTTCTCCGCGATACCACCCCTATGCCGATGCTCGACGCCTGCAAATGGGAAAAGCTTGCCGGCGACCCGCACACCGTCAACCTCAACGCCTACACCTCGGAAGACGGCAGCAAGATCATGGGCACCTGGATCTGCACCCCCGGTAAATGGCGGGTCGCCTACGAGAAATGGGAGTACTGCCACTTCCAGGAAGGCTACTGCATCATCACCCCGGACGGTCAGACGCCGATTCACCTCAAGGCTGGCGATATCTTCATCGTCGAACCGGGCATGCAAGGCACCTGGGAAGTGGTCGAGACGGTGCGCAAGTACTTCGTCTTCGCCTGACAGTCACTGCCGCGAAGCCAGTCGCATAGGTAGGTTGGCGTTGAGAGCAGCGATACCCAATGACGGCTTACCAGCCTAAGCAGCTTGTCTGTGTGCTGTTTGTTTGCCTTTGCTGGCGATGAGCATCGCTGCGCTCAATCACATCCTACGGAGCTCCGGACGCGCTCGCTTCCTCATCCGCCAACCGCTGCAAGTAGACGGCGAAATCCGGGTCTTCCCCGCGCAGTAGCTGTGGCAGCCGTTCGCGGAAGTCCTCGCGTCGGCTCCACTCGCGCATGTAGTCCTCCCAGGAATGCCAGCGGCGCTGTTTCTTCTCGTCCAGATTGGGCTCGTAGATCAGCAGATAGGCACGCTCGAACAGGGAAATGAGCATGTCGAAGATCAGCAACATGCGTTCGCGCTGCTCGTCGGTCAAATCCGGGGTCGCAAGCTGGCTGCGCAGCTTCAGGTCCGGGTTGGCCAGCACCACCTCGAGGAAGTCGATATAAGCATCGGAGATCTGCTGCCAGGTGGCTTCCTGTTCATTCGCGCGTTCCTTGCGCTGTTCGACGAGGAACACGCCAATCGCGAAGGGCAAGGCCACCACCGTGACGATGTAGGACAGCAGTTCCCAGGTTTCGAGTGTCATATCCGCGTCCTTGAGTAATGGTCGCTAGAGCAAGCAAAGCCCATTTTGCCGCAGGCGTGGCGGCGCGGCGCTATTGCTCGGCATCATTTACCCCATTTCGAAGGCGATAAGGGTTGCCTTCCACGCCCGCCATTGTCATAACTGTCACGTGGCTATGTGAGGGAGCGTACTCAGCGTCCCGATGCAGGCTCAACGCAATACAGGGCCCCGCGTACGCAGCTGCAGCGTCCCGATTTGTAGTCTTTGTCAGCGCGAAGCGACAAAGCCAGGAACCTCGGCGCTAGCCGGCCCTCGAAGGTACAGACCCGTCAGAAGCGAGGAATACCATGCAAATTCATGTGAGAAGTAACCATATTGAAGGAAGTGTCCGGCTTCAGGAGTGGGTAAGCGCAACAGTGACGGAGCGGCTGGACCGTTTCGAAGATTTTCTCACTCGGGTTGAAGTTCATCTCAGCGACGAGAATGGCAACAAGGCCGGTGCCGACGACAAGCGCTGCCAGATCGAAGCACGGCCCAAAGGCCATCAATCCATTTCAGTCACCCACAAAGCCTCATCGCTGGATCAGGCCGTGGATGGTGCCACCGAAAAAATGCGCCATGCCCTCGACCACCTGGTTGGCAAGCTTGAGGTCAGGGCCGTATCCACCGGGCATATCGACGACCCGCGCCTGAGCGAAGATCCTGAGCAAGTCACCGACGCCCTGCTGCAGGAAGAATTCCTGGCCAACGAAGAAGCCCTCGGCCGGGGTTAAAGCGCTCAGATTGGTTGATTCTTGAGTGATGCCATGAGGGGTTGCCATGCATGCATGGCAACCCCTTTAAGGTTGAACAACCCGTCTAGGGTCCCGCAAACAGCCCGTAACCACTCCTGGCAGACACGCCTGCGCTGCTGGTCATGTGCGCAATAAGCCCCCCGCGATCCGATTGCCCGTCCGCAGGATGGTGCGCAAGCATATCTGCGGCTTAGTAACCCAGTGCAATGGACTCCCCCTCCTCGGGTCGGTGGCGCACCAATCGCGTGGTCACGGCACCTCGCCGTGCACGCGCCAACGCCAGGAGTAACCGTTTAGTCGGGCGTTCGCTCACGGTACTCGGTGGTGGTTATGCCGGCGTAGCCCCAGTTATCCGTGTCGACTTCCTCGATTACGATATGGGTCAGGTCGGGCCGTTTGTTCAATACCCGCTGCAGGGTATCGGTGATCTCGCGAATTACCTGAGCCTTCTGCTCGCGGGTGACACCGTCGCGGGTAATGCGCACATTGACGAAAGGCATGCTCGTTCTCCTTGGGGTTCTAAGATGCGGGAGGCGCACAGGCCGCCCGCGGGGTTTACCACTTGCCGACGCTCATGCCGCCATCCACCGGCAGGATCACGCCGGTGGTGAAATCGGCGTCTGAGAGATACAGCACGGCATCAACGATCTCATCGATGCGTCCTATCCGTCCTGCCGGTTGCAGGCCGTTGAGGAACTCGCGCGCTGCCGGGTCATGCATGGGCGTATCAATGATCCCAGGCGCCACCGCATTCACCTTGATGTTGTACGGCGACAGTTCCAGCGCCAGGGCGCGAGTCGCCTGATTCAGGCCGCCCTTGATCAGCACCGGCAACGCGGCCGGTACGGCGAGGTTCGGCTGCAGCGCGATGCTGGCGGTGATGTTGATGATGTGGCCCTGACGCCGTTTGATCATGTGCCGCGCGGCGGCCTGGGACGCGTACACCACACCCATGAGGTTGGTTGCCAGCAGGTTGTCCAGGTCCGTGGCGGTGTAGTCGATGAAGGGCTTGGGCAGGAAGAACCCGGCGTTGTTCACCAGCACATCGACCTGGCCAAATCGCTCGATGGCATGTTCGATCAGACGCGGCGCGGTGTCCGGGTGGGCGATGTCACCGGCCATACCAAGGAAGCGCCCATCGCTGCCAAGTGCTTCGGCGGCGTCTGCCAATCGCGCTTCGGAGCGCGCGTTGCCAACCACATTGAAACCGCGGGCGAGATAGGCCTTGGCCAGGCCGAGGCCGATGCCACTGGAGGCACCGGTAATGACCACTGTTCTGTTGTTGTTCATGGCGGTAGTCCTGCCTTCAAGGTCGGGTTAAGAGACTCAGCGGTGTTTCGCGCTGTTGGGCAGGACTATATTTGTGCAGAGAATGATGATAAATACCGCGCTCAGCACTTCACTTGATACATGGTGTAATCAATGCGACGGCAATTCGACGATGTGCTGCTGGGCAGCATTGAGCTGTTCTGTCTGGCCGCGGAAATCGGCAGCTTCACCGGAGCCGCCCTGGCCGCCGGTGTCACCCCGGCGGCGGTGAGTCGCTCGATCTCGCGCCTGGAAGCGCGGCTTGGGGTGCGTCTGTTCGTCCGCACCACCCGCAGCATCCGCCTGACTGATGGTGGCCTCATCTATCACCGGCAATGTCGGGGCGCGTTGAACCAGATGCTCGAAGCTGAGCGCGAATTGATGGGGCAGCAGCAGGCGCCATCCGGCACCCTGCGCATCAGCATCCCCACCACCTATGGGCACTACCGGATATTGCCGCTGTTGCCAGAGTTCCGCCGCCACTATCCGCAGGTCCAGGTGGACATCAACCTGAGCAACCGCAATATCGATTTTGTCGACGAAGGCTATGACATGGCCATCCGCGTGCGCGCGCAGCCCGATTCCGGCCTGATCGCCCGGCAGCTGGAGGACGCCGCGCTGGTAGTGGTGGCGACCCCCGACTACCTGTCGCGGGTCGGCGTACCGCAGAACCTGGACGATCTGGCACAGCACGAATGCATTCAGTTCGAGTTGCCCAGCAGTGGCCGGCGCATTGCGTGGTTATTCAATGACGCCGGCCGCCCCTGCGAGATCCTCGCGCGGAGCGCCTACGTCTGCTCCGACGACGTACTCGGCGGCGTGACCCTGGCCAAGCATGGTGCGGGCCTGTTCCAGACCTACCGGTTCATAATCGAGCGTGAACTGGCCGAGGGCTCACTGGTGGAAGTGCTGCAACCTTATGCTGGCCGCTCGCGGCCGTTCACCTTGCTCTATCCGCACGGCCGGCACGTTCCGCAGCGCTTGCGGGCGTTCATCGACTTCCTGATGGACAAGCAGAAGGGCTGGGGGGCTTGAGGGTGACTTAGCCGCCAGGTGTGCTGGGGGGGTAGTCGGATTGGTCATGGCTGGGTGGTTTCGATCGTTTGCGGCAGGCCGCTGTCGCCCCAACGCTATCATTCATGAAGACCGGTTTGGGCATCTTCAGACTTTGAGGACAGAGCCCGATTCCAGTCAGTGCTGAAGCACTATTTCGGCATGACACTGATCAAGATGCCAGTCCTGCCAGGCTGACAGTTCATTTTTATAGGCCGTTGGACAAACTAGCCTCGGCCGGATCAAGCGAACGTCGTCGGGCTTTTGAGCGAACACGTAGCGATCGGTATGCTTGACAGCAAATCATTCATAGAAGGGTGGTCTAAGCATTGGGTGACGCACTTCGGGGCCAAACTCTTTTGCCCATACAGGTGTAATGCGGCACTGAACCGGGCCGGATGGTCCGGTTCAGTGCCGCACTTCAACTTGTCGGAGTACGTCATGAGCTCATCCTCCTCACCCGCCTACGAATTTCACTGCGAGCTCACCGGCTTGGGATTCGACCAAGCCGTCACTCGCGTTACCGAGGCACTCAAGGTCGAAGGCTTCGGTGTTCTCACCGAAATCGACATCCAGGCCACCATGAAGGCCAAGCTCGGGCTCGAAGTCCGCCCGTATCGGATCCTAGGCGCCTGCAACCCGCCGCTCGCCCACCGCGCTTTGACCGCCGAGCCCGACATCGGATTGCTGTTGCCCTGCAACGTGGTGGTGCGCGAGGAGGCGGACGGTCGCCTGGTGGTCGCATTCATGGATCCGGTGGCCGTACTGCAGATGACCAGCAACCCCGAGGTCGCCGAAGTCGCGCAAGAAGTGCGCGCAGGGCTGGAACGTGTGCGAGCGGAACTGACGAGTCATGAATGAATTGAATGAGCCCCTTCGGCCAGGCGTGAACCCGCTGCGGAAGGGGTCTGTGTCAGTTTCAGATAGACCAGGAGCCTTGCATGTCCTCGCGTGCGTACGGGGTAGGCCCCACGCAACTCGATTAAGCAGAGCGCAGTCGTAGCGTAGCGCGGGCAAAGTCGTTAAGAATTCACTCGGACTGATCAGAGCAACTCGATACCAAAACGGCGAACGCACAGAGCAAATAAGCCGAAACAGCCGGCGGTGACAACGATGTAGGTGAGCAGAGCTGGCCAGAAACCGAACCGGGATAAAAGCACGGGGAACGCAAGTAGCATCGGCAGGGTGGGCAACACATACCAGAAGGTATACCACGCATGATTTGCGATCTTTTCTGGTGATTGGTTTTCAACGTTTAGCCAGATCAGCGTCAGTATGGTGATCAAGGGCAACGCGGCAATCAGGCCACCAAACTTGTCACTACGCTTCGCGACCTCCGACACCACGACGACCATGATTGCTGTCAGGAAGTATTTGCTGATAACCCACGCCATTTTGCATCTCCTAGAACGCTATTGTTGATGCCTTTTACTTTGAGTCGCCCTCAGAGGTACTTGGTGATTTGCTTGAAATCTTCGAGTGATGCGCGCTCGCCAGTAGCGAGT
Source organism: Pseudomonas paeninsulae (assembly GCF_035621475.1). Taxonomy (NCBI): domain Bacteria; kingdom Pseudomonadati; phylum Pseudomonadota; class Gammaproteobacteria; order Pseudomonadales; family Pseudomonadaceae; genus Pseudomonas; species Pseudomonas paeninsulae. The sequence goes on from NZ_CP141799.1 coordinate 419,717, forward strand.
GCCTCGACTGTGTGTTCCAGGCAGTGATCGATGTGATCTTGGATAAGGGTGCGCTTGGCCTGGCAGACAGCTTTTTCCACCGCATGCAGTTGTTGCGCGATATCGACGCAGGCGCGTCCGTCTTCGATCATGGTGGTGATGCTGCGCAGATGCCCCTCCGCCCGCTTCAATCTTTTGATGATATCGCTATGACTTTGGTGCTGGTGGCCGTGTTCGTGGTCGCTCATGTCTTGAGTCTCATGTCTCGATGAATTACGCTCGCATGCTATCCCCCTGGGGGGGATATGGTCAAACGCATTGGCCCGCCATAAATCGAAGCGTTATAGGCAATTAAAGAGGGTCGCAATGCTCGGTAAGCCCATCAATGCCAAGGTGATTTTTGCCCTTGCTCTTGCCATATTCATGGCCTGGGCCGGGCATGCTTCTGCGGTGCTGGTGGGCTCTAGCCAGACGGCTGTGAGTAGTGGTGACGGCGCTCACACACATGCGCATGGTGATGGCGCAATAGCTTGTGCGGTGTGCGCGGATCATTACCATTCGTCCCTGACAGTAGACCACCTGCATGAAACACCGCACCTGACCGCGCTGCTGAGCCTCGCAGCCCAGCCAGAACGTGCGCTGGCAATAGCAGCCCCACGTTATTTCGTTCCCGCTAGCCCGATCTTTCTGATCGAACGGCCACCACGTTCAACGTACGTGCTCTGACGCAGGCCGCTATGCGGCCCAAGACCACTGCAACCTAGGACTCAACCATGCATTCGCTATCTATGAGCGCAATGGGCGCATCTGCCGTGCGCCCAAACCGCTCGCTATTACTATTGCTGCTGTTCACAGCACTGCTCTTTTTCGGCATGCCTGAAGCATTGGCGCACGCCGTGGCAGAAGGCGACAAAGGCTTTATCCAGGAAAGCTCCGGGGTGATGTTGCTGCCGTTCATCTACATGGGCGCGAAACACATGATGACCGGGTACGACCACCTGCTGTTTTTGTTCGGGGTGATCTTCTTTCTCTATCGACTGAAAGACGTGGGCCTCTACGTCACGCTGTTCGCGGTGGGCCACTCGGTGACCTTGCTCCTGGGCGTACTGACGGAAATCAGCATCAGCTCCTATGTGATCGACGCGATCATCGGTTTCTCGGTGGTGTACAAGGCGCTCGATAACCTTGGGGCATTCCAGCGCTGGTTCGGCTACCAACCAAACACCAAGGCTGCAACTCTGCTCTTTGGTCTTCTCCACGGTTTTGGTCTGGCCAGCAAAATCCAGGAATACGAGATCTCGGCAGATGGCCTGATCCCTAACCTGATCGCTTTCAACGTCGGCGTCGAGATCGGCCAGCTCCTGGCCTTGAGCGCCATTTTGATTGTCATGGGCTACTGGCGGCGCACCGCCAGCTTCTGGCGTCATGCCTACACCGCCAACGTCGCCATGATGAGCGCCGGTTTCCTGTTGATGGGTTACCAGCTCACCGGCCTCATCGTGTCTCAGTAAGGAATTATCACCATGTTCAATACCAAGCTCCCGACCCACAATGAACTGCCTACCAGTCGCCAACTGCTGCGCTCCACCGTGATTGCGGTGGGTGTTGCTGCTGCATTGCTGGTCACTGTGGTCATGCCTTCTGAATACGCCATCGACCTAACGGGCGCAGGTCGCCTACTCGGTCTGACACAGATGGGTGAAATTAAGACCACCCTGGCCGAGGAGGCAGCGGCTGATGCGGCTGTTCAGCCAGCGGCGGCCCCTGTCGTTCAAGCTCCCGCGACGGTTCAGCCGGTACCCCAAGAACAGATCGCATCCACGCCTGCTGCTGAGCCGGCAGCTGAAACCAAGCCAGCCCTGAAGTCCGATGAAGTGACACTCACGCTGAAACCGGGCGAGAGCAGCGAGATAAAACTGGAGATGCTGAATCAAGCCACGGTCAGCTACGAGTGGGCAACCAATGGCGCTCCGGTCAATCACGACACCCACGGCGAGCCTTATAACGGGCCAAACGGCTATTACCACAGCTATAGCAAAGCCCAGCAGGTGAAAGGCGATAAAGGTGAGTTCACCGCCATCTTCGATGGCACTCACGGCTGGTTCTGGCGCAACCGCAGCAACAGCGACGTGACGATCACGCTAAAGACCAAAGGCGAATACCTGAGCGTTAAACGAGTGATTTAAGGCTTTCAGCCCTTCCGCCATTCGGTGGAAGGGGCTCCGGCATACTTTGTTTTTAGTGAAGGATTAGACGATGACAAACACGATATCTCTGGGGCGCGCTCTGCTGTTGGTTTGCCTGCTAGGTCTGCTTGCCGCGTGCGGTGGCGGTGAACATGGCGCCGCGGCTGACACGGATGGCCATGGGCACTCTCACGATTAAGGCTTAAAGGGCTTGGTTACGTGCAGCAATAATCCGCCTGAAGAACCAATCATCGATGGTCGTTGTTGCGCGTAACTATTGGCGAGTAAGTCAGGCTAGTGTGTTGCATTGACCGGTTGAATCCACAGCCGTTAGCCGCCAATAAAACAACCTCACCCCATCGGACTAAACCCATTCGCCGCACTGCAATACCGCTGCTCCATCCGCTTGCTCAACTCTTGACGATCCCGCTCCCAGCGCTTTTCCCAGCCTCGGCATTGCTCGCGAAAATGCACCTTGGCCGCCTTGCGGCATTCGCGGTAGTCGATCGAGCCCCGGCGGTGGTTGCGGCACACGCTGCTGCTGTCGATGCGGTTATCCAGGGCGTGCCATTCGGCGAGGTAGGAACCGCCGCCGTTCCAAGCCTTGATCCGCTTCACATCCACCTCGCGACCGGCGCTGCGCCGGGCCGGCGCGCGGCTGCGGTTGGCTTGCTCGGTCTGGTATTGGGCGAGGTATTGCGCCGACACCATGCCGCTGTTCGGGGCCGGGCGGTGGTCGCGGGGCAGGGCGCCGTAGCGGCAGGCGACGACGTTTTCGTCGATGAGGTTGGCGGATTTGATGCAGTCGGCCAGCGGTTGTGGCTCGGGGGGCGGGGCGCTGCTCAGGGTGTTGGGCTGGATCGGGTCGAGGTGCTGGGGAATGCGATAAGGGTCGGCTATTTGCCGGTGCGTCGGCGTGTCCAGATCGAGGGTTTGCCGGACGCTGGCCGGCGCGGCGGGGTTGAGCAGGCCGTGGGTCTTGGCCTTGAGCAGGTTGCCAAGGCCGCTGTGCTCGGCCAGCAGGTAGAGGCTGAAGGCGAATGCCGCGAGTAGGCCGCACACCTTGGCCAAGCGCCGCAGGGGACTGGCGCGCGTGCGTTGGCGCTCATGCAGCCAGGCTTGCACGCTGAGCGAGGCGTCGTCGCTGTCGGCATTGAGGCGCTCGTCGCGACTGTCGCGTTGCCAATCCTGGTGTTTCATGGCATCCCTTCACCTGTCCATGGCGAGCCTGGGCTGATGTGGGTTCAGCCGGCTCGTAACTGTGCAGGAGGGTAAACCCGCTAGCGGCAGTTTGCCAGCATTCGGCGAGCGCCGATCTTGGACCTTGGTTGCACGACAGTAGGTGTCTGGGGCGGTGCTTTCGTGGTCAAGGTGCGGGCAGGGCCGGACTGGCTGGGGAATGGGTGGCGGCATGCTTGCTGCGCCTGTTACGCCGTCCTGAGACATAAGGCTATTGGGCAGGGTAACGGCTGGCTGGCGCTGCCAGCGTCTACCCTGTATCTGGCGAACCCACCTGGCCGAGGTCGTCGACCGGGCCAGGCATCACAACAGCGAGGCAGCCCATGTCTGTGGAACACCTGGACGTACTGATCATTGGTGCCGGCCTGTCCGGCATCGGCGCGGCGTATCACCTGATGCAGCAGTGCCCGCACAAGCGCTTCGCGATCCTCGAAGGCCGGCATGCCCTTGGCGGCACCTGGGATCTGTTTCGCTACCCGGGCATTCGTTCCGACTCGGACATGTACACCCTCGGCTACAACTTCAAGCCCTGGACCGACCCGCAGGCGATTGCCGATGGCCCGTCGATCCGTCGCTATATCGAGGAGACCGCGCGGGAGAACGGCATCGACGCCAAGATCCGCTACCAACATAAGGTGCTCAAGGCCGACTGGTGCAGTGAGACGGCGCGCTGGACCTTGCAGGTGCAGTGCGGCGAGGCGGCCGAACCGAGCCTGCTGAGCTGCAATCAGTTGCTGATGTGCACCGGCTACTACCGCTACGAAGCCGGCTATACCCCACCGTACAAGGGCCGCGAGCTGTTCCGCGGCGCGTTCATCCACCCGCAACAGTGGCCGCAGGACTTCGACTACAGCGGCAAGAACGTGGTGGTGATCGGCAGCGGTGCCACCGCCATTACCTTGGTGCCGGCGCTGACCGACAAGGCCCGGCACGTGACCATGCTGCAGCGCTCGCCGAGCTATGTGGTCAGCCTGCCGCAGCGCGATGGGCTGGCCAGCCTGCTGCGCCGTTGGCTGCCGCCGGCCCTGGTCTACCGGCTGGTGCGCTCGCGCAACGTGGTCATGCAGTTGGGTTTCTACACGCTGGCCAGGGGCTTGCCGACGCTGGTGCGCAAGCTGCTGCTGGGCCAGGCCCGCCGCCAACTGGGCGCGGAGTTCGACATGCGCCACTTCAGCCCGGGCTACCAGCCGTGGGATCAGCGCCTGTGCGTGGTGCCAGACGGCGACCTGTTCAAGGCGCTGCGCGCGGGCAAGGCGTCGCTGGTGACCGAGCAGATCGACAGCTTTAGCGAAACCGGCATCCACCTGAAAACCGGCCAGGAGCTGCCGGCCGACGTGATCGTCAGCGCCACCGGCCTGGACCTGCAGCTGTTCGGCGGTATCGCGGTGGCGGTGGACGGCCAGCCGTTCGACGCGGCCAAGAGCATGGGCTATCGCGGCATCATGCTGCGCGATCTGCCCAATGCCGCGGTGGTACTCGGTTACACCAACGCCAGCTGGACGCTCAAGGCGGATCTGTCCAGCGAGTACTTCTGCCGCCTGATCAAGCATATGGACGCCACCGGCATGCGCCAGTGCACCCCGCGCGACCCGGCGCGTCAGGTCGCGGAAGCGCCGTTTCTCGATCTGACCTCCGGCTACATCCAGCGCGCCGCCGACCGGATTCCCAAGCAGGGTGATCGAGTGCCCTGGAAGCTCTACCAGAATTACCTGCTCGACCTGGCGCTGCTGCGCTACGGCAAGCTGGAGGACGGCTGCTTGGAGTTCAGCTCGGCGCAACCCAGCGATGATGCCGAGGCGCTAGGCTCTGTCGTTTGACGAGATCATTGGCTCGAACCTGCTGTCATCTCCCTGGGATCGCCCCGGATTGCGCTGGTGCTTATTCGGGCTACGAGAGCATCGCGCTCTTGTTGGCGGCGCGCCTCGCGGCGATGCAGTCCATAACTGCGGCATAGCCTTGTGTAAGCCAAACGCCATGGCGGAATGGGGACTATCGGCTACAGCGCCAGGGCCAATAGCGCTTTTCTGACGGGCACAAGGCCACTATTATTCGCGGCGTATTTCACGGGTGAGTACAGCGGTCCTCGGGCCGGTGCCAAAGCCGTCGTCTGTAGGCATGAAAGGACTCGTCCATGCAAGAACAACGCTACCTCCCTGCGCTGCGCGCGCATATCGATCAACTGCTGCGCGAGGGCTGGGTCATCGCTGAGCGCAACCCGCTGAAGTTGCAGTGCCGGGGCAGGACCTGCCTGGTCATGCACGGGATGCTGATCAGCGAAGGCCCGCTCTGGAACCATGCCGAGACTGAGCGGCTTGCCGCGGCCCGCAACCCGCAGCAGGCATCGCTGGAAAATGCCGACTGGTTCGAGCTGGAGCTGGCAGCGGTTACTGGTTGATGGCAAGGGTCTGCCAGGCATCAGCCCTGGCCGATGGCAATTATCTGTTCGTTCAACCACTGCAACGCCGCGTCGCGTTGGCGCTGCGCCAGGCTGACGGCTTCCAGGTGGAAGGGCCTGAGGTGAAAGGGCAGATCGAACCGTTGCAGCGGCAAGAGCGCGGCGTAGCGCCAGTTGCAGGGTTTCGCTCAAATTCATCGCGGACCAGGACCATAATCGATAGCCAAGAGCCCCGAGTATCTGCAATGGCTCCGCGCTGCGCGTTGAGCAAGCAGCCCTATGACGGCGGTCGCAAACCAGTCGATTGCCCGGATGCAATCCGGAAATCCGCCTCCGTGTACCTTCGGGCTGCCGCGCTAAGTCAGTAGTGGTAGGTGCGGCGGGGTGTGGGCGGTAGATCGAACTGTTGGCTATATGGCTTCGGGCAGCGGTACGTTGATGAGTCGTTCAATCTCGCCCGCGGGGCGGGGTGTACTGAACAGATAGCCTTGTAACAGGTCGCAGCCCTTGGCAACCAGGAAGGCCAGATGGTCGTGATCCTCGACCCCCTCGGCGACCACTTTCATTCCCAGCGAGTGAGCCATGGTGATGATGGCCGAGAGAATCACGCCGTTGCTGTTTTCTTGCCGGTCGAGAATGAAGCTACGGTCGATTTTCAGGATATCGATAGGCAGCGTCTGCAGATAACTAAGCGAGGAGTAGCCGGTGCCGAAGTCGTCGAGCGCAATCTGTATGCCGAGTGCACGCAACGCGTAGAGGTTCTCCAGTACCTGTTCGCGCCCTTGTAGTACGGCGGTTTCGGTCAACTCCACATAAAGGTCATCGGCGCAAAGCTGGTGCTTGTTCAAGACCCGGGTGATCTGTTGAGCGAAGCCCGGTTGGCCCAGTTGCAGGCTGGAAACGTTGATGGCAACCCGCAGAGGGGCAAGACCCGCCTTCTTCCATGCCGCCAGCTGGCGGGCCGCCTCCTCGATTACCCAGGCGCCAATGGGCAAAATAAGACCGTTTTCTTCGGCCAGAGGAATGAACTGATCCGGAGGAACCTGGCCTAGCTCGGGATCGTTCCAGCGGATTAACGCCTCAACAGACACCACTCGCATGGTTCGGCTATCGATAATCGGTTGATAGTAAAGCTGGAAGTTCAGCGTTTCGACGGCGGTGTGTAAGCGTTGGTCCAGAAGCACGCGGTGTTGGGAGTGCGCAGCAATGGCGCTGGAGAAAAACTGATAGGTGTTCCTGCCTGTCGCTTTCGCCTGATACATCGCCAGGTCGGCATGTTTGACGAGGTCCTCCATCGTTCTACCGTCATCGGGATAGATGGCAATGCCGATGCTGCAGCCCACGTAACAAGCCGTGCCATTGATGTCGATAGGTTCAGCCAGCGCCTTGATCACCCGTGCGGCTACGGGGCCGGCCAGGTGTTCGGCTTCTGGATGGTTGAGCAGCAGGGTAAATTCATCGCCGCCCAGGCGCGCCATATCCCGGTCGACATCGATATCGACGGGGCGACTCAGGTAGTCATAACCGCGCAGGTTGGACTGGAATATCTCAGTCACCTTGATCAGCAGCTGGTCTCCGGCAGGGTGGCCCAGGGTGTCGTTAACGTGTTTGAAGTTGTCCAGGTCGAGAAACAGCAAGGCGAAACGCCCCTGGCGCTGGCGGGCGGATTCGATTTCACGGCGCAGGGTTTTGATGAACATCAGCCGATTGGGCAGCCCGGTGAGACTGTCCCTGAAGGCCAGGTTATGGATTTGCTCGCTGGACTGATGCAGGTCAAGGCTCATTCGGTTAAAGGAGCGACTCAGCTCGCCGAGCTCATCCTCGTTCTGCACGGGCACCTGGATCAATTGTGACTGCTTGCCCATGGCCGCCAGCGCCTGATTGAGGCGCTCGACCGGTTTCAGGAAGCGATTGCGGATCAACACCAGGAGCAGCGGTACCGAAATGCTAATGGCGGCCAGGCAGATCAACAGCACCAGCAGGCCAACATTGCGCGACTCTTTGAACAAGTCCGCTTCGGGAATCAATAGGTGCAGCCATAAGCCTTCCAGCAGGCACTTGGCATGGTGCTGGTACGACTGGCCATTCAGCTCGATCTGGCTTTTGCTCTGCAGCGCCGTGATGCCTTGCGCCAGGTCGTAGTCGCCGAGCAAACGCGCGGCATCGCTCTCCTGGGAGGCGGCAAGCAAAGTGCCCTTGGCGTCAGTCAGGAGAATGCTGCCCTGGGGCCAGGGGGAGGGGCTCAGATTGTCCAGCAACGATTGCAGGTTGATGGTCAGGCTCAGGTAGCCGCGCAGCGTGGGTGGGCTACTGAAGGACTCGAATGCCGGGTTGATCAAGCTGATGCGCCGAGAGACGTACAGCGCCAACTCCTGGTTATCCGGGTTGATGCCGATGCGCACCAAGGTGTCCTGGTCGGCGTGACGCATGGCCAGAAACCCGGGGCTGTCCGCCTCCTCTTCAGTCAGGTTGGGCTGATCCCGGTTTTGCAGGCGCAGGTCTTCAAAGCCATCGGGTTGCAGAATCCGAATCTCATAATAGTCGGGATAAACCCGTTGAATGCTGGCGAGCTTCTGCAGCAAAGGGCGCTGTAACAAGGCGTAGCGCTCTTCTGCATCACCGGTCAGTAGGTAGCTTTTGACCAGGGGATCATCCGAGAAAATATCGATATTGGCTGTGGCTACCATGCTGAGTAGTTGCAGCTGGTCATCCAGGCGTGCCACCAGTGCACTGATTTGATCAGTGCTTTTCTGTTCGGCGCTTTGCTGGAGCGCGATAAAGGCCAGAAGTCCTGCCAGCAGTAGTGGGCCGGCAATCAGCGGGATGACCAGCAATGGCAAGTGGGTGCGCAACTTCATGTCAGCCCCTCGATACGGTAGGCCAGCGCAGCCATGGTTGCCGAAACCCTAACGTAACACCCTAGCATTGATCGCGTTGCGTAAGCGCTGGGCTTTAGCCGGCTGGGGGGTGTAGAACTCGGAGGATTTCAGGCTTGCCTGATCAGGATAGATGATCGGGTCACGCAAAAACTCTGGGGGCAACAGTGCTTCGGCTGCAAGGTTGGGCGTCGCGTAATGGATGAACTGCGCCTGCTGGGCGGCATTGCTTGGTTCGTTGATGAAGTTGAGAAAGGCATAAGCCAGATCCGGATCTGGCGCCTGCTGGGCTAGCGCGAAATAGTCGATCCAGATAGCGCTGCCCTCTTGCGGAACGACATAGCGCAGGTTTTCGTTGAATTCTTTCAGCATGAGGGCATCCCCGCTGTACAGCAGGGCTGCGACGATGTCGCCATTGAGGAGCGGGGAGGTCTCATCGAGGGCGATGTAGTCGTAGGTGCGGACGAAGGGCTTCTGCTCCAACAGCAGGGTCTCCGCCGCTCGAAGTTGATCGGGGTCGGAGCTGTTGGCGGAGTAGTTCAAGGCTTTGAGGCCCATGCCAATTAATTCCCTGGCGTCTTCGATCATGGCTACTTTGCCCTGCAGTTCGGGGGCCGGCCTGAACAGCTGCAACCAACTGGTGATAGGCGTTTGCACCAGGTCACTGCGGTAGGCGATGCCGACCGTGCCCCAGGTATAGGGGGCGCCGTATACATCGGCAGCCTCAAAGACCCCCTTCAACGCAGGCGCAGTATGCTGGATGTTGGGTAACCGGGTGTAATCCAGCGGGGCAATCCACCGTCGTTTGGCGTACAGCTGCAGGTCGAAGCCGGCCACCAGGATGAGGTCATAACCACTGGCGTTGTTCTCCATCAGCTTCTCGGCGCGGTTGTCGTCAGAGCTGTAGTAGCTCTGGATGACCTGGGCGTCATAGTGCTGCTCGAATTTTTTGATCAGCGCCGGGTCCATATAATCCGACCAGTTGAGGATCACCAATTGGCGTTCAGCAGCCAGGCTGGCCAGGGGCAAGTGTAAGAGTAGGAAGGCTGAAGCCAGCGATAGCAGACGAAGAAGTGATTTGGGCATTAACAGTATCCCTATGAATTAAGCGGCCACACAGAATGCTAGTCGGCTCTTGGACGTGCGTACTGAATACTGGCAATTAGCTGGCGCAGGGGTCAAGGGTTAGAGTGGCGCTGGCAATGACTGCGGGCAGCCGCTGTCGATCCAGCCGTAGAGGAAAGACCCTGCGGCCAGGGTAAGCTGCAGTGTCGCTGCTTTGGCGCGGCCAACCTCAAGAGGATCAAGCATGCATCCGTTCAGCTTTGCTACCACCGCGCAGATCATCTGTGAAAGCGGTTCCGCCCGCCGGTTGGCGGCCTTGTGCGTCGAGCGCGGTGCCCGGTCGGTGTTTATCGTCACCGACCCGGGGATTACCCAGCTCGGTCTGCTCGCCGAGGTGTTGCCCGGTTTTCTCCTGGAAGGGCTGACTGCCCAGGTGTTCGATCAGGTGGTTGCCGATCCGCCGGAGGCCATAGTGCAGAGCGCGGTGGCGCAGGCCAGGGCGCTCAAGGCCGAGCTGATCGTCGGCTTCGGCGGCGGCAGTTCGATGGACGTGGCCAAGCTGGTCGCGCTGCTCGCCCACCCCGATTGCAGCCAGGAGCTGGCCGACATCTACGGCGTCGGCAATGCCAAGGGCCGGCGCCTGCCGTTGATCCAGGTGCCGACCACCGCCGGCACCGGCTCGGAAGTGACCCCGGTGGCGATCGTCACCACCGGCGCCACGACCAAGCTGGGCGTGGTCTCGCCGCTGTTGCTGCCGGACCTGGCGCTACTGGACGCCGACCTGACCCTCGGCCTGCCGCCGGCGGTGACCGCCGCCACCGGCATCGACGCCATGGTGCATGCCATCGAGGCCTACACCAGCGTGCAGAAGAAGAACCCGCTGTCCGACCTGCTGGCGCGCGAGGCACTGCGTCTGCTCGCCGCCAACCTCGACGAGGCGGTGCACAACGGCGCTAATCGCGAGGCGCGCCAGGCCATGCTGCTCGGCGCCTGCCTGGCCGGTCAGGCGTTCGCCAACGCGCCGGTGGCGGCGGTGCATGCGCTGGCCTATCCGCTCGGAGGGCACTTTCATATTCCTCACGGCCTGAGCAACGCGCTGGTGCTGCCGCACGTACTCGGTTTCAACGCCGCGGTGGCCGCGCCGCTGTATGCCGAGCTGGCACCGTTGGTACTGGGCGCCAAGTTGCGCCCCGGCAGTGCCATGCAGCAGACCGAGCAATTCATCCTCGAACTGGCCGATTGCAGCGAACGCAGTGGCCTGCCCACGCGTCTGCGTGACGCCGGTGTGCCGCAAGAGATGCTCGCGCAACTGGCGGCCGATGCCATGCTGCAACAACGCCTGCTGCTCAATAACCCGCGCGAGATGACCGAGGCGCACGCCTTGGCGATCTACCAGTCGGCCTATTGAGGCGAGCCTGGGCGGTGCGCACGGCGCACCTATCCGGGCCGGCGCCTGATACCGTCGTAAGGCGCGCCGCGCGCACCACTGCCATCCAAGGACAACCCATGAACCCACCCCAACACCTGCGCAGTGACTACCGGCACTTGCAGCCGATCAGCACGCGCTGGCACGACAACGACATCTACGGCCATGTGAATAACGTCACCTACTACAGCTACTTCGACAGCGCGGTGAACAGCTACCTGATCGAGGTTGGTGGCCTGGATATCCACACCGGCGAGGTGGTCGGTTTCGTCGTCAGCTCCAGCTGTGACTACTTCGCCTCCATCGCCTTTCCCGAGCGTATCGAGATCGGCCTGCGGGTCGGCAAGCTGGGCAACAGCTCGGTGCAGTACGAGCTGGCGGTGTTCAAGCAGGACGAGGAACAGGCCTGCGCCGCCGGGCGTTTCGTCCATGTGTTCGTTGACCGGCAGAGTAACCGGCCGCTGCCGATTCCCGAGCGCTTGCGCATGGCGCTGGCGGTCTTGCTGGTCGAGTAAGGGCGGCCAGTAGGGCGGATCGCTGCCCGTGGCCCTCTTCAGCGTTGACTTACAACCGCCAAGCGGCGGCGAGCCTTACCGATCGGCCAGCGCCGCGCGGCGGCCGCGCTTGAGGTCGACGCTGGCGAGGATCAGCAGGCCAAGCACGAAGTAGCTGCCGGTGAGCAGTATCGCCAGGCGGTGGTCACCATCGGTCAGCCAGCTGGTCAGGCCGTAGGTCATCGGGCCGATGATCGACGACAGCTTTACCGCCTGGCCCCACAGGCCATAGAACTCCGCCCGCCGCGCCAGCGGCGCGAGCAGACCGACGATGGCGCGCCCGGCCGACTGGCTGGCGCCCATGCACAGCCCGGCGATGTTGGCTGCCAGCCAGAACAGCGGCGGCCCCTCGGCGGCCCAGGTCAGACCGATCATCAGCAGCCAGCCGAGCAGAGTCAGGGCCAGGGTGACGATATGCCCGAGGCGATCCTGCACATAGCCGAACAACACGGCGCCAATCGAGGCGGTGACATTCACCAGCAGGATCAGCTTGAGGGTGTCCTGGGTGGTGAAGCCCATGGCCTGGTCGGCGTAGATGGCGGCCAGGGTGACCACCGCGGCGATCCCGGCCTGGTAGCACAGGGTGCAGGCGAGAAAGCGCAGCAGGTCGCGATAACGCCTGGCCTCGCGGACCGTCCGGGCGAAGCGGGCGAACGCCACCCGCACGCCGTGGCGGGCGTTAGGTTGCAGCTGCGGCTGACTGCGATCGCGCAGGAACAGAAAGGTCGGCAGGCTGGCCAGGGCGAACAGGATCGCGGTGAGCAACATGCACACCGGCACGAACTGCGCCGCCGTGTGGCCTTGGGCCTGCGCCCAGCTGACATAGGCCAGGCTGGCGCCGAGGCTGAGCAGGCCGCCGATATAACCGAAGCCCCAGCCCCAGCCGGAGACCCGGCCGATGGCATCCTCGCGGGCGATTTCCGGGAGGAACGCGGCGATCAGGTTTTCGCCGCTGCCGAAGCAGAAGTTGGACAGCACGATGAAAACGATGGCGATGACCAGCGCGCCCGGTCCGGCCAATGCCAAACCGGCGGTGAACAGCACGCAGCCGAGGGTGCAGAGCAGCAGCAGGCGCTTCTTGCAGGCATAGGCATCGGCATAGGCGCCGAGCACTGGTGCGCTGACGATGATCAGGGCATAGGACAGGGCGATCGAACTGGTCCAGGCCAGGGTGCCCCAGGTCGCGCCGCCGGCCACCACCGCGACGAAGTAGGCGTTGAATACCGCGGTGATCACGACCGTGGTGTAGCCGGAGTTGGCGAAGTCGTACATCGCCCAGGCCCAGGCTTCGCGGCGCGTGACTCCGGGGGCGAGGCTGGGGGGCATGGCGAGCACTCCGTTGGCGCGCGCCGGTTGGCGGCGCGCAATGATGCTCACGCAAGCCTAGCAGTCCGCTCGGCTAGAGACGACCGGGCTATAACCGCCGGTCTGCTATGGGCTAGAGGTTATTATCGCCAGTGGCGGCAAAGGCTTATTGTTTTTCAGCGAGGGTGGTCGTCGAGACTGCCCCGCCCGCTGAGGGTCGCCGATGAGTCGTCTGCCTCATGCAACAAGCGCCCATCCCACTGCAACGGCTGCGGCGCAGCGCCTGCTACGGATCGTTCGCCAGACGGTTGCCGAATTGCGCCCCTATGCGGCGCAGGATTCGTCCGTCAGCTTGCACAGCGTACTCGACAGCGATCTGGGGCTGGACAGCCTGGCTCGGGTCGAGCTGTGGTCACGGGTCGAGCGCGAGTTCGGCGTGCGTCTGCCCCAGGCGCTGTTCGCCTCGGCGGAGACTCCGGGCGATGTGCTCGAGGCGCTGCTGGCCTGCGGGCCGACAGTCGCGGCGAGGCCGCGCGGCAGCGTCGAGCGCTTGCCCGTCGGCCCGCAGGAGCGGCTCACGCCGGACGCCGCGCAGACCCTGGTCGAGGTGCTCGACTGGCATGTGCAGCGTCATCCGCAGCGCATTCATGTGCGCTTGCTAGGCGAAAGCGATGTGCCCGAAGACATCAGCTACCTGGCCTTGCAGCAGGGGGCCAGGGCGGTTGCCAGCGGGTTGCAGCAACGCGGCCTGCAGGCCGGGCAGCGGGTGGCGCTGATGCTGCCGACCGGCCTGGATTTCCTCTTCGGCTTCTTCGGCATCCTTCTCGCTGGCGGCGTGCCGGTGCCGATCTATCCGCCCATGCGCTTGTCGCAGATCGAGGAGCACCTGCGCCGCCAGGCCGGCATTCTGGCTAACGCCGAGGCGACGATGCTGCTCACCGTCAGCGAAGCCAAGCTGCTCGCCCGCTTGCTCAAGCCGCAAATCCCGAGCCTGCGCGAGATCGCCACGGTGGCCGAGTTGTGCGCCGAGCCCGGCAGCTTCCTGGCGACCCAGCGGCAAGCCCAGGACCTGGCCTTCCTGCAGTACACCTCGGGCAGTACTGGCCAACCCAAGGGAGTGATGGTCAGCCATGCCAATGTGTTGGCCAACTTGCGGGCGATGGGTACGGCGCTGCGCGTCAGCGCCGACGATGTGTTCGTCAGCTGGCTGCCGATGTACCACGACATGGGCCTGATCGGCGCCTGGCTCGGCAGCCTGTATTACGGTTTCGTCCTGGTGCTGATGTCGCCGTTGGCCTTTCTCGCCCGGCCGGCGCGCTGGCTGGAGACCATCCAGCGCTACCGCGGGACGCTGTCGGCGGCACCGAACTTCGCCTACGAGCTGTGCCTGGGCAAGCTCGCCGACAGCGAGATCCAGGGCCTCGATCTGAGCAGTTGGCGCCTGGCCTGCAACGGCGCCGAGCCGGTCAGCCCGGACACCCTGCAACGCTTCGCCGAGCGCTTCGGCCGCTATGGGCTGCAGCCAAGTGCGCTGGCCCCGGTCTACGGCCTGGCCGAGGCGACCCTGGGCGTAGTCTTCCCGCCGATCGGCCGCGCGCCGCTGCTCGACTGGGTTCAGCGCGAGTCGTTCCAGGCCCGGGGCCAGGCCCTGCGCGCCGAGCCGGGCAGTACCGATGGGCTGCGTTTCGTCAGTTGCGGTCGGCCGCTGCCGGGGCATCAGGTGCGCATCGTCGATGATCACGACATCGAGCTGCCCGAACGTAGCGAGGGCCATCTGCAATTCAAGGGGCCGTCGACCAGCAGTGGCTATTTTCATAACCCGCTGGAGAGCCAGCGGGTGCGCCATGGCGAATGGCTCGACTCGCTCGATCTGGCGTACATGGCCGCCGGCGAGGTCTACCTCAGTGGGCGGGCCAAGGACCTGATCATTCGCGGCGGGCGCAACATCTATCCCTACGACGTGGAGACCGCGGTCGGCAGCCTGCCGGGCCTGCGCAAAGGCTGCGTCGCGGTGTTCGGCAGTAGTGATCCGGCCAGCGCCAGTGAGCGCCTGGTGGTGCTGGCGGAGACCAGCGAAAAGGACCCCCGCGTGCGGCAACGCCTGCAACAACAGATTGCCCGGGTGGCCATCGACCTGACCGGGGTGCCGCCGGACGATATCGTCCTGGCGCCGCCGCACAGCGTGCTGAAAACCTCCAGTGGCAAGATCCGTCGCGCCGCCAGTCGCGAGCTGTACGAGCGAGGTGAGGTGGGTCGGCCGGGGCGGCCGGTGTGGCGGCAACTGCTGCGCCTGCTGCAGTCGGCGGCGCGGGCGCAACTCGGCCGCGTCTGGCGCAGTGTTCGGGCCGCACTCTATGCCGGGTATTTCTGGGCCTTGCTCGGGCTGCTCGGCAGCCTGACCTGGACGGCCGTGGCACTGCTGCCGCGCCTGATTTGGCGGCGCCGCTTGACCGGGGCCGCGGCCCGCCTGTTCCTGCGTCTGGCGGGCATCTCCTTGCAGATAGAGGGCCTGGACAGGCTGCGCCGGCAGGACGTGCGCGTGCTGGTCGCCAACCATGCCAGCTACCTGGACGGTTTGCTGCTCTGCGCGGCTCTGCCGCCCGAGTTCAGCTTCGTCGCCAAACGCGAGTTGGCCGGACAGCGTATCGCCGGGCACTTCCTGCGCAAGATCGGCACCTGCTTCGTCGAGCGCTTCGACCTGCAGCGCAGTGCCGCCGATGCCGAGCGCCTGGCGGCGGCATTGCAGGCCGGGCAGTCACTGGTGTTGTTTCCCGAAGGCACGCTGAGCCGCGAACCGGGGTTGCTGCCATTTCGCATGGGCGCCTTCGTCCTCGCCGCGCGTGCCGACGTGGCGCTGGTGCCGGTGGCCATCGCGGGTTCGCGCATGGTGCTGCGTGACGGTCAGTGGTTTGCCCATCGTGGCCAAATCCACCTGCACATCTGCGCCCAACTGCTGGCGCAGGGACACGATTGGCTGGATGCAATCAAGTTGCGCGACCAGGCGCGGGCCGAGTTGCTGCAACGCCTGGACGAGCCGGATCGGCTGCTGTTGGCGGGCTGAGGGGGCGCTGGCGAACCTGGAAAACGGTGGTTGGTTGCTCGTCGATGGGTAGCGCCAGGCTCAATCGCATCCGACAAGAGCCGGCGTGTAATCGCTGCAATCAGCGACCCTAGCCCAAGAGTCCCAGCGAAATCCGGGAAGGGTTGGTCGGCGGCAGATCCTCCCGGATTGCATCCGGGCCAGCAACAATTCGGCGTCCCGGTCAGGTGTCGCATGGGTATCGACCCCGGTAGGCGCGGAGAGGGCGCGCCTAACCTTTATCCGCGAATTTCACCTGGATGGAGCCTAGAAAAAAGCCGCTCACTTGGCTAAGTGAGCGGCTGGTGTCGTGGGCCATGGCGCTGGCCGGCAGGTGCGCATGGCGCACCATTACTCAATGGTGGCGATGTTTCTTGTGCTTCTTGTGCTTGTGGCCATGGGAGTGGCCGCCGCCTTCATAGCGATTGTCATAGCGGTTGTCGTTGCTCATTTCATTGCCGAGCGCGCCGCCGGCTGCGCCACCCAGGCCTGCGCCTATGGTCGAACCGGTGCTGCCGCCGACTTGGCCGCCGAGCACCGAACCGCCCGCCGCGCCGAGGCCACCACCGAGGGCAGCGCCGGTCTTGTTGCCGTCGCGGGCGGTAATTACTCCGCCGGCTGCGCCACCGACCCCGGCACCAATCGCCGCGCCGGTGCTACCGCCGACCTGCTGGCCGATGACGTTGCCCAGGACACCGCCAACACCGCTGCCGATGGCGACTTTTCCGGAGTCGCCAGCCAAGGCATATGGTGCGGCGATAAGGCTGCTGAGAGCGAACGCTACGAGGGTTTTGCGCATGGTTTGAGTCCTGCTGAATAAGGGGGCGAGCATACTGCATTGCAACTGATGGCTTTTCGCTACATCGCACAGATGTAGAGGCGCATGGCGGGCTTTGGTTCCCTGCCGCTCAAACGAAGGTTCCAACATCACCCGCTAAAGCGCGTAGCGTGCGCCGTTCCGTCGGGTGTCACTCGGCGCAGGCAGTGCACCGATGGTCCACCGGCGCGGCGCAAATCCTGGCGGGTTGTCGCTGCGCTGCGAACGGAACGCCGCCCGAACCGCCCTACTGACAGACCACAAAATCAGGAACAATCCGCAACCCATAGATGGGTTAAAGCCCCGCGTCTGCCCTCTGCGAGGGCTTCAGCGCTTGCCGGCTCGTCCTGTCTGTCAGTCGCGCCAGCCGTGACCGTGGTGCTTACGCTTGTGGCGCTTGCCGTGGTGGCGGCGATGACCGTGGTGGCGGTCGTCACGGTAATAACCGCGGTCGCGGCGATCGTAGCGGTCGTCATCCCGGCTGGCATCGCCATAGTTGTTGCCGATGGCGCCGCCGGCACCGCCGCCGAGCGCCGCGCCGATCAGGCCGCCGGTGGTGCCGCCCATTTGCTGGCCGAGGACGTTGCCGCCGGCCGCACCCAGGCCACCACCGATGGCTGCTTCGGTCTTGTTGCCGCGGCGTGCGGCGACCGAGCCGCCCGCGGCGCCACCGACGCCGGCGCCGATGGCCGCGCCGGTGCTGCCGCCGATCTGCTGGCCGACCACCGAGCCCAATACCCCGCCCAGCGCACCGCCGACACCGGCCCTCATGTTATCGCCTGCCATTGTCTGTCCTGCGGCGAGGCCGAGGCTCAGTAGCAACATTGAAATGTACTTCATGGAGAAGTTCTCTCAGTGGTTAAGTCGGTGGCGATGCTGGGGTTGGCGGCCAGGCCTGGCAAGCGTCTGCCGACGAGCGGTGTGCTTATGTAAAGGTTGTGTAAGTAACTGTTTTGAATGGAGAACTTTTACTAAATAAGGCGGTCATAGATCATTGCCCCGGGCTAGCCAGGGCGTTTTTCAGGCCTTTAAATGGCACTTCGCAGGCGGAGGGGCTGATTTTTGTAGGCGCCAGCTTGTGACCCGGCAGGAATGTGGGACATACCGTGTTTGGACCATTGCTCGGCGGGCTGCCGACCCGCCGCAAGCGGGCGCCTACAGAGCGTTGGCGTCCGCCTCGGCCGGCCAAACGCAGGCGCTCAGGCATCACAGCAGGCTCTCGCGGCTCCACTGTTCCAGCGCCTGGGCCAGCGGCAGTACCTCGCCGGGACGGCTCAGGGCGTAGCCGGGTAACTCGGCGATGCGCGCCTGGAACTCGGGGTTCTGCAGCACCTCGAGCAGCGCGCCCATGGCCGGCAGCGTCAGGCTGTCTTGATGGCAGAGCAGGCAGTAGTGCTCGCGGGCCATGGGGATGAAGGCCAGGCCGAAAAGGCGCGCCGCCGCCTCCACGCCGAAACCGGCATCGGCCATGCCGCTGGCGACGTAGGCGGCCACGGCCGCGTGGGTGTATTCCTCGTTATAGAAGCCGTCGATGTCGACGCTATCGATCGCCGCCTGTTGCAGCAGGCTTTCCAGGAGCATGCGCGTGCCCGAGCCCTGTTCGCGGTTGACGAAGCGTCGGCCGCTGCGCTGCAGGTCGGCCAGGCCAGTGATGCCCAGCGGGTTGCCGGGGGCGAGGATCAGCCCCTGGGTGCGCACGACGAAGGTGATCACCCGATGCTCGGTACGCAGCCAGGGCTGGATGCGCGCCATGCTCAGGCTGCCCAGCGGCCCTGCAGGTACATGCAGGCCGGCCAGGTCGCAGTCGCGGCGGTGCAGTGAAAGCATCGCCTCGACCCCGCTGCGAAACTGCAACTCCCACTGCCAGCGGCCATCCAGTTCCAGCCACTCGCGCAGCGCCGCGACGGCGAAGCCATGGCTGGCATGGATGCGCAGGCCGGGACGGGTTTCCTGCAGCGCGCGATTCAGCTCGATCTCCAGTTCGCCGGCGAGGTTATCCAGTTGCGGGCTCAGGCGTGCGCGGATCCGTTGGTCGGCGCGCAGCAGTTTTTCCCCGAGGCTGGTGAGGTGCGCACCCTTGCCGCGCTCCAGGGCAATCAGCGGGCTGCCGAAGAAGGCTTCCCACTTGCCCAGCAGGTTCCACGCGTGCCGGTAGGAGTAGCCGCTGCGGGCCGCGGCCTCGGTCAGCTTGCCGGTATCGTGGACATTTTGCAGCAGGCTCAGGCCCTGCGGGTCGAGGCTGCTGCCATCGGTCTGGTGAAAGCGCCAGCGCGGTTGGATCTCGATGCGGATCATATGTCCTCTACTTCATATTTGATGCTGCGTTACGCCATGTTAGCTTGCTTTACGCGGTTTTCATGATCCGCAAATAAGAACTCAATTTCATATGTTGTGCGGCAAAGAAGTCGCCCAGCCGTTCGCCGGATAGTTTCGGCGGTTGCTGGCGGCCACCACCACGCACAGCGGCCGGAGCCTCGAACATGGCCAAGCTTGCCCAGCATGCCGATTTCCCGCAGTACCAGGCCGTCACCCGCGCGGTGCTGGCGGCGCACCGGGACGAACCCGGCGCCCTGCTGCCCATTCTTCACGACATCCAGGAGCGTCTCGGCGCGGTACCGCCCGAGGTGCTGCCAATGATCGCCGAAGACCTCTGCCTGTCGCGCGCGGAGGTGCACGGGGTGGTCAGCTTCTACCACGATTTCCGCGCCAGCCCGGCCGGTCGCCTGCACCTTAAGGTGTGTCAGGCCGAGGCCTGCCAGTCGATGGGCGCCAAGGCGCTGACCAATGAGCTGCAGGAAAAACTCGGTTTGCAACTGGGCGAGACTCGTGAAGACGGCAGCCTGACCCTGGAGGCGGTGTATTGCCTGGGCAACTGCGCCTGTGCGCCGAACGCCATGCTCAACGGTGAGCTGCACGGTCGGGTCGATGCCGAGGACCTGCTGGACCTATTGGAAGAACAGGAGGCGCGCGCATGAGCCAGTTGAACCAAGCCATCACCGTCTACGTCCCGCGTGACGCCAGCGCCCTGAGCCTGGGCGCCGACGCGGTAGCACGGGCCATCGTTGCCGAAGCCAAGGCGCGCAATCTCGAGGTGCACCTGGTGCGCAACGGTTCGCGCGGGCTGTTCTGGCTGGAGCCACTGGTCGAGGTCGCCACTGCGGCCGGGCGCGTAGCCTATGGCCCGGTCAAGGCCCGCGATGTCGCCGGGCTGTTCGATGCCGGCTTCCTCGCCGCAGGCGAGCACCCGAAGGCACTCGGTCTGACCGAAGAAATCGACTACCTCAAGCGCCAGGAGCGCCTGACCTTCGCCCGCGCCGGGATCACCGATCCGCTGTCGCTGGCTGACTACATCGAGCATGACGGCTACCGCGGCCTCAAGCGCGCACTGGAAATCGGCGCCGAGGCGATTATCGCCGAGGTGCTCGACTCCGGCCTGCGCGGGCGTGGCGGCGCGGCTTTTCCTACTGGGATCAAGTGGCGCACCGTGGCCGGCTGCGCGGCCGCACAGAAGTACATCGTGTGCAACGCCGACGAGGGCGACTCGGGCACCTTCTCCGACCGCATGGTGATGGAGGACGATCCCTTCGTGCTGATCGAGGGCATGACCATCGCCGCCCTGGCCGTCGGCGCCACCGAGGGCTATATCTACCTGCGCTCGGAATACCCGCACGCCGAGGCGGCGCTCACCGCGGCCATCGCCACGGCCTATGCTGAGGGCTACCTGGGCGACGACATTCTCGGCAGCGGCCAGCGTTTCCACCTGCACCTGCGCCGCGGCGCCGGCGCCTATGTCTGCGGTGAGGAAACCTCGCTGCTGGAAAGCCTCGAAGGCAAGCGCGGCGAAGTACGACCCAAGCCGCCGTTGCCGGCCATCGAAGGCCTGTTCGGCATGCCGACGGTGATCAACAACGTGATCTCGCTGGCCTCGGTGCCGATCATCCTCGACAAGGGTGGGGCCTATTACAAAGACTTCGGCATGGGCCGCTCGCTCGGTACCCTGCCGATCCAGCTGACCGGCAACATCGCCCGTGGCGGCCTGATCGAGAAGGCCTTCGGCGTCACCCTGCGCGAACTGCTCTACGACTACGGCGGCGGCTCGGCCACGGGGCGGCCGATCCGCGCGGTGCAGGTCGGCGGCCCGCTGGGCGCCTACCTACCGGAATCGCAGTTCGACACGCCGCTGGACTACGAGGCCTTCGCCGCCCTCGGCGCGGTGCTCGGTCACGGCGGCATCGTGGTGTTCGACGATACGGTCGACCTGGCCGAGATGGCCCGCTACGCCATGGAATTCTGCGCCATCGAATCCTGCGGCAAGTGCACGCCCTGCCGGATCGGTTCGACTCGCGGCGAAGAGCTGCTCGAGCAGATCATCGTCGCCCGCTCGGAAGGCCCGCAGCCGGGGCGCATCGAACTGCTCAAGAGCCTGTGCGACACCATGCTCGGCGGTTCGCTGTGCGCCCTCGGCGGCATGACACCCTATCCGGTGCTGAGCGCCCTCAATCACTTTCCTGAAGACTTCGGGGTGTCGCCAGACACCGCCGCAGCCCGCTGAACCGGAGACACCGACATGGCCCTGTTTCGTGAACTCGACTATGGCACCCCCGCCCGTACCGGCGCCCCGGTAACGGTGGAAATCGACGGTCAGGCGATCACCGTGCCGGCCGGCACCTCGCTGATGCGCGCGGCCCAGGAGGCCGGCATCGCCGTGCCCAAGTTGTGCGCCAGCGACAGCCTGGAAGCCTTCGGCTCGTGCCGCCTGTGTGTGGTGGAAATCGAAGGCCGCCGCGGCTTCCCGGCGTCCTGCACCACCCCGGTGGAAACCGGCATGAAGGTGCGCACGCAGAGCCCGAAATTGGCCGATCTGCGCCGTGGCACCATGGAGCTGTACATCTCCGATCACCCGCTGGACTGCCTGACCTGCTCGGCCAACGGCAACTGCGAGCTGCAGGACATGGCCGGCGTGGTCGGCCTGCGCGAAGTGCGCTACGACCCGGTGAAGACCCACCTGGCCGAGACCAAGGACGAATCCAACCCCTATTTCAGCTTCGATCCGGCCAAGTGCATCGTCTGCAACCGTTGCGTGCGCGCCTGCGAAGAAGTACAGGGCACCTTTGCCCTGACCATCACTGGCCGTGGCTTCGACTCGCAAGTCAGCGCCGGGCAGAACGAAGACTTCCTCGATTCCGAGTGCGTGTCCTGCGGCGCCTGCGTGCAAGCTTGCCCGACTGCCACCCTGATGGAAAAATCGGTGATCGAGATGGGCCAGGCTGAACGCAGCGTGACCACCACCTGCGCCTATTGCGGGGTCGGCTGTTCGTTCAAGGCCGAGATCAAGGGCAATGAAGTGGTGCGCATGGTGCCGAACAAGGACGGCCACGCCAACCACGGTCACTCCTGCGTCAAGGGCCGCTTCGCCTGGGGTTACGCCACCCACCCGGACCGCATCGCCGCGCCGATGATCCGCGAGAGCATCGATCAGCCTTGGCGCACCGTCGACTGGGACGAGGCGATCAGCTACACCGCCAAGCGCTTCAAGGACATTCAAGCGCAGTACGGCCGCGACTCGGTCGGCGGCCTGACCTCCTCGCGCTGCACTAACGAAGAAGCCTATCTGGTACAGAAGCTGGTGCGCGCCGCCTTCGGCAACAACAACGTCGACACCTGTGCGCGGGTCTGCCATTCGCCGACCGGTTATGGCCTCAAGGTCACCCTCGGCGAATCCGCCGGGACCCAGGACTTCGACTCGGTGCTGGCCGCCGACGTGGTGCTGGTGATCGGCGCCAACCCTACCGACGGTCATCCGGTATTCGGCTCGCAGCTCAAGCGTCGTCTGCGCGAGGGCGCCAAGCTGATCGTTGCCGACCCGCGCGGCATCGATCTGGTGCGCGGCCCGCACGTCAAGGCCGACTACCACCTGCAACTGCGTCCCGGCAGCAACGTCGCCCTGCTCAACAGCCTGGCCCACGTCATCGTCAGCGAGAACCTGGTGGACGAGGCTTTCGTCGCCGAGCGCTGCGAGGGCGAAGCCTTCGAGCAGTGGCGCACCTTCGTCGCCGAGCCGCGGCACAGCCCCGAGGCCATGGAAGAACTGACCGGCGTGCCGGCCGCCGTAGTACGCGGCGCCGCGCGGCTGTACGCCACCGGCGGTAACGCGGCGATCTACTACGGCCTGGGTGTGACCGAACACAGCCAGGGCTCCTCGACCGTGATGGCGATTGCCAACCTGGCCATGGCCACCGGCAACATCGGTCGCGCCGGCGTCGGCGTCAACCCGCTGCGTGGACAGAACAACGTGCAGGGCTCCTGCGACATGGGCTCCTTCCCCCATGAGCTGCCCGGCTACCGCCACGTCTCCGATCCGCTGGCGCGGGGGCAGTTCGAACAGGCCTGGGGCGTCAGTCTGCTCGACGAGCCGGGCCTGCGTATTCCCAACATGCTCGCTGCGGCGCATGCCGGCACCTTCAAGGGCATCTACATCCAGGGCGAAGACCCGGCGCAATCCGACCCGGATACCCAGCACGTCACCGACGCGCTGCGGGCCATGGAGTGCGTGGTGGTGCAGGACCTGTTCCTCAATGAAACCGCCAAGTTTGCCCATGTGTTCCTGCCCGGCGCCTCCTTCCTTGAGAAGAACGGCACCTTCACCAACGCCGAGCGGCGCATCTCGCCGGTGCGCAAGGTGATGCCGGCGCTGGCCGGCAAGGAAGATTGGGAAGTGACGGTGGCGCTGTCCAATGCCCTCGGCTACCCGATGAACTACAGCCATCCGTCGCAGATCATGGATGAAATCGCCAGCCTGACGCCGACCTTCACCGGGGTCAGCTACGCCAAGCTGGAGCGTTTGGGCAGCATCCAGTGGCCATGCAACGACGCCGCGCCGGAAGGCACGCCGATCATGCACGAGGACGCCTTCGTGCGCGGCAAGGGTCGCTTCATGATCACCGAGTACATTCCCACCGAGGAGCGCACCTCGCGCAAGCGTCCGCTGATTCTGACCACCGGGCGGATCCTCTCGCAGTACAACGTCGGCGCGCAGACTAGGCGTACCGAAAACAGTGCCTGGCATTCCGAGGATGTCCTCGAGTTGCACCCGGTGGATGCCGAGGATCGCGGAATCAACGACGGCGACTGGGTGGCGATCAACAGCCGCGCAGGCGAGACGGTGATGCGCGCGGTGGTCACCGAGCGGATGCAGCCGGGGGTGGTCTACACCACCTTCCACCACCCGGAGTCCGGCGCCAACGTGATCACCACTGACAACTCGGACTGGGCGACCAACTGCCCCGAGTACAAGGTCACCGCCGTGCAGATCAGCAAGGTCGAAACACCTTCGCAATGGCAGGACGAGTTCCATGCCTTTACCAAGGAGCAACTCGACCTGCTGCCGCGGATCAAGGTGACCCAGCTCTAAGCGCCGCTGGCGGCGGGCGATCCGTGTGATCGCTCGGCGCCATTGTTTTTCAGCTCCTCGACTGCCAGAGGTTCGCAGATGGGTATGAACGCCACACAATTGATCAAGATGGCCAACCAGATCGGCGCCTTCTTCGCCTCGCAACCCAACCCGGAGCAGGCCCGTGCGGACTTCGCCCTGCATCTGAGGAAACAATGGGACCCGCAGATGCGTATCGCGCTCTATGCACACGTCGACGCCACCGCCGGCGAAGGGCTCAGCGCCTTCGCCCTGGAGGCGATGCAGGGCCTGCGTGAGCAGATCGAACCGCTGGCCCGACCGGCTTAAGCTGGGGCCTGATCCCTTGGAGTCTTCGCGCATGTCACGCAACGCCGCCACCCCTGTCCCGGGCGAGCCGTCCACCAGCCAGACGCAGGATGCTTATGCCTATGTCGAGCTGGATGACGCGGCGGTGCGCGGCAGCGCCATGCTGGCCGAGGAGTGTGCCCTGGCGATTGCCTACAACGGCATCAGCCATGCGGTGATGATGGTGTCGCCCTCGGCCGTCGAAGACTTCGTTATCGGCTTCAGCCTGAGCAGTGCGGTGGTCAGCGGCATCGAAGAAATTTATGACGTGCGCGTTCAGCGCAATGGCGACACCCTCAACGCCGAGGTGCAGATCAGCAATCGCGCCTTCTGGGCGCTCAAGCAGCAACGTCGCCAGTTGGCCGGCACCAGCGGTTGTGGCCTGTGTGGCGTGGCGGCGCTGGAGCAGGCGCTGCCGCAACTCGCAGTTCTGCCGTCCAGCCCGTTGCCGCCCGCCGAACACTTGCATGACTTGCGCACGCGCATCGCCAGCGCGCAAAGCCTGGCGCGCTACAGCGGTGCCCTGCATGCCGCGTTATTCGTCGACCAGGACGGCGAGATCAACCTGTGCCGCGAGGACATCGGGCGGCACAACGCGCTGGACAAGCTGATCGGCGCGCTGCGCCAGCAGGGTCGTAGCGCGCGCCAAGGCTTCGTGGTGATCACCAGTCGCTGCAGCCTGGAGCTGATTCACAAGGCGGTGCGCGGCGAATTTGCCACCCTGGTCAGCCTCTCGGCACCGACCAACCTCAGCGTGCGCTGGGCGCGCGAGCATCGCCTCAACCTGATCCACCTGCCGCATCACAGCGCGCCACGGGTATACAGCCCGGCGCGTTAGTGTGGCTGCGGTCTTGACCGCGAAGCTGGTCTGCCGCGAAACCGTTACAGCCCCTCGATCAGCTCCCGGTAATCACCGACTGCGGCGAATTCCTCGGTGTCCTTTGGGCCTTTGCGGCTGTCCGGCTGGCGCACCGCCAGCAGGTGGCCGATGCCATAGGCGTGGGCGCTGCGCAGCACGGGCAGACTGTCGTCGATGAACAGGCTGCGCGCCGCAGCGAAGCCGAGGTCCTGCTGCAGGGCGAACCAGAACTGCTGAGCTTCCTTGGCGAAGCCGTAGTCGTGGGAGCTGATCAGACGGTCGAAGTAGGGCGCCAGTTCGATGCGTTCCAGCTTCAGCGACAGCGAGTCGCGATGGGCGTTGGTGATCAGCACCACGCGCTTGCCGGCGGCGCGCACCGCGGCGAGGAAGGTGTCGGCGTCCGGGCGCAGGGCGATCAGGTGGGCCACCTCGCGCTTGAGGTCACGAATCGACAGGTTTAGCTCACGGCTCCAGAAGTCCGTGCAGTACCAGTTGAGCTGGCCGGCATGTGCATGGAACAACGGCAGCAACTCGGCGTCGGCCAGCGCCCGGCTGATGCCGTGCAGCTCGGCGTAGCGCTGCGGCAGGTGCTCCAGCCAGAAGTGGTTATCGAAATGCAGGTCGAGCAGGGTGCCGTCCATGTCCAGCAGTACGGTATCGATCTCGCTCCAGGGCAATGACGGCATGGTGGCTTCTTGTGTGCTGAGTGCGGAGGGTGTCGCGAATCTGCCGACTGACGTCGTGATCGCGCAATCTCCGGCGGGGCTAATCGGAACAGGCGCGGTATGATAACTCGCCCCGCCATTCTCAGGAGCCGCACCATGCGTCAGAAACCCACCGTACTCGCCCGAGAGATAGTCGCCAGCAGTCGCTTGTTTCGTATCGAGGAGCTGCAGTTGCGCTTCGCCAACGGTGTGGAACGGACCTATGAGCGCCTGGTCGGCAAGGGTGTCGGTTACGGTGCGGTGATGATAGTGGCGCTGGCCGATGCCGAGCATGTGCTGCTGGTCGAGGAGTACTGCGCCGGCACCGACGACTACCAGTTGTCGCTGCCCAAGGGGCTGATCGAACCGGGTGAGGACGTGCTGGCGGCGGCTGACCGTGAACTCAAGGAGGAAGCCGGTTTCGGCGCGCGGCGGCTTGAGCTCCTGACCGAGTTGAGCCTGTCGCCCGGCTATATGAGCCAGAAAATCCAGGTGGTGCTGGCCACGGACCTGTACCCGGAACGCCTGCCCGGCGACGAACCGGAGTCGATGCGGGTCGACAAGGTTAACCTGCGCGAGCTCTCGAGCCTGGTGCAGCATCCGCAATTCAGCGAGGGCCGGGCCCTGGCCGCGCTCTATCTGGCGCGCGACCTGCTGACCCAGCGTGGAGACTTCGTGCTATGAGCCATCCCCTGATTCCGGCGGTAATCCAGTTGGTCCGCGAGGCCGGCGCGGCGATTCTGCCGCATTGGCGAGCCGGTGTGCTGGTGACCGAGAAGGCCGACGCCTCGCCGGTGACCGCCGCCGACATGGCCGCCCATCACATCCTCAACGATGGCCTGGTCGCGCTCGATTCGAGCATTGCGGTGCTGTCCGAGGAGGCCGCCGATATCGCCTTCGACGAGCGCGCGCGCTGGAGCCGCTGGTGGCTGGTCGACCCGCTGGATGGCACCAAGGAATTCATTTCCGGCAGTGAAGAATTCACCGTCAACGTCGCGCTGATCGAGCAGGGCCGGGTGGTGTTCGGCGTAGTCGGGATTCCGGCCAATGGTCGCTGTTACTACGGCGGCGCCGGCCTGGGTGCCTGGCGCGCCGAGGCCGATGGTGCAGAGCAGCCGATCAGCGTGCGCCTGAACCCGGATGAAGCCTTTACCGTGGTCGCCAGCCGGCGCCACACCAGCCCGGCGCAGGAGCGTCTGCTGGAGGGCCTGAGCGAACGCTTTGGCGACCTGCAACTGGCCAGCGTCGGCAGCTCGTTGAAGTTCTGCCAACTGGCCGAAGGCAATGCCGATTGCTACCCGCGCCTGGCGCCGACCTCGCAGTGGGACACCGCAGCCGCCCAGGGCGTGCTGGAAGGCGCCGGCGGCGAAGTGCTGACCCTGCAGGGCGACGTGCTGACCTATGAAGCGCGCGAATCCTTGCTCAACCCCTCCTTCCTCGCCTTGCCGGTGGCCGTCGAATGGCGCGCCGAGCTGATCCAGCTGGCCCGCGCGCTGGACTAACGCTCGCCTACTGCAGCCGCCTCCAGGCACCCTAGGCTCAGGCCCATTACCTTGAGCAATCCGCGATCCCTAGGGTGTCACTCGCTGCAGGCAGTGCAGCATGGCTCACCGGCGCGGCGCGGGGTTGTCAGTCGGCGATCAGTTGCTCGACCAGGGCCGGGTCGTCGATAAAGCGATTGCGTGTGCCCTGTAGGCTGCCGATCTTTTCGTTGCGGGCGTTTTCTTCGCCATCCGGCGGGTCCATCCGGTGCCACTGCTTGTACATGCGCGCGTCGCCGCCGATGGGCAGGTCGTACTCGATGTGCATGTAGAAGATCGCCCGGGCGATGTTGCCCTTGGCGGCGTCGCGCGGCTCCAGCACTTTGAAGCGGCTCTTGAGGTCGCAGCCGATGTCGGCGAACGTGCTCTCCTCGCTGGCGTCCAGCAAACCGAACTGCGCGTCGCGCCGCACCTGTTCGGCGCGGGTCAGCGCCGGATAGAGGTTATGCAGGTCGGCGGCCATATAGGCATAGCGTGGGCTCATGATGCTGCACTGGCGATCGGTGATGCAGCGCAGGGCGCTTTTCAACTGCTTGCTGCTGTAGATCGGACTGGCGCTGAGCAGTGCGCCGCCACCTTCACCGGTGAAGGCCTTGGCGCAATACAGCGAGGTGCCGCCGGCGCCATACAGCTCACCCCAGAATAATTGGTCGCGGACTTGCGGATCGGCAATCTGACTCTGACCATTGGCCAGCGCCGGCAGGCTGAAACTGGCTGCCAGGCAACCGAGGGCGATAACGACTGCTCGCATGATAAGACTCCGTTGACCGCCGTGTTCGGGGTCTGTTGTTTTTTTAGAGTGGCCGCATCTAACAAGACCCGCGTCACATGAGCAAGCCGAAAGATTGGCGCCATGTAAGCTTTGGCTTACATGGCGTGCCGTCGATCGCCACTACTGTGATCGGCGCTGGGCGGCTAATCTTCTGGCCATGGACGTAGCGCAGGAAGCGCAAAAAAACCAAAAGGGACACGCAGGATAGCCGCCAGGATGGTGCGCGCAACACGGATGTCAGTACACAGTCTGCAAAGCCCCGCACCAGCGGGGTTTCTTTTTTTGGGCGTTCGCCCAGTGCGGCGCTTCTGCCGCGTCAATCTCCAGTAGCGTGATGGTTCACAGCGGGGCAGCCTCCACGGCATCCAGACGTCGAGGGGGCAGGTCAGTCGAGTCGATGGCGACCTGCAGTAAACTGTGACGACTTTGTACGCGTCGAGCCTCGCTATGCTGATCCAGCTTGCCCTGTGTTTTCCACCATCGCTCCGCTCCGTCTGGCTGCTGCTCGCGGCGTTGAGCCTGAGCACTATCCAGCCAGTGGCCGCCGCGCAGCTATACCGCGTGGGTGTGGAAGACGTCGATTACTACCCCATCTTTGCGGTGTCGGCGGACCACCAGTACCGTGGTTACGCCCGCGATTTGCTCGACCTGTTCGCCGCCCACGCGCACATCCAGCTGCGCTATGTGCCGTTGCCGGTACGCCGGCTCTATCACGAGTACTGGGCGGGTCGGCTCGACCTGGTTTTTCCCGACAGTCCGCGCTGGTATGAGACCGGTAAACCGCACGGTGTGATTACCTACTCGCAGCCGCTGCTGACCTTCCAGGACGTGATGCTGGTGCTGCCGGCACGGGTGGGCCAGCCGCGAGAGCGGTTTCGCAAGCTCGGCTTCGTCCGCGGCTTCACTCCCTGGAAGTTTCACGCCGAGATTGCCGCAGGCGCCGTGGAGATCCACCGGGCGCCGAGCCCGGAGGGCCTGATCCGGATGACCCTGGCCGGCTACATCGACGGTGCCAACATGGCCCGCCAGGTTGCGCGCTATCACCTGGGCCAACTCGAGCGGCCGCACGCCCTGGTGGCAGAGCCCAGCTTGTTGCAGTCCAGCGACAGCCACTATTACCTGTCGAGCATCCGCCATCCCGAGCTGATCCAGCGCTTCGATGCCTTCCTGCGCAGCGAGCGGCAGGCGGTCGCTGCGCTGAAGGCGAAATACGGGCTGTAAGCCAAGGCGTCAGAGGTGGTGAACATATCGCGAGGGCGCCGCCAGCTATTCGCGGCAAGGCGCAGCGCCAGGCTGCGCAGCCCGCCAGCTGTGTGGCGTCGCGCTGATCGACGCTGCACTGCCTGCGGCGAGTGACAGCCTGCGGATCGCGGGTTGCGCGAGGTCATTGGTCGCAGCAGGCGGGCGTTTTTCACCCCCTTTCAGCCGATCCGGCGTTTGTCCGCAGCGGCATCCTGCCAGCAGGCTGCCGCGACGTGCGGTGCGGCCATCGGGCAACCCTTTCGGGACTTCCTGCTCGGCTGGTGGTGGATGCGCGCTGGCTCGCGCGGGTCAGCCTTTTATCTGCTGCTCCACCCACTCGGCATAGGCGTTGATGAACTTCTGCAGGAACGGTTTGATGCCGTCGCCGAGCATGCCGGCCTCCTCGAAGAAGCTGCCGGCGCCGCCCAGATAAGCTTCCGGCTGCTGCATCATCGGCACATCGAGAAACACCATGGACTGGCGCAGGTGCTGGTTGGCGCCGAAGCCGCCGATGGCACCCGGCGAGGCGCTCAGCACGGCGCCCGGCTTGCCGCTAAAGGCGCTCTGGCCGTAGGGACGCGAGCCGACGTCGATGGCGTTCTTCATCGGCGCCGGCACCGAGCGGTTGTATTCCGGGGTGACGAACAGCAGCGCGTCGGCGGCCTTGAGCTTGGCGCGAAAGCGCAGGTAGGCTTCGGGCGGCTGTTGCTGGTCGATATCCTCGTTGTACAGCGGCAGGTCGCCGATCTCGATGATTTCCAGCTTTAGCGAGGCGGGCGCCAACTCGGCCAGCGCCAGGGCCAGCTTGCGGTTGATCGATGCCTTGCGCAGGCTGCCGACGAGGACGGCGACGTGGTGAACCTTGCTCATGACGACTCCTTGCCAGTGAGAGCGGGAAGTGGGGTGAACTGAAACTATAGACCGCCCCGGCGCCGAAGGTCTTGGCGGGCCTTGCTCAGCTGAAGGTCGTGAGCAAATCCTTGACCATGGCCTGCTGCGCCTCACTCGGTTGACGGCCGCGGTGGCTGGCCAGGTGAAACTGCACGCTGAAGCCGAGCTGTTCCGGCAGCAGCGCGCGCAGCAGGCCGCTAGCTTCCCAGGGGGCGGCGATGTGTCGGGGCAGGTAGCCGATATGGGCGCCAGACAGGACAAAGGCCAGAGTGCCTTCGACCTGTTCGCTGTGGGCGCTGCTGGCGGTGGTTTGCCAGGGTTCGTCGCGTTGGATGAAACGGTAGGGGTGGAGCACGCTGTCTTGGCCCTGCAACTGTTCCAGGCTCACTTCGGTTCGAGCGAATAAATGATGCCCGCCGCCGCAGTACAACGCTTGTGTCTCCTCGAATAACGGGACGTAGTCGAGCGCGGCCTGGGCGCCGGAGAAGTA
Organism: Pseudomonas paeninsulae; assembly: GCF_035621475.1. NCBI lineage: Bacteria > Pseudomonadati > Pseudomonadota > Gammaproteobacteria > Pseudomonadales > Pseudomonadaceae > Pseudomonas > Pseudomonas paeninsulae. The sequence continues at coordinate 450,893 of NZ_CP141799.1, forward strand.
ACCGATCGCCAGGTGCAATTGATCCTGCAGCAGGCGTCGTTCCAGTTCGGCCGGCATGGCGCTGAGCAGTTCGATCTGCACCGCCTGGTTGCGCCGGCGAAAGTGGCCGATGGCTGCGCCGACTCGACTCAGCACCTGCGCGTCGAGGGCTTCGGAGAGGCCGATGCTGAGCGTGCCCAGCAGTTTGTCGGCCATGCCCTGGGCCTCGCCCTTGAAGGTTTCGAGGGCGGCGAACAGTTTGCGCGTGGCCAGCAGCACCTGCTCGCCCTTGGGCGTCAGGCGGAAGCCAGCCCTGCCGCGCTCGCACAGGCGAAAACCCAGGCGCGTCTCCAGCTTGGCCATCTGTGTGCTGATGGTCGACTGACCGATGCCCAGTTCGCCCTGCGCGGCACTGAAGCCGCCGCTCTCCACCACGGTGATGAACAGGCGCAGCAGTTGCAGGTCGAGGTCGCGGACTTGGCTGAGCATGGCGGCTCCAAACATTGATGAAAGTAGATGCCAGAGTAGATTACTTCATATTTATCCAAAGCAATTCGCAGCGCAGCATGGCTCTACCTAACCCGCTGCTACAGGGGTCATTGCCGAGCCAATTTGAATGAGGGTATCGCCATGCGTCTTGCCGCGAGTGTGTTACTGATCGTCTTCGCCCTGCCGCTGCAGGCCGAGGAGCAGGTGCTGAACATCTACAACTGGGCCGATTATGTGGCGCCGCAAGCGCTCAAGCGCTTCCAGAGCGAGAACGGGATACGGGTCAAGTACGACACCTTCGACAGTGGCGAAGTGCTCGACAGCAAGCTGCTCACCGGTGGCAGCGGCTACGACGTCGTGTTTCCAGCCTCCAGTGGCCTGGCCCGGGCGATCCAGGCCCAGGCCCTGCAGCCGATCGGCGCGCTGAGCAACGCCGTCAATCTCGATCCCGAGCTGCTGGCAAAACTGGCCGGTGTCGATCCCGGTAACCAGTACGGCGTGCCCTATACCTGGGGTACGGTCGGCCTGGGCATCAACCGGCAGGCGGTCGAGCAGCGTCTGCCGGGCGTGGCGCTGGACAGCCTCGACCTGCTGTTCAAACCGGAATACGCCAGCAAGCTCAAGGATTGCGGCATCGCCGTGCTGGATTCGCCGCAGGAAGTGATTGCCGTGGCCCTCAACTACCTGGGCAAGGCGCCCTACAGTGCCGCGGCCGAGGACCTGGATGCCGCGCAGCAGTTGCTGGCGAAACTGCAGCCGAACCTGCTGTATGTAAATTCCGCCCGGCAGATCAACGACCTGGCTAGCGGCACCGTATGCCTGGCGCTGGCCTACACCGGTGATGTCGGCATGGCCGCGGCGCGGGCGGCTGAAACCCCGCAGCCGTTCGAGGTGGTCTATCGCATCCCCCGCGAGGGCACCCTGATCTGGTTCGATACCATGGCCATCCCCAAGGACGCGCCGCATCCAGAGGCCGCTCGCGCCTTTATCGACTACATGCTCAAGCCCGAGTCGATTGCCGAGCTGACCAACGAACTGTATTTCGCCAATGCCAACGCCGCTTCGGCACCGCTGCTCGATGAAGCGGTCAGCAGCGATCCGGACATTTACCCAGGCGCCGCGGTGCGCGCCCTGCTGTTTCCCGAGCAGACCATGACGCTCAAGGACCAGCGCAAGCGCAACCGCCTGTGGACCGCCTTCCGTAGCCAGTATTGAACTCACGCTCGCCATCCTTGAGGACCCGACCATGGATCACGCCTTCGACAACGACCAGGCCATCACCCGCGACAGCCTGTACGGCACCTGCGCCGAGCCGACCTACGCCGGCATCACCAGTTTCATGCGCCGGCGCTATACCCGCGACCTGCGCGGTGTCGACCTGGTGGTCAGCGGTGTGCCGTTCGACACCGCCACCACCAACCGACCCGGCAGCCGCTTCGGTCCGCGGGCGATTCGCGCCGCCTCGGTGCAGTCGGCCTGGGCGCGGCACTTCCCCTGGGAGTTCGACCCCTTCGACCTGCTGGCCTGTATCGACTATGGCGACTGCTACTTCGACCACGGCACCCCGCAGGACACCCCGGCGCTGATCGAGGCGCATGCCGACAAGATCCTCGCGGCCGGCTGCGCCATGCTCACCCTGGGCGGCGACCACTTCATCAGCTACCCGCTGCTCAAGGCCCATGCGAAGAAACATGGCGCGCTGGCGCTGATCCACTTCGACGCGCACAGCGACACCTGGCCGGACGAGGAGGGGGCGCGCATCGACCACGGCACCATGTTCTACCACGCCGCCCGCGAGGGCCTGGTCGACCCGGCGCGCTCGGTGCAAATCGGCCTGCGCACCACCAACGACGACGTGATGGGCTTCCAGGTGCTCGACGCCCGCCAGGTGCACCGCAGCAGCCCGGAGCAGATCGCCGAACTGATCCGCGCGCGGGTCGGCGACCATCCGGTGTACCTGACCTTCGACATCGACTGCCTCGACCCGGCCTTCGCCCCCGGCACTGGCACCCCGGTGTGCGGTGGCCTGTCCAGCCACCAAGCGCTGGAAATCCTCCGTGGCCTGCGCGGCATCAATCTGGTCGGCATGGACGTGGTAGAGGTGGCGCCGCCCTATGACAATGCAGAAGTCACCGCCCTGACCGGCGCCACCCTGGCCATGGAAATGATCTGCCTGTACGCCGCACGGCATAAATTGACGGCCTGATCGCCGCTCGCCTTCCGCGCCAACCCAGGCGCCGTACCGCGTCCAGCCCCGGGCAGCCCTACAGGTTGTCTGGGGCTGTTGGCTTTTCTGGCCAGCGTAAGCGCCGGTGGCTTGGGTTTTGCGCACCCCGGCCCATAACTTGCTCAGGCAGACGCAGTCGCGCGCTAAGCGCTTGCCTGGCATGTTGATCGCTAGTGGCTAATTGCCCATGCGCACGCAAACAAAAGCATCGATTTAGAGCGGCTCGGCTAGCATGCAGGGGTTTCGTCTGTCGACAGTATTGTTTACATATATTTATAGGATTGTTCACATTATGTTGCGCGGCCTTGTAAAAACGTAGTACACAAGACTCCGCATCCGCCCTGACTTGCCGTCTTGCGGGTGGCTAACCAGAAGGGTGCAAGGCCCCGCAAGGCGCTGCTCCTCTCCAATAATAAAACGCCGATACCCGCTCGTTTGAGCTGCTAAGGTCATCGGAAGATAGGAGAAAACCCAATGCAGCAAGAGCAGGCCACAGCAGCCTCCGATGCCCCGCCGCGCTTGGTCTTGAAGGGCATCTGCAAGGTCTACCCCACGGTAGTCGCCAACGATGGCATCGACCTGCGCGTCATGCCCGGCGAGATTCATGCCGTGCTGGGGGAGAACGGTGCCGGCAAGTCGACCCTGATGAAAATCATCTATGGGGTGACCCGACAAACTTCCGGCGAGATGTTCTGGGAGGGCCAGCCGGTCACGGTGGAAAACCCCGCCCATGCCCGTAGCCTGGGCATCGGCATGGTGTTCCAGCACTTCTCGCTGTTCGAGACCCTGACCGTGCTGGAAAACGTCGCCCTGGCCCTGCCGGGCAAGCCCGACCTGATGGATCTGGCCCGGCGCATCGAGTCGGTGTCCACGCGCTATGGCTTGCCGGTCGACCCGCGTCGGCATGTGCATGCGCTGTCCGTCGGCGAGCGCCAACGGGTCGAAATCGTCCGCTGCCTGCTGCAAAACCCTCGGCTGCTGATTATGGACGAACCGACCTCGGTGCTCACCCCGCAGGCGGTACGCGTCCTGTTCGAGACCCTGCGCCGGCTGGCCAGCGAAGGCTGCTCGATCCTCTACATCAGTCACAAACTCGACGAAATCCAGGAGCTGTGCCACAGCGCCACCGTGTTGCGTAGTGGCAAGGTCACGGGCGCCTGCATTCCTGCCGAGGAAACCCCCAAGAGCATGGCGCGGCTGATGATCGGCAAGGACCTGCCGGCCTGCGAGCACAGCGCCGCGCCGACTGACGGCGAGATTCGCTTGAAGTTGGACGGGCTGTCGCATGTCTCGCCTGATCCGTTCAGCACCGATCTCAAGGACATCCAGCTGGAGGTGCGCTCCGGCGAGATAGTCGGCATCGCCGGGGTCTCGGGCAACGGCCAGGCCGAGCTGTTGGCGGCTATTTCCGGGGAGACCCCGCTGAGCGAGAAAGGCCCGGTGCAGATCTGCGGCAACGCGGCGGGACGCTTGTCGCCCGACCAGCGCCGGCAGATCGGCCTGTGCTTCGTGCCGGAAGAGCGTCTGGGCCGTGGCGCGGTGCCGAGCATGTCGCTCAGCGACAACGCGCTTCTCACCGCCGCCGTGTCGAAAGGCCTGGTCAGGCGCGGCCTGATCGATTTTCGCGCGGCCAAGACCTTTGCCAGCGAATGCATCGAGCGCTTCAACGTCAAGTGCGGTGGGTCGGCGGCGCAGGCCCGCTCACTGTCCGGTGGCAATCTGCAGAAGTACATCATGGGTCGCGAAATCATGCAGGCCCCCAAACTGCTGGTGGCTGCCCAGCCCACCTGGGGTGTGGACGTGGGCGCATCGGCCTTTATCCGCCAGCAGATAATCGACTTGAGAAACGCCGGTTGCGCGGTGCTGGTGGTGTCCGAGGAGCTCGATGAGCTGTTCGAGATTTGCGACCGTATCGCGGTGATCGCCGATGGGCGTTTGTCGCCGACGCGGCCCTTGGCCGAGACCTCGGTGGAGGACATCGGCGTGTGGATGAGCGGCATGTGGCCCGGCAGCGAGAGCGTTGCCACATCGACCAGCAACCAATAACAAGGGAACGCGCCCCATGCTGTCATTCAAGCTTGAAACTCGCCCCGAAGCCTCGCGCGCCATGAGCTATCTGTCGCCGCTGATTGCGGTGGCACTGACCATGCTCGGAGGGCTGCTGTTGTTCTCCGCCTTGGGTAAAGACCCACTGGAAGGCTTTCAGGTGTTCTTCCTCAATCCACTGCGCTACTGGTACGGCGTGGCTGAATTGCTGCTCAAGGCCGTTCCGCTGATGCTCATCGCGGTGGGCTTGGCCATCGGTTTCCGGGCCAATGTGTGGAATATCGGCGCAGAAGGCCAGTTCATCCTCGGCGCCTGTGCCGCGACTGGGGTCGCGCTGGCCTTTGGCGACTACAGCGGCCCGCTGGTGCTGCCGGCGATGGTCGTCGCCGGGGCGTTGGGCGGTGCCGCCTGGGCGGCGATCCCGGCATTGCTGCGCACCCGCTTCAACGCTAACGAGATCCTGGTCTCGCTGATGCTGGTGTATGTCGCTCAATTGCTGGTGTCCTGGCTGGTGTTCGGCCCCTTGATGGACCCAGACGGCTTCAACTTCCCGCAGAGCAAGATGTTCGCCGATTCGGCGCTGTTGCCGATCCTGTTCGAGGGCACACGGCTCAACCTGGCCTTCGTGATGGCGCTGGGGGTGCTGTTGATCGGCTATGTGTTTATGCACAAGAGCTATCTGGGCTTCAAGATGCGTGTGGCCGGCGAGGCGGCAGATGCGGCGCGCTATGCTGGCTTCTCGGCCAAACGGATGATCTGGATCGGCCTGCTGGTGGGCGGGGCCTGCGCGGGCCTGGCCGGCATGGCCGAGGTGGCGGGGCCCATGGGCCAGCTGACCGACAAGGTCGCCAGCGGCTACGGCTTCGCCGCCATCATCGTGGCCTTCGTCGGGCGGCTGAATCCCATCGGGATCTTCTTTGCCAGCCTGTTGATGGCGCTGCTGTTTCTCGGCGGCGAGCAGGCGCAGTTGTATCTGAGCCTGCCCGCGTCGATCTCCAAGGTGTTCCAGGGCATGTTGCTGTTCTTCCTGCTCGGTTCGGACCTGTTTATCAACTACCGGCTGCGCGTGCGGCTGACCCTGGCCAAGGCGGGAGACTGACATGGAGCAGAGTCTGATTACCTCGATACTGTTCGCCACCCTGGTGGCGGGCACGCCGCTGATTATCGTGGCCCTGGGCGAACTGATCACCGAAAAATCCGGGGTGCTCAACCTGGGCGCCGAAGGCACCATGGCGATGGGCGCGGTGGCCGGCTTCGCCGCCACCTACTACACCGGCAACCCCTACCTCGGCGTGTTGGCCGGCATGGCGGCCGGTGCGTTGATGAGCCTGTTGTTTGGCCTGCTGACCCTGACGCTGATGGCCAACCAGGTGGCCTCCGGGCTGGCGCTGACGATCTTCGGCGTCGGCCTCTCGGCCTTTATCGGCAAACCCTTCGAGTCGCTGACCCTGCCGGCCGTGCCGGCGATCCGCATTCCGCTGCTGGCCGATATTCCGCTGCTCGGGCCGGCGCTGTTCAACCAGCAGTCCCTGGTCTATTTCTCCTGGGCTCTGCTCGGCGGGGTGATCTGGTTCCTCTACAAGAGTCGCGCCGGACTGATCTTGCGCGCCGTCGGCGAGTCGCCCTCGTCGGCCCATTCGATCGGCTACTCGGTGATCGGCATCCGCTACCTGGCCACCATCTTCGGCGGCGCCATGGCCGGTATCGGCGGCGCCTTCCTGTCGGTGTTCTACACCCCGCTGTGGGTCGAGGGCATGGTCTCTGGCCGCGGCTGGATCGCCCTGGCGCTGGTGGTGTTCGCCACCTGGCGGCCGCTGCGGGTGATGGCCGGGGCCTACCTGTTCGGCGGGGTGATGATCAGCCAGTTGTTTATCCAGGGCTCGGGCCTGCAGATCGAGGTGCCGTCGCAGTTGCTCTCGGCGCTGCCTTATCTGGCGACTATTTTCGTGCTGGTGCTGATTTCGCGTAATCAACAGACCATCCGGCTGAACTCGCCGATGTCGCTCGGCCAGCCTTACCGGCCGGACGCCTGATCCGTTGGCGGGCGCTTAGGGGGAAGGGTCCGCTGCATTCATTTCCCCCGACAACAAAAACAACCAGAGCATGAACGCTAGGAGAGGAACTGATGGGTAATCGCAGATATTTCATCAAGGCAGCAAGTGGTGTGGCAATGGCAACCGCGTTGGGCTTTGGCCTGCTGGGTGCGGCGCAAGCGGCCGACCCGCTCAAGGTTGGCTTCGTCTATATCAGCCCGATCGGCGACGCCGGCTGGACCTACCAGCATGATCTAGGGCGCTTGCAGATGGAAAAAGCCCTGGGCGATAAGGTCGAAACCAAATACATCGAGAACGTACCGGAAGGCGCCGACGCCGAACGGGTCATCCGCGAGCTGGCCAGTAGCGGCTACAACCTGATCTACGCCACCAGCTTCGGTTACATGAACTACGTCGAGCGGGTCGCCAAACAGTTCCCCAACGTGACCCTGATGCATGCCACCGGCTACAAGACGGGCAAGAACTTCGGCAACTACAACGCGCGCTTCTATGAGGGCCGCTACCTGAATGGCGTGGTCGCCGGCAAGATGAGCAAGTCCAACGTGCTGGGCTATGTTGCCGCCTTCCCCATCCCCGAAGTGGTGATGGGCATCAACGCCTTCGCCCGTGGCGCGCGCAGCGTCAACCCGGATGCCGAAGTGCGGGTGATCTGGGTCAACAGCTGGTACGACCCAGGCAAGGAGCGCGAAGCCACGCTGACCCTGATCTCCCAGGGCGCCGACATGCTCACCCACCACACCGACTCCACCGCCGTGGTGCAGGCTGCGGAAGAGAAGGGCGTGAATGCCTTCTCCTACCACTCGGACATGAGCAAGTACGGCGCCAAGGCGCAGCTCTCCGGCACCACCCACCAGTGGGGCAAGTTCTATACCGATACCACCCAGAGCGTGCTGGACGGCACCTGGAAACCGGCTTCCACCTGGGGCGGGATCAAGGATGAGATGATCGAGATCGTGCCGCTCAACCCCTCGGTACCGGCCGATGTCAACGCGCTGGTGGATAAATTGGAAGCCGATATGCGCGCCGGCACTTTCCACCCGTTCACCGGCCCGGTGGTCGATCAGGACGGCAAGACTCGCGTCGCCGCCGGCGAGGTCATCAGCGACGACGACCTGGGCCACATGAAGTACTTCGTCGAGGGGGTCGCGTCCAAGCTGCGGCAGAACTGAGAGACAGTGAAAAAACTCCCGCCTACTGCGGCAGCCTCCAAACGCTCGCTGCTGGCGTTGCGCTACGTGAAAAGTGGGGTCATTTAGCTCACTAAACTCCCCCGTTTTTCACGCAGCGCGCCTTGCCGCGAACGCCTGGAGGCAGCCTCGCGACGGCGCTCGATATTTTCACAGCCTCTGAGCACGACAAACAAAAGGCCAACCGCGAGGTTGGCCTTTTGCGTTGCGGCCGGTTCGAGTTGGCGGCCAGGGAGAGGGATATCTGGGGGTTTACGCCGCAGACAGTATGCCGGTGAGTGCGAGGGCGCAGGTTGCCACGACGTAGGCCTGGCGAGAAAAAGCCGGGCCACCAGGGCCCGGCAAAGCCTGTACACGGAGTCATCGAGATGCGCTGGCGCGGCCTTACCAGAGCGGCAGGCTGTAGCTGACGATGAAGCGGTTCTCGTCCAGGTCGCTGCCAATGTTGCTGCGGGTGGTGGCGTTGCGCAGACGCAGGCCGAGGTTTTTCAGTGGGCCGCCCTGGAACACGTAGGCGATGTCGGTGTTACGTTCCCAGGTCTTGCCTTCGCTCAGGCTGGCGCCGCGGTCGACGTTGTCGCCGGACAGGTAGCGGGTCATGAAGGTCAGCCCCGGCACCCCGAAGGTGGCGAAGTCGAAGTCGTAGCGCAGTTGCCAGCTGCGTTCGTCCTGGTTGCCGAAGTCATTGATCTGCACCAGGTTGACCAGCGCGTTGTCCGACCCGGCGATGTAGGCGAAGCCGGTGTCACCGCTCAGGCGCTGGTAGCCGGCGGTGAAGCCCTGGGCTCCCAGGCGATAGGTGAACAGCGCGCCTAAGGCGTAGTTGTCGACATTGCTGCCGCCGTCATCGCTGGAGCGGGCGAAGCGGATATCCGACTTGAAGCTCTGCCCCTCACCCAGCGGCACTTGGTGCACCAGGTTGACCAGGTGCTGCTGGTAGATGCCGTCGAGACCGCCGTAGTAGTAACTGCTGGCCAACTCAGGGGTCCACTGGTAGCGCCCGCCGGCGAACAGGAACTCGTCGCTGGTCTTGCTGCTGCCCAGCACGATGTTGCGCTTGCCGCCGTTGAACACGGTCATCTCCTGGTTATCCGAGGAGTCGCGCTGGTTGACCCGGTCGAGGCGGCCGAGATCCAGGCTCAGCCCCTCGACCTCGTTGCTGTTGAGCCAGGCGCCGCGAAAGGTCTGCGGCAGCAGGCGGCTGTCGTTGCGCATCACCGCCGGCAGCACCGGTTGCAGGGTGCCGAGCTTGAGGGTGCTGTTCGATGCGCGCAGCTTGGCGGTGAAACCGGCCTCGCCGTATTCGTCCTGGGCGCGCTTGGGCGCCTCGCGGTCGCTCTTGAGGATGCCGGTGCCGGTCCGGTCCGGGCTGGAGTCAAGCTTGACCCCGAGCAGGCCGATGGCGTCGAAGCCAACGCCGATCGGGCCCTCGCTGTAACCGGACTCGAAGCGCAGCATAAAGCCCTGGGCCCATTCCTCGGCCTTGGCCTGGGTGGCGCCGGGCTGGCGGAAGTCGCGGTTCATGTAGAAGTTGCGGGTATCCAGCACCGCCTTGCTGTCGTCGACGAAGGCCGCGAAAGCCGGGGCGGCCAGGCCCAGGGCGATGCTGGCGCTCAGCAACTGGCGGGTGAGTGTCGGGGTGTTTCGCATGGATAATTCCTCTTGTTGTTATTGTTGTTACGGCTTTTTTGCCCACAGCCGGCCTGGCAACACCTGCCGGAGCAGCGTTGTGGGGTGGGGGTGAAACCTGAAAAAAGCACGGGCCCAAGACGGACCCGCTTTTCGCTCAAGGGTTACAGGGTCTCGCGCAGACCCAGGCGCTCGGCGCGGAACAGCCGCGCATCCATCAGTTTTGGTTGGCGCACGATGGGGGCGAAGTCCATGCGCGCAAGAATGTCGCGCTCGAGATCCACGCCGGGGGCGATCTCGATCAGCTCCAGGCCTTGCAGAGTCAGGGCGAACACGCAGCGTTCGGTGACATACAGCACCGGCTGGCCGCGCTCGGCGGCCCGGCGTCCGGCGAAGGTGCGCTGCTCGACCTCGGCGACGAACTTGCGCAGCGCGCCGTCCTCGACGATGCGCAGCCGGCCGTCCTCGATGCGGATGTCCTGGGGGCCGGCGCTAAAAGTGCCGACGAACACCACCCGCTTGGCGTTCTGGCTGATGTTGATAAAGCCGCCGGCGCCGGACAGCCGGTTGCCGAACTTGGACACGTTGAGGTTGCCGGCGGCGTCGGCCTGGGCCAGGCCGAGGAAGGCCAGGTCGAGGCCGCCGCCGTCGTAGAAGTCGAACTGGTAGGGCTGGTCGAGCAGGGCGCTGTGGTTGCTCGCCGCACCGAAGTCCAGGCCCGAGGCCGGAATACCGCCGATCACCCCGGGCTCGGCGGTCAGGGTCAGCAGGTCGATCACGCCTTCCTCGGCGGCCACCGCGGCCACGCCTTCGGGCATGCCAATGCCCAGGTTGACCACCGCGCCGGCCTGCAACTCCAGGGCAGCGCGGCGGGCGATCAGCTTGCGCACGTCCAACGGCAGCGGCGCCAGGCTGTCCACCGGCACCCGGGTCTCGCCGGCGAAGGCCGGGTTGTAGGCGGTGGCGAAGGTCTGCTGGTGATTCTGCGGTTCGGCCACCACTACGCAGTCGACCAGGATGCCGGGGATCTTCACCTCGCGCGCATTCAGCGAGCCGCGTTCGACGATGCGTTCGACCTGGGCGATCACCAGGCCGCCGCTATTGTGCGCGGCCATGGCGATGGCCAGGCTCTCGATGGTCAGCGCCTCGCGCTCGAACGACAGGTTGCCGTCCGGGTCGGCGCTGGTGGCGCGGATGATGCCGACGTGGATCGGAAAGGCCTGATAGAACAGGTAGTCCTGGCCGTCGATTGGCATGCGCCGCACCAGCTCGACGGTGGTCCTGGCATTCAGCTTGCCGCCGCCGAACTCGGGGTCGACGAAGGTGCCCAGGCCGACCCGCGACAGCTGCCCCGGTTTGCCGGCGGCGATGTCGCGGAACAGTTGCGAGATCACCCCTTGCGGCAGGTTGTAGGCCTCGATGCGGTTGTCCACCGCCAGCTTCTGCAGCCCGGGCACCAGGCCCCAGTGGCCGCCGATCACCCGCCGCACCAGGCCCTCATGGGCCAGGTGGTTGAGGCCGCGGCCCTTGCCGTCGCCCTGGCCCGCGGCATACACCAGGGTCAGGTCGCGCGGTGCCTGTTCGGTCTGGAAGCGCTGCTCCAGGGCGATGGCGATCTGTTCGGCGAAACCGATGCCGACGAAGCCGCCGGTGGCGACGTTGGCGTTGTCGGCGATGCGTGCCACCGCGGCGGCGGCTGTCATGATCTTGCTCATGGCGGTTACTCGTAACGGAGGGCTATTTCACCCGTCTTCGACAGCCACGCTGTCGCGCAGCAAACTGGGTGCTCAAGGATCAAGACCGTAGGATGGGTTAGGCGCCCGCAAAGTGACCTGCTGTCCGCAGAACAAACGCGCCGTAATCCATCATCGATATTCGCCATGCCTGCAGGTACAGAGATAAATCGCTTGATGGGTATCGCTGCGCTCAACGCCATCCTACGGTTACTGGTTCCTACGAGACTTCGCGAATATTTAAATTTGTACATATAAAACAACTAGTTATTTTCTGTTTGATAAGATCGACCGTCAGTGGTCATCAGAAACTACCGAACAGGGTGCCCAGGGTGATCACCATGGCCAGCGCGACCATGGGGAAGGCCACGGTGTTGACGAAGATGAATTTGTACGACTCGCGGTGGGTGAGCTTGCAGATCGCCAGCAGCGAGATCACCGCGCCGTTGTGCGGCAGGGTGTCCATACAGCCGGAGGCCATGGCCGCGACCCGGTGCAGCAGTTCGGGACTGATGCCGGCGCTGGTGGCCAGGGTCAGGTACTGCTCGCCGAGGGTCTTCAGGGCGATCGACATGCCGCCGGAAGCCGAGCCGGTGATGCCGGAGAGGATGTTCACCGCCACCGCCTCGGACACCAGTGGGTTATCGGAGACGCCGAGCACCAGGTCGCGGATCACCACGAAACCGGCCAGCGAGGCGATCACCGTGCCGTAACCGACTTCGGCGGCGGTATTCAGGATCGGCAGCATGGAACCGAAGGCGCCGTCGTTGATGGTCTTCTGCAGACTCATCCAGCGCCGCCAGTGCAGTGCGATCAGCAGCAGGATGGCGGCGCTCAGGGCGACGATGATCGACCAGATGCCGATCAGCGACTTGGCGTCCTGCAGGCCGCCGAACTCCGGCTTGGCCAGGACGCTGGCGTCGAAGTGCGGCAGCACCTGCTTGGCCATCAGGAAGTTCAGGCCGATCACCAGCAGGATCGGCAGCAGCGCCAGCCAGAAACCGGGGATGCCGCGAGTGTCCTGGGCCACCGAGTTGTCGGCCACCGGATCGTCGCGGTGCTCGCCATAGCCTTCGCCGGCGGCCATCAGCTTGCGCGCCTGGGCGCTCAGCCACCAGGTACCGAGGCCGAACATGATCAGGCCGGCGATCAAGCCCAGGCCCGGCGCGGCGAAGGCGTCGGTGCCGAAGAAGGGATTGGGGATGGCGTTCTGGATCGCCGGGGTGCCGGGCAGCGCGGTCATGGTGAAGGTGAACGAGCCGAGGGCGATGGCACCGGGGATCAGGCGCTTGGGAATGCCCGCCTCGCGGAACAGCGCGGCGCCGATCGGGTAGACGGCGAAGGCCACCACGAACAGCGACACGCCGCCATAGGTGAGGATGCCGCAGGCCAGCACGATGGCCAGGATGGCGCGCTGGCTGCCGACCTTGGCGACGATGCCGTGGGCGATGGCGCGGGCCGAGCCGGAGTCGTCCATCAGCTTGCCAAACAGCGCGCCGAGCAGGAACAGCGGGAAGAACTGGATCACGTAGCCGCCCATGGCCTTCATGAACACCTGGGTGTAGGTGGGCAGCAGCAGCGCGATGTCGCCGGCGAACAGCAGGGCCAGCAGGGCCAGCAGCGGGGCGAGGATCAGCACGTTGAGGCCGCGGTAGGCGAGGTACATCAGCAGCGCGAGGGAAATCAGAATACCGAGGGTACCCATGGTGGGGTGATTCCTTTTGTTGTTGTTTTCTGGCGCGCTCTACGGCGCGTCGACTTCAAGCATCCGGGCGGCGGCCCGGTGCGGTGGATAGACAAGCTTTAGCGAAAGGCATGCCAAGTCGTTCGCGGGGCGTTGGGGGAAGTCGAAAAATAGGCTGCGGGCCAGGCGCCATGGGGCTTTGAGACCCGTGTCGGCTGCGTCGCCTTGCTCCGCACGCAGCTGCCAGGGCGAATGCGAGTGTCTGCTTATCTGGACATGCTCAGAGGGGCAGTAGCTGCCGAAGACATTGTCCAGTTTTCTGGACGGCAGCGCGGCGGCGCTCCCGCAGGGAGCTGTGGGTGGGTCGGGCCGCGCAGGTTAGTGGCGCCAACCTGCGAACGATCAGGCACCGCCATCGTGGCGCGCCGTGTAACCCACCGGGCGCCTCGCCTCGAAACTGGGCCACGTTGCGCCGCAACGGATCTTGCTGGTTCAGCGCTATCGGCAGCCTGCGCCTAATCCACCCTACGGGGATCGCGGCACAGGGGTAAGACCGCGTTTAACCGACATTTCAACGGTATCGTGACACTGGCCTCGGCTGCCTCGCCTAGGTTTTTAACAGCCCGTTAGCGCGCGCTCAAGCCATGCTGCTGCAGCTTGCTGTACAGGCTGGCGCGGGAGATGCCCAGTTCAGTGGCGGTGCGCCGGCGGTTGCCGGCGCAGGCCACCAGGGCCAGTTGCAGGGCGCGGCGCTCGGCGGCGGCGACGCTCTGCGCCAAGGGCTGCAGGGGTTCGTCGGCGAGCGGCGCGGCTTGCGGCAGCGGGCTGGCCGCTACCGCTGTCGGTAGGGGCGCGCCGGGCGCGGCCAGCAGCGGCTGCAGCTGCGCGGCGTCGAGCAGCGGCCCTTCGGCGTCCAGCTGCGTGCGCTCCAGCAGGTTGCGTAGCTCGCGCACGTTGCCTTTCCAGGCTTGCTGGCCGAGCAGCGCCAGGGCCTCGCGGCTCAGCTCCATGGGCGCCAGGCCGGAGCGGTTGGCGATGTCATCGAGCAGGTGCTCGACCAGGGTGGGAATGTCCTCGCGGCGCTCGCGCAGTGGCGGCACGTGCAGGGCCAGCACGTTGAGGCGGTAGTAGAGGTCGTCGCGGAACTGGCCGGCGGCGACCTTGGCCTCCAGGTCGATATGGGTGGCGGCGATCACCCGCACGTTGAGCGACTTGACCTGGTTGGAGCCGAGCGGCTCGACCTCCTGCTCCTGCAGCACGCGCAACAGCTTGGCCTGCAGCGCCAGCGGCAGGTCGCCGATCTCGTCGAGAAACAGGGTGCCGCCGTTGGCCACCTCGAACTTGCCGATCCGTCCTTTGCGGTCGGCGCCGGTGAAGGCGCCGGGGGCGGTGCCGAACAGCTCGGCCTCGACCAGGGTCTCGGGGATGGCGGCGACGTTGACCGCGACGAAGGGGCCGTTGGCCCGCGGCGACAGGTTATGGATGCCCTGGGCCAGCAGCTCCTTGCCGGTGCCGGTCTCGCCGCGCAGTAGCACCGTGGCGTCGAGCTGGGCGGCGCGCCGGGCCTGGCGCTTGACCTCGCTGGCGGCGGCACTGCTGCCGATGAAGCCGGCGATGGTGTAGCGCGCGCGGCGGGCCTTGGCCAGTTCGTTCTGGGTGGCGAGCAACTGATTCTGCAGCACGTTGAACTTGGCCATCAGGGGTTTCAGGTGGCGTGCGCGGTCGAACAATACGAAACCCAGGGCGCCGACCAGGGTGCCGTCCTCGTCGCGCAGTGGAATGCGGGTGACCACGAAGTGCTCGCTGCCGAAGGCCATCAGATCGAGCATGCTCGGCTGACCGCTCTCCACCACCTCGCGCAGCTTGCTCGCCGGCAACACCTGCTCGATCTCCTTGCCGAGCACGCTGCGCGGATCGCTGATGCCGACCTTCTCGGCGTACTTGTCGTTGATCCAGACGATCCGTGCCTGACGGTTGACCGCGATGGTGCCCTCACACTGGGCGTTGAGGTGATCGAACAGCAGCGGCATGGCCACCGCGCGGAAGCGCTCGGGAGACACGCCGACGATCAGGCCGTGTTGGTCGAGGTCGTCGCGGGATATGGCCATGGCAGCTGGGGTTCCACAGGATGATGCGAGGGAGTATGGGAGCCGCCGCACGCTGGAGGCAAGGCGTTCCCCCGAGGGCCCGTCGGGCGCGGCTCGGGGAGAGGGTTGGCCTAGGGACCGCCATACACCTCGTTGGGCAGCCAGGTGGCCAACTCCTGGAAATTGAACACCAGGGCCAGGCCGAGCAGCTGCAGGGCGATAAAGGGCGCCACGCCCAGGTAGATGTCGCGGGTGGTGATCTCCGGCGGGCAGACGCCCTTGATGTAGAACAGGGCGAAGCCCACGGGCGGGGTGAGGAACGAGGTCTGCAGGCACAGGGCGAAGAGGATGGCGAACCACAGCGGGTCCACGCCCATGGTGAACAGCACCGGCGCCACCAGCGGCAGGATGATCAGGGTGATCTCCACCCAGTCGAGGAAGAAGCCCAGCAGGAAGGTGATGAACAGCACGGTGAGCAGCACGCCGGTCTGGCCGAACGGCAGGCCGGTCAGCGCCGCGCGCACCACGTCGTCGCCGCCGAGGCCGCGCAACACGGCGGCGAACACCGTGGCGCCGATGAAGATGCCGAAGATAAAGGCGGTGGTGCGGCTGGTCTGGTACAGCGCCTCCTTGAGCATGGTCAGGTTCAGCCGGCGGCCGAGCGCGGTCATCAGCAGGGCGCCGGCGGCACCTACCGCCGAGGCCTCGGTGGTGGTGGCGATGCCGAAGAAGATCGAGCCGAGCACCGCGAGGATCAGCGCCAGTGGCGGCACCACGGCCCAGAACACGTCGATCAGGGCGCGGGCGTCGAGGGGCTGGCGGTTTTTCGGCGCCGGGGCGAAGTCCTTTTTCAGCCAGGACACGATGACGATATAGAGGATGTACAGGACGGCGAGCATCATGCCGGGAATCAGCGCGCCCATGAACAGCTTGCCGACCGAGGCCTCGGGGGTGCCGAGACGGTCCGCCATCAGCACCAGCATGATGCTCGGAGGCACCAGAATGCCCAGGGTGCCCACCGAGCAGGCGGTGCCGACCGCCAGGCTCTTGTTGTAGTTGGCCTGCAGCATGGGCCCCAGCGAGAGCATGCCGAGCAGCACCACCGAGGCGCCGACGATGCCGGTGGAGGCGGCCAGCAGCACGCCGACGATCACCACGGTGATCGCGTAGCCGCCGCGCAGCGGTCCTAGCACCCGGACCAGACTGTGCATCAGGCGTTCGGCGATGCCGGAGCGGTCGAGCATGATGCCCATGAAGATGAACAGCGGCAGCGCCACCATCAACTCGTTGGCGACGATGCCGTAGATGCGCGCATCGAGCACGCCGATGGTGCCACTCCAGGTGAACCAGAGGTCGGCGTCGAAATATTCCACCAGCACATGGCCGGTGATGGCGAAGACCAGGCCGATGCCGGCCAGCGACCAGGCCACGGGGAAGCCCAGCAGCAGCAAGCCCATGAAGCTGGCGAACATGGTAATGACAAGTAGTTGTTCCAGACCCATTACTGCAACCTCGTGATCAGGGATGCGGATGGCCGCCATCGCGGTCATCGTCGGGCACGCTAATGGCCCGGGGGAAGTTGAACAGCAGGGTGCTGCAGCGTGAGGCGCGGGAAACCAGGGCGATGGCCACCAGGATCAGGCCCAGCGGCAGTACGCTCTTGAACAGGAAGCGGTAGGGCAGGCCACTGGGCGCCTGCGAGTGTTCCTGATAGATGAAGGCGGTGTAGGCATAGGGGATCAGGCTGTCGATCATCAGGCCGATTACCGGCAGGGCCAGCAGGACGATGCCCGCCAGCTCGATCTGGGCCTGCAGGCGCAGGGAAAACTTCTCCCGCAGGACATCGACGCGCACATGGTCGTCGCGCACCACGGCGTAGGCCAGGGCCAGCATCATCGCGGCGCCGAACAGGTGCCAGGACAGCTCCTCCAGGGCGATCGAGCCGCGCGCCAGGACGAAGCGGCTGAACACATTGCTCAGCACCACCAGCAGCACCGCCAGCCACAGCCAGGCACTGGCCTGGCCGATGGCGACGATCAGACGGTTCAGGCGCCAGGACAGGCGGTTGTTGGGCAGGTCAGCGCTGGCCTGCGCATCGGCAGAAGCAGGTTGCTGCATCGGGAAAACCTCGCACGTATCAGGCAGGAAGACGCAACGGGCCGCGGCATGGCCGGGCCCGTGCAGGTTCAGGGTGCATGATCAGTCGTGCTGGTAGAAGTCCCGTGGCAGGTAACCCATGCTGTGCCAGGTGCCGTGCAGTTTCATGAACTCGCGCTGGCTGGTCAGCACGCGCTTGAACATGGCGTCCTGGCCGGCGATCTCGTCGAGCACCTCGTTGGTCACGCGCTGCAGTTCGCGCAGCACCGGCTCGGGCAGAACCTGGGCCTTGACCCCTTCCTTCTGGTACTCGGCGAGGGCAGTCGGCTGGGCCCACTCGCTCTCGGCCAGGCCCTTGAGGGTGGCTGACTCGCAGCCCATCTCGATCAGCGCGCGGCTCTGCGGCTCGAGTTTGTCCCACACGTCCTGGTTGACCAGCAGGTGCGAGGTGGTCAGGGTCTGGTGCCAGCCCGGCATGATGTAGTTCTTGATGATCTGATCGAGGCCGAGCATCTTGTCGATCGCCGGCTGGGAGAACTCCGTGGCGTCGATGGTCTTGCGCTCCAGCGCCTGATAGATCTCGCCGCCGGGGATCATGGTGACCGAGGCGCCGAGCTTCTCCAGCACCTTGCCGCCGATACCGGCGAAGCGGATGCGCAGGCCGTCGAAGTCCTTCAGCTGGGTGATCGGCTTGGCGAACCAGCCGGCGCCTTCCGGGCCGATGATGCTGCACAGCATCGGATGGATGTTGTGCGGAGCGTAGATTTCCTCCAGCAGCTTCTTGCCATCGCCCTGGTAGTACCAGGCCACGTAGGCCGGCGGCTCCATGTTGAAGGGCGCGCCGGAGTACAGCGGCAGGGCCGGGATGCTGCCCTGGTCGTAGCCGATCCAGGTGTAGCCGGCCGGGTACTTGCCGCTGCTCACCGCATTCATGATCTCGAACGCCGGCACCAGTTCGCCCGGCTCGTAGTAGCGCAGCTGGATGTCACCGCCGGAGATGGTCTTGAGCGACTCGGCGAGGTGCTTGATCGGAGTGGTCAGGCCTATCAGGTGCGACGGGAAGGCCAGCGGCACCTGCCAGCGGATCTTCTCGGTGGCCATCGCCGGGCTGGCCAGCAGGCTGCCGCTGAGCAGCGCGGCGGCGGTGATGCCGTGGGTCAGGCGGGACAACTGTTGCTTCATCGACATGCTGGAGTTCCTTCTTGTTGTTTTTGTCTGGGCTGCCGGTCGGGCAGCGACCAAGGCGAAGCGGGGCGGATCACGCCCCGTCAGCTGCAGCGGTCGGCGCTGCAAGGGCGCCGACGGTTAACCGTTAGGACTAAGCAGGTTCTGTGCCTCATTGGATAAGTCCATTTAAATCAACTGGTTAATCTTTCATTGGGTAGCCGGCTGGGTCATTCAGTCCGGGAATCTGGACAGTTTTTGCGGTCGCCAAGTCAGAGTGTCCAGAAATCAAGACCGGTGTCCGTAAATCCGGACGTTTCTCCCCCCGTGGCACGCGATGATGGCGGCGCGGCAAGGCCGCCCGTCTTGAGCGACGCCCTCTAGACTAGTCGCTGCCGCCTCGGCCGTGGCTCATGCGATGCGCTAATGGCGCGCACCCGGCGCATCTGCGATAGTCGATCGGCTAAGCCGCGGGACGGCGCTTGGCGCCAAGCCGGCAGTGCTGTGGGGTGTGGTGGGCTGGAAACGCAAAAGCCGCGCAGTGCGCGGCTTTAAAGGTGGTGGACCCACACGGATTCGAACCGTGGAGCAAAGGATTATGCGTTGCCTGGAAACGCTGCAAACCCAGTGAAATCGTGCGTAGCTTGGCGCAGGTACAGTGAGCTGAAAGTAGCGTTATAGATGGGTTTAAGCGTAATTGAGCGAAAGCTGTAAAAGCTGGGCACTGTACCGTCAGCGTACTGTTTTTTGTATCGCAAAACGGTCAGGTGTTCTCTTCCATGGGGCAGTGTCTCGCTGATGCTGCTGGCGTGCTTCCCGGTGCGGAATTACGTCGGTGCTTTTCCCTAAGCAGGTCTCACTCTGTTGATCTGCCAGTCGATAGCTAAGATCAGCTTTGGTAGGGTTTGGCATCTGCCTGTAAACGAAAGGAACTCGTATGGCCAAGCCCGCTGCTCGTTTTTCTGACCCCACCAGTTGCCCGGTCCCTAGGCATGGCACCAACCCAACCTTATACCGTCGCTACAGATTGAAGCCGCCACCAATTTGCTCAGTGCCCTTAAAAGTGTATTCGTGATTAAGCGATTGGGCGGGCATCGTGAGTTTCCCGGGCAAGCGGCGGACGGAAAAATCTGTCCAGGCAATGTCGGGATGGAACTGGTGAAAAACTTGAGAGTGGTTACAGGCTTGTTGCCGCCGCCGACCTTGCCATGAAAACAAAGATAATACTTGTGTTGACAATATTTGCATTGTCATTCGTGTGGCTGAAAATAGGCGTTTACGAAACACACTTCGCCGAAGATAATCGATTGGTGTTTTTTTTCAAGAAACATCCAGTGTTACAGATTCGATTCGAAAATATCTTCCTAACGGATGAAGATGACAAGCCAGTCGGTCGGCTGAGCGACGAAGAGCGGAGAGCGGTGATCAACTACTGCAAGTACCGGCTAGCTATCGAAACCGAGCTAAAAACGCAGGTAGAGTTGGACGCCTGAAAACAGCGGTAATGTTTCACGAAGGTACCTTCTCTTTTTCAGGCACCTATTCGCCAACGATGCTGACGACAAACCCCTGGAAAAGCTGACTGCCGAGCAGCGTGAGCAGGTAATTGATTACTGCAAATACCGCCTCGGCATCGAAACTGCGCTGAACAACCAGGTGGTACTGGATGCATGCAAGCAGCGGTAATCGGCAGCGAGAAGGTTCCAGCGGCACTTTTCACTTGCCCTTGGTGGCGCAGGCGACCAAGCCAGCCCGGAACGACTGGTACTCCTCCCTCCCTCCGGCCGACCAAGGACTGATTTGGGAAAATAAATCTGTCCCATTTTTCTTCTGAGCGTCTATAGCGGCGTTCCCACGCAGGAGCGTGGGAACGATCAATTCGTATAAAAACCCAACTATTACAGCCGCCTACATCATGAAAAAACTAATCATTATTGTTGCACTGTTACTGGTCACCGCTCTGCTCGTTGGATACTACAAAGCTATTGACGACGCGGAGCTGAATGCGGTGTTCTTCATCAAAAATCGCCCCACTTTTCAGGTTAAGTTTGAGAACATCTTTGCCAACGATGCGGATAATAAAAAACTGCACAAGTTGAATAACGAAGAGCGACAGTGGGTAATCGATTACTGTAAATACCGTCTAGGTATTGAAACTAAACTGATATCGCAGGAGGAACTAGATGTCTGCAAAGAGCGGTAAGCTATCCAAGGCAGGTCAGCGGCCGAAACACTGCGCGTAGAAAAGAAAAAGCCGCGCGGTGCGCGGCTTTAAAGGTGGTGGGCCCACACGAGATCAATGGGGTCAGTGACAATGATCTGTTGCCCTCCCGAAACTTCGCAGACTGCCTGCCCCTCCGCGCCCCATTGGCACTGGCAGTCGCCCTGTTTGGACTGCAATTAGAGCCTTGAACCGGTCATTCGCAACGTAGTGGCGAACTTGAAAATCAATGATTCTGACCCCTTTGATCTATTACGCGAAGTCATATTCTGGTGGTTGGAGAAAATTGTCTTCGTTAAGCATGTTTTTTCCGTTGCTTATGAAATCTTTTGACTTTAATAATGCTTCAAATGTCACCAATTTCCATTGGTTGAATGTGAACTTTGAATTTGGATAATATTTTGCGTTTTCAAAAATCAATTCTATTTCAGATTCTATTGTTGTTTTTATGTTTAAGTTGTTTTTATTTGCTCTTATGACAAGGTCTCGTATTTCTTTTAGAGCTAAAGTTTCATATAGCTCGTAAAGTTCATGAATTCTTAAATGTTCAGATATTCTTTTGTGGTCGATGGAGTTTTCTGGGTAGTTTGATTTGTTTGGAGAAAAAGTTATTCTGCGACTGTTGTGGCTGTACTGGGCTTCAAGCCAGTTGCTGTCATAATAGTGGTCGAATTTGAAGTGTATGGTTTGATCGTTTGCTGTTTTTGGCTTGTGTGTTGATTTTTTTCCGTTGCATGAAAGGCAGCAGGGTATGAGGTTGTGGGCGGAAATGGAAAGAGATGGATATGACTCCTTCGGAAGGTAGTGGTCAAGGCTCTCTACTGAACCATATAAGCAAATCTGACATTTCCCATCCGCAGTCATTTCTCTTAACTTTGTATAATAGAATCGACCTGCCGATTTTTTTCTTCTGAGTTTTTCGTATATTGACTCTAGCTCTTTCCCATTCCACCCATGCAGTGCGGACTCATCCTTATAGGCATGGTATATTTGATAGTTGCAGTGTACTTTGAATACCTTGTGTGCGCCTCTCAGGAAATTATTTAGCCTTTCTTCGTGATCAGTAAATTTTCGTTCTTTCTTCCCTTTTATGCAGGCAGAAAATACCTCGTCAAATTCGTATGTTTTCTTGGTCATTTATTTGCCCTTGGAGCGTGTGCGATTATTATTGCGCGCCCCTCTGAGCCAATTTGGCCTTGATATAATTTAATTATTTCTCTGAATTCAATTCCTTTTTTTACTTCGCTTTCTAGTAGTGAGTAAAAGCCGGATTTTCTCATGTCGAGGTTAAATACGTCAGATGTGATATCACCTATGCTTTCGCCAAACGTCTCGATGTTAGGGCGGGAGAAACCTCCCTCGTTATCAACTTTCCATACGCAGGATCTTGGGACTTCCTGGATTACTACTGGTGAGTGTGTTGCAATTATTGCAATACCGTTACTTTCGGTAAGTATCTCGGACAGGGTTCGTATAAAGGCAGCAAGTAGTGGTGGGTGTAAATGGTTTTCGGGTTCATCAAGCAGGCATATCGTTCTGTCTTCGATTATTTCGACTATGCTTGTGATGTAGTAGAGGACTGACGCATGGCCTGAGCTAAGAGAGGAAAAAATGAACGCTGCTTTGGTCTTTATTTCTTCTTCTGACTTGAGTTGGGAGAGTTCCTCGAGCTCAATTTCTTGGAAATTGGTATCTACGGCTAGTAGCTCGAGCGCATTGCGTAACTTGTCGTGTCTTATTTTTGAGCCATGTAGGCAGTTATATAGAGATCCTGCAAACTCGCGGGCCATCTCGGTGGATATGTCTTTTAATTGCGCAGTATTTTGGTCATATATGCCTATATATTTCTTTTTTGTTCGGTCTATTCGTAGTCTGGAATCGTTAAAATCAATATTTTTGATAGGGTTTCCGAAGACGCCTAATGAAAGATAAATTAGTTGGCCGAAGTCGTAAGCTGAAATATGGTATCCATTGAGCTTTTTAATGGTCCCATCTTTTTTGTCGATAGAATTAGCAATGTTTCTTAAGATGTGACTTTTGCCTACGCCATTTCCTCCAATTAGTGCATGTACATTTGTGGGGGGTTTGGAGTTTGGGTTTACTTTGAAGGCAATGCCTTCACCGTTTTCATGAGTATATATGAAGCCGTAGTTTTTTAATGAAACCCCTGTTGAGATGATCTCCCTAAATTGGCCTTTTATCGTTGAAATGCTAACGAATCTAGATAATGATTCTGTGAATACTTTTTCTCTGTATGCGATTTCAAATATATTTTCGTCATAAGCGACGTCTCTTAACGCTGATAAGTATGCTTTGATCTCAGTGGTTTCTAATGCGCTTCTCAGATTCTCATAGTATTCTGGATTTTGTCCTAGGGAAAAGAAAGTATCAGGCAATGCCTTGAAATGCTGCTTAAGGGATGCGGGGGTTTCGGCCGCTTCGTTTTGTTCTAAGAAACCTATCTTGACTTCTCCTAGAACGGTCGTTTTATTTCCTTTTACAATGCTTGCATGAAATTCTGTTATAAATGAATAGTCATTCCATCGAGTATTTGGTTTCAAGTAAATAGTAGTTTCTTCTGATGAGGGTTGGGGCGTCCCGACTATAAAATGCATGTGGCCTCTATGAGTTTGATCTGTTGTGGTATTAAGTAATCTGTGCCGAGGCTGATGTGTAGAGATAAAAGGACAGACTTATTTTCTGTCCTGTGGCTCCTTGATCGTTTCATTGCTCTGCCCCTCAAAGATTCTGCATCGTCCGGCACTTGGGGAAAGTCGAGCAGCCCCAAAACTGCTGCCCTGCTTTCGCTCCTGATTTCACTGTGCGAATAACCAGCGCGCTGCCGCATTTCGGGCATTGCCGCTCGGCTGTCGGATCACTTCGGCGTTTGAGGTTTTGCACATGCTCGCGGTGGGTGGCGAGGGTCGGTGCGCGGCGGTCGGTTTGCAGAGCTTTCAGCATGGCATCGACTTCAGCCTCGCTGAATACCGGCTGCTGGAATGATTTGATGTAGCGGATAAAACCGATGCCTTGGGTGACGTTGGCCGGCACTTCGGTTTTGAAGGTGCTGCCGCCAACAAAGGTGATCACCGAATGCAGGTGCTCCGGGTTTACGCCAAGGGTGGCTTCCAGGGCTTTGAGGTGCTTGTAGTTCTGCCGTAGCGGGTTCTGGAATTTGAAGGTGCGTTTGTAGAGCTTCTGCGTCCACTGCGACTGCTTCTCGCTGCCGAAGATCCAGCCGCTCATGTTCTTCGTTTCCAGCACGAAGATGCCGTAGGGCGAGAGGAATACGTGGTCGATCTGCGTGGTGCCGTCTGGCGTATTCAGGGTGACGTTGTGCAGGCGGCGGTAGGTCTGCTTATCCAGCTGCCAATGAGCGAACAGACGCACCAGGAGTTCGCCAATATGGCCCTTGGCCCAAGGCGACTTGAGCAGGCCGATCAGCAGCATCAGCGGGATAAACCAGCCAAGCGTGCCCCAGACCTGCGCGATGATGGGGGTGAAGTCCATTTCCTGACCTTCAGTAATCCTGAGTTACCCGGATAGTACCGAAAGTAGGCGTAAAGGCACGAAAGTATTACCGGGCGCTCTAGCGCGGCCCTCTGAGTGTTATGGGCGTTTAGGTTGAGTCGCTGCTTTGCCCGCTCGCCGTGCAATTAGCCTGATAGCGGGTGCTACGCCCACCGCCTGGCAGTCGCTCGATGCAGCCTTTTTCAAGGAGGTCGCCCAGATGGCGAGTGGCCGTTGCTTTGGAGACCTTGGCCACGGCCTGGTATTGGGCGGCGCTGATACCGTTCTCAAAGCCTTTGTCGCCGCCATCGAGTAGGCGGTTCAGCACTTTTATTTGTTCGGCTGACAGGGCATGGCTGCGGTGCGTCTGCCAGAAGCGCGTTTTAACCAGCACACGGTCGATGCGGGCAAGGGCTTGTTCGAGGCTTTTGAGCAGCGTAGCGAGGAACCATTGCAGCCAGGCGGTGATATCCAGCGTGCCTTTCTGACTGGCTTCGAGGATGCGGTAATAACCGGCGCGGTCGTCGAGGATGCTCGCTGACATGGCGTAAAAGCGAATCGCCTGCTGCTCGCCCTGGGCCAGCGCCAAGTCGGTGATCGCTCGAGTCAGGCGGCCGTTACCGTCATCGAAGGGGTGCAGGGTGACGAACCAGAAGTGAGCGATGCCGGCGCGCAGCAATGGATCAAGACTGACATCGCTACGGCTGCGCTCGAACCAGGTGAGGAAGTCGGCCAGTTGCTCTTCCAGCCCGGCGCGTGGCGGCGCTTCAAAGTGTACGGTGGGGCGGTCGAGGCGCCCGGAGACAACCTGCATAGGCTCTTCGCCGCGCAGTGTGCCGATGCGTAGCGGGCGGGCCAACAGGTTGTCGTCGCTGGGGAACAGCCAGCAGTGCCAGCCATACAGCCGCTTTAGGTCAAGCGGCTGCTGATGTGCGCGAGTGGCATCGAGCAGCAATTGCGCCAGGCCTTCGGAGCGTGAAGTGGTGCGACCTTCCTCGCTCAGCCCTAAGCGTCGTGCTAACGAGGAGCGCACCGAGCCGACATTCAACTGCTCGCCCTCGATGGCTGATGAGGTGACGATGTTCTGCAGCAGGGCATCCAGGCTGCTCTGCACTTCGGTATCACTACCGACAGCACCAAGCATGCCGAGCAAGCGCCCCTGTGCTTGGGCGCAGGCCCGCAACAGCGGTGCAAGCGGTTCGGCTTGCCAGCTGAAGTGCGGCCAGTTGGGCTGCTGCCAGATCCAGAAGGGGTCATTCATGGGGCTTGCTCATTTGTGAGCCGATTAGCGAGCCTATTCGGCTCATTAGATGAGCCGATAATGCCGGCTATTCGGCTCACTGTCTAATCGAACTCACGAGGCTGCTTGTGCCCCCGAGGCTTACTGCTATCACTCCACTTCGAGTTTATAAAACCGTCCCACATCTTGTTCCGGGCACTGAGTGCCAAGCTTGCGCGTCGACTGCGCCTGCTTTTCGCTGCCGATAACCCAGCCACTCATATTCTTCGTTTCCAGTACGAAGATGCCTTAGGGCGAGAGAAATACTTATGGCCCTTTTCAGGGGGCGTATCAGCCGCCGCGTTGATTTTTTATTAAGTCAGGTATACGTTACATCTAATCTATTTAGTAACGTATTCATAACATGGACTATTCCCTCATCACGCAGCGCCTCGGCGAGCAGCTTCGGCAGCGCCGCCTCAATCGCGGGCTGACTCAGGCTGCGCTCGCTTCCTTGGCTGGCCTCACCCGGCAGAAAATCATCGCTATCGAAAAGGGCGATCTGTCGGTGGGCATGCTGGCTTATGCGCGTGTGCTGGCAGCACTCGACTGCGAGCTCAGTGTTGTGCCGGCAGCTATGCCCACGCTGGACGAAATACACGGAGTATTTGACTGATGACCACCGTGCTGCAGGTTGCAACGCCAGAAGGTGGCAGCGGGAAGATCCTTACCAGTGCCGGAGACTATCTGTTCCGCTACCACGAAGACGCCAAGACTCAGGCGGCGATCAGTTTGCTGATGCCCGTGCGTTTGGATGAGTACCGTCACCGGGAACTGCACCCGATCTTCCAGATGAACCTGCCAGAAGGTTATGTTCTGGAGCAGTTGCGTAATCGGTTGGCCAAGGTGGCGAACGTCGACCCGATGTTGCTGCTGGCACTGTCTGGTAGCAGTTCGCCTATCGGGCGGGTGGCAGTCAGCTCGCCGGAGGTCGATGCGCTGTTGCGGCGACAACAGTTCCCCGGAGAAAGGCTCGAAGAAATCCTCGCCTGGGACGGTGCAGAAGATATTTTTGCCGGCCTGGTGGATCGCTACATCCTGCGCGCCGGCATATCGGGCGTACAGCCCAAGGTCTTGGTACCAGAACAGCAGGATTCTGCGCCGGAACGGTTTACCTCGAAAACCTCCGACCTGATCATCAAGAGCGGTCGGGACGAGTTTCCGGGGTTGGCGATCAACGAGTTCCTCTGCATGTCCGTGGCCAGAGAAGCCGGGATTGCGGTGCCGCAGTTCTACCTCTCCGCCAACGCCAAGCTATTCGTCATGCGCCGCTTCGACCGCGATGAACAACTCAATCCCATCGGCTTCGAGGACATGGCGGCCTTGATGGGGCTGGCTGCAGAGCAAAAGTACAGCAAGAGCTATTCGGCTATCGTCAAGGCCATCCGCCTGTTCTGCCCACCCGAGCAGGTGCAGGGCTCGCTGGCGCAGTTATTCGCCATGGTCACCTTGAGCTGCATCGTCGGCAACGGCGACGCCCACCTGAAGAACTTTGGGCTGCTGTATTCCGACCCTACCCAGCGCGATGCACGCTTGGCACCGGCCTACGATATCGTCAACACCACGGCCTATATTCCAGAGGATGTATTGGCGTTAGATCTGGTGGGCAATAAGTCGCTGTTTGCGTCTCGGCAAGGGCTACTGGATTTCGCAAAGGTCTGTGATGTGGCGCATCCAGAAGAAGTGATCTGTGAGCAGCTGCAGGCATTGGAGCAGGTGCTGGCTCGTTCGACGGAGCTGTGCGAACAGGCTCCGCATGTGGTCGCAGCAATCAAGCGGTGCGCTGAGCCGTTTATGCAGACGTTTGGCTAGCGTGCGTTCAGGTGTGTAATCGTTACAGCTTTGATCTGGCCTGCCATACACCAAGCCCAGCACCTTCTGCTGGGTTGCGGAAAATATGGCATCGCTGAGTGGGATGGCTTGCTGGCTCGATAAGTCTCAGAAAGGGAACGATAAGTCCCATTTTTGGACTCTTCAATCCTGCGCTAATAGCACCGCATTGATTTAGGAGAGGGGCGTAATCTCAGGGGACCAAAAATAAATCAGTCCCCTTTTCCCTACGCTGGGCTTTTTGTCGCGGGTGTCGGATTAGATGATTTTCACCCCGGTTTCCGGGATAAACATAAAGCAGTAGAAGCCGTACTCCACCACCAGTTCACGGCTATCGGTGCTGGAGACCGGCCCCTGGTTGACTTGCCAATTGGCGGTCATGGGGTTGCTGATGGGGTTGCCGGCAAAGTCGAAGTTGGTCACCTGGTCTGAGCCGTCCTTCTGTGACCAGCTGTCGCAAGCGCCGGATGAGTTGTCACAGCGCGCCCAGTGGTAGTCGCCCGGCCAGTTGGCATCGCCCGCCGTTGAGACCATCAGCGCGACAAAGTGCCCGCCGAGGTAGCCGGCCCCCAGGCTGCCTGGCGGTTGTGGGTTGGTGCCCTGCTTGCTGGACTTGAAGGCAAACAGCTGTTCGAGGCTGGTGCCGACCAACTCCAGCCCGTCGTTGACTGCGTAGCTGCTGACCAGGGCCCCCAGCTCGGCGAAGGGCTTTTGAAAGTCGGCGGCGGTGAGCAGGTAGCCGCTCTGCCGTCCTGGCTGCGGAAAGGTGTTGGGGGTGATGTTGCAGCCGTAGGCATAACAGTTGTTGTTGGGCTGGAACCTGAATGACATGAAGTTGCCCTGGCAGTCGCCTGCGGGGTCGTAGCGGCCGGCCGCCTCTCCGTACACCGTGGCCGAGTATTGGGGCACGCCGATGGTTTTCTGTTCAGGCACGCTGATCTGTACCGGGATAACCGTGGGGGCGATGTAGTGTTCGTCCGGTACCGCGCCCAGTGCCGGGGCGCTGGTGGTTTGGTGAAAGAAGTCCTGGGGCGCGATTACACCGCTGAATTTGAAGGGGCGTGCTGAGCTGTTCATGGCGTATTCCTTTTCGCTGGGTGGGTTGGGGCTAACAGGCCGTTGAAAAATGTAGGCGAGGCAGCCGAGACAAGGCAAAAACAGGCGAAAAAGCGGAGTTTACGTGCTGTAAATGAGCATTTTGATCGGACTCGCGCACGAGCCTGTTTTTAACGCCGTATCGGCAACGTAGGTAGTTTTGCAACGGCCTGCTAAGGGTAGAGCTGGCTGGCACTGACCATGCTGGAGTAGTTGTACACCTGCAGGGTCAGGCTGTTGTCTGGCACCGAACTGGCGTAATGGCCGCTGATAACCAGGCGCGAAGAAGCGCCACCGTACTGGCCGGTATCGCTGGCCCAGATGGCCTGGTTGTTGCGGTTGTAGAACACCAGGTTGCCGTCATCCTGCATGCGCAGGCGACCTGGCAAATCACTCGGCTGGATGGTGATGGGCAGGCGCCACAGTGGCGTGTCCTGGACGCTGGCCAGCAGTAGCGGGCCTTGGTCTGGGGTGTTGCTCAGGCTGGCGCTGCCATCCAGGGCGCTGATGCTCTGGTTGGGCAGCAGGTCGGGGTTGATCCGGCTGTCCAGGTAATTGACGCTCCGCATCTCGCCGGCCAGGTTGGTTTGCAGCAGGGTCTGCACCTGCTGAGGTGTCCAGCCGTTGGTTGCGGCGGCGGCCATCAGGATCATCAACTTGGCCAGGGCGGCCATGGGCGTCATGTCCGCTGGCGACAGGGCACCCACCTGGGGCAGCCAGGCACCAGAGGCATAGGCGCCATTGTTCACCGTGCCAGCCAAGACCTGGGTGCAGTCGACCAGGTTGACGCCGCTCTGATTGGCCTGATTCAGGGCCTGGTAGATGGCCCCGGCGCTGGGCGTGTCCGGGTTGCCGGAGGGGAAGTTGCCTTCGCCATAGGACTCCAGAACGATGCCGCGCGCCCCGGCGCTGACCACGGCGTCGACCAGCGTGGCGAGAAAGGCGCTGGGCGGCGAGAGGCTGTAGGGCGCGGGGAATGCGTTCAACTGAACAATCGGAAAGTTATTGATGCAGGCCGTGATGCCGCTGAGCTGATTCTGCTGGCCGACCAGCACGTCGGGGCTCTCCAGGCTGAGGCTGCCGTGCACGGGGCCGGGCAGGCAGGCGGCGTTATCGAGCGTCAGGCTGATGCCATATTCGGCCAGGGCCGGGTAGTTGGGGGACGAGAAGGCGTCGAACTGGCTGGCGTTGGTCTTGACCACGCGGTTGCCGCGATAGAGGTGGTTGTGAAAGTACACGCACACCTCGGCAATACCGCTCTGTGCGGCCGCGACCGCGCCACAGAGGTTCTGATACGCATCGGTGTTGAAGTTCAGGCTTAAGGCCTGATCGCTGCTGGCCTGGTAATACAGCGGCACCTGCGAGCCGGTGATGATCACCGGCTTGTTCAGCACGGCGGTGGCATAGCCGTTGGCGTCGAAGCTGTTGAGCAGAAACGCCAGCGCGGCACCGGAGAAGTCCATGCTGTCGGTGCCGTGGAGAATGACGAAGCCGTCGTAGGCGGCGTAATTGTCCAGGATGCCCTGGGCCATGATGCACCAGTCGGTGGGTTGCAGATTGGTGCTGTCCAGGGTGTTGCTGGCCGACTCGGGGAAGCTGATCTGGGTCAGATAGCCGATGCTGAGGTCAGGGAATTGCTGCTGCAGGATCGGGTTGAGCAACTGCTCGCTGGCCTCGGCAAAGGCCGTGGCGCTCATCGGCGCGAGCGGGTCGCCGACGCAGCTGATGGTGCCGCCGGTATTGATAATGGCGATATGCATAGGGTGCCTCCTGGCTTGTCTCGGTCGTGGCTCAGCGTTGGGTCAGCAGGGCCTGGCGTAGCCGCCCGAAGCTGGGCGCCGTGGTGCGGCTCAGGTGCTGGGCGCTGAGGCTGACCACGGGTGCCATGGCGATGCTGAAGGCGGCGCCGAGCTTGAGCTGGTCGGAGAACCAGGGGGCCTCATAGGCCGGGGTGGTCGACCAGTTCTGCCGGATTTCTTCGTTTTGCAGGTTGACGATGTTGCTGAAGGCCGTGCTGGGGTCTTGCGGGTCTTTACGATACTGCAGGGCGATTTCCGCCAGTTCGACCAGTTCGGCATGGGTAAAGGGCAGGCCGGCGTTGCGAATCTGTACGGGCGGCTGCTCCTGGCGGCGCATGATGCAGTACACCGTTTGCCCGCCGCAGGTCGGATCGCGCTGATACAGCTGCAGGTCGTAGGGCTGGTTGCTGGCCACGGCGTGGCCATCGCCGGAGTAACTGACGCCGAAATCGCCACGGTTGTTCTGTCGCGGGTCGCCCTGCAAGAGCGCCAGTTCGCACTGCACGACACGGCTGCCGAGTTGGTCAATGCGGGCTTGCAATTGGTTGGCATTGGCCTGGGCGGTGCTGTTGTCCGGCGGGTTGGCACCTTGGGCGAATAGTTGCCAGCTGTTGGCGGGCTGGGCGGCGATCAGGTCGAAGAAGGCGTCGATGCAGGCGGGGCTGTCGAGGTGGGCCAGGGTCAGGCTGTTGTGGTTATCGAAGCTGCTGACCACGGCGGTGATGATGCAGGAGGTGGCACTGTCGGAGTAGGCCGTCAGCGGGGTGCCGGTCAGCACGAAGGTCTGGTAGTTACCCTGGTCGACATAGAAGAACCCTTGCGCGGGTGGGGCGATAGGCGACTGGTCGGCGAGCTTGAGGCTGATGTCGATGGGGCTCATGACAGGATCTCCGGAAACAGGCTGAGGGGGTTGGTCTTCGGGTTGCCGTTGATCTGGTACTCACACTGCGCGCTGCTGGCACCGGCACTGAACAGCGCGGTGGCCTGGGTGTGAAACTCGATGCCCAGGTAGTCGGTTTCACGGCAAATCGACAGCTCGGTTTGTCCGTAGTACTGGTCGCTGAGCAGGGTCTTGATGCCCTGATGGCTGGGGTCGACCTGCAGAATGGTTTCGGCGCGCTGCAGGCGCAGGTAGGTGCTGTGATTGGCCGGGTAGTGCACGGCATTGGGTTGCAGGCGGAAATTGTTGGTCGAAACGAAAAAACCGCCAGAGCGCTTGATCAGACGCACCGGGTCCTGGTTGAAAGGGTTGGGCATGTACTCGATAAGAATGCTGATCGGCTGGGTTTTCTGCGGGTCTGCCCAGCCGCTGATCATGGAAATGTCCGGTGCCGGGAATGGCGTGTTACCACCCGTATTGCGATAGAAATCAATCAGGCTCTGCGCCGCCTCGATGGCGCTGGTATGGCTGCTGATGCTGGCCTCGTAAGCGGCAAACAGGGCCTCGGCTTGGGCACTGCTGGCGTAATAGTCGGCCGCGGTGGTGGTGTAGGTGTCGGCGGCGACAAACGCCACGCCATGGTTGTTGACCCCGGCCCAGATCCCCGGGCTGCCCTGGCGGGTCATGGCGATATAGCTATTGACGCCGTTGCTGCCGGCCCGCACTTCCGGCGAGTTGAAGGCGGTGATGGGGATCAGGTCGCACTGTTTGAAGGTGTGGATGCTGCTGCCGTCAAAGACGGTGCCGATGGTGCACATAGGGAGCTCCTTGCCTGTTTGCGAGAGAGGGGCGAGCGCGCGCGGTCGGTCTCACGCATGGGGTGAGCCGATAAAGCGCCAGGGGTGATGTGTTGCGATAGGCATTGCGTCGGCGGTGCAGAACCGCCAGAGGGGAGCGAGAAACAGAAGCGCGCGGCCTTGCGCATGAAGGGACATAGCTCGAACTCCTTTTCAAGGTTCACTGAGCGTAGTCCAGTCTGCCCGGATGCCAAGTGTCCGGTTGATGGGTGCCCTGCATAAGGCCTGGAGGTGTCTACGAAACTAGGTGCGATGCATACCGTTGTACCGGCAAGTATTGAATTCGCCCCTTTGGGCTGTGGAGCTGGTCTAGCCGTTTTTGCTGCAGACGTGAAAAAGCCGCGCAGTGCGCGGCTTTGGAGTTGGTGGGCCCACACGGACTCGAACCGTGGACCAAGGGATTATGAGTCCCCTGCTCTAACCAACTGAGCTATGGGCCCTCAGAAGCCGGCGGATTATACCGGTGCCTTCTCTGTAGTGCCAACCGTACGACGCGGGCCGAGGAAATTATGCGCGAATGTGTCGGCGGCGATGGGGCGACTGAGGATGAAGCCCTGGATCTGCTCGCAGCCTTCGGCGGCGAGAAACAGTTCCTGTTCCTTGGTTTCCACACCTTCGGCGATCACCGTGAGTTGCATGCTGCGCCCGAGCGCAATGATGGCGCGGGCTATGGCTACGTCGTGTGGGTCGTTCGGCAGGCCGCGGACGAAGGATTGGTCGATCTTCAGGGTGTCCAGTGGCAGGCGCTTGAGGTAGCTCAGCGAGGAGTAGCCGGTGCCGAAGTCGTCGATGGCCAGTTGCACGCCGAGGGCTTTGAGTTGGTGGAGGATGCTCAGGGCGTCCTCGGTCTGGTTCATGATGAAGCTTTCGGTGATTTCCAGTTGCAGCAGGCTGGGGTCGAGAGAGTTGTCGTCGAGCAGCTGCGAGATGCGTTCGAGCAGGTGCGGCTGGTGCAGTTGGGCGCCGGCCAGGTTGACCGAGAGGGGGCCGAAAGGCGCGTGGAGGAGTTGCCATTCGCGCATTTGCCAGCAGGCTTGCTGCAGCACCCAGTCGCCCAGCGGCAGAATAAGCCCGGTTTCCTCGGCCAGCGGGATAAAACGGTCGGGCGCAATTTCGCCAAATACCGGGTGGATCCAGCGTATCAGGGCTTCGGCGCCGGCCAGGCGATTGGTGCTCAGGTTGAGTTTAGGCTGGTAGTAGAGTTGCAGCTCTTGGCGCTCCAGGGCGCGGCGCAGTTCATGTTCCAGGGCCATGCGTTCGGTGGCCTGGAAGGTCAGGTCGCGGGTGTACATTTCGGCCCGGTTGCGGCCTTTGGCTTTGGAGCGGTACATGGCGGCGTCGGCGTTCTTCACCAGGGTGGCGACGTCCAGGCCGTCATCCGGGTACAGGCTGATGCCGATGCTGGCGCTGATATGGAACTGGTGGTCGTCGATGTGGAAGGGCAGGCCGAAACAGGCGAGCAGTTTGTTGGCGACCAGTTTGGCGTCCTCGCTCTGGTGCAGGCCCGGCAGCAGGATGATGAACTCGTCGCCGCCGAGTCGGGCAACGGTGTCGATGTCGCGCAGTTGTTGCTTGAGGCGGACGGCAATGCTCTTGAGCAGCTGGTCGCCGGTCGGGTGGCCAAGGCTGTCGTTGATGTGCTTGAAGCGGTCGAGGTCGAGAAACAGGACCGCTCCTTGGCGGTCGTCGGTTCGCGCATCGTCGAGTGCGGCATGCAGCCGCGTTTCAAACAGCATGCGGTTAGGCAGGCCGGTCAACGAGTCGTGGTGGGCCTGGTAGTCGAGTCGGGCTTGGGCCTGTTTGAGTGAGCTGATATCGGCGAACACGGCGACGAAGTGCGTGGTCTGTTGGTCTGCATTGCGCACGGCGTTGATGGTCAGCCATTGCGGAAAGATTTCGGCGTTTTTGCGCCTGTTCCAAATTTCCCCTTGCCAGTGCCCTTGATCTTCCAGTTGGTGCCACATGGCACTGTAAAAGGCGCTGTCGTGCTGGCCGGAGGCAAGTAGCCGGGGTGTTTGCCCGAGCGCTTCGGCTTCGCTATAGCCGGTAATTTCGCTGAAGGCGCGGTTGACCGCGACGATGCGCTGCTGGGGGTCGGTGATCATCACGCCTTCGGCGGTGCTTTCGAATACGGTGGCGGCTTGCTGGAGTTTTTCCTGCATGAGCTGGCGTTCGGTGATGTCGCGGGCGATGGTCAGCAGGCAGGCCTCGTCGCCGACCTGGATCGGTTGGGCAGACAGTTCGCACAGGCGTGTCTGACCATCGCGGGTGCGGATCGAGGCGCTCAGGTCACGCACGCTGCCGTGCAGGTCGATCTGCTCGATCATCCTGACGCGGTCTGCGGGGTTGGCCCAGACACCCAGTTCCAGGGTTGAGCGGCCGGCTGCTTGGCTGCTGCTGTAGCCGGTGATACGGCTGAAGCCTTGATTGATTTCGATCAGCTGGCCGTCGCGGACACGGCTGATCACGAGGCCGTCGGGGGAGGCGTGGAAGGCTTTGGCGAATTTTTCTTCGGAGTTCAGCAGTTGCTGTTGGGTGGCTTTGAGTTGGCTGATGTCGCGCACCACCATTACCAGCGCCGGCGTATCGGCGAGCTGGAAGGCCTGGGCGGAGATCAGGCCGGTGAAGGATTGGCCGTCACGCCGCTGAAAGGAAATTTCCAGGTTGCGTAGGCTCTCGTCTTGCAGGCGTCTGAGCAGGGTCTGGCCGATGCCGGGGTTGCCCCAGATATTCAATTCGGTGGCAGTTTTGCCGAGTGCCTCGCTGACGGGGATGCCGGTCTGCTGTTCGAAGGCGTTGTTGGCTTCCAGCAGGCAGCCGTCGGCCCTGCGCGCGATCACCAGGATGTCCGGGCATTGCTGGAAGACCGAGGCGAATTTCTGTTCGGAGAGGCGCAGGGCCTGCTCGGCCTGTTTGGCTTCGCTGATGTCGACCATCAGGCCGCGCATGATCGTCTCGTCGCCACTGCGGGCCAGGGTAACGATGTCGCGGATCCATAGCACGCGACCGTCGGCGGCATACATGCGGTAGTCGAGGCTATGGTCGCGGCCGGCGGTGCTTTCGCGTTGGCAGTAGCCGAGGGCCTGCTGTGCGTCATCCGGGTGCAGGGTGCTCAGCCAGAAGCCTGGACGTTTCCAGTCGGCCAGCGGATAGCCGAGCAGTTTTTCCGCATGTTGCGAGACGTAGGTAAAGCTGTAGTCATCCAGGCGTGCTTCCCAGGCGATGGCCGAGAGGTTTTCCACCAGGCTGCGGTAGTGCTGTTCGCTGTTGCGCAATTTTTGTTCGAGCAGACTGCGAGTGGTCATTTCGGCATGCAGGCGGCGGTTGATACGCAGTATCACGGCGATGATGGCGCACAGCGCAAGCAAAGCCGGGAGGCCATACAGCAGCAGTTCGCGCCAGATGCTGCGCCTGTCCTCTAGGTGGCCGACCCAGCGCGCCTGCAGGGCACTGATTTCGCTGCTACTGATGTCGGCGAGGAGCTTGTCGAGAATCCCGATGAGCACCGCTTGGTCGCGTGGCGCGGCCATGGAGAGCTTATAGCGATAGGGCGTTTCGCCACTGATGGTCAGGCCTTTCAGTTTGAGCTGGCGCATGCTCCAGACACTGGAGGCGAGGTCGCCGATCAAGGCATCGGCCTGGCCGGTTGCTAGTGCTTGCAGGGCCGCATTGACGGTCGGCAGCGGTAGCAGGTTGAGGTCAGGGTGCTGGCTGCGCAGCAGTTCATGGGGCGCATAATTATCGACCACGGTAATTTTAAGGCCATGGAGGTCCTTCATCGTGCGTGGTTGCGGGCCGTCATCGCGCGCCAGGATGACAATCGGGAAGTCCAGGTAAGGACGGCTGAAGGTCAGGTAAGTCTGCCGTTCAGGCGTGGCCATGACCGCGGGCAGTAAGTCCAGTTGGCCGGCCTTGGCCTGCTCCAGTACTTCGCTCCAGCTGGTGCTGTCGCTCGGTTGCAGGCTCACGCCCAGGCGTTGCTCGAGCAAGGCGATGTAGTCGGCGGCCAGGCCCTGGTAGCGGCCCTGTGGGTCGCGGAACTCGAATGGCGGCCAGGAGGCGTCGATGCCTAGGCGCAGCACGGGGTGCTCGGCAAGCCAGGCGCGCTCCTCTTCGCTGAGCGACAAGGCTGCAACCGGACTGACCCAATACACCAGACACAACAGGAGAATGGCCGGCAATCGCGGCATGGCGGCCTCGTAACAGATCGAGTGATGTGTCGAGTGTAGACGGGGCTTGGCGCGCAAGGCCAGCAGATAGCAAAACCCCCGGTTTGGGCCGGGGGTTTTGGATTACTCGTCGAGGAAGGAGCGCAGATGCTCGCTTCGCGTCGGGTGGCGCAACTTGCGCAGGGCCTTGGCCTCGATCTGACGAATTCGCTCACGCGTTACGTCGAACTGTTTACCAACCTCCTCGAGGGTGTGGTCGGTATTCATGTCGATGCCGAAGCGCATGCGCAGTACCTTGGCTTCACGTGCGGTGAGGCCGGAGAGTACTTCGCGGGTGGCTTCCTTGAGGCTTTCCACGGTTGCCACGTCGATCGGCGACTGTGTTCCGGAATCCTCGATGAAATCACCCAGGTGCGAGTCTTCGTCGTCGCCGATCGGGGTTTCCATGGAGATCGGCTCTTTGGCGATCTTCAATACCTTGCGGATTTTGTCCTCAGGCATTTCCATACGTTCACCCAGCTCTTCCGGGGTCGGTTCGCGACCCATTTCCTGCAGCATTTGCCGCGAGATACGGTTGAGCTTGTTGATCGTCTCGATCATGTGCACCGGAATACGGATGGTGCGGGCCTGGTCGGCAATCGAGCGAGTGATCGCCTGACGGATCCACCAGGTGGCATAGGTCGAGAACTTGTAGCCGCGACGGTATTCGAACTTGTCCACCGCTTTCATCAAGCCGATGTTGCCTTCCTGGATCAGATCGAGGAATTGCAGGCCGCGGTTGGTGTACTTCTTGGCAATCGAGATCACCAGGCGCAAGTTCGCCTCAACCATCTCTTTCTTCGCGCGACGAGCCTTGGCTTCGCCGATCGACATGCGACGGTTGATGTCCTTGATCTCGGCCAGAGTCAGGTCGCACTCGGCTTGCAGGGCAACCAGCTTCTGCTGGCAGCGCTGGATGTCGACTTGCAGGCCGCCGATGGCCTCGGCGTACTTTGCTTTGCCCTTGGCCAGTTGCTCGGACCAGGTTGCATCAATTTCATTGCCTGGGAACAGGCGCAGGAAGTCAGCGCGGGGCATGCGTGCATCACGTACGCAGAGTTGCATGATGGCGCGTTCTTGAGCGCGCAGGCGCTCCAAGGCGCCACGCACACGAACCACCAGTGCTTCATACTGCTTGGGCACCAGCTTGATCGGCATGAACAGCTGAGCCAGGGCTTTCAGCTCGGCAATGCCTTGCTTGCTGCCGCGACCATGCTTCTTCAGCGTCTTCTTGGCGATCTCCAGTTGCTCGGAGATCGCGGTGAAGCGGCGCAGGGCCTCTTCCGGATCCGGGCCGCCGTCGCCTTCTTCTTCCTCTTCGGTGTCGTCCTCTGCCTCTTCCTTGTCGTCACCGGCGTCGGCGGCAGTGCCGTCTTTGACCGGTACAGGCGCGGCAGGGGCTGCAACAGGAACAGTGCCGTCATCCGGGTCGATATAGCCGTTGAAGACTTCGACCAGGCGGCCACCGTCGGTGGTAACGCGAGTGTATTCGGCGAGGATGCTGTCGACGGTGTTCGGGAAGTGGGCAATAGCACCCATGACTTCTCGGATACCTTCTTCGATACGCTTGGCGATTTCGATTTCGCCTTCACGTGTCAGCAGTTCCACGGTGCCCATTTCACGCATGTACATGCGCACCGGGTCGGTGGTACGGCCAATATCGGTCTCCACCGCTGCCAGCGCGGCAGCAGCTTCTTCAGCGGCGGCCTCGTCGGTATCGGAGTCGGCCAACATAAGGGCGTCCGCATCCGGAGCACTCTCGTGTACAGGGATCCCCATGTCGTTGATCATGCGAATGATGTCTTCCACCTGCTCCGGATCTGAAATATCTTCCGGCAGGTGGTCGTTGACCTCTGCGTAAGTCAGATACTTCTGCTCACGACCCAGGGTGATCAACTCTTTGATACGGGACTGTTGTTGCGTTTTTCCGGACATAACACCCTATCCACTGAAGGTCTTGGCGGGCTAAAAACAAGCCGCGGATTATACCCGAATAAGACCCCTATGCGCCAGTTGGGCTCGGGATTACCGGTGATGCATTACGGCTCAGCAGGTTGCGCAGCTGGTTTTTTTCCTCTGCACTCAACTCACTTTGACGGGCTTTGTTGATCAAATGTTCCAGGCTGCGCTCGCGTTGGCGGGCTACAAGACTAGTTATAGTGTCGAAAAACTGTTGTTCAAGGTTGTCGGCCGAAATCAGCCACTCCTTTTCCGCCAGGGCCCGCAATAGGCGGCCCTGATCGGTACCGTGCCAGCGCGCGATCAGTTGCAGTGCGCGCAGTTTCGGGTTCTTTTGCAGGGCGCCGAGCAGGGCAACCAGCAATTGTGCGTAGGTGTCATCTTCGGCGGCGAAGTGGCTGACGTCTTCGACGTTCTGCGCCAATTCCGGGTGATGCAGCAGCGTGCGTAAAGCGCTCAGGTGCGGCGATTCGACGCTTACGGCTGTGCGTGGTGCGCGTGGCGTGGCGTCGTCGCGACCCTTTTTACTCCACTTTCCACCTTCTTTCTTCCAGTTGCTCTTGCCCTTGCTGTGCTCGAAGCCCGCCGTTGGGTTGGGGTTTTCGTATTCATTGTGGCTGGGGGCGACATCATAGTAGGCGCTATCGGGGATTTCGCCATGCTCCGGATAGTAGTCGCCGGGCGTCGCATGGCTGGTGTGCGATTGGGCGCTGCTTTTGCCGGTTGGTGCCATCTGGCTCAGGGTTTCACCGCTGAGTCCGGTGATTTCGGTCAGGCGCTGGCGCATCAGGGTGCGCAGGTTGTTGCCGGGAATTTTGTCGATCAGTGGGGCGGCCAGGGTCACCAGATGGGCTTTGCCTTCGAGTGAGCGCGGGTCGGCCTCTTCGCTGAGTTGCTGGAAGAAGTAGTCGGCCAGCGGTTGCGCCTGTTGGTTGATGCGGGCGCGGAAGGCGTCGGTGCCTTCGCTGCGCACCAGGGTGTCCGGGTCTTCGCCGTCGGGCAGAAACAGGAAGCGCGCGCGCCGGCCATCCTGCAGGCTCGGCAGGGTCGCTTCCAGGGCGCGCCAGGCGGCATTGCGTCCGGCGGCATCGCCGTCGAAGCAGAACAGTACGCTGGGCACGACGCGGAACAGGCGCTTGAGGTGTTCTTCGCTGGTGGCGGTGCCGAGGGTGGCGACGGCGTTGCGCAGGCCTTGCTGGGCTAGGGCGATGACGTCCATGTAGCCCTCGACCACCATGATTTCGTCGAGGTCGCGGTTGCTTTTGCGTGCCTCGAACAGGCCGTAGAGTTCCTGGCCCTTGTGGAATACCGGGGTTTCCGGGGAGTTCAGATACTTGGGTTTGTCGTCGCCGAGTACCCGGCCGCCGAAGGCGATCACCCGGCCGCGGCTGTCGCGGATGGGGAAGATCACTCGGTCGCGGAAGCGGTCGTAGCGCTTAACTTTTTCCGGGTTGTCGGCGTTTTCAACCAGCAGGCCGGCATCGATCATGGCCTTCTGCTGCAGGCCGTCACTGGCCAGGTGCTTGAACAGGTTGTCCCAGCCTGGTGGGGCGAAGCCCAGGCCGAAATCGCGGGCGATCTCGCCGGACAGGCCGCGACCCTTGAGGTACTCCACGGCGGCCTTGCGCTGTGGATGGCTCTTCAGGGCTTGGCGGTAGTACTCGGCTGCGGCGGTCAGCAGTGGGTATAGCGGTGAGTCGGTGGGTTGGCGCGGTTTGCTGTCGCGGCCGTTTTCTTCGCGCGGCACGTCCATGCCGGCGCGCTTGGCCATATCCTCGACCGCCTGGGGGAAGTCCAGTTGGTCGTGGTCCATGATGAAGCCCAGGGCGTTGCCGCCCGCGCCGCAGCCGAAGCAGTAATAAAACTGTTTGTCCGGGCTGACGCTGAATGAGGGGGTTTTTTCTTTATGGAAGGGACAGCAGGCGGTGTAGTTCTTGCCAGCCTTTTTCAGCTGGATGCGCGAGGCGACCACGTCGACAATATCGGTGCGGTTGAGCAGATCATCGATAAAAGACTGTGGAATCAGGCCGGCCATAGGCGCTCAGGATTCTGCCGTGCGAGGCGGCTGGACAATATTGCGGAAACTAAAAGACCCCGCGCCACCCGTAGGTGGTGCGGAGTCCAAAAGCGAAGCCCGGCCGAGGCCGGGCATTCAGGCGTTGCGCTTGTACGTATTAGTACAGGCGAACGCTGCGGCGCTGTTCGCGCTGTACTTTCTTGGCGTGACGCTTAACAGCGGCTGCTGCTTTGCGCTTGCGCTCGGAAGTCGGTTTTTCATAAAATTCACGGCTGCGAATTTCGGCCAGAACACCGGCTTTTTCGCAAGAGCGCTTGAAACGACGCAGAGCTACGTCGAAGGGTTCGTTCTCTTTAAGTTTGACGGCTGGCATCCAGGGCGTACCTTCTTTATTACCGGGGGGTGTCGTACTCCTGGCAAATGGCGCTGGAGAACGTACGTTTTTAAGGGTTGCGGATGTTACCGCCTCATCGCCAGGAATGCAAAGCCTCTGATCGAAAAGGACTGGTCTGAGTCCGCCAGCGCCGATTATCATGCGCGCCTTCTGGCGTTCAGCCTCTCCATATCAAGGCGTTGCCCATGCTGGTACTGGGATTGGAAACTTCATGCGATGAGACAGGTGTCGCACTCTATCACAGCGAGCGTGGCCTGCTGGCCGATGCCTTGTTCAGTCAGATCGAGCAGCACCGCATCTACGGTGGGGTGGTGCCCGAGCTGGCCTCGCGCGATCATGTCAAGCGCATGCTGCCGTTGATCCGCGAGGTATTGGCCGAGGCCGAGTGCACACCGAGCGATATCGAGGCCGTTGCCTATACCGCAGGCCCGGGCTTGGTTGGGGCGCTGTTGGTGGGCGCTTCCTGCGCCCAGGCGCTGGCATTCGCCTGGGGCATTCCTGCGCTTGGCGTGCACCATATGGAGGGCCACTTGCTGGCGCCGATGCTGGAAGAAAACCCACCAGCTTTTCCGTTCGTCGCTTTGTTGGTCTCCGGTGGTCATACCCAGTTGGTGAGGGTTGATGGCATCGGTCGTTATCAGCTGCTCGGCGAGTCCCTCGACGATGCCGCCGGCGAAGCCTTCGACAAGACCGCCAAGATGATGGGCCTGCAATATCCGGGCGGACCGGAAATCGCGCGACTGGCCGAGCAGGGCACACCGGGGCGGTTTACCTTCCCGCGGCCGATGACCGACCGGCCGGGACTGGATTTCAGTTTCAGTGGCTTGAAGACCTTTACCCTGAATACCTGGCAACAGTGCCGCGCTGCCGGCGATGACGGCGAGCAGACCCGCTGTGACGTCGCCCTGGCGTTCCAGCAGGCGGTGGTCGATACCCTGACCATCAAGTGCCGCCGGGCGCTCAAGCAGACCGGGCTCAGCTCTCTGGTGATCGCTGGCGGCGTCAGCGCGAACAAGGCGCTGCGTCTGGGGTTGGAAAAAATGCTGACCGAGTTCAAAGGGCAGGTGTTCTACGCCCGTCCGGCGTTCTGCACCGACAACGGTGCGATGATCGCCTATGCCGGTTGCCAGCGCCTCAAGGCCGGGCAGCATGAGGAGCTGAATATCAAGGTGCAGGCGCGTTGGCCGATGGAGGCGTTGCCGGCGCTCTAGCAGCGAACGGCATAGAGCAAGCTCCAGTCGGTCTGCCGCTTGTCTTGCGGAGGCTTGCTAGAAATGCCGTTCTCGGCCGTCGAACAGATCACGTAGATTGCTACGGTGTCGCCAGATGATCAGGCCGGTCACTGCGCTCATCGGCAGCAATCCTTCGGGTTGTTGCCAGGCCAGCAATGGCAGGCTCAGCGGGATGGCGATCAGCGCGGCCAGTGAGCTGGTGCGGGTCAGGTTGAAACTCAGTAGCCAGGCGCAGATGGCCAGCAGTGCAGCCGGTGGGTACAGCCCCAGCAGCATGCCGGCGG
The DNA here is from genome assembly GCF_035621475.1 of Pseudomonas paeninsulae. Classification (NCBI taxonomy): domain Bacteria; kingdom Pseudomonadati; phylum Pseudomonadota; class Gammaproteobacteria; order Pseudomonadales; family Pseudomonadaceae; genus Pseudomonas; species Pseudomonas paeninsulae. Next base: position 492,834 of record NZ_CP141799.1, read on the forward strand.
CCGTGGCGACGCCTTTACCGCCTTGGAAGCGAAAGTACAGCGGGTAAAGATGGCCGATCACGGCTGCGAGGCCCAGCCAGGCTTGCTGTTGCAGGCTCAAGCCAAGCAGGGCGCCGGCCAGGACTGGGAGCAAGCCTTTGAGCAGGTCGCCGAGCAGGGTCAAGGTGGCCAGGCGTTTGCCGGCGACCCGCAGCATATTGGTGGCGCCGGGGTTGCCGGAGCCATTGGCGCGCGGATCCGGCCCACCCGCCTTGCGGCTGAGTAGAATGGCGAAGGACAGCGAGCCGAGCAGGTAGGCGAGGATCGCCAGTAGCCAAAACATGGTAGCCATTCCATGGTGAAGGAATGGCTGGATTCTAGCAGGCGGTTGAAAAAGGTAGCGAGCGCCGGCGATGGCTCGAGTACGCTACCTCGATGGCGTGGACGGCTAGCCCGGCAAGACAAAAGCGTGGCGTACGAGTCGCAAATGAGCATTTAAACCTGATTTCAACGCCGTATAGTCGTGCACAGTAGTTGTTCCTCGGTCAGCCAGCGATATGGTGCGGCTTTGGCGTGTTGTGGTTTTTCGAGTTGTGGAGAGCGTGCTTGGACACAGTTTTTATTGAGGGCCTGGAAGTCGATACGGTAATCGGCGCCTACGACTGGGAACGGAACATTCGCCAGTGCTTGCGTCTGGATCTGTGCCTGGGTTGGGACAACCGTCCGGCAGCGGCTGGTGATGACCTGAGCAAGGCGCTCGACTACGCGGCGGTGTCGGCGTGTGTCCAGGCCTTCGCCAGCGAAGCGCAGTTCATTCTGGTGGAAACCTTTGCCGAGCGGCTGGCCGAGGTGTTGCTGAGCGAGTTCCAGATTCCCTGGCTGCGCCTCAGGTTGACCAAGCCCGGTGCAGTACCGGCAGCGATTGGCGGTGTTGGCGTGGAGATCGAGCGCGGATGTCGCTAACTCCGGTTGTGCTTGGTCTGGGCAGCAATATCGAGCGTGAGGCGCATTTGCAGGCCGGGCTCGATGCGCTGGCGGCTATGCTGCGCGACATGCGCTGTTCGCCGGTGTTCGAAAGCCAGGCGGTGGGCATCAAGAGTGGGCCCTTCTTCAACCTGGTGGTGGCCGGCTATAGCGAGCTGCCGTTGGGTGAGTTGGATCGCCGGCTGAAATTCATCGAGGCGGACAACGGTCGTTATGCGCCCGAGCGTAAGGGCCTGCCGCTGGATATCGATGTGCTGCTGTATGGCGATCAAGTCGGTAATTTCGACGGACTGGTGCTGCCGCGTGCGGAAATCCTGAAAAATGCCTTTGTACTCTGGCCGTTGGCGCTACTGGTGCCGGATAGCCTGCACCCGGCGGAACAGCGCAGTTTTGCCGCGCTGTGGCAGGCGGCGCAGATCGAGCAGCAGCTCCATCCTGTGGCATTCCAGTGGCGCGGGGCCGAGCTTACTCCAGTCGAACTGCGCCAAACCTTCCCAGCGCACGCCTAGACCGCGCGGCGCGCGCCATCGACGTTAGGCCGTAGGGGTTGGCTTATGGCTGTGCCTTGTAGGCCTTGAGCGCCTTGAGGCGCTCAAGGCGCAGTGCCTCGCCCAGTTCGGGGCCTTGCAAGCCCTGCTCCAGCAGCGGCTGTACCGCCACGGTGCGAGCCGCCTGCATGGCTCCGCGCAGGTAGTCGGCCTGCGGGTAGTCGCGTTGCTCCAGGCCGTCCCGGCCCCGGGCATCCATTTCGCAGGCCGCGATGAACGCCTCGAAGCGCTGCGGGCGGCGAAACACATCGAAGTGCTGCAGTAGCTCCAGCAGGGTCGAGGCTTTCAGCTCGAGGGCACGGTGGCCGTGCGTGTGGTACTCACCGACCAGCAGGGCCAGTTCCTGACAGTCTTTCGGCGCCTTGCTGCGCTGGTTGATCGCACGGATCAGCTTCAGTCCGCGCCGTTCGTGGGCGATATGCCGGGGCCAGTCGGCCTTCGGCGTCAGGCCTTTGCCGACATCGTGTAGCAGGCAGGCCCAGCGCACCGTCAGCGGCTGCTGGTATTCGGCGCACTGGCGCAACACGCTGAGTACATGCGCGCCGGTATCGATTTCCGGGTGATGAGCGGGCGGTTGTGGCACGCCGAACAGTGCGTCGACTTCCGGCAGCAACGCCTTGAGTGCGCTGCAGTCACGCAGTACCCGGATAAATACATCGGGGCGAGGCTCGAGCAGGGCGCGGGAGATTTCCTTCCAGCTGCGTTCGGCTGTTAGCGCCGAAAGTTCGCCGGAGTCGCTCAGCTGCTGCATCAGCGCCAGGGTCTCGGGGGCCACGCGAAAACCCAGTGGCGCATAGCGCGCGGCGAAGCGGGCGACTCGCAGGACGCGCAGCGGATCTTCGGAAAAGGCCGGGGAGACATGCCGTAGCAGCTTGGCTGCGAGGTCGCGTTGGCCGCCGTAGGGGTCGATCAAGCGGCCCTGCGCGTCCTCGGCGATGGCGTTGACGGTGAGGTCGCGGCGGATCAGGTCTTCTTCCAGGGTGACGTCCGGGCTGGCGTAGAAGGTGAAGCCGCCATAGCCGCGCCCGCTCTTGCGCTCGGTGCGTGCCAGGGCGTACTCCTCGCCGGTTTGCGGATGCAGGAACACCGGGAAGTCTGCCCCCACCGGGCGATAGCCCTGTTCCAGCATCTGTTCGGCGCTGGCGCCGACCACCACCCAGTCGACCTCGGTGACTTCGCGGCCGAGCAGGCGCTCACGCACTGCACCGCCGACTTTGTAGATCTGCATAGCTATTCCTCCGCTGAGTGCAGAGGATAACGGCTGGCACGGGCGGGCGGCCAGGAAGTTGCTGGATAAGCACCTCGCGCGGGTTTCACTCCGCAAAATCTGGTAGGGCGATGGTGCTGGATGGTGCTCGGGCAGACGACCCGGAAGGGACCGGGTCGAAGTCGCCGATCAAATCGGCGGAATGATCAGGTCGAGTCGGGGGTAGTCGCTGTCGTGATCGCTGTCACCCTTGGGCGGCACGTGCTGGGTGTTGATCAATTTGTCGCCTTGCAGGGTCTCCAGGTGAATGTCGAAGCCCCACAGGCGATGCAGGTGCTTGAGCACTTCGTCGGTGGAGTTGCCCAGGGGTTTGCGGTCGTGCTGCTGGTGACGCAGGCTCAGTGAGCGGTCGCCGCGGCGGTCAATGCTCCATATCTGGATGTTAGGCTCGCGATTGCCCAGGTTGTACTGGGCGGCCAGGGTTTCGCGGATGTTTTGGTAACCCGGTTCGTCATGGATGGCCGGGACCAGCAATTCATCTTTCTGATCGTCATCGAGAATGCTGAACAGCTTGAGGTCGCGAATCACCTTGGGCGACAGGTATTGCAGGATGAAACTCTCATCCTTGAAGCTGCTCATGGCGAATTTGAGGGTCGTCAGCCAGTCGCTGCCGGCGATATCGGGGAACCAGTGCTTGTCTTCTTCGGTGGGCTCTTCGCAGATCCGGCGGATGTCGCGGTACATGGCGAAGCCGAGGGTGTAGGGGTTGATGCCGCTGTAGTGGGGGCTGTCGAAGGGCGGCTGGTAAATCACGCTGGTGTGCGACTGGAGGAACTCGATCATGAAGCCGTCGGTGACCAGGCCCTCGTCATACAGATCGTTCATCAGGGTGTAATGCCAGAAACAGGCCCAGCCTTCGTTCATCACCTGGGTCTGGCGCTGCGGATAGAAGTACTGGGCGATCTTGCGCACGATGCGGATCACTTCACGCTGCCAGGGTTCGAGCAGGGGCGCATGTTTCTCCAGGAAGTACAGGATGTTTTCCTGGGGCTCCGAGGGGAAGCGCTTGTTGTCTTGCTCATCGCGCTTGCCGCTGCCCTTGGGAATGGTGCGCCAGAGGTCGTTGATCTGTTTCTGCAGATGCTCTTCGCGCTCCTTCTGCCGGCGCCGCTCCTCCTCGGCGGAGATCGGGTAGGGGCGCTTGTAGCGGTCGACTCCGTAATTCATCAGGGCATGGCAGGAGTCGAGCAGGTCTTCCACCGCATCGATGCCATGGCGTTCCTCGCACTGCATGATGTACTGCTTGGCGAAGACCAGGTAGTCGACGATCGAGCTGGCGTCGGTCCAGGTGCGGAACAGGTAGTTGCCCTTGAAGAAACTGTTGTGGCCATAGCAGGCGTGGGCAATCACCAGTGCCTGCATGCACATGGTGTTCTCTTCCATCAGGTAGGCGATGCAAGGGTCGGAGTTGATCACGATCTCGTAGGCCAGGCCCATCTGTCCGCGTTTGTAATTCTTCTCGGTGCTAAGGAAATGTTTGCCATATGACCAGTGGTGATAACCCAGCGGCATGCCCACCGAGGCGTAGGCGTCCATCATCTGTTCGGCAGTGATCACTTCGATCTGGTTGGGGTAGGTGTCCAGCGCATAGCGTTCGGCAATCCGACTGATTTCGCGGTCGTAGGCACGCACCAGCTCGAAGGTCCACTCCGAGCTGGTGGAGATCGGCTGGCGTTTCTTCATGTGTACGCTGTTGTCATGCGCTGTCATGTCACAAGCCTCCGCTGGAACAGTTCGCGGAACACGGGGTAGATATCGCCTGACGACACCAGTTGCTGCTGGGCAAAGGTGTCGTCAAAGGCTTCGCTGACCTGCTCGTACTCGAACCACAGCGCTTGGTGCTCACGCGGGGTGATCTCGACGTAGGTGAAGTACTGCACGAACGGCATGATCTGTTTGATCAATATATCCCGGCAGATCGGTGAATCGTCGTTCCAGTTGTCGCCATCCGACGCCTGGGCGCCATAGATATTCCACTCGTTGGTGGGGTAACGCTCGGCCATGACCTCCTGCATCAGTTTGAGCGCACTGGAGACGATGGTGCCGCCGGTTTCGCGGGAGTAGAAAAATTCTTCCTCGTCCACCTCTTTGGCGCTGGTGTGGTGGCGGATGAACACCACGTCGATCTTGTCGTAGTTACGCTTGAGAAACAGGTACAGCAGGATGAAGAAGCGTTTAGCGATATCCTTAGTGGCCTGGGTCATGGAGCCGGAGACGTCCATCAGGCAGAACATCACCGCTTTCGAGCTGGGGTTGGGCTGCTTGACCAGCAGGTTGTACTTGAGGTCGAAAGTGTCGAGGAAGGGCACGCGTTTTATCCGGGCCTGGATTTTGCCGATTTCTGCTTCAAGATCCTGAATGTCGCCGAAGTTGTCCGGCTCTTCGCGCTTCAGACGCTCCAGTTCGATCTGTGCCTCTTTCAGCTTGGAGCGGCTGCTGCCGGATAGCGCGATGCGCCTGGCATGGGCCGAGCGCAGGGTGCGCACTATGTTGATCCGCGATGGATTACCTTCGTTGCTGATGCCCGCGCGCACGGTCTTGAAGGTGTCGCTACCGCTCAGGTGGCGTTTCACCAGGTTGGGCAGTTCGAGGTCCTCGAACATGAAATCGAGAAACTCTTCCTGGGTGATCTGGAAGACAAATTCATCCATGCCTTCGCCGGTATTGCTGGCCTTGCCCGCTCCTCGGCCGCCACCGCCGCCAGGCGGACGGGGGATGTGTTCGCCAGCGATGAATTCCTTGTTGCCCGGATGCACGACGGTCTGCTTGCCGCCGCGGCCATGGTGAAACATCGGCTCGTCGATATCGCGACCGGGAATGCTGATCTGTTCGCCATGCTCCATGTCGGTAATGGAGCGACGGCTCACCGCCTCTTCGACGGCTTTCTTGATGTGGTCACGGTAACGCCGCAAGAACCGCTGGCGGTTAACCGTGCTCTTGTTCTTGCCGTTCAGACGTCGGTCGATCACTTGGCTCATAGGGCCCCTCCGAGGAGCTGCAAGCGACGCGCCACAAGCTGCAAGTGCGACCCCGCCTGCGGTCGCTTTGGTTGGCAGCTCGAAGCGTGCTGCTTATGGCTGCCTTACTGCGATTTACGAACCCGCAGATACCACTCGGACAGCAGGCGTACCTGCTTGTCGGTGTAGCCGCGCTCGACCATGCGAGTGACGAAGTCGTTGTGTTTCTGTTGATCCTCCTTGCTCGCTTTGGCATTGAAGCTGATGACGGGTAGCAGGTCCTCGGTATTGGAGAACATTTTCTTCTCGATCACTACGCGCAGCTTTTCGTAGCTGAGCCAGGTCGGGTTCTTGCCGTTGTTGTTGGCCCGGGCGCGCAAGACGAAGTTGACGATCTCGTTGCGGAAATCCTTCGGATTGCTAATGCCAGCCGGTTTCTCGATTTTCTCCAGTTCCTCGTTGAGCGCGACGCGGTTGAGGATCTCGCCGGTTTCCGGATCGCGGTATTCCTGGTCCTGAATCCAGAAGTCGGCGTACAGCACGTAACGGTCGAAGATGTTCTGCCCGTATTCGCTGTAGGACTCGAGGTAGGCGGTCTGGATTTCCTTGCCGATGAATTCGATATAGCGCGGCGCCAGATACTCCTTGATAAAGCGCAGGTAGCGCTCGCGGGTTTCGGCGGGGAACTGCTCCTGTTCGATCTGCTGCTCTAGCACATAGAGCAGGTGCACCGGGTTGGCGGCGATCTCGTGGGGGTCGAAGTTGAACACCTTGGACAGGATCTTGAAGGCGAAGCGGGTCGACAGGCCGTTCATGCCCTCGTCGACCCCGGCAGTGTCGCGGTACTCCTGGATCGACTTGGCCTTGGGGTCGGTGTCCTTGAGGTTCTCGCCGTCATAGACGCGCATCTTCGAGTAGATATTCGAGTTCTCCGGCTCTTTCAGGCGGCTCAGCACCGAGAACTGGGCGAGCATCTTCAGGGTGTCCGGTGCGCAGTGGGCCTTGGCCAGGGAGCTGTTGAACAGCAACTTGTCGTAGATCTTGATTTCGTCGATGACGCGCAGGCAGTAGGGCACCTTGACGATGTAGATGCGGTCGATGAACGCCTCGTTGTTCTTGTTGTTGCGGAAATTGTGCCATTCCGACTCGTTGGAGTGGGCCAGCAGGATGCCGCTGTAGGGGATCGACCCCAGCCCCTCGGTGCTGTTGTAGTTGCCTTCCTGGGTGGCGGTGAGCAGTGGGTGCAGCACCTTGATCGGCGCCTTGAACATCTCGACGAATTCCATCAGGCCTTGGTTGGCCCGGCACAGAGCGCCGGAATAGCTGTAGGCGTCGGCGTCGTTCTGCGGGAACTCCTCGAGCTTGCGGATATCCACCTTGCCGACCAGGGCGGAGATGTCCTGGTTGTTCTCGTCGCCCGGTTCGGTCTTGGCGATGGCGATCTGATTGAGGATCGAAGGGTACAGCTTGACCACGCGGAACTGGCTGATGTCACCACCGAATTCGGTCAGGCGCTTGGTTGCCCAGGGCGACATGATGCTGTTCAGGTAGCGCTGCGGAATGCCGTATTCCTCCTCGAGGATGGCGCCGTCCTCATCAACGTTGAACAGTCCGAGTGGTGATTCGAACACCGGTGAGCCCTTGATCGCATAGAAGGGCACTTTTTCCATCAGGTGCTTGAGTTTTTCTGCCAGCGACGACTTGCCGCCGCCAACCGGGCCGAGCAGGTAGAGGATCTGCTTCTTCTCTTCCAGGCCCTGAGCAGCATGGCGGAAGTAGGAAACGATCTGGTCGATGCATTCTTCCATGCCATGGAAGTCGGCGAAGGTCGGGTAACGGCGGATCACCTTGTTGGAGAAGATCCGCGACAGCCGCGAGTTGCTTGAGGTATCGAGCAACTCAGGCTCGCCAATCGCCAGCAGCAGACGCTCTGCTGCCGTGGCGTAGGCACTGCGGTCCTGTTTGCACAGTTCGAGGTATTCCTGCAGGGAGTATTCTTCCTGCCGGGTCGCCTCGAAACGTTGCTGGAAGTGGCTGAATATGCTCATAACTTCACCTCGCTCGATGCTTAGAGCCGCCGTGGCATCGGTCGTGCGGGTGCTGGCGATCGGCTGATGCATCAGCCGAGAAGAGTCCCCCAGAACGCCTAAAGATCTTACCGATGGCCCGGATGCCGGCTGGCCGGCTCTACCTTGATTTTGGATGGCCTGAGATAAAGGATAGTTCGGAATCGGTAAGATCAAGTGGCAACGAACGATAACAGGATATTACTGCTCGTTAGGAACGGGCGGTAGTCCAGTGCTGGCGTGGCCTTGAGGGGCGAATAAATTTTTATTCGTCTGGCGTTTGCGCAATTTCGTCCGGGAAGGTCGCCCGCCACAATTCGAAGCCGCCATCCAGGCTGAACACCGCCGAGAAGCCCTGGCCTGCGAGGTAAGCGGCGGCACTCTGGCTGGAGTTGCCGTGGTAGCAGGAGACGATCAGCGGCAGGTCGAGATCGGCCCTGGCGATAAAATCATGCAGCGAATGATTGTCCAGGTGCTGCGCGCCTTTGATATGGCCGGCGGCAAAGCTCTGCGGATCGCGGATGTCGACCACTACGGCGCCTTGCTGGCGCAGAAGTTGGGCCTCGGACGGGGGGATACGTGTGAACTCGCTCATATCGGCACCTCACTGCAGTCACAGCGGTGGCGTTCGCCGCTGTCGATGTTCAATAGGGTCATGGCGCCACCCCAGACGCAACCGGTGTCCAGGGCGAACAGGCCGGGTGCCTCGCAGCGACCTTCGAGTGCGGCCCAGTGGCCGAAGATGATCTTCTGTCCGCGGGTCTTGCGCTGTTTGTGGCTGAACCAGGGCGCATAACCGGGCGGCGCGCTGCCGACGCCTTCCTTGCTTTTCAGATCCAGGGTGCCATCGGCCGTGCAGAAGCGCATGCGCGTGAAGTAGTTGGCGATCACTCGCAGGCGGGTCACGCCATGCAGGTCCTTGTCCCACTTGGCCGGCTCGTTGCCGTACATGCCATCGAGGAACAGTGGAAAACGCGCGTCGTCGAGCAGGGCTTCCTCAACCTCGGCCGCGCGCCTGAGGGCTTTCTGCAGCGACCACTGCGGCGGGATGCCGGCATGCACCAGGACGGTGTCGCGCTCGGCGTCATAATGCAGCAGCTTCTGGCGGCGCAGCCAGTCGAGCAAATCGGCGCGATCGGGTGCGTCGAGAATTTCCTGCAGGGTGTCGCTCTTCTTCAGCCGTTCGATATTGGACGCGACGGCCAGCAGGTGCAGGTCATGGTTGCCCAGCACGCAGGTCAGCGCATCACGCATCTGATAGATAAAGCGCAGGGTGGCGAGCGATTCCGGGCCGCGGTTGACCAAGTCGCCGACCAGCCATAGACGATCTTTAGCGGGATCGAATGCGACCCGCTGCAGCAGGCATTGCAGCGGTTTCAGGCAACCTTGCAGGTCGCCGACGGCATAGGTCGCCATCAGTGCAGCGAGCCTGGAACGGCCAGGCGGAACGGTGCGATAAGGGCGTCGAACTGCTTGCCGTCTTCGGCGAGCATCTGGTAACTGCCCTGCATGGTGCCGACGCGGGTGGCCATGACGGTGCCGCTGCTGTAGGTGTGGCTCTCGCCGACCGCGATCAGCGGTTGTTGGCCGACCACGCCGGCGCCACGCACCTCCTGTACGCCGCCGTCGCCATCGGTGATGACCCAGTGGCGCGACAGCAGTGTGGCCGGCAACTGACCCTGATTGGCGATGGTCACGTTATAGGCGAAAGCGAAGCGGTTCTGCTCCGGCTGCGACTGTTCCGGCAAGTAGCGGGTAACGACCTTGACGTCGACTTGGTAACGAGAATCTGACATGTACAAAACCTGCTTGATAGCTGCTGCGCTGGATAATGCTGCGTTGCAAATGGGCCGGGACTCAGGGTCTCGAAAGGCTCATTCACACCTCGTAAGCTCGTCTTGAGCATCCTTCGCAGTCGTTGCGAAGAGCCAGTTTAGCTGGCTCAAGCGGCGCTGGGTTGCTCGGCCAAGCGATCGGCCAGGCGCACGAAGGCCGCCAGGTCCAACTGCTCGGGACGCAGGCTGCCGTCTACTCCGGTCGCCTCGATTTCCTCTGCGCTCAACAGGGCCTTGAGCGTGTTGCGCAGGGTCTTGCGGCGCTGATTGAAGGCCTCGCGCACGACGTTCTCGAGCAGGCGGTGGTCCTTGGCCGGATGGGGCAGCACTTCATGCGGCACCAGGCGCACGATCGCCGAGTCGACCTTGGGCGGCGGATTGAATGCGCCGGGGCCGACATTGAACAGGTGCTCCACCCGGCAGTGGTACTGCACCATGATCGACAGCCGACCCCAGTCTTTGCCGCCGGGGCCTGCCGCCAGGCGCTCGACCACTTCCTTCTGCAGCATGAAGTGCATGTCGCGGATCAGTGCGGCGTTGTTCAGCAGGTGGAAGATCAGCGGGGTGGAGATGTTGTAAGGCAGGTTGCCGACCACGCGCAGGCTATGGGGGGCGGGGTTGAGGCTGCTGAAATCGAACTTCAGGGCGTCGCCCTGATGCAACTGGAAGCGCGGCTCGGCGGCAAACTTGGCATTGAGGATGGGGATCAGATCGCGATCCAGTTCAATCACGTCAAGTTGTGCGCCGCTGTCGAGCAGGCCTTCGGTGAGGGCGCCCTGGCCCGGACCGATTTCCAGCATGCGTTCGCCTTCACGAGCATGAATGGCGCGCAGGATGCGGTGGATGACTCCGGCATCGTGCAGGAAGTTCTGGCCGAAGCGCTTGCGCGCGCGATGTTGCGGATGTTCAGACATGGAGCAGCTCCAAGCCTCAAGCTGCAAGCGTCAAGCAAGCGCCCAAAGCAGCAAGGCAAAGGGGCGCAGCTTACCAGTTGCGGGCGCAGTCGGCATCCTGATTGGCTTGCCGCGGTCAGTCCTGGCTGGCCGCCATCTGATAGGCGGTTTCCAGGGCAACCTGCAGGCTGCCACTGTCGATCCTGCCGCTGCCCGCCAGGTCCAGTGCCGTGCCGTGGTCGACCGAGGTGCGGATGATCGGCAGGCCCAGGGTGATATTGACCGCGGCGCCGAAGCCCTTGAATTTGAGTACCGGCAGGCCCTGGTCGTGGTACATCGCCAGGACTGAATCGCAATGATCGAGGTGTTTGGGCGTGAACAGGGTGTCGGCCGGCAGCGGGCCGACCAGGTCAATGCCTTCGCCGCGCAGTAGCTCGAGAGTCGGTTCGATGATCTCGATTTCTTCGCGGCCAAGGTGGCCGCCCTCGCCGGCGTGCGGATTGAGGCCGCAGACCAGAATGCGTGGCCGGGGAATGCCGAATTTAGTGCGCAGGTCATGGTCGAGGATGCGTGCTACGCGAGCCAGGCGCTCGGCGGTGATAGCCGCGGCGACATCCTTGAGCGGCAGGTGGGTGGTCACCAGGGCCACGCGCAGGTCGTGGGTGGCAAGCATCATCACCACCTGTTCGGTGTGAGTCAGATCGGCGAGAAATTCGGTGTGTCCGGAGAAGGGTATACCGGCCTGGTTGATCACACCCTTATGCACGGGTGCGGTGATCATCCCGGCGAAATCCCCATCGACGCAGCCCTGGCCGGCGCGAGTCAGAGTTTCCAGCACATAGGCGGCATTGGCCGGGTTCAGTTGGCCGGGCAGTACGCTTTCTGTCAGCGGGGTGTCCCAGACAAACAGGCTGCCAGCCGGTGCGGGTGCGGTCGGCCAGTTACCGGGGCCGACCGCGATTAGCTGAATATCCAGGTTCAGGCAGTTGGCGCGCTCGGCGAGCAGGTCGCGGCTGGCGATGGCGACCAGTGCGTGGGGTTGTGCCTGACGAGCGAGCAACAGGCACAAGTCGGGGCCTATGCCCGCCGGTTCGCCAGGGGTCAGTGCAAAGAGATGTGGTGCAGTCATGGGCCGGCTCTCGGTTGTGCCAGTGGGGTGGGCATCGCGGCGGGCATGGGCGCTATGTTACGCCGCAGCTTGCTGCGGAACGAAAAAAGCCCGGCGCTGCGAGAAGCAGGCACCGGGCTTTGATCTGGTTCGTGTTGCCTACAGCTTGATTTCGACGTAAGCCTCGTCGCGGATCTGCCGCAACCAGGCTTGCAGTTCTTCGTCGTACTTGCGGTTGCGCAGCACAGTCAATGCCTGTTGCTCGCGGAACTGCGCGCTGCCATCGCTGGCGCGGCGGCCGACAACCTGCAATACATGCCAGCCGTAAGGGCTCTTGAACGGTTTTGACAGTTCACCGCTGGCGGTGTTGCTCATCACGTCGCGGAACTCGGGCACCAGCGCGCTGGGGTCGATCCAGTCGAGACTGCCGCCGTTGAGTGCCGAACCCGGGTCTTCCGAGAAGCTCTTCGCCAGTTCACTGAAGTCTTCGCCGGCCAGGAGGCGTTCATGCAGGCGTTCGACCAGGCGTTTGGTTTCTGCTTCGCTGCGAATCTCGCTGGGCTTGATGAGAATGTGCCGAACGTTGACTTCTTCGAGCACCTGGGTGCCGCCGCCACGTTTTTCCAGCAGTTTGAGCATGATGAAACCGCCGGGCGTGCGCATGGGCTCGGTGACGTCACCGACCGACATTGCGCCAATCATGGCGTCAAATGGCGGTGGCATTTGCGCCGCTTTGCGCCAGCCCATCTCGCCGCCTTCAAGGGCCGTCTCGCTGGCCGAGTGGGTCACTGCCATCTGGGCGAAGTCGGCGCCTTCGCGCAGTTGCTGGTGCAGTTCCTTTACCTGGCGCTCAGCTGCCTGAATGGCTTGCGGGGACGAACCGTCGGACAGTGGGATGAGGATGTTGGCCAGGCGAAACTCTTCCGACAGCTGCATTTTGCCGAGGTCGGACGCGAGGAAGTTCTGCACTTCCTGGTCGGTGACCTGGATGCGCTCGGCCACTCGGCGTTGACGCACGCGGCTGATGACCATTTCGCGGCGTACCTGGTCGCGGGCATCGGCATAGGACAGGCCGTCCTGCACGAGGGCGGCGCGGAACTGCTCGAGACTCATGCTGTTGCGCTGGGCAATGCTGGCCAGGGCCTGGTTGAGTTCTTCATCGGTAATGCGAATGCCGGAGCGGTCGCCAATCTGCAGCTGAATGTTCTCGATGATCAGGCGCTCGAGTACCTGCTGGCTGAGGACATCCTCGGGCGGCAGTGACGCGCCGCGCTTGGCGATGGTTTGCTGCACCTCGCGCACCCGCGCGACCAGCTGGCTCTGCATGACCACGTCACTGTCGACAATGGCTACGACACGGTTGAGGGGTTGTACCTCGGCTTGCGCCGCGGCACCCAGAAACAGTGCGCCCAACAGCAGCGGGCGCACGCAATCAGAAAGCTTGATCTTCACGTTCACGATAACCTTGAATGCCTTGATCGAGGAAAGTCTCAACCTTGTTGCCTGTCACACCGCCCAGGCCCTTGAGGACGATTTGCAGGAAGATGCCGCGATCCGGCTCATCATTCAGCGCTGGGTTCAGGCTGACTTCGTCATAGTCGATCCAGTAGCGATTGATCAGGCGTAGCTTCCAGCAGCAACTGTCGTACTCGAAACCGGCGAAGGCTTCGAGGGTGCGATCACGGCCGTAATCGTACTGCCAGCGGGAGATTGCGCTCCATTGCGGGACGATTGGCCAGATTACCGAGAAGTCATGCTGGCTGACTTTGTAGTAGTCCTTGATGAAGTTGGGATTCGGGCTGCCGTTGGCCAGTGTTGGCGTACCGAAGTCGCCGCCACCAACCACCCAGTTACCGCTGGTCTGGTCAAACCGTATGGTGTCGTTGCGGTAGCGATAACCGGCGTTGACCACCTTGTTCGGGTTGTCTTCCGGCTGGTAGTGGAACATCGCGCTGCCCGAACGGGTGCGGCGAGTATCCGGGTCCCAGTTGAAGTCCGACGAGAAGCGCCAGTCGCGGTTGAAGCGGTACAGGTACTCGAGGGCGTAAGGCGATTGCGACGCCTGTGCGTCTGAGCGCGTCTGGTAGTCGATGCCCGGCATCTGCACCTTGCGGTCTTCGAAGTAGAAGGCCTGGCCGATGCTGAAGCGTTGACGCTCGAAACCGTTGCTCTCGATCCAGCGGTTGGTCACGCCCAGCGAAAGCTTGTTCTCGTCGCCGATGCGGTCCTTGCCGGAGAAACGGTTTTCGCGGAACAGCGACGAATAGTTGAAGGTGCTTTCGCCCGTATCGAAGACCGGAATATCGGTCTGGTCTTCCTCGGGGACATAGAGGTAGAACAACCGTGGCTCCAGGGTCTGGCGGAAGGACTTGCCGAACCACTCGGTGTTGCGATCGAAGTACAGGCCGCTGTCGACGCTGTACATGGCGAGGCTACGGTTCTGGCTGCCGCCTGTGCTCTGTTGAGCTAAAAAACCGTCCGGATCGGTGATTTTGGCTTGGGCAATATCATTCTTGCCTTGTTGGTCGAGGCTTAGGTCATAGTTGGTCTGCAGAAACTTGACCTGCGGCTTGATGTAGCCCCAGCTCCAATCCAGCGGCAGGCTAACGGCCGGCTCCAGGTGCAGTCGAGTACCGTTGGCGCGGGCCAGGCCGCGTAGGTTAGCGTCGTACCAGGGTTGTTCGGCGACACCCGCTTCGTTGATGAAGCTGCCGGAGCGCAGATCCCGATCGAAGCGCACCAGTTCACTGCCGTAGCTGAAGTCCAGTCCGCCCGGATGGACGGGTAGGGCGCCATCCAGGGTGATCTGTGGCAGGCGGTTGTACGGGGTGATATCGGTGATATTGGCCAGTTCGTAGGCGTGCGCATTCAGTCGCGCGGTATAGCTGCCGCCACGATAGGTCAGGGTGCCGCGCTGGTTGACGAAACTGGTGGAGTCAATGCCGAGATCGGTGTCCAGGTCCTGGAAATAATAGGGATCGCTGATGTCGGTGTAGTCGACTTCAGCCAGCAGGCGCGAGTTGAGGCCGCCCTTGTGCTGCCAGCTGTAGAGCCAGCGCTGATCTTCGTAGTCCGACTGCAGTTTGCGGTCGTCATTGCTGTCGTTGAGGTAAGCCGCGCCGAACTGGCCTTCGCTGCTCTTGGTCAGGTAGCGTCCCTCGCCTTCCATGAGTAGACCGCGGTCACTCATGTAGGTCGGGTAGAGCGTGGCGTCGTAGTTCGGCGCCAGGTTGAAGTAGTAGGGCGTTTGCAGCGTCATGCCATTATCGCTGGAGCTGCTGATGCTCGGCGGCAGGAAGCCGGACTGACGACGGTCGTCGATCGGGAAATAGATGTAGGGTGTGTAGAAAACCGGGAAATTCTTCACCCGCAGGGTCACGTTGGTCGCCGTGCCGAAACCGGTGGCCGGGTTCAGGGTGACGTTGTTGCCCTTCAGGTGCCAGGTGTTGCTGCCTGGTTCACAGGTGGTGTAGGTGCCGTCTTTCAGGCGGATAACCGCGCTTTCTTCACGCTTGGCGTAGAGTGCGCTGCCGCGGACATGGCTTTTGTGCAGCACATACTCGGCGTTATCGACCTTGGCTTCGCCGTTGTCGAGTTGCAGTTCGGCGCGATCGCCGACGACCAGAATGCCCTGGTCGCGCAAGCGCACGTTGCCAATCAGCTCGCCGCGGTTCTCGGCCTGAAGCAGGTTGGCTTCGTCGGCCTCGACCTGCATGCCCGCCTGGCGCAGCACGACATCGCCGGCCAGGGTGGCAATCTGTTGTTCCTGCTCATAGCGCGAGGCTTTGGCGGAAATGAACAGTGGCGCTTCATTCATCGGCGTCTGGTCGTGCATCCCTGGCCGGCTCGGCTCGACATAGCCGCCCGCACAGTAGGGGCCGACTTCCGCCAGTTGCGCTTCGTTCAGGTTCTCGCGAGGCACCCAGTCGAGGTGACTGTAGTCGGCGCTGCGCGAAGCCAGGGCTTTGCCGCCGCTCTCGGTGACCAGGGTGGCGCCGGAGGCTCGACTTGCGTCAGAACTGTCCTTGCGCTGGGCCGTGGCCGTTGGCGAAATTTGCTGCGCGGGCCGCTCCGGCACGGCAGCGCTACTGGTTTTCGGGGCGCATGCCCAGCCTCCGGTAGCGGATGCCTGGCAGTCATACTGCTCGGCAGCGACAGCGAATTGGCTGGTCAGTGGCTGCAAGGCCAACAGGCCGCCAGTTACCAGAAGAGGGAATTTTTTGCGGAACCTAGGGTATTTTACTGCCATCTTATTTTCCGGGCTTCCTGCGCGCATTAGGCCCAGGGGCCGCACGCCTCTCGATGGGCTGAAAAAGATGCTGGATAATAAAGCATGACCCGCGCAACGGCTAGCGCCGTCGGAGACCCTTGTAATGCCTGATGAAGATATACGTCTGCAGCTCCTCAATTATTGGCTCGATCAGCAACTGCCGGTCTTGTTCGCCGCCCGCGGTTGGGGTGACGTGCCGCTTGGCACGCTGACCCCCGCCAGCAGTGACGCCAGTTTCCGCCGATATTTCCGCTGGCAGGGCGATGGCCGCAGCCTGATCCTGATGGATGCGCCGCCACCTCAGGAGGATTGCCGGCCCTTCGTCAAGGTCGCCGAGCGGCTGGCCGAGGCCGGGGTCAATGTGCCGCAGATCCTCGCGCAAGACCTGGAGCGCGGATTTCTCCTGCTCAGCGATCTGGGGCGGCAGACCTACCTGGAGGTGATCGATACCCAGAACGCCGATCAACTGTTCGACGATGCGCTGCAGGCCTTGTTGGCCTTCCAGCGCCTGCCGATGGATGCGCCGCTGCCCAGTTATGACGATGCCTTGCTGCGCCGCGAGCTGCAGCTATTTCCCGAGTGGTATGTGCAGCGTCATCTGGGCGTCGAGCTGAGCGAGGCGCAACAGGCCGCCTGGCAGCGTATCTGCGCGCTGCTGATCGACAGCGCCCTGGCGCAGCCCAAGGTCCTGGTACACCGCGATTACATGCCGCGCAATCTGATGTTCAGTACGCCGAACCCCGGGGTGCTGGATTTTCAGGATGCGGTCTACGGGCCGGTGACTTATGACGTTACCTGCCTGTTCAAGGATGCTTTTCTCAGTTGGCCCGAGGCGCGGGTGCGCGAATGGCTTGAGGGTTACTGGCAGCAGGCCAGGGCGGCGGGAATTGCGGTGCAGGCCGAACTGGACGAGTTTCTCCGCGCCAGCGACCTGATGGGCGTGCAGCGGCATCTCAAGGTGATCGGCATCTTCGCGCGGATTTGTCACCGTGATGGCAAGCCCCGGTACCTGGGCGATGTACCGCGTTTCTTCGCTTATATAGAGGCCGTGCTGGCGCGCCGTCCGGAGTTGGCCGAGCTGGCGGAGCTATTCGCCAGTCTGCCGCAGGCCGCGGCGGTGCCGGCATGAAGGCGATGATCCTGGCGGCCGGCAAGGGCGAACGCCTGCGCCCCTTGACCCTGCATACGCCCAAGCCGCTGGTGCAGGCCGCTGGCGTACCCTTGATCGAGTACCACGTGCGCGCTCTGGCTGCCGCTGGTTTCCGCGAGCTGGTGATCAACCACGCCTGGCTCGGTCAGCAGATCGAAGACTACCTCGGTGATGGTGCGCAGTTTGGCCTGAGCATCGTCTATTCGGCCGAAGGCGAACCGCTGGAAACCGGCGGCGGAATTTTTCGCGCGTTGCCGCTGCTGGGCGATCAGCCCTTCGTGCTGGTCAATGGCGACATCTTTACCGATTATCCCTTTGCCCAGCTGCGTCGACCCTTGTCGGGGCTGGCTCATCTGGTGCTGGTGGATAATCCGGCGCATCACCGCGCTGGCGATTTCGCCTTGTGCGCCGAGCGAGTCGGCGAGGCGCACGCCGATCAGCCGAGTTTGACCTACAGCGGTATCGCCGTGCTGGCCCCGGCATTGTTTGCCGGTTGCCAGCCAGGCGCATTCAAACTGGCTCCTCTGCTGCGCCGCGCCATGGAAGACGGGTTGGTTAGCGGCGAGCGCTTCGCCGGGCGCTGGGTCGATGTCGGCACCCATGAACGCTTGGCCGAAGTCGAGCGTTTGCTCGCCGTGGGGCGCTGAGATGCTCTGGCCGGCGACGCTGCTCGGTGCCGTTGGCGGCTTGGCCCTGGCCAGCATTCCCGGCGCCTTGCTCGGAGGGCTACTCGGCCAGGTCGTGGATCGGCGCTTGCGGTTGCACAGTTGGGCGGCGTTGCGCGAGCGGCTGGGCGGCAAGCCGTACCCGGGGGACGAGGCGTTGCTGTTTGTCCTGCTCGGTCGCCTGGCCAAGTGCGATGGCCGTGTGCTGCAGGCGCATATCCTCCAGGCGCGGGCCGAGATACAGCGCCTGGGCCTGGATGCTGCGGGCCAGCAGCGGGCGGTCGTGGCCTTCGCCCGTGGCAAGACCGGACGCGATGGCCTGCGCGCCCCCTTGCGCCGCCAGCGCGCACAGGCCGAAGCCTTGTTGCGGGCGTGCTGGCGCATGGCTTGGGTGGACGGTCGGCTCAGCCAGACCGAGCGCGAGTTGATTCTGCTGTGGGGCAAGTGGTTGGGCGTGTCGATGGCGACCCAGCAAGTGCTGAGCGCGGCCTATGCGCCGAAGCAAGCTTCGGTGGCGGGCGCGGGCGGGAGCTATCAGCAGGCGTTACGTCTGCTCGGGGTGACGGCCGATAGCGAGCCGGCGCAAATCAAACGCGCTTACCGGCGGCTGTTGAGTCGCAACCACCCGGACAAGCTGGCCGGCAGCGGCGTATCGCCTGAGCGGCTGCGCGAAGCCACGGAAAAGACCCGTGAACTGCACCAGGCCTACGGGTTGGTTCGTCAGCAGCGCGGTTTTCGCTAGCCGGCTGCTCAACCTGCCGGCAGTTGCAGCGTAAGCCAGCCATGCAGGCGGCGGTACAGCTGTTCCTGTTCGACCTCGGGGTTGCCCGGCAGGGCCTTGAGTGCGACCTGGGTATAGGCCGGGTGCTCCTGGCGTTTGCTGGCCTGGGCGCGTTTGCTGGCCGCGTTGCGCTCGACTTGGAGGTCCTTGTAATAGAAATCGCCAGTGGCCAGCTTGAGGCTGGCTTGCAGTTCGTCCAGTCCGGGGCTGGCATCGGCTGCCGGCTTGACGTCCACCAGCAGCAGGCCGCGCACGTCGGCGGGTTGCTCTTCGCTGAGATAGCGCAGGCTCCAGTAGCCGCCACTGCCATTGCCGAGCAGGACGATATGTTTAGCCTGCTGCTGGCGGGCCAGTTCCAGTGCCGCGGCGATGCGCTGCTTGATGCGTCGGGCGTGACGTTCGCCGGCGTCTTCCGGGGGCTGCTCAGCCTGGGTGCTCGGGTCGGGTTGCGCGGTGTCGGTGACTGGCAGCGACTCGTCAGCGTTAGCGTCGACCGGCGGCTCAGCGGACGCTGTGGCCGCGCTTGCGGCCTTGCTGGCGAGCGCTCGTGGTAGGTCGTCCTGCGGATCGGGCAGGCTCAGGGTCAGGCTGTGCCAGCCGGCATCCGGCAGCTTGCGGCGCAGCGGGCCAAGCACTTTGGGCCAGTCGGCGCTTTCGCCATCGCCCGCGACCAGCACCACTACGCCATGGGCCTCGGCTGCATTGGCCGGTAGCCACAGGGCCAGGAAGGACTCATCCCCTGCGTGCAGCAACTGCTGTTCCTGGTCCGGTAGCTGGCGGATCAGTGCGCGGGCGGCATCCGCACTGCGTTCGGCCTGTGGCGGGCGGCTCAGGTCGGCGGCGGGCGGCTCAGCAGCTACGCCCTGCTCGCCGCCGGCCTTGCCCATGCTGCTGGACTCTGCGGCCTGCAACGGTGAGCCGAGCGGCAGTGTCAGGCTCAGGCTCAAGGCGGCCAGCAGGGGGCGGATGGCGCGGGGCATGGACGGCTCCAGGGTGGCATGATGAGCGACTCAGCCTACTGCTTGTGCGGCGTTTTGTCAGTGTCATCCCTTGGCGAGCCAGACCTGGACTGGAGTAAGGTATGAGCCCTTGTGAAAAGACTCCCGCCAGTGGCGACTGCCTCGCGCCGGTGCTCGAGATTCTCACGCTCCCGCAATGTTATCCCGCTGCCCTGGCAGCGTAATTTGGGCAATGAGTCCTATGTGGTCGCGCATCCTCTTTCTGCTACTGGTGTGGCCGCTGTTTGCCTGGGCTGAAAACCCGGTGCTGCCCCTGCGCCCAGTCTTCACGGGCGAGCAGCAGGCTTGGCTCGCGGAGCATCGGCAGCTGCGCGTAGGTCTGCTCATGCAAGCGCCCTGGGCCTTGTACGACCGCCGTCTACAGCGGCTTTCCGGGGCTAACGTCGAGTTGATGACGCGCGTGCTGCAGGGCATGGGCGTCGAGCCGGTGTGGTTGCGCTACGCCGATCAGGACGAGCTGGATAGCGCATTGCGCCGCGGCGAGGTCGACCTCGCGCCGGGGCTGCAACAGACCCCGTACGGCCTGCGCCTGTGGCTCTATTCCGTACCCTACATGCGGGTCCCGCATCTGGTGGTGGGTGCGCAGCGCGGCATCAGTGCGGTCGACCTCGACCGCCTTGGCTACGATGAGCTGGTCGCGGTGCGCGAGCCAAGCCCGGTGTTCGAGTACCTGTACAAGACCCACAACAACCTGCGGCTGCAGGCGGTGAGCTCGGAGCGCGTGGGCTTGTTGCGCGTGTTGCGCCAGGAGGTCAGCTACGCGGTGGTCGACGAGGCGCGGCTCAGTCTGCTGCTGCGCGAGCCGCAGTTCGCCGCCCTGAGCATCGTCGGCGATATCGGATTGCCGCAGTTGCTGCGCATCGCCAGTCGGCGCGACGAACCGCTGCTGGCGAAAATCCTCGAGCGGACCCTGGAGGCCATGCCCGGACGCGAGATCGAGCACCTGCGTGAGCGCTGGCTGCCGTTGAAATACCCGCAGATTGGCGAATCCCTGGCTTTCTGGCGGGGTCTCGCGCTGCTCCTGCTGTTGGCCTTGCTCAGCGCCGCGGCCGTCGTCCTGCACCTGCGCCAACAGCGCCGCGATCTGGAGCGGCGGCTGCTCGGTGTGCGCCAGGAATTGAGTCAGCGCGAGGTGGCCGAGCAGGCCCTGCGCCTCAGCCAGTTCTCCATCGACCACAGCACCGTGGGCATTCTCTGGGTCAATTGGGACAGCCATGTGCGTTATGCCAACCGCGCCGCCGAGGACATGCTCGGCTATGCCAGCGGGGCGCTGGTGGAACGGCCGTTACAAGCCCTGGAACCGAGCCTGAATATGGATCGCTGGTTGAGCCTGTGGAAGCTGGCGCGCAGCAGCGACGAGGCCTTGCCGGGTTTCGAGGTCGAGTGCCTGCGCGCCGATGGCAGCGGCTTGCCGGTGGACGTGTCGTTGAGTTTCCTGCGTTTCGACCGGGCGGAATACCTGGTGGTGTTCCTCGCCGATGTGACCGAGCGGCGCCGCGCCCGCGCTGCCCTGCAGGAGAGCGATGCGCGGCTCAAGGGCATCGCCGGCAATGTACCCGGCCTGGTGTTTCGCCTGGAGCGTGCCGCCGTCGAGCAAGCGGTGGTGTTCGCTTACATCAGCGAAGCCAGTGCCGAGCTGGTCGGTTATCCGGCCGTCGAGTTGCAGCGCGCCGACCGCGGGATTCGCAGCCTGGTGCACCCCGACGACCAAGCCAGCTACCGGCGCACCCAGGGCGCGGCCCTGGCCGGCGACAGCGACTGGCAGTGGCAGGGACGAATTCTCACCCGCGCCGGACAGCTGCGCTGGGCCGATATCAAGGCCACCGCGCGCCGCCTGGACGAGGGCCGGGTGGTGTGGGATGGGATCGTCTGGGACATCACCGAGAACAAGCAGGTAGAGCTGGCGCTGGGCGAATCGCGGGCGCACCTGCGTGAGCTGTCGGCGCATCTGGAGAGCGTGCGCGAGGAGGAGAAGGCGCGCATCGCCCGCGAGGTGCACGACGAGCTGGGCCAGGTGCTCACCGTGCTCAAGTTGGAAACCGCCATGTGCGAATTGGTCTGCTCCGGCCAGTTGCCAGAGCTGGATCGGCGCCTGCAGAACATGAAGCGCCTGATCGCCCAGCTGTTTCAGCTGGTGCGCGATGTGGCCACCGCGCTGCGTCCGCCCATTCTCGATGCCGGCATCGCCTCGGCCATCGAGTGGCAGGTCCGTCGCTTCGAGGCGCGCACCCAGATCCCGTGCATGGTCGAGGTGCCGGAGAACCTGCCGAAGCTCAGCGATGCCAAGGCCATCGGCCTGTTTCGCATTCTGCAGGAGGCGCTGACCAACATCATGCGCCACGCCGGCGCGCACAGCGTGCAGGTGAGCCTGCGTCTGGAGGACGGCGAGCTATGCCTGTGCGTCAGCGACGACGGCAAAGGCTTCGCGCCCGAGCAGCGCAAGCCGGGGCAGTCGTTCGGCCTGGTCGGCATGCAGGAGCGGGTATTGATGCTCGGCGGCCAGTTGCAGATTGACAGCCAGCCCGGCGAGGGGACTACGCTGTGCGCACGCGTGGCAGTGGCCGAGGAGGCAGTGGCGTGATTCGAGTAATGGTGGCTGAAGACCACGCCATCGTGCGTGAAGGCATCAAGCAGTTGATCGGCATGGCCCTCGACCTCGAGGTGGTGGGCGAGGCCGGCAATGGCGAGCAGTTGCTCGAGTGCCTGCGCAAGACTGCCTGCGACGTGGTGCTGCTGGATATCAGCATGCCTGGGGTCAATGGTCTGGAGGCGATTCCGCGGATTCGCGCACTGGCCAATGGACCGGCGATCCTGGTGCTGTCGATGCACAACGAAACGCAGATGGCTGCCCGCGCGCTCAAGGTCGGCGCGGCCGGTTATGCGACCAAGGACAGCGACCCGGCCCTGCTAATCACGGCCATCCGCAAGGTGGCCGGTGGTGGCCGTTACATCGATCCCGATCTGGCCGATCGCATGGTCTTCGAGGTCGGCCTGACCGATTCGCGACCGCCCCATGCCCAGCTCTCCGAGCGTGAATTCTCGGTGTTCGAGCGCTTGGCACGTGGTGAAGGGGTCAACGACATCGCCCTGCATCTGGCGATCAGCAACAAGACCGTGAGCACCCACAAGGCGCGTCTGATGCAGAAGCTCGGGGTGCACTCGATGGCCGACCTGGTGCGCTATGCCTTGGAGCATCGCCTGGTGTGAGAGGTCTTGAACACACGCTCGCCGACTGCGCCACGCTCCAAGTGCTCGCGGCGGCATTGCGCCTGGAGGCGGCCTGGCGACGGCGCTGGATATTTTCGCCACCGCTGCGCCGGCACGCCGAGCGCCCGCTGCCTGGCGGGTACCCTCGGTTTTTGTAGGGCAATGCCTACACGAAACTCTCCGTTGATCTGATGCCAGGTCGTCATCCTGCCCGATTTTTTCAGTACTGCGCTGCGCCTAGTCTGTATCCAACGACGTACAGACAACAACAAAGGGTGCGGTGATGTCCGAGTCTCAGGCAAACGATGTGTTGGTGAGCTTTCGCGGTGTGCAGAAGAGCTACGACGGCGAACTGTTGATCGTCAAAGATCTCAATCTGGATATCCGCAAGGGTGAGTTCCTCACCCTGCTCGGGCCTTCGGGTTCGGGTAAGACCACCAGCCTGATGATGCTGGCCGGTTTCGAGACCCCGACCGCCGGCGAAATCTTCCTCGATGGCCGCTCGCTAAACCGGCTGCCGCCGCACAAGCGTGATATCGGCATGGTGTTCCAGAACTACGCCCTGTTCCCGCACATGACAGTGGCCGAGAATCTGGCCTTCCCCTTGTCCGTACGCGGTATGTCGCGCACCGACACCAAGGAGCGGGTCAAGCGCGCGCTGTCCATGGTGCAGCTGGACGATTTCCGCAATCGCTATCCCGGCCAGCTGTCCGGCGGCCAGCAGCAGCGCGTTGCCCTGGCCCGCGCACTGGTGTTCGAACCGCAGCTGGTGCTGATGGATGAACCCCTGGGCGCCCTGGACAAGCAGTTGCGTGAGCACATGCAGATGGAGATCAAACACCTGCATCAACGCCTGGGTGTGACCGTGGTCTATGTGACCCACGATCAGGGCGAGGCGCTGACCATGTCCGATCGGGTGGCGGTGTTCCATGAGGGCCAGATTCAGCAGATCGCCGACCCGCGCAGCCTCTATGAAGAGCCGCATAACACCTTCGTCGCCAATTTCATCGGTGAGAACAACCGCCTCAATGGTCGACTGGTCAGCCAGGATGGCGATCGCTGCGTAGTCAGCCTGGAGCGCGGCGAACAGGTCGAGGCGCTGGCGATCAATGTCGGCCAGCAAGGCGCGCCGGTAACCCTGTCGATCCGTCCTGAACGCGTGCGCTTGAACGGTGCCAGCGAAACCTGCCGCAATCGATTCTCGGGTCGTGTAGCGGAGTTTATCTACCTCGGCGACCACGTCCGGGTGCGCCTGGAAGTCTGTGGCAAGAGCGACTTTTTCGTTAAACAACCGATTGCCGAACTCGACTCTGCCCTGGCAGTCGGCGATGTCGTGCCCATCGGTTGGCAGGTTGAGCACGTGCGCGCGCTCGACCCGTTGTCAGGGGCTCACTGATCCTTACGCGTAATCCCAAACCAGCACAGTGGAGAAAACAACAATGACCAAGATTCTCTCTCTCACCGCCCTTGCATTGGCAGTGACCTGCACGGCCTCGGCGATGGCCGCCGACCTGACGGTGATTGCCTTCGGCGGCGCCAACAAGCAGGCGCAGATCAAGGCCTTCTATCAGCCCTGGGAAAAGAGCTCGGGCGACAAAATCATCTCCGGTGACTACAACGGTGAGATGGCCAAGGTGAAGGCCATGGTCGACACCAATAGCGTGTCCTGGAACCTGGTGGAAGTGGAGTCGCCGGAGCTGTCGCGCGGCTGTGACGAAGGCCTGTTCGAGGAACTCGACCCGGCTCAGTTCGGCAGCGCCGACGACTTTATCCCCGGCGCAATCCAGCCCTGTGGCGTTGGCTTCTTCGTCTGGTCCACGGTACTGGCCTACAACGCCGACAAACTGAGCACCGCGCCGAGCGGCTGGGCCGACTTCTGGGATACCGAGAAATTCCCAGGCAAGCGCGGCCTGCGCAAGGGCGCCAAATACACCCTGGAATTCGCCCTGATGGCCGACGGCGTTGCACCGAAGGATGTCTACGGCGTGCTGGCGACCAAAGAAGGCCAGGATCGCGCGTTCGCCAAGCTCGACCAGATCAAGCCGAGCATCCAGTGGTGGGAGGCCGGTGCCCAACCGCCACAGTTCCTCGCCTCCGGCGACGTAGTCATGAGTTCGGCCTACAACGGCCGGATCGCCGCAGTTCAGGACGAAAGCAACCTGAAGGTGGTGTGGGACGGTGGCATCTATGACTTCGATAGCTGGGCCATTCCCAAAGGTGCCAAGGACCTGGACGCGGCGCAAAAATTCGCCGTGTTCAGCTTGCAGCCCAAGCAGCAGCAAGCCTTCGCGGAAAATATTGCCTACGGCCCGGCCAACAAGCAGGCGCTGGCATTGCTCGACTCTACGCGACTGAAAGACATGCCGACCGCGCCGGCAAACATCGCCAACCAGGTGGCCATCGACGTCACCTTCTGGGCTGACTACGGCGAGCAACTGGAGCAGCGCTTCAACGCGTGGGCCGCGCGCAACTAAGCATCATTCCGGTAGAGCCCCTCTCCCTGTAGCGGCGAGGGGCGTTCCCCCCTGAATTTCGGAGTTCGCTATGGCCATTGCAGTGCCCCTGACCGAGGTCGCCGGCCCCTCCCTGAAGAAACGCCTGGCGCGTGCTGAACGGGTCAATCGCCTGAAAGCTCAGGCGCTGATTGCACCGCTAGTACTGTTTCTCGTGCTGGTTTTCCTGGTGCCGATTGCCGCGCTGCTCTACAAGAGCGTGAGCAATCCCGAGGTTGTGGAGACCATGCCGCGCACCGTCGAGGCTATCGCCGACTGGGACGGCAAGGCGCTGCCCGCTGAGCCGGTCTATCAGGCGATCAGCCTGGACCTGGCCGAGGCACGCAAAAACAAGACCATTGGTGACCTGTCCAAACGCATGAATATGGAGCAGGCCGGCTATCGCAGCCTGATGATGAAAACCGCCCGCGCCTTGCCATTCAAGAGCGAGCCGGCGTCCTATAAAGAGGCGCTGGAGAACATGGATGAACGCTGGGGCGATCCGGCCTATTGGCAGGTGATCCGTCGCAATACCAGCAGTCACAGTCCCTATTACCTGCTGGCGGCCCTGGATCATCGCATCGACGATCTCGGAGAACTGGCGCCCGCCTCGCCGGACCAGGCGATCTACCTGGAAATCTTTGCCCGTACCTTCTGGATGGGCTTGGTGATCACGGCTATTTGCCTGCTGCTGGCCTATCCTTTGGCCTACCTGCTGGCCAACCTGCCAACCCGGCAGAGCAACTTGCTGATGATTCTGGTGCTGTTACCGTTCTGGACCTCCATTCTGGTGCGTGTGGCCGCCTGGATCGTGTTGCTGCAATCATCCGGCTTGATCAATGGGGCATTGCTCAGCATGGGCATCATCGATAAGCCCCTGCAGCTGGTGTTCAACCGCGCCGGGGTTTACATCTCCATGGTGCATATCATGTTGCCGTTCATGATCCTGCCGATTTACAGCGTGATGAAAGGCATCTCGCCGACCTATATGCGCGCCGCCATCTCACTCGGTTGTCATCCGTTCGCCAGCTTCTGGCGGGTGTATTTCCCGCAGACCCTGGCCGGTGTCAGCGCCGGGTGCTTGCTGGTGTTCATCCTGTCCATCGGCTACTACATCACCCCGGCGCTACTCGGCAGCCCGAGCGATCAGATGGTCAGCTACTTCGTGGCCTTCTACACCAACGTCAGCATCAACTGGGGGATGGCCACGGCACTGGGCGGTCTACTGCTGCTCGCCACCCTGATCCTCTACGTGGTGTACAGCTGGCTGGTAGGCGCAAGTCGCCTGCGCTTGAGTTAAGGAGAGAGTCGAGATGTTAAGCCCTTATATGTCGCCGATCGAACGCGTCTGGCATTACACCCTGCGCAGCATCTGCGCACTGGTACTGCTGTTTCTGATCCTGCCGGTGCTGGTGATCATTCCGCTGTCATTCAACTCCGGCAGTTTCCTGATCTACCCGCTGCAGGGCTTTTCCTTGCAGTGGTATCAGGACTTTTTCGAGTCTGCTGGATGGATGCGCGCCCTGAAAAACAGCTTGATCATTGCCCCTGCGGCCACCGTGATTGCCATGGTGTTGGGCACGCTGGCAGCGATTGGTTTGACCCGTGGTGAGTTCCGCGGCAAAGCCCTGGTCATGAGCCTGTTGATCTCGCCCATGGTGGTGCCCGTAGTGATTGTCGGCGTGGCCAGCTATCTGTTCCTCGCCCCGCTGGGCTTGGGTAACAGCTATATCTCGCTGATTGTGGTGCACGCGGTGCTCGGCGTGCCGTTCGTGATCATCACCGTGTCGGCGACCCTGCAGGGCTTCAACTACAACCTGGTGCGTGCCGCCGCCAGTCTCGGTGCTTCACCGCTCACCGCGTTCCGCCGGGTGACCTTGCCGCTGATCGCCCCGGGGATGATTTCCGGCGCGCTGTTCGCCTTTGCCACCTCGTTCGACGAAGTGGTGGTGGCCCTGTTCCTCGCCGGCCCGGAGCAAGTCACCCTGCCGCGGCAGATGTTCGCCGGTATCCGCGAAAACCTCAGCCCGACCATCGCCGCCGCCGCGACCCTGCTGATCGGCTTTTCCATCCTGCTGTTGCTGACCCTGGAATGGCTGCGCGGGCGCAGCGAGAAACTGCGTACCGAGCAACCCACCTGATCGCCACGAACACAAGAGAACCCGCATGAGCCTTGAGTTGAAGGACCCCAGCCTGCTGCGTCAGCAGGCCTATGTGAACGGCCAGTGGTGCGAAGCCGACAGCGGCGCGCGTACCGATATTTTCAATCCGGCCAATGCTGAAAAGATCGGCAGCGTGCCCAATATGGGCCGTGACGAAACCCGTCGCGCCATCGAGGCCGCGCAAGCCGCCCAGCCGGCCTGGCGGGCGCTGACCGCCAAGGAACGCGCCAATCGTCTGCGTCAGTGGTTCAGCCTGATCATGGCCAACCAGGAAGACCTGGCGCGGATCATGACCGCCGAACAGGGCAAGCCCCTGGCCGAGGCTCGTGGCGAGATCGCCTACGCCGCTTCCTTTATCGAGTGGTTCGCCGAGGAAGCCAAGCGCGCGTACGGCGATGTGATCCCCGCCCATGCTACCGACAAGCGCATCCTGGTACAGAAGGAGCCAGTGGGCGTCACCGCCGCCATTACGCCGTGGAACTTCCCCAGCGCCATGATCACCCGCAAGGCCGGCCCGGCTCTGGCGGTAGGTTGCGCCATGGTGCTCAAGCCGGCGCCGCAGACGCCGTTCTCGGCCCTGGCCCTGGCCGCTCTGGCCGAGCGCGCGGGTATTCCTGGCGGCTTGCTCAGCGTGATCCCGGCGGATGTCGCCAGCTCCCGTGAAGTCGGCGCCGAGCTGTGCGCGAACCCCATCGTGCGCAAGCTGTCGTTCACCGGTTCGACCGCAGTCGGCATCAAGCTGATGCAGCAGTGCGCGCCGACCCTGAAGAAGTTGTCGCTGGAACTGGGCGGCAACGCCCCCTTTATCGTCTTCGACGACGCCGACCTGGATGCGGCAGTCGAGGGCGCGATCATCTCCAAGTACCGTAACGCCGGGCAGACCTGCGTCTGCGCCAACCGCCTGTATGTGCAGGACAGCGTCTTTGATGCCTTCGCCACTAAATTGCAGGCGGCAGTTGCCAAGCTCAAGGTCGGCGACGGCATGCTTGAGGGCATCACCACCGGGCCGCTGATCAACGCCGAGGCGGTAGCCAAGGTCGAGCGTCACCTGGCCGATGCCCTGGAAAAGGGCGCCACCCTGGTCGCCGGCGGCAACCGCCTGGGCGGCAACTTCTTCGAGCCAACCATCGTCAGTGGCGTGACCGCCGAGATGGCGGTGGCGCGCGAGGAAACCTTCGGTCCGCTGGCGCCGCTGTTCCGCTTCAGCGACGAGGCCGAGGTGATCCGTCAGGCCAACGACACCGAATTCGGCCTGGCCGCCTACTTCTACGCCCGCGACCTGGGCCGGGTGTTCCGCGTGGCCGAGGCCCTGGAGTACGGCATGGTTGGCATCAACACCGGGGTGATCTCCACCGAAGTGGCGCCGTTCGGCGGCATGAAGTCTTCGGGCCTGGGCCGTGAAGGCTCTAAATATGGCCTCGACGAATACCTGGAAATCAAATACCTCTGCCTGGGCATCTAGTCAGTCGCTACTGCGCTTCGGTGATGCTGCGTTGGCGAGGCCGGGAAAAATGCTCATTGGCAACAGCCAACTGTGCTTTTTCCCGGCCTCGCCTGACCTGCGCTCGCTACGCTCCGTGAGAGTGATGTATCGGTCAGGCAAACGAATTATTTCCCCGTGGCCGGGAGGGCTGTAGCAGTCGATCATCGTATGCTGCTGCCGCGCTTACCCGGTCTGAACCACGCCGACCGATGAGCGGCGAATGAGGACATTATGAGCAAGACCAACGAATCCCTGATGCAACGCCGCACCGCCGCCGTCCCCCGTGGCGTAGGCCAGATCCACCCGATCTTCGCCGACCGCGCAGAAAACGCCACGGTCATCGACGTCGAAGGCCGCGAGTTTATCGACTTCGCCGGCGGCATCGCGGTGCTCAACACCGGCCACCTGCACCCGAAAGTCATCGCCGCGGTGCAGCAGCAGCTGACCAAGCTGACCCACACCTGCTTCCAGGTGCTGGCCTACGAGCCCTACGTCGAGCTGTGCGAGAAGATCAACGCCAAGGTGCCGGGCGACTTTGCCAAGAAGACCCTGCTGGTGACCACCGGCTCCGAAGCGGTGGAGAACGCGGTGAAGATCGCTCGCGCCGCCACCGGCCGTGCCGGGGTGATCGCCTTCACCGGCGCTTACCACGGTCGCACCATGATGACCCTCTCGCTGACCGGCAAGGTCGCGCCTTACTCGGCCGGCATGGGCCTGATGCCCGGCGGCGTGTTCCGCGCCCAGTACCCGTGCGAGCTGCACGGAGTCAGCACGGATGACGCCATCGCCAGCATCGAGCGCATCTTCAAGAACGACGCCGAACCGCGCGATATCGCCGCGATCATCATCGAACCGGTGCAGGGCGAGGGCGGCTTCTATATTGCGCCGAAAGACTTCATGCAGCGCCTGCGCGCCCTCTGCGACCAGCACGGCATTCTGCTGATCGCCGACGAAGTGCAGACCGGCGCCGGGCGTACCGGCACCTTCTTCGCCATGGAACAGATGGGCGTAGCCGCCGACCTGACCACCTTCGCCAAATCCATCGCCGGCGGCTTCCCGGTGGCGGGCGTGTGCGGCAAGGCCGAATACATGGATGCCATCGCCCCGGGTGGCCTGGGCGGCACCTACGCCGGTAGCCCGATTGCCTGCGCCGCGGCACTGGCGGTGATGCAGGTGTTCGAGGAAGAGCACCTGCTGGAGCGCTGCCAGGCAGTCGGCGAGCGCCTGGTCACTGGCCTTAAAGCCATCCAGGCCAAGCACAAGAGCATTGGCGAGGTGCGCGCCCTCGGTGCGATGATCGCCATGGAACTGTGCGAGGACGGCGATCTGCACAAGCCGAATGCCGCCCTGACTGGCCAGATTGTCGCCAAGGCGCGCGACAAGGGGCTGATCCTGCTGTCCTGCGGCACCTACGGCAACGTACTGCGGGTGCTGGTGCCGCTGACCGCCGAAGACGTCCTGCTGGACAAGGGCCTGGCGATCATCAACGAGTGCTTCGACGAACTGGCTTGATCGAGCGTTAGCGTGATAAACAAGACCCGCCTCGGCGGGTCTTTTGCGTGGTGGCGGCCGACTATCGTCCTAGCGGCAGGTCGCGATTCGCTCGGGTACAATGCGCCACTTTCGTGAATGCCACTGAGGTGCGCTATGCAACCCTTCGCCATCGCCCCGTCGATCCTCTCTGCCGATTTCGCCCGCCTGGGCGAGGAAGTGGACAAGGTGCTCGCCGCGGGTGCCGACATCGTGCACTTCGATGTGATGGATAACCACTATGTGCCCAACCTGACCATTGGCCCGATGGTCTGCGCGGCGCTGCGCAAGTACGGTATCACCGCGCCGATCGACGCACACCTGATGGTCAAGCCGGTGGACCGCATCATTGGCGACTTCATCGAAGCCGGCGCCAGCTATATCACCTTCCACCCGGAAGCCAGCGAGCATGTCGACCGTTCCCTGCAGCTGATAAAGGCCGGCGGTTGCAAGGCCGGCCTGGTGTTCAACCCGGCTACCCCGCTGGACGTGCTCAAGCACGTGCTGGACAAAGTCGACATGATTCTGCTGATGAGCGTCAACCCGGGCTTCGGCGGGCAGAAGTTCATCCCCGGCACCCTCGACAAACTGCGCGAGGCGCGCGCGCTGATCGATGCCAGCGGTCGCGAGATCCGCCTGGAGATCGACGGCGGGGTCAATCTGCAGAACATCCGCGAAATCGCCACTGCCGGTGCGGACACCTTCGTTGCCGGCTCGGCGATCTTCAGCCAGCCGGACTATAAAAGCGTGATTGATGCCATGCGTGCCGAGCTGGCCCAGGTGCGCGGGTGACCGCACTGCATAAGCTGTTTCAAGGCGAGTTGCCTCGCCTGGTGATGTTCGACCTGGACGGCACCCTGGTCGATTCGGTGCCGGATCTGGCGGCTGCGGTGGACAAGAGCCTGCTCCAGCTCGGACAGCCGGCGGCCGGAGTCGAGCAGGTGCGCGACTGGGTCGGCAATGGTGCGCGGGTGCTGGTGCGCCGCGCCCTGGCCGGTGGCCTGCAACACGAACATATCGACGATGGCTACGCCGAGCAGGCGCTCGAACTGTTCATGCAGGCCTATGCCGAGGGCCACACCTTGACCCGGACTTATCCGGGCGTACGGGAAACCCTCGACTGGCTCCGTGCACAACAGGTCGAGATGGCAGTTATCACCAACAAACCGGAGCGCTTCGTCGCGCCGCTGCTGGATGACAAGGGCCTGGGCAGTTATTTCCGCTGGATCATCGGCGGCGACACCCTGCCCCAGCAGAAGCCTGACCCGGCGGCCTTGCTGCATGTACTGCAACTGGCGCGAGTCGAGGCGCAGCAGGCGCTGTTTATCGGCGATTCGCGCAATGACGTGCTGGCGGCCAAGGCTGCCGGTGTGCCTTGCGTAGCGCTGAGTTACGGCTACAACCACGGTCGCCCGATCGCCGAAGAGGGCCCGCTGCGGGTGCTGGATGATTTGCGCCAGCTGCTGGTTGCCGGCTAAGCCGCGCGGGGCGAGTTGCTTAGGTCTGGCGGCTGCGCTAGTGTTGCCAGTCTTTACTCCTGCCTAAGAGAGCTCCGTGGTGGTTACCTGCACGCGCTGGTCCGCAAGAACCGGTATGAAAATCATCAAGGCCCTGGCCCGTTGGCGCTGGCGCCTCTGACCTGATCTTGGCCGCTTAAGCGGCGCGTTTGCACACGACCGATTTACCCTCAAGCCACGAGGCTGATATGACCCGCGAAGAATTCCTGCGTTTAGCCGCTGCCGGCTATAACCGCATTCCGCTTGCCTATGAAACCCTGGTCGATTTCGACACCCCGTTGTCGATCTACCTGAAGCTGGCCGATGAGGCCAATACCTACCTGCTCGAGTCGGTCCAGGGTGGCGAGAAATGGGGGCGTTACTCGATTATCGGCCTGCCGGCGCGCACCGTACTGCGCGCTTACGGCCACCGCGTCAGCATCAGCGTCGATGGTGTGGAGGTAGAGCGGCACGAGTGCGCCGATCCGCTGGCCTTCGTTGAGCAGTTCCAGGCGCGCTACCGGGTGCCGACCCTGCCCGGGCTGCCGCGCTTCAATGGCGGCCTGGTCGGTTACTTCGGTTACGACAGCGTGCGTTACGTCGAGCCGAAGCTGGCGGCGGGGAGCAATCCCGACCCGCTGGGTACCCCGGATATCCTGCTGATGGTGTCCGACGCCGTGGTGGTGTTCGACAACCTGGCCGGCAAGATGCACGCCATCGTCCTCGCCGATCCGGCCGAGGAGGGCGCGTTGGAACAAGGCCAGGCACGCCTGCAGGAGATCCTGTGCAAGCTGCGCCAGCCGATCACCCCGCGCCTGGGCGTCGACCTGAATGCCCCGCCTGGGGCCGAGCCGGTGTTCCGCTCCAGCTTCAGTCGCAACGACTACGAGCGCTCGGTCAAGGCGATCAAGGAATACATCCTCGCCGGCGACTGCATGCAAGTGGTGATTTCCCAGCGCATGTCGATTCCGTTCAAGGCCGCACCGATCGACCTGTACCGGGCGCTGCGCTGCATCAACCCGACGCCTTATATGTACTTCTTCAATTTCGGCGACTTCCATGTGGTCGGCAGCTCGCCCGAGGTGCTGGTGCGTCTCGAGGACGGCCTGGTCACGGTGCGGCCCATCGCCGGCACCCGTCCGCGCGGCGCCAACGAAGAGGCCGATCTGGCCCTGGAACAGGATCTGCTCGCGGATGCCAAGGAAGTTGCCGAACACCTGATGCTGATTGATCTGGGCCGCAACGACGTCGGTCGGGTGGCCAGCACCGGCTCGGTCAAACTCACCGAGAAGATGGTGATCGAGCGCTATTCCAACGTCATGCACATCGTCTCCAATGTTACCGGCCAGCTGAAGCCTGGCTTGAGCGCCATGGACGCCCTGCGGGCGATCCTGCCGGCCGGCACCCTGTCCGGAGCGCCGAAGATTCGCGCGATGGAAATCATCGACGAACTGGAGCCGGTCAAACGTGGCGTCTACGGCGGCGCCGTCGGCTACCTGGCCTGGAACGGCAACATGGACACCGCTATCGCCATCCGCACCGCGGTGATCAAGGACGGCGAGCTGCATGTGCAGGCTGGCGCCGGCATTGTCGCCGACTCGGTGCCGGCGCTGGAGTGGGAAGAAACCCTGAACAAGCGTCGCGCCATGTTCCGCGCCGTCGCGCTGGCCGAACAAACCGTCCCTGACCAGAACCAGCGCTGAGGAGTCCTGCCATGCTGCTGATGATCGATAATTACGACTCCTTTACCTACAACGTGGTGCAGTACCTCGGCGAGTTGGGGGCGGACGTCAAGGTGATCCGTAACGACGAGCTGAGTGTCGCCGAGATCGCCGCCCTGCAACCCGAGCGCATCGTGGTTTCGCCCGGGCCCTGTACGCCCAACGAGGCCGGCGTGTCGCTGGCGGTCATCCAGCACTTTGCCGGCAAGCTGCCGATCCTCGGCGTCTGCCTGGGCCACCAGAGCATCGGCCAGGCCTTCGGCGGTGAGGTGGTGCGCGCGCGCCAGGTGATGCACGGCAAGACCAGCCCGGTGTTCCACGAAAATATCGGGGTGTTCGCCGGCCTCAACAATCCGCTGACGGTGACCCGCTATCATTCCCTGGTGGTCAAGCGTGAAACCCTGCCGGACTGCCTGGAAATGACCGCCTGGACTCAGCTGGAAGATGGCGCGGTCGATGAAATCATGGGCCTGCGCCACAAGACCCTGCATATCGAGGGCGTGCAGTTCCATCCGGAATCCATTCTCACCGAGCAGGGCCATGAGCTCTTTGCCAACTTCCTCAAACAACATGGAGGCATGCGCGCATGAACATCAAGGAAGCCCTCAATCGGGTTGTCAGTCAGCTCGATCTAAGCACTGCAGAAATGCAGGATGTGATGCGCGAGATCATGACCGGCCAGTGTACGGACGCGCAGGTCGGCGCCTTCCTCATGGGCTTGCGCATGAAGAGCGAGACCATCGACGAGATCGTCGGTGCGGCGCAGCTCATGCGTGAGCTGGCCGCGCCGGTGCAGATCGAGGCCGAGCACCTGGTCGACACCTGCGGCACCGGTGGCGACGGCATGAATATCTTCAACGTCTCCACCGCGGCGGCCTTCGTCGTTGCCGCGGCCGGTGGCCGGGTGGCCAAGCACGGCAACCGGGCGGTCTCGGGCAAGAGCGGCAGCGCCGATCTGCTGGAGGTCGCCGGGGTCAACCTGAACCTGAGCCCCGAGCAGGTGGCGCGCTGTGTCGAGAGCGTGGGAGTCGGCTTCATGTTCGCCCCGGCCCACCATGGCGCGATGAAGTACGCCATCGGCCCGCGTCGCGAGCTGGGCCTGCGTACCATCTTCAATATGCTCGGGCCGATGACCAATCCGGCCGGGGTCAAGCATCAGGTGCTGGGGGTGTTCAGCAAGGCGCTGTGCCGGCCGTTGGCCGAGGTGCTGCAGCGTCTGGGCAGTGAGCATGTGCTGGTGGTGCATGCCCAGGATGGTCTGGATGAGATCAGCCTGGCGGCACCGACCTTCGTTGCCGAACTGAAAAACGGTGTGGTCAGCGAGTACATCATTCAGCCGGAAGATTTCGGCATCAAGAGCCAGAGCCTGATCGGTTTGACCGTCGATGACGCCGAACAATCGCTGGCACTGATCCGTGATGCGCTAACCAAGCGCAAGGGCGAGCAGGGCCAGAAGGCGGCCGACATGATCGTGCTGAATGCCGGGGCGGCGCTGTATGCCGCCGATTTGGCCAGCAGCCTGAAAGAGGGTGTTGAACGGGCCCATGATGCGCTGCATACCGGGCTGGCCTGGGAAAAGCTGCAGGAGTTGGTGTCCTTTACCGCGGTATTCAAGCAGGAGAGTCAAGGGTGAGCATTCCAACCATTCTGGAGAAGATCCTTGCCCGCAAGGCCGAAGAAGTGGCTGAGCGTCGCGCCATCGTCGGTCTCGCGGAAGTCGAGCAGCAAGCCCGTGCCGCCGATACCCCGCGGGGCTTTGCCCGGGCCTTGCAGGAACAGGCCAAACGCAAGCAACCGGCGGTCATCGCCGAGATCAAGAAGGCTTCGCCGAGCAAGGGGGTGTTGCGTGAGCTATTCGTCCCGGCGGACATCGCCCGCAGTTACCAGGCCGGTGGGGCGACTTGCCTGTCGGTGCTGACCGACGAGGATTTCTTCCAGGGCGCCGACCTCTACCTGCAGGAAGCACGCAACGCCTGCGGCCTGCCGGTGATCCGCAAGGATTTCATGATCGACCCCTACCAGATCGTCGAATCCCGTGCCCTGGGCGCCGATTGCGTACTGTTGATCGTCGCGGCGCTGTCCGATGCGCAAATGGCCGAATTGGCGGCGACCGCCAAGGCCTTCGATCTCGATGTGTTGGTCGAAGTGCACGATGGCGATGAGTTGGAGCGGGCGTTGAATACCCTGGACACCCCGCTGGTGGGAATTAACAACCGTAACCTGCATACCTTCGAACTCGACCTGGAGACCACGCTGGATCTGTTGCCGCGAATTCCGCGTGACCGCCTGGTGGTGACCGAGAGCGGCATTCTCAATCGCGCCGATGTCGAGCTGATGGAAATCAGCGAGGTGTATGCTTTTCTGGTCGGCGAAGCCTTCATGCGTGCGGAAAATCCAGGGATCGAACTGGAGCGGCTGTTCTTTCCCGAGCGCCGGCGGATGATCGCCAGCCCTGCGGTGGACTGATCGCTGCGAATAACAAAAAAGCCGGCGCATGCGCCGGCTTTTTTATACCTGGAGACTTCAGCGGGTGCCGAACACCACCATGGTTTTACCTTTGACGTTGACCAGGCCTTGTTCATCCAGGGCCTTGAGCACGCGACCGACCATCTCGCGCGAGCAGCCGACGATGCGGCCGATTTCCTGGCGGGTGATCTTGATCTGCATACCGTCCGGGTGAGTCATGGCGTCCGGCTGTTTGCACAGGTCGAGCAGGGTGCGCGCGACGCGGCCGGTGACATCGAGAAACGCCAGGTCGCCGACCTTGCGCGTGGTGTTGCGTAGGCGTTCGGCCATCTGGCTGCCGAGGGCGTAGAGGATGTCCGGGTCTTGCTGGGTCAGTTCGCGGAACTTGGCGTAGCTGAGTTCAGCCACTTCGCATTCGGTCTTGGCGCGCACCCAGGCGCTGCGCTCCTTCTCCGCACCGTCCTTGTCGAACAGGCCCATCTCGCCGAAGAAATCCCCGGGATTGAGGTAGGCGATGATCATTTCGCGGCCATCGTCGTCCTCGATCAAAATGGTGACCGAACCTTTGACGATGAAGAACAGGGTTTCGCAGCGATCGCCTGCATAGATGATGGTGCTCTTCGCCGTATAACGGCGGCGGTGACAATGTGCGAGGAGTTTGTCGAAATTCTTGATTTTAGGTGTAAGGGTAATTGCAACCATGCCCGAGTCCCGAAAATAAAAAGGTAAGCCCTTGTCTGACAGGCAATTTCTTATAGTTATCTGGCCAGTGTGCCAGTAATCCGGCGTCAGCTTAACAAACACGCCAAGGGCCGGGTCGTTTTTGCGACCTGGCTAGCATCTTGCCGCGGAACTTCCGCCCAGAAGGCTGAAGTCAGGCCGTGAAAAGGGCTGTGATAAGCTGCGCCCCTTTTTAACAGCGGAGGCTTGCTAATGAAAGCGCGCATTCAATGGGCCGGCGAAGCCCTGTTTATCGGCGAGTCTGGCAGTGGTCACGCGGTGGTGATGGATGGCCCGCCGGAGAGCGGTGGGCGTAACCTGGGTGTGCGCCCGATGGAGATGTTGCTGATCGGTCTGGGCGGTTGCAGCAACTTCGATGTGGTCAGCATCCTGAAAAAATCCAGACAGCCGGTCGAGAGCTGTGAGGCTTTTCTCGAGGCCGAACGGGCCAGCGAAGAACCCAAGGTGTTCACCAAGATCCACCTGCACTTCGTGGTCAAGGGCCGAGGCTTGAAAGAGGCGCAGGTCAAACGTGCGGTGGAGCTGTCGGCGGAGAAGTATTGCTCGGCCTCGATCATGCTCGGCCGTGCCGGTGTCGAGATCAGCCACGACTACGAGATCATCGAGCTGGGTGAAGCCGCTATAAGCGCCAAGCCATAAGCTGCAAGTGAAAAGCATAAGGGCGCCAGCGGCGCCCTTTATGCTTTTGCCATCATCTTGCTCGCAGCTACAGCCGATAGGCGCTCTTGGTCATGACCTTGGACAGCAGGGTCATGCCGATTTTTACCGGCGTCGGGAAGCGCATGCCGCCGGCCTCCAGGGCACTGGTGGCATGGCGTTCTTCATCGAGGCGCATCTGCTCGAGGATCGCCCGTGACTTGTCGTCGTTTAGCGGTAGCTGTTGCAGGTGTTGGCTGAGGTGTTTGACCACCTGATCTTCGGTAGCGGCGACAAACCCCAGGCTGATCTTGTCGCTGATCAGGCCGGCCACGGCGCCGACACCAAAAGACAGACCATAAAACAGCGGATTGAGTACGCTGGGGTGGCTGCCGAGTTGGCGGATACGTTGCTCGCACCAGGCCAGATGATCGATTTCCTCAGCGGCGGCATGCTCCATGGCGCTACGTACCTTAGCGAGCTTGGCGGTCAGCGCCTGGCCCTGGTACAGCGCCTGGGCGCATACCTCGCCAGTGTGGTTGATGCGCATCAGGCCGGCGACATGCCGCGCGGTCGGTTCATCCAGTTCGGTCTCCGCCTGCACGATGGCCGGCGAGGGACGACTGGGCTGGCCGCTGAAAGGCAGCAGGGTACGCAGGGCCGCGTCCGCTTGCAGGAACAGGCGGTCTACGGGGGAGTAGTGACGTTCGCTGGCCATCGGGCACCTCCGGCGAAAAGAGAGTGGCAAGTTTACCCCAATCGCTGTGCCGCGGCTTGACCGGCGTCAGGGCCGTTCGGCAGGGCTGGAGTCGTTGCTCAGCCCGGCGGCCAGGTCATCTGCCGTTGACCAAGGACATGCATATGAATGTGGTAAACGGTTTGTCCGCCCAATTCATTGCAGTTCATCACCACGCGAAAACCTTCTTCGCAGCCTTGTTCTTTGGCCAGGCGCTGAGCGGTATAGAGAATGTGCCCGGCCAGGGCTTTGTCGTCTTCGCCGAGGTCGTGGAGGGTGTGAATGTGCTTTTTCGGGATCACCAGGAAATGCACCGGGGCCTTGGGGCCGATATCGTGAAAGGCGATCACTTGATCGTCCTCATAAAGCTTGCGCGCGGGTATCTCACCGGCGACGATCTTGCAGAACAGACAGTCCATGGCACAGTCTCCTGGCCTGTTGATTGAGGCCCGAGTCTAGCAGGCCGTTGAAAAATGTAGCGAGCGACGGATAGGCAAGGCGCAATTGGCCGAAAAAGCGCAGTTTACGTGTTGTAAATGAGCATTTTGACGGGGGCGCCTAGACTGGGCTCGCACGCGAGGACGATTGACTCGCTATGCTCGCCCTGCGGGCCAGCCTTCGGCTGTTACTCCGCTTCGCTACGTTGCAACGCCGCATAGCCAAGCGCAGTAGTTTTTCAACGGCCTGCTGACGGGCTGGGTTGATCCCGGCCAGATGGCCGTCACAAGGAGCGGGTGTGAAGAACGATATCCATGATCTGGGCCTGGTGCTCGACTCCAGGGTCAAGCTGATCCTCATCGAGTCCTGGGATGAGCCGCGCGTGCTGGAAACGCTGACCGGTCTGGCGGTCAAGCGTGGCCTCGGCTTGCACACCTGGTCGGTGACCGAAGGCCTGCAGCGCCTGGGCTTCGGCGGTGAGCCGCTGGGCGAAGGTGCGAGCCAGGAGCCGGAGGCCGCGTTGCGGCTGATCAAGGCCGATCCGCAGGCGAATCTGTATGTGCTGTGCGACCTGCATCCGTTTCTCGCGGACAACCCCAGGCTGGTGCGCTTGCTCAAGGAAGTCGCCATGCGCGATACGCCGCAGGCGCCAACTCTGGTGCTAGTTTCCCATGCCTGCAAGCTGCCGGCGGAGGTGCAACGCTTGGCCGCGCGCTTCAGCCTGGCGCTGCCGTCGGAAGATGAGTTGCTGGCGATCGTGCGCGAGGAAGCCAGCCGCTGGAGCGAGCGCAATCGCAATGCCCGGGTGCGCACCGATAACCGTACCTTGCAGCAGGTGGTGAAGAACCTGCGCGGCTTGAGTCATGGCGAAGCGCGGGTGCTGGCGCGCAATGTGATCTGCGATGACGGCGCGATAACCCAGGAGGATTTGCCGGAACTGAACAAGACCAAGTTCCAGCTCCTGGATCTTGAGGGGGTGCTGAGCTTCGAGTACGACACCGCACGCTTCGCCGAGATCGGCGGCTTGAGCAACCTGAAGCGCTGGTTGGCCGAACGCCAGGGGGTTTTCCTCGACGGCCAGGGCGTCGACCTGCCCAAGGGCATGCTGCTGGTCGGCGTGCAGGGTGGTGGCAAGAGTCTGGCCGCCAAGGCCGTGGCCGGATTGTGGGGCTTGCCCCTGCTGCGTCTGGACTTTGCCTGCCTGTACAACAAATTTTTTGGCGAGACCGAGCGCAACCTGCGTGAGGCCTTGAGCCTTGCCGAGCAGATGGCCCCCTGTGTGCTGTGGATCGATGAGATCGAGAAAGGCCTGGCCAGCGGCGAGCATGACGGCGGCGTCAGCCAACGTGTGCTTGGCACTCTGCTGACCTGGATGGCCGAGCGCAAGGCGCCGGTATTCATGGTGGCGACCGCCAACGCCATCGAGCGTCTGCCGCCGGAACTGGTGCGCAAGGGGCGGTTCGATGAACTGTTCTTCGTCGACTTGCCCGATCAGGCTGTGCGCGCGGAGATCTTCCGCATCCACCTGGCGCGACGCGAACTGGAACCCGCGGGGTTCGATCTGCACCTGCTGGCGAGTGCCAGCGCGGGGTTCTCCGGGGCAGAGATCGAGCAGGTGGTGGTCAGCGCCCTGTATGCCGCCCAGGCGCAACAACAGGCGGTCGATCAGGCCTTGCTGCTGCACAGCATTCAGAGCACTGCACCCTTGTCGGTGGTGATGGCCGAGAACCTCAATGCCTTGCGCGCCTGGGCTCACGATCGTACGGTCTTGGCCTAATCAGCTGCGGTTGAACGTCCGGTTGAGCCGCGCCGCGACTTTGCGCACCAACCAGCGCGGTGCCAGGCGCGGCGCCATGGCCTGCAGCCGATTGCGCCAGCCGGGGATGATGAGCGCGCGGTTTTTATCCAGCGCCTTGAGCGTGATCAGCGCCACCTCCTCGGCGCTGATCATCCGTTTGTCGTGTTCCGGCTGTGCGCTGTCCGCCTGTACCGAGCGGAAGAGTGCGCTGCGCATAGGCCCCGGACAGAGGACTGAAACGCGAACGCCGTATTCCTTGAGTTCTTCACGCAGGCCTTCGGAGAAGTGCAGGACGTAAGCCTTGCTCGCGTGGTAGTTACTCATCCATGGGCCGGGATGAAATCCCGCCAGCGAGGCGACATTGAGAATTTGCCCGCTGCCCTGTCCGGCCATCACCGTGCCGAGCGCATGGCAGAGTCGGGCGAGAGCGAGGACGTTCACCTCGATCAGTTGCTGCTCGCCGCGCCAGTCCTGAGCGACGAAGGCACCACAAGTGTCCACCTCGGCGCTGTTGATCAGCAGGTCGATGGACAGCTCGCTCTGTTCCAGTTCATGCAGCAGGCCGGAGATTTGCAGTGGTTCGGCAAGGTCGCAGGCGCGGAACAGGACTTCCACGGCAAAGCGCTGGGTCAGCTCGCAGGCGATGCTGTCCAGTGCATCGCGTTGCCGTGCAACCAGGATCAGGCTACGCCCGCGACGTGCCAGGGCTTCGGCCAGAGCCAGGCCGATACCACTGGAGGCTCCGGTTATGAGGGCGTAACGAGGCATGAGGTTTCTCCGGGAGGGCGGGCCTGGCCTCATGCCGCGATGAGGGTTGCGCTGCGAGTCAGAAGCCCGTGCGGTTCACATAATCCTGGTAGGCGGGCAGGGTGATGGCTGCCAGGATGCCGAGTACCGGGACCAGTAGCCAGAGCAAGGCCAGTACCTTGACCGCGCGGCTGTTGGGCGGTGCTGGTGGGCCGTAGCGATTCGCCGCGGTTGTGCCAGGAATGACCAGCATCAACAGGGCGAAGACGCCACCGACGACCGGTACCAAGTTGATCAGCCAGAGCCAGCCGGACCAGCCGATGTCATGCAGGCGCTGCACGCCGATCTGTACGCTGACGACCATTATGCCGATGCCAACCACGGCTATCAGGATGCCACCGATTATTTCGGAAATGGCCAAGCCCATGCTGGCCACGCCGAACAGGGCCAGCGCCGCCAACAGCAGCATCAGCGACCAGGCCAGATAGCGCAGGCGGCCGATGCGCCCGTTGATGCTGAATACCTCGAGCTCGCCGAACTCCGGCAGTGCTTCTGCCACTGTCGCCAGAGGTGTTGCGTAGGGTGTATTGGCGGTCTTGCCGATATCGCCGGGCTGCTGAGGCTGGACTGGTCGTGTGTTCTCGCTGAGCGCAGCCTGACGGGCGATAAATTTTTCGATGATGATGCCGCAGGCAGCGCATTTCGCCGCCTTGGTTTGCAGGTGCCCGCACTTGGGGCAGGTCATCTCGACGCTGGCATTGTTTGCCGCATCGTCAGTGCGGTGATTCTCGGTGTCGACCAGACTCAGGCTGGCGGCCAGGTCCGGCTCCTTGCGTGCCTTGGCGCCCGCGCGATGCAGGGCTGCGAGGTATTGGTCGGCCTCGCTCTCCTGCAGATCGCGTTTGATGGCGATGGGAGTGCCGCTGAATAGCGCGTTGATCCGCGTGCGGTCGCTCTTGAACAGGCGTGCAAGGTTGTCTTGGGCGGTTTCCAGCGCGACTTCCGGCATTAATTCGCCATTGAAGACAATCTTGAAGCGGGCTTGGGTCATGCGAGTGTCCTTGTCGGCGCTATGGGTACATGGCCACTACAGCCTAGCGGGCCTGCAGGGCTCTGAACA
The DNA here is from genome assembly GCF_035621475.1 of Pseudomonas paeninsulae. Classification (NCBI taxonomy): domain Bacteria; kingdom Pseudomonadati; phylum Pseudomonadota; class Gammaproteobacteria; order Pseudomonadales; family Pseudomonadaceae; genus Pseudomonas; species Pseudomonas paeninsulae. Next base: position 535,129 of record NZ_CP141799.1, read on the forward strand.
AGCAGGCTGGAGCACAAATATGCTGGTTGCTTCACAGGTTTGCGTACGTCGTCCTGCGGCTGACAAAACCTCCAGGGTGTAATCGGCATAGTTTGCTGAAGCGGCCCTGCAGCTTCAGCGCAGTGGTGACGTGGCCGCCGTTATAGGTGATAGGCGTATTGGCAGTTCTGCCGTTGCGCTTGGCCAGGGCGAGTTCAGTGTATGGGGCGCGGCTGGCGATCTGACTGCTGGGTGAGTGCTTCAGCGCGACCAGCGCTGCTGCAGAAGTTGGGCCCGCCGCTGCGCATCGCGGTATTCACGATCCAGGCGCGCCACCAGCGCATCGACGCTCGGCAAATCGGCGATGCTGCCGACGCCCTGGCCGGCCGACCACACGGTTTTCCAGGCCTTGGCCTCGTCGCTGATCGGTTTGAGCTTCTCGCCGTAGTCGATCTCGCCCTTGTTTTGCAGCTGCTTGAGATCGTAGCCGGCCAGTTCCAGACTCTGGCGCATGAAGCTGGCCGGCACGCCGGATACCGCTGGGGTGTGGAGGATGTCGGCAGCCTGGGCATCCACAACCATCTGCTTGTAAGCCGCCGGAGCGTTGTTCTCCTTAGTGGCGATAAAGCGGGTGCCGAGGTAGGCCAGGTCGGCGCCGAGCAATTGCGCGGCGAGAATTTCATGGCCGTGATTGAGGCAGCCAGCCAGCAGCAGGGTCTTGTCGAAGAACTGGCGGATTTCCGCAATCAGGGCAAAGGGGCTCAAGGTGCCGGCATGACCACCGGCGCCCGCAGCGACCGCGATCAAGCCATCGACCCCGGCTTCTGCGGCTTTCTCCGCATGGCGGCGGGTGGTCACGTCGTGGAATACCAGGCCACCGTAGCTGTGTACTGCATCGACCACTTCCTTGGCCGCGCCGAGACTGGTGATGACGATGGGCACGCGCTGTTCGATGCAGATCGCCAGATCGGCCTGCAGGCGCGGATTGCTGCCGTGTACGATCAGGTTGACCGCATAGGGCGCGGACTCGGCCTGCAGGCCGGCTTCGATCTCTTCCAGCCAGGCCTTGAAGGCACCGCTGTCGCGCTGGTTGAGCGCTGGAAAGCTGCCGACGATGCCGTTATGGCAGCAGGCGAGGACCAGTTGCGGGTTGGACACCAGGAACATGGGGGCGGCCACCACGGGCAGGCGCAGGCGTTGTTCGAGCAGGGCGGGAAGGCTCATACGGATTCCTTGGGCAGATTCAGAAGGGTTTGACCACGACCAGGATGACGACCGCGAGCAAGACCAGCACTGGCGCCTCATTGAACCAGCGGTAGAACACGTGGCTGCGCCGATTCTCGCCACGGGCGAAGCGCTTGAGCTGGGCGCCGCAGAGGTGCTGATAAGCGATCAGCAGGACGACCAGGCTGAGCTTGGCGTGCATCCAGCCCTGGCTGAAGTAGTAGTCGGGATTGAGGCTGACCAACCAAACACCGAAAATCAGGGTGGCGATCATCGAGGGCAGCATGATGCCGCGATACAGCTTGCGCTCCATTACGCAGAAACGCTCGCGACTGGTGTCGTCTGCGCTCATGGCATGGTAAACAAACAGGCGTGGCAGGTAGAACAGCCCGGCGAACCAGCAGACCATGGCGATGATGTGCAGGGCTTTGAGCCACAGATAGAACATTGTTCGACTCCCTGAATGATAAATAGGCCCGATAGTAGTGGCCTGGGTCCGATACGTCATCTGCACGGTTGGCCGTTGGCGGTTACGGCCTTATCATCGACGGCTTTCCAATGGCTTTTTGCAAGGGGCAAGTGATGGTCAAGGTCGGTATCGTCGGCGGCACGGGCTACACCGGAGTGGAATTGTTGCGCCTGTTGGCGCAGCACCCACAGGCGCAAGTTGCAGTCATCACTTCGCGCTCAGAGGCGGGCTTGCGCGTCGACGAGATGTACCCGAACCTGCGCGGTCACTACCCTGACCTGGTCTTCAGCGTCCCGGATATCGCAACTTTGGGTGCCTGCGATGTAGTGTTCTTCGCCACTCCGCATGGCGTCGCCCATGCCCTGGCCGGCGAGTTACTGGCGGCCGGTACCAAGGTGATCGACCTGTCTGCCGACTTTCGCCTGCAAGACGCCGAAGAGTGGGGCAAGTGGTATGGCCAGCCCCACGGCGCGCCGGATCTATTGCCAGAGGCGGTTTATGGTTTGCCAGAGGTCAACCGCGAAACAATCAAACAGGCGCGCCTGATCGCCGTGCCCGGTTGCTACCCGACCGCTGCACAGTTGGGCTTTATCCCGCTGCTGGAAGCCGGACTGGCCGACACTTCGCGGTTGATCGCCGACTGCAAGTCCGGAGTCAGTGGCGCCGGGCGCGGTGCCAGCGTCGGTTCATTGTTCAGCGAAGCGGGTGAAAACATGAAGGCCTACGGCGTCAAAGGGCATCGTCATCTGCCGGAAATTTGCCAGGGTTTGCGCCGTGCGGCTGGCTCCGAGGTGGGGCTGACCTTCGTGCCGCACCTGACCCCGATGATTCGCGGCATCCATGCGACCTTGTATGCGACCGTGGCGGACCGCTCGGTCGATCTGCAGGCACTGTTCGAGCAGCGTTATGCCAGCGAGCCGTTCGTTGATGTGATGCCGCCCGGCAGTCACCCGGAAACCCGCAGCGTGCGAGGGGCCAACGTTTGTCGCATTGCCGTGCACCGCCCGCAAGATGGCGATCTGGTGGTGGTGCTGTCGGTGATCGACAATCTGGTCAAAGGTGCTTCCGGCCAGGCAGTGCAGAACATGAACATCCTTTTCGGGCTTGATGAGCGCCTGGGGCTGTCCCACGCGGCCATGCTGCCCTGATGCCCGGCTGGGAAGTCCGTCCCAGTGATCCGCGACGTGCAGGCCGGATGCGACTGGTACTGCTGTTGTTGCTCCTGGCTATTCCTGCCTCGTTCTATGGAGGAACCTGGTGGCAGTTGCACGCAACCCGGACGATCGAGGTTGAGTACCAGCCGCTGCAGAAGCGCTTGATCGCGCTGGAGCAGGAGCTGGATCAGCTGCGCCAACGCCTGATTGTGGCCAGCAGTGGCGAGAAAGTGGCACAGCAGGCCAACGAGCAGAGCCGGTTGACCATCAAGCTGCTTGAAGAGCAGATCTTCAAACAGCAGCAAGACCTGGCCTTCTACAAAGGCGTGCTGGCGCCAGCCAGTCGTCGGGAAGGGTTACGTATTCGCGCCTTTGAGTTGCAGGCCACGGACAGGCCGGGGCACTTCCGCTACAAAATACTCCTCAGCCGGGTGGGCAAGGACGACAAGCCGCTTGACGGCCAGTTAGTGGTAACAGTGGAGGGGCGTCAGGGCGGTAAGGCGGTCAGTTTGGAACTGGCCGCACTGACGCAAGACTTGCCCGATCAGTTCAGTGGTCAGATGATTCCCTTTGCTTTCAAGCATTTCCAGGCTATTCCTGAAGCTGGACGCTTCGCCGAGCTGAAGTTGCCTGACGGCTTTACTGCGCATCAGATCAGGGTGCGTGCCGAGATCAAAGGCGAAAAGCCGTTGGAGCGGACATTCAAATGGATCGACCAGGAGTGACAGCCTTCCATGTGGAATAAAGACAAACGCAAGACCGACATGCAGCGCTTCACGGGCAAGACCAGCCTGATCGCCGCGGGGGCGGAGCTCAACGGAGACTTACGCTTTCACGGCGCGGTACAGGTCGATGGGCGGGTCTGTGGCGATCTGCAGACCAGTGAAGGCATGGTTCGAGTCAGTGCCGAGGGGCAGGTTGAAGGTGAGATTCGCGCCCCCCGTATAGTGATCGACGGCGAGGTTATCGGCGATGTTTACGCCAGCGAGCACCTCGAGTTGGGTAGTCGCGCGCGCGTGTGCGGTAATCTGTATTACGGCTTGATGGAAATGGCCATGGGGGCGCAGATCGAAGGGAGCATGCGTCCACTCAAAGAGCAGCCGCGACCTTTGGAGTTGTCGGAAAATCTGGTTACTGCAGAATAGTTGACCGCTTTTGTAGGGTAAGGGGATAATGCAGGGCCTCAACGCAGTATGGCGTCTAGCGCCGGGAGATAGTCAGCATGAGCGTCGAAACCTTCACCCCCACAGCTTTGCTATTCACCCAGGGCGCGGCGAGCAAGGTGAAGAGCCTGGTCGATGAAGAGGGTAACCCTCGCCTGAAGCTGCGCGTGTTCGTCACGGGTGGCGGCTGTTCGGGCTTCCAGTATGGCTTCACCTTCGATGAAGAACTCGCCGATGACGACACCATTGTCGAGCGCGAAGGCGTGAGCCTGGTCGTTGACCCAATGAGCTTCCAGTACCTGGCGGGTGCCGAGGTGGATTACCAGGAGGGCTTGGAAGGCTCGCGTTTCGTGATCAACAATCCAAACGCAACCACTACCTGTGGCTGTGGTTCGTCCTTCTCGATCTAGCTACGTCGGCACAGACGAATGACGCCGCGCCAAGTGCGCGGCGTTGTCGTTGTCGTTGTCGTTTCTGTGCTTGCTAAAACCCGTGGTCAGGCAGGATAGATAGCGCCGAGCACTCGCAGCCCGCAAGCGCCTGTCACGCTCGGCCGATTGGCGGGTATGCCTTCCAGGCAGCAATGGGCCAGCCAGGCGAACGCCATGGCTTCCACCCAGTCTGCAGGCACGCCATGAGCCTGCGTGCTGTTGACTACGCAGTGTGGGAGCAGCGCGGCGAGGCGTGTGATCAACGTGCGGTTATGCGCGCCACCACCGCAGACCAGCAGCTCATCAGTCTCGCGTTGGGCGCTGTGCAAGGCCTTGCTGATACTGATAGCCGTCAGTTCCAGCAATGTCGCTTGCACATCCGCTTCGGTATAGCGAAGTTGCTTGTCTAGGTGCTGGTCGAGCCAGTTCAAATTGAATAGCTCGCGGCCGGTACTCTTTGGTCCCTGGGTTTTGAAGAAGGGGTCGCTGAGCAATGCTTCGAGTAGCTTGGACTGCACCTTGCCACTGGCAGCCCAGGCGCCGTCGCGGTCATAACTGTCGCCGTGTTGGCGTTGGATCCAGGCATCCATCAGCACATTGCCTGGGCCACAATCGAAGCCGCGCGCAGGTTGATCGGGTGCGAGTAGGCTGAGGTTGCTGAATCCTCCGATATTCAATACCGCGCGATAGCTGTGTTGCTCGGCAAATAAGGCTTCATGGAACGCCGGCACCAGTGGTGCACCTTGTCCTCCAGCGGCGATATCGCGGCGGCGAAAATCGCTTACTACGCTGATGCCGGTCAGTTCGGCAAGCAGCGCGGGGTTGCCTATCTGGACGGTGAAGCCGCGAGCCGGTTCATGGCGAATGGTTTGGCCGTGGCTGCCGATTGCGCGGATTGACGTGGGGTTGAGCTCTTGCTGTTTCAGCAGCGAATGAATGCCTTGGGCAGCCAGTCTCACCCAGCGTTGTTCGACCATGGCGGCCCGAGCCAACTCGTCCGGGCCCGGTGCGCACAGAGCCAAAAGATCAGCAAGCAGTTCATCCGGCATGGGCAGGTAATGGGTGGCGAGTAGAGTGGTCTTTTCGCTTTGTTCGATCAGGGCGATGTCCAAGCCATCAAGGCTGGTACCGGACATCACCCCAAGATAGAGCGGCATCGGCCTTAGCGCTTGTTGAGGGCAAGCAGGGTGGTTTTTTCTTTATCCATGCGTGCCATCAAGGGCGTGCTCAATTGCATGAAACGCTGCTTTTCATTGCGGGCAATAGGATCGGCCATTGGCAGCTTTTGGCTTAGAGGATCGACATGGGTGCCGTTGACCTGAAACTCGTAATGCAAGTGTGGTCCGGTGGAAAGGCCGGTAGTACCAATGTAGCCGATGATCTGGCCCTGCTTGACGCTGCCGCCGGTGCGGATACCTTTGGCGAAGCCTTGCATGTGGGCATAGAGGGTGCGGTAGCGACTGCCGTGCTGGATGACAACGGTGTTGCCGTAGCCGCCTTTGCGTCCGGCGAGAGAGATCTTGCCATCTCCAGCGGCTTTGATTGGTGTCCCGCGGGCTGCGGCGTAATCGACGCCCTTGTGCGCGCGGATTTTGTTCAGGATCGGATGACGTCGACCATTGGAGAAGCGTGAACTGATGCGGGCAAAGTCTACAGGGGTGCGGATGAAGGCCTTGCGCATGCTGGTGCCGTCGGCACTGTAGTAGCTGGTGTTGCCTTGCTTGTCGGTATAGCGCACCGCAGTGTAGGTCTTGCCGCGATTAGTAAACCGTGCCGAGAGAATATTGCCGGTACCGACTTGTTTGTCGTTGACCACTTTTTCCTCGAAAACCATCTCAAATTCGTCGCCGTCACGAATGTCCATGGCAAAGTCGATGTCATAGCCGAAAACGTTGGCCAGTTCCATGGTCAAGCCATGGGAGAGGCCGGCGCGCTTGGCGGACAAAAACAGCGAACTGTTGATCACGCCATGAGCATAGGCGCTTCTGACGTCAGGTTTGACGCGCTCGCGTTCGAAGGCAAAACCTTTATCGTTCTTGGCCAGGCTGATGCTTTCGAGGTCGCTGAGTTTGCTGTGCAAGCGTTTCAGTTGGCCATCCGCGGTGAGTTGGAACTCCAGCGCCTGACCAACCTTGAGGCGGCTGAATTGCTTAGCCTCTTTACTGCTGCTCAACACCTGGTGAAGATCGGTCGCTGACAGGCCGACTTCGGCAAATATTGTGGAGAGCGTATCGCCGTTCGCAACCTTGACTATCTTGTGGCTCGGGTCGACTGGTGCGGTGGCTGAAGCTTCAACGCTAGGGTTGGCGTTGTTCTCTGTCTCAACGCTTTGTTCGGCGCTATTACGGGTATTCGCGGGTTTTTCGATTTTGGTGAATGGCGAGGTGTTTTGCGCATCGGTGGGGCTATCTGGGCGGAGGTCATCCTTTTCACGAAGGACAAGCTCTGAACCGCTGTCGAGTTCAAGGCTGAGGTAGGTTCTCTTGGCTTCGACTTCGCGTGTGGGAAACACCAGCAAGGCCAGGCTGAGCAGTGCGGCTATGCCACTGGCAGCCAGAATGTGGGTTTTCGGGTACAGAGGAGGGGCTTTGCTTATAGGGGTCATAGGCGGCTTTTGACTTTAAATAGATGAAAAGAAAAGATGAAGAAAATGATGAATATGCAGTAACTGTATAAAATATAACCAAATCGTCTACGAGGCAACCCCAAAGGAGGGGCAATAGGCCAGGAAGCGTGAGCTGATAGGGCAAAACTTGTTATTTGTCCGTGATCTTGTATGGTTGGTTCCCTTTAATTTTGTGTGGTCGTGAGTCCTGTCATGAAGTCGGTCGAAGAGCAGCTGGCGCTGATCAAGCGCGGTGCGGAAGAGGTGTTGGTTGAGTCCGAGCTGGTGGAAAAACTCAAGCGTGGTCAGCCGCTACGTATCAAGGCGGGCTTCGACCCGACGGCGCCGGATCTCCACCTCGGGCATACCGTGCTTATTAATAAGCTGCGGCAGTTTCAAGAGCTGGGCCATCAGGTTATTTTTCTGATCGGCGATTTTACCGGAATGATTGGTGATCCGAGCGGCAAGAGCGCGACCAGGCCGCCGCTGACGCGTGACCAGGTGTTGGCAAATGCCGAGACCTATAAGACCCAGGTGTTCAAGATCCTCGATCCGGCGAAAACCGAGGTGGCGTTCAACTCCACTTGGATGGATCAGCTGACTCCCGCCGACTTTATTCGGCTGTCTTCGCAATACACAGTTGCGCGCATGCTTGAGCGTGACGATTTCAGCAAGCGTTACTCGACCAATCAGCCTATTGCCATTCACGAGTTTCTCTACCCGTTAGTGCAGGGCTATGACTCTGTTGCCTTGCGCGCGGATGTCGAGCTGGGTGGGACCGATCAGAAGTTCAATCTGCTGATGGGGCGTGAATTGCAGCGCTCCTATGGTCAGGCGTCGCAGTGCATTGTCACCATGCCGCTGCTGGAGGGGTTGGACGGCGTCAAGAAGATGTCCAAGTCGCTGGGCAACTATGTGGGCATACAGGAAGCCCCGGGTGTGATGTATGGCAAGCTGGTGTCTATCCCTGATGTGCTGATGTGGCGTTACTTCGAGTTGCTCAGCTTTCGCTCAATGGAAGAGATCGCTCAGCTTAAGCTCGACGTCGAGAATGGTGCCAACCCGCGTGATATCAAAATCAAGCTGGCTGAGGAGATAGTGGCGCGCTTTCATGGGGAGGAAGCAGCGGCGAGTGCGCATCGTTCGGCGGGTAACCGCATGCGCGAGGGTGAGCTGCCGGAAGACTTGCCGGAAATTGAATTGGTTTCAGCTGAGGATATGCCTATTGCTGCTTTGTTGAACAAGGCAGGGCTAGTCAAGAACGCTGCCATGGCGCGTGACCTGCTGGGTTCCGGCGGCGTGCGAGTAGATGGAGATGTAGTGGATCGTTCCTTTATATATAAGCAGGGAGCGACCCATGTCTGCCAGGCTGGTAAGAAGGCTTTTGCGCGCATCACACTAAAAGCCGAATAAAGGTTTGACGTAATTTCTGCTGGGCCTATAATCCGCACCTCTTCTGGCGCAGGCCTCTCGGTAAACCTCTTGTAAAACAAGAAGTTAGCTTAAAAAGAGAAGTTGCTAAGCAGCGAAAGCTGTGTAGAATGCGCCGCTCTGCAGGGTTGAGGTTTGGTTCTGCAGATGGGTCGGTCGAGGTGATCGAAAGCGGTAAAAGAGGTGGTTGACAGCGGTTTGAAACGCTGTAGAATTCGCCTCCCGCTGATGAGAAGCCTTAGAGTTGATCGGAAGCGCAAGTGGTTGAAGTTGAAAAGAAATTTTCGGAATCGCTTGACAGTAAATGAGGCTGCTGTAGAATGCGCGCCTCGGTTGAGACGAAAGACTCAGCCACCGCTCTTTAACAACTGAATCAAGCAATTCGTGTGGGTGCTTGTGGAGTAAGACTGTTAGTCGCAAGATTATCAGCATCACAAGTAGGCACTCGAAGTTCGAGAGTATATTTGGAAATGCTGAGCCAAGTTTAGGGTTTTCACAAAACCCAAGCAGTATTAAAACTGAAGAGTTTGATCATGGCTCAGATTGAACGCTGGCGGCAGGCCTAACACATGCAAGTCGAGCGGTAGAGAAGTGCTTGCGCTTCTTGAGAGCGGCGGACGGGTGAGTAATACCTAGGAATCTGCCTAGTGGTGGGGGATAACGTTCGGAAACGGACGCTAATACCGCATACGTCCTACGGGAGAAAGCGGGGGACCTTCGGGCCTCGCGCCATTAGATGAGCCTAGGTCGGATTAGCTAGTTGGTGAGGTAACGGCTCACCAAGGCAACGATCCGTAACTGGTCTGAGAGGATGATCAGTCACACTGGAACTGAGACACGGTCCAGACTCCTACGGGAGGCAGCAGTGGGGAATATTGGACAATGGGCGAAAGCCTGATCCAGCCATGCCGCGTGTGTGAAGAAGGTCTTCGGATTGTAAAGCACTTTAAGTTGGGAGGAAGGGCAGTAACTTAATACGTTGCTGTTTTGACGTTACCGACAGAATAAGCACCGGCTAACTCTGTGCCAGCAGCCGCGGTAATACAGAGGGTGCAAGCGTTAATCGGAATTACTGGGCGTAAAGCGCGCGTAGGTGGTTTGTTAAGTTGGGTGTGAAAGCCCCGGGCTCAACCTGGGAACTGCATCCAAAACTGGCCAACTAGAGTACAGTAGAGGGTGGTGGAATTTCCTGTGTAGCGGTGAAATGCGTAGATATAGGAAGGAACACCAGTGGCGAAGGCGACCACCTGGACTGATACTGACACTGAGGTGCGAAAGCGTGGGGAGCAAACAGGATTAGATACCCTGGTAGTCCACGCCGTAAACGATGTCAACTAGCCGTTGGGTTCCTTGAGGACTTAGTGGCGCAGCTAACGCATTAAGTTGACCGCCTGGGGAGTACGGCCGCAAGGTTAAAACTCAAATGAATTGACGGGGGCCCGCACAAGCGGTGGAGCATGTGGTTTAATTCGAAGCAACGCGAAGAACCTTACCAGGCCTTGACATCTACAGAACTTTCCAGAGATGGATTGGTGCCTTCGGGAACTGTAAGACAGGTGCTGCATGGCTGTCGTCAGCTCGTGTCGTGAGATGTTGGGTTAAGTCCCGTAACGAGCGCAACCCTTGTCCTTAGTTACCAGCACGTAATGGTGGGCACTCTAAGGAGACTGCCGGTGACAAACCGGAGGAAGGTGGGGATGACGTCAAGTCATCATGGCCCTTACGGCCTGGGCTACACACGTGCTACAATGGTCGGTACAAAGGGTCGCCAAGCCGCGAGGTGGAGCTAATCCCATAAAACCGATCGTAGTCCGGATCGCAGTCTGCAACTCGACTGCGTGAAGTCGGAATCGCTAGTAATCGTGAATCAGAATGTCACGGTGAATACGTTCCCGGGCCTTGTACACACCGCCCGTCACACCATGGGAGTGGGTTGCACCAGAAGTAGCTAGTCTAACCTTCGGGGGGACGGTTACCACGGTGTGATTCATGACTGGGGTGAAGTCGTAACAAGGTAGCCGTAGGGGAACCTGCGGCTGGATCACCTCCTTAATCGAAGACTTCAGCTTCTTCATAAGTTCCCACACGAATTGCTTGATTCATTGAAAAAGACGATTAGGTTAGAAGCCCGTTATTGGGTCTGTAGCTCAGTTGGTTAGAGCGCACCCCTGATAAGGGTGAGGTCGGCAGTTCGAATCTGCCCAGACCCACCAATTGTCAATTGAGTGGGGTGAGGCCTTGCGATTACCTGGGGCCATAGCTCAGCTGGGAGAGCGCCTGCCTTGCACGCAGGAGGTCAACGGTTCGATCCCGTTTGGCTCCACCACTTTATGACGTTGTAGAGAGTTCAGAACTGAACATTCCTGCCGACGGTAGCTGAATGTTGATTTCTGGTCTTTGACCGGTAAGAAAAATCGTTCTTTAAAAATTTGGGTATGTGATAGAAGTGACTGATTGACTGCTTTCACTGGCAGTTAATTTGGTCAAGGTAAAATTTGCGTGTTCTCAATTGCAAATTTTCGGCGAATGTCGTCTTCACGTTATAGACAGTAACCAGATTGCTTGGGGTTATATGGTCAAGTGAAGAAGCGCATACGGTGGATGCCTTGGCAGTCAGAGGCGATGAAAGACGTGGTAGCCTGCGAAAAGCTTCGGGGAGGTGGCAAACAACCTTTGATCCGGAGATGTCTGAATGGGGGAACCCAGCCATCATAAGATGGTTATCACACACTGAATACATAGGTGTGTGAGGCGAACCAGGGGAACTGAAACATCTAAGTACCCTGAGGAATAGAAATCAACCGAGATTCCCTTAGTAGTGGCGAGCGAACGGGGACTAGCCCTTAAGTGGCTTTGAGATTAGCGGAACGTTCTGGAAAGTACGGCCATAGTGGGTGATAGCCCTGTACGCGAAAATCTCTTAGTCATGAAATCGAGTAGGACGGAGCACGAGAAACTTTGTCTGAATATGGGGGGACCATCCTCCAAGGCTAAATACTACTGACTGACCGATAGTGAACTAGTACCGTGAGGGAAAGGCGAAAAGAACCCCGGAGAGGGGAGTGAAATAGATCCTGAAACCGTATGCGTACAAGCAGTGGGAGCCTACTTTGTTGGGTGACTGCGTACCTTTTGTATAATGGGTCAGCGACTTATTTTCAGTGGCAAGCTTAACCGAATAGGGGAGGCGTAGCGAAAGCGAGTCTTAATAGGGCGTCTAGTCGCTGGGAATAGACCCGAAACCGGGCGATCTATCCATGGGCAGGTTGAAGGTTGGGTAACACTAACTGGAGGACCGAACCGACTACCGTTGAAAAGTTAGCGGATGACCTGTGGATCGGAGTGAAAGGCTAATCAAGCTCGGAGATAGCTGGTTCTCCTCGAAAGCTATTTAGGTAGCGCCTCGTGTATCACTGTTGGGGGTAGAGCACTGTTTCGGCTAGGGGATCATCCCGATTTACCAACCCGATGCAAACTCCGAATACCAACAAGTGTCAGCACGGGAGACACACGGCGGGTGCTAACGTCCGTCGTGAAAAGGGAAACAACCCAGACCGTCAGCTAAGGTCCCAAAGTTATGGTTAAGTGGGAAACGATGTGGGAAGGCTTAGACAGCTAGGAGGTTGGCTTAGAAGCAGCCACCCTTTAAAGAAAGCGTAATAGCTCACTAGTCGAGTCGGCCTGCGCGGAAGATTTAACGGGGCTCAAACCATACACCGAAGCTACGGGTTCATCTTAGGATGAGCGGTAGAGGAGCGTTCTGTAAGCCTGTGAAGGTGAGTTGAGAAGCTTGCTGGAGGTATCAGAAGTGCGAATGCTGACATGAGTAACGATAATGGGTGTGAAAAACACCCACGCCGAAAGACCAAGGTTTCCTGCGCAACGTTAATCGACGCAGGGTTAGTCGGCCCCTAAGGCGAGGCAGAAATGCGTAGTCGATGGAAAACGGGTTAATATTCCCGTACTTCTAGTTACTGCGATGGAGGGACGGAGAAGGCTAGGCCAGCACGGCGTTGGTTGTCCGTGTTTAAGGTGGTAGGCTGGAATCTTAGGTAAATCCGGGATTCTAAGGCCGAGAACTGATGACGAGTTGTCTTTTAGACGACGAAGTGGTTGATGCCATGCTTCCAGGAAAAGCTTCTAAGCTTCAGGTAACTAGGAACCGTACCCCAAACCGACACAGGTGGTTAGGTAGAGAATACCAAGGCGCTTGAGAGAACTCGGGTGAAGGAACTAGGCAAAATGGCACCGTAACTTCGGGAGAAGGTGCGCCGGTGAGGGTGAAGCATTTACTGCGTAAGCCCACGCCGGTCGAAGATACCAGGCCGCTGCGACTGTTTATTAAAAACACAGCACTCTGCAAACACGAAAGTGGACGTATAGGGTGTGACGCCTGCCCGGTGCCGGAAGGTTAATTGATGGGGTTAGCTAACGCGAAGCTCTTGATCGAAGCCCCGGTAAACGGCGGCCGTAACTATAACGGTCCTAAGGTAGCGAAATTCCTTGTCGGGTAAGTTCCGACCTGCACGAATGGCGTAACGATGGCGGCGCTGTCTCCACCCGAGACTCAGTGAAATTGAAATCGCTGTGAAGATGCAGTGTATCCGCGGCTAGACGGAAAGACCCCGTGAACCTTTACTATAGCTTTGCACTGGACTTTGAGCTTGCTTGTGTAGGATAGGTGGGAGGCTTTGAAGCGTGGACGCTAGTTCGCGTGGAGCCAACCTTGAAATACCACCCTGGCAACCTTGAGGTTCTAACTCTGGTCCGTTATCCGGATCGAGGACAGTGTATGGTGGGTAGTTTGACTGGGGCGGTCTCCTCCTAAAGAGTAACGGAGGAGTACGAAGGTGCGCTCAGACCGGTCGGAAATCGGTCGTAGAGTATAAAGGCAAAAGCGCGCTTGACTGCGAGACAGACACGTCGAGCAGGTACGAAAGTAGGTCTTAGTGATCCGGTGGTTCTGTATGGAAGGGCCATCGCTCAACGGATAAAAGGTACTCCGGGGATAACAGGCTGATACCGCCCAAGAGTTCATATCGACGGCGGTGTTTGGCACCTCGATGTCGGCTCATCACATCCTGGGGCTGAAGCCGGTCCCAAGGGTATGGCTGTTCGCCATTTAAAGTGGTACGCGAGCTGGGTTTAGAACGTCGTGAGACAGTTCGGTCCCTATCTGCCGTGGACGTTTGAGATTTGAGAGGGGCTGCTCCTAGTACGAGAGGACCGGAGTGGACGAACCTCTGGTGTTCCGGTTGTCACGCCAGTGGCATTGCCGGGTAGCTACGTTCGGGAAAGATAACCGCTGAAAGCATCTAAGCGGGAAACTTGCCTCGAGATGAGATCTCACTGGAACCTTGAGTTCCCTAAAGGGCCGTCGAAGACTACGACGTTGATAGGTTGGGTGTGTAAGCGCTGTGAGGCGTTGAGCTAACCAATACTAATTGCCCGTGAGGCTTGACCATATAACACCCAAACAATTTGCTGTTTGTGTGCTAGACGATCGAAGTCGACAACACACCGAAAGTTTGCAAGACCACGCACTACCCTTTATCACATACCCAATTTGGAGCCGCGTCCTTCTCGATAAAAGAAGCACGATGTTCCACCCGAATTGCTTGACGACCATAGAGCATTGGAACCACCTGATCCCATCCCGAACTCAGTAGTGAAACGATGCATCGCCGATGGTAGTGTGGGGTTTCCCCATGTGAGAGTAGGTCATCGTCAAGCTTGTATTCCAAACCCCCCATCCGTGAAAACGGGTGGGGGGTTTGTCTTTGCACGCAGAAAAACTCAATCTCTCTCTGTAGGCAACCTGTGGACGCGCCGTTATCATGCGTGCCTTGTTACTCGGTGAGATCAGCATGTTGCCATTACTAAGGCTGCTTCAAGATGGGAGTTTTCATTCGGGTGAAGCGCTTGGCGCCGCCTTGGGTGTTAGTCGCTCAGCGATATGGAAGCAATTACAGTCTTTGGAGGCTGAGCTAGCGTTGCCTGTTCACAGGGTTCGCGGGCGTGGCTATCGCTTGGAGAGTCCGCTTCTCCTTTTGGATGAAAATGTGCTGGCCGCCGGTGAATCTAGTCCGATGTGGCCGTTGAGAATCTTGCCCTCCGTGGATTCGACTAATGCGGAGGTGTTAAGGCGTTTGGCGGGCGGTCAGGTACCGCCTTTTATCATATTGGCGGAGCGCCAGACCTCTGGGCGTGGTCGTAGGGGGCGCAATTGGGTGAGCCCCTTTGGTGAAAACCTCTATTACAGCCTTGCTCTTCAAGTCGATGGTGGCATGCGTCAGCTCGAGGGGTTGAGTCTAGTTGTGGGCTTGGCTTTACTCCGTGCGCTACGTGCAGCGGGGATGACCGCCGCGGGGTTGAAGTGGCCTAACGACGTATTGGTCGATGGCCGCAAGGTAGCAGGCATTCTCCTGGAGCTGTCTGGCGATCCGGCTGATGTTTGTCACGTGGTGATAGGTATTGGAGTCAACGTGAACATGCTTGCCGACAGGGGGGCGATTGATCAGCCGTGGACCTCTATGCGTGCTGAGTTAGGGGGCTTGGTGGATCGCAATGAGTTTGTAAGTGAGCTTAATCGTCAGTTGTCGCTGTATCTGGGTATACATCAGGCGAGTGGGTTTTCCGCTCTGAGGGATGAGTGGCAGGACAACCATCTTTGGCAGGGCCGTAATGTGACGCTAACCACAGGTGCCCGCCCGGTTAGTGGCGTGGTATTAGGGGTTGATCGGTCAGGCGCCCTTCGCTTGCGTGTTGCCGGAGTAGAGCAAAGCTTTAGTGGTGGGGAGCTCAGTTTGAGGTTGAACAATGATTCTTGAGCTCGATTGTGGAAATAGCTTTATCAAATGGCGAATAGTCACAGAAAGTGGCGTGAGTACGGGTTGTGGTGGTGTTGCTGGCGCCGATGAAGAGCTCGTTTTGGCTGTGCGACAACAACAATTGCTCGGCCTGCGTGCTTGTCGTTTGGTGAGTGTGCGCTCGGATGAAGAAACCGCGCGACTTGTCGATGCGCTGAGGCGAGCATTTTGCATAGAGTGTATCTGTGCGAGTCCGGCTGTGGAGTTGGCTGGTGTACGTAATGGCTATGAGCAGTACGAGCGTCTAGGGCTTGATCGCTGGCTCGCTCTGGTTGGTGCATACCAGCAGGCCCAGCAGGCCTGCTTGGTACTAGACTTGGGCACTGCTGTGACCTCTGATTTGGTTGACACTGATGGCCGGCATCTTGGAGGTTTTATTTGTCCTGGTGTGCCTTTGATGCGTAATCAATTGCGTACTCACACTCGGCGAACACGTTATGACGATCAGCTTGCCGAGCAGGCGATGCAGAACCTAGCCCCTGGGCGCTCGACGGCTGAAGCGGTTGAGCGAGGTTGTTCATTGATGCTGCAGGGGTTTGTTCGTACTCAGCTGGATATGGCTCGCGACTATTGGGGGGGACACTTCGTGGTCTTTCTAACCGGTGGCGATGCTTCTTTAGTGGTCGACATGCTGCCTGATGCTCGGGTGGTCCCTGATCTGGTTTTTATCGGTTTGGCAATCGCCTGTCCGTTGCGTTGAGGTCATGCATGCGCTGGATATTATTGTTGCTGATTGTATTGAATCTGTTTTATTACGTGTGGCATCAGCAGCAGGCGCCATTGCGTCCTAAAGACGTCGCGCCACTGGCCCTTGCTCTAGACAGCAAGCGCGACATTCAACTGCTGAGTGAGACTGATGAGCCCGTGCGGCGTGAGCAGGCGGTCAGCAAGGAGGCTGAGGCTGTCTGCCTTTTTCTAGGTGGCTTTGAGTCGAAGTCTGCTGCTGCAGCTGTCGAGCAGCGGCTGATCAGTCTCGATATTCGCTCGCGCGTGCAGTCTGTGGATGCTACGGCAGAAGTCGAGTATTGGGTGTATTTGGCGCCACTAGCCTCGCGTCAGGCTTCGCTTCGGCAGTTGAAAGAGTTGCAGGCGCGAAAAATAGACAGCTACCTAATTACCCAGGGGGATTTGGCCAATGGAATATCGCTGGGGATCTTTCCGCGTGAGGATTCGGCAAAGAGTGTGATGCAGCGTCTGCATGATGCTGGTTACGAGTCCGCGCTAAGGGAGTTGCCTCGGTCTCAGCGAAGCTATTGGGTGCGAATCGCCCCCGAAAGCCGTCGCTTGGTCGGCGATCCACTCTTGCAGAGTTTGGCTTTCGACTTCAATGGGTTGCAACATCAATTGATGCCGTGCGAAAGCATTGCAACCTTTCCTTAGATTGAATAGAATGGCGCCCGCTTCGCAGCTAAGCTTTAACGGCAAAATCTGCGAAGTTACTGTTAGTGCAGCTAACCTCAGGTTTTTAATGAGAAATTGCTTGACAGTAGGGTGGCTTCTAAAGAGAATGCCGCCTCCTTCTGGAGGGATTCCCGAGCGGCCAAAGGGATCAGACTGTAAATCTGACGTCATCGACTTCGAAGGTTCGAATCCTTCTCCCTCCACCAGATTTAGCGTGAGCTACAAGCTCCGCGGGTATAGTTCAGTGGTAGAACCTCAGCCTTCCAAGCTGATGATGCGGGTTCGATTCCCGCTACCCGCTCCATGTTTGTGGTTTGCGTAATGTGTAACGCTCATGTAGCTCAGCTGGTAGAGCACACCCTTGGTAAGGGTGAGGTCAGCGGTTCGAGTCCGCTCATGAGCTCCATTCAACAAAGGCAGATATGAAAGTATCTGCCTTTGTTTTAATGGTGATATGACTCGCTCAATTCTTCGTTTGGAGGCAGTCGAGATGGCTAAGGAAAAGTTTGAACGTAATAAGCCGCATGTCAACGTAGGCACTATCGGCCACGTCGACCACGGTAAGACTACTCTGACTGCAGCGCTGACCAAGGTCTGTGCTGAGGCTTGGGGTGGCTCTGCGCGTGACTTCTCCCAGATCGACAACGCCCCGGAAGAAAAGGCGCGTGGTATCACTATTAACACTTCTCATGTCGAATACGACTCCGCTATTCGTCATTATGCGCACGTCGATTGTCCTGGCCACGCTGACTATGTGAAAAACATGATCACTGGTGCTGCGCAAATGGATGGCGCTATCTTGGTTTGCTCCGCTGCTGACGGCCCGATGCCGCAGACACGTGAGCACATTCTGCTGTCCCGTCAGGTGGGCGTTCCTTACATCGTGGTCTTCCTGAACAAGGCTGACATGGTGGATGACGCTGAGCTGCTGGAGCTGGTTGAGATGGAAGTGCGTGACCTGTTGTCGATGTATGACTTCCCAGGCGACGACACTCCGATCGTGATCGGCTCGGCGTTGATGGCTCTGAATGGCCAGGACGACAACGAGATGGGCACTACTGCTGTGCGCAAACTGGTTGAGACTCTGGATACTTACATTCCCGAGCCTGTGCGTGCGATCGACCGGCCGTTCCTGATGCCGATCGAGGACGTGTTCTCGATCTCAGGGCGCGGCACTGTGGTGACTGGTCGTATCGAGCGCGGCATCGTCAAGATCCAGGAAGAGGTAGAGATTGTTGGTATTCGTAATACCACCAAGACTATCTGTACTGGTGTCGAGATGTTCCGCAAGCTGCTTGATGAAGGTCGTGCTGGCGAGAACTGTGGTATTTTGCTGCGCGGCACCAAGCGTGACGACGTGGAGCGGGGTCAGGTTCTGGCTAAGCCAGGTACCATCAAGCCGCATACCAAGTTCGAGGGCGAGGTGTACGTGTTGTCTAAGGATGAGGGTGGTCGTCATACGCCATTCTTCAAGGGCTATCGTCCGCAGTTTTACTTTCGCACTACCGATGTGACTGGTAATTGCGAATTGCCGGAAGGCGTTGAGATGGTGATGCCTGGCGACAACGTCAAGATGGTTGTCACTCTGATCGCTCCTATCGCCATGGAAGATGGTCTGCGCTTCGCGATTCGCGAAGGTGGTCGTACCGTTGGTGCGGGTGTGGTTGCTAAGATCATCGAGTAATCGGTTGATCTGTCCCTGTCAGGTCGGCATAATGGTCGGCCTGATTTTAGTTTTAGGTCAGTAGCTCAATTGGCAGAGCGGCGGTCTCCAAAACCGCAGGTTGGGGGTTCGATTCCCTCCTGACCTGCCATTTTCTAACGAATTTGGCGTGTCTTCTCACAGGATCCTCGTAAATGACTGTTAAGGCTGAAGCCAAAGATTCGCGCTTTGATCTGCTGAAGTGGATTGTGGTATCCGCTTTGGTGGTGGTCGGTGTGGTCGGTAATCAGTACTTCTCTGCTGAGCCGATCCTGTACCGTGTTCTGGCCTTGCTTGTACTTTCTGTTGTTGCTGGTGCTGTTGCGCTGCAGACGACGAAAGGGCGAGTGTTTTTTGAGCTGGCAAAAGAAGCGCGCATTGAAATTCGTAAGGTCGTTTGGCCGACCCGTCAGGAAACCACGCAAACTACGTTGATTGTCGTGGCTGTTGTTCTGGTGATGGCGCTGCTGTTGTGGGGTTTGGATACCCTGCTGGGTTGGCTTGTTTCGTTTGTAGTCGGTTAAAGGTGTCCCGTGGCTAAGCGTTGGTACGTTGTGCATGCTTACTCGGGTTACGAGAAGCATGTGATGCGCTCGTTGATTGAGCGCGTAAAGTTCGCCGGTATGGAAGATGGTTTCGGTGAGATCCTGGTCCCTACTGAAGAAGTAGTGGAAATGCGCAATGGTCAGAAGCGCAAAAGCGAGCGCAAATTCTTTCCTGGCTATGTGCTGGTGCAGATGGACATGAACGAAGGTACTTGGCACTTGGTCAAGGATACCCCTCGGGTCATGGGCTTTATCGGTGGAACTGCCGATAAGCCGGCGGCGATTACCGACAAGGAAGCCGATGCAATCCTGCGCCGCGTCGCTGATAGCGGTGATAAGCCGAAGCCTAAGACACTGTTTGAGCCGGGTGAAATGGTTCGCGTTGTTGATGGCCCGTTCGCTGACTTTAGTGGCGTGGTCGAAGAAGTTAATTATGAGAAAAGCCGCATCCAGGTGGCGGTGACTATTTTTGGTCGCTCCACCCCGGTCGAGCTGGAGTTCAGTCAGGTCGAAAAGGCATAACTGACACAAGCATCCCTTACCCCGCAGCCGCAAGCTGCGGGGTTTTGTCGTCACTGGGATAAATGCGTAAATCATCGGGGAGCCGTAAGGCGCTAGAACCCGTAATTGGAGTGGCTCATGGCTAAGAAAATAACGGCTTATATCAAGCTGCAAGTAAAGGCTGGACAGGCTAACCCGAGCCCGCCAGTAGGCCCGGCATTGGGTCAGCATGGTGTGAACATCATGGAGTTCTGCAAGACATTCAATGCCAGGACTCAGGGTATGGAGCCCGGTCTGCCGACGCCAGTGATCATCACTGTGTACAGCGACCGCAGCTTTACCTTTGAAACTAAAAGCACTCCGGCTTCAGTTCTGCTGAAGAAGGCTGCTGGCTTGACCAGTGGTTCGGCTCGTCCGAACACCGTCAAGGTTGGCACTGTGACTCGTGCTCAGCTGGAAGAGATCGCCAAGACCAAGCAGGCTGATCTGACTTCCGCTGATATGGATGCGGCCGTGCGTACTATCGCCGGCTCTGCTCGTAGCATGGGCCTCAACGTGGAGGGTGTGTAATGGCTAAGTTGACCAAGCGTCAAAAGGCAATCGCGGCGAAGATTGAGCCGGGCAAAGCCTACAACTTCACCGAGGCTGCTGCTCTGCTGGCTGAGCTTTCGGTTGTCAAGTTCTCCGAGTCTGTTGATGTCGCGGTGAACCTCGGCGTCGACCCGCGTAAATCCGACCAGGTTGTACGTGGTGCTACCGTGCTGCCGAACGGCTCCGGTAAAAGCGTACGGGTTGCCGTGTTCACCCAGGGTCCGGCTGCTGAAGCGGCTCTGGCTGCCGGCGCTGATCGCGTAGGCATGGATGAGCTGGCTGCCGAGATGAAGGGCGGCGATCTGAACTATGACGTGGTTATCGCATCCCCGGATGCCATGCGCGTTGTCGGTCAGTTGGGTCAGATCCTCGGCCCGCGTGGCCTGATGCCGAACCCGAAAGTCGGTACCGTAACTCCAGACGTTGCCACTGCCGTACGCAATGCCAAGGCTGGTCAAGTGCGTTTCCGTACCGACAAAAACGGCATCATCCATGGTTCCGTGGGTAAGGTTGGTTTTGACGCCGAGAAGCTGAAGCAAAACGTTGAAGCGCTGATCTCCGATCTGAAGCGTCTCAAGCCGTCGACGTCGAAAGGCATCTACGTTCAGCGCGTGACCCTGAGCACCACCATGGGTCCTGGTCTGGTTATCGACCAAGCTTCGCTCGACGCGTAATGAATTCGGCTGGCGCAAGTGATTGCGTCAGTCTGCAAAATTGGGGTCCCTGCCTGGCGGGGGCTATCCAAGACCGTAGGTGGCGCAAGCCTTAAACCCGGCGAGTGATCTCCGGCAGCCTACGCAGATGGTGCTCCCGATTCTTACCGAATCAGACACCAAAACGCCGTCCAGCTTCGGTTGGACGAAACGGTAACATCCAGGAGTAAACCCGTGGCAATTAAACTCGAAGACAAAAAGGCCATCGTCGCTGAAGTCAACGAGGCTGCCAAAGCTGCCCTGTCCGCTGTCGTGGCTGATGCCCGTGGCGTGACCGTAGCTGCAATGACCGGACTCCGTAAAGAGGCCCGCGCATCTGGTGTGTACGTGAAAGTCGTGCGTAACACCCTGCTGCGCCGCGCCGTTGAGGGCACTCAGTTCGACGTGCTCAACGACGTGTTCAAAGGCCCGACCCTGATTGCGTTCTCCAATGAACATCCGGGCGCTGCTGCTCGTATTTTCAAGGATTTCGCCAAGGGTCAGAGCAAGTTCGAGATCAGGGCAGCTGCGTTCGAGGGTCAGTTCCTCGCAGCCCATCAGATCGACGTACTGGCAACTCTGCCGACTTACAACGAAGCGATTTCTCAGCTGATGAGCGTGATGCAAGGCGCTACCAGCAAGTTCGTTCGTACTTTGGCGGCTGTTCGCGACCAGAAAGAAGCTGCAGCGGCCTAAGGCTGGCTGCGTCGTCTTTCAATCTTATTTGTTTAATTTGATGGCCGCGAAGGCTGTCCCCCAATACAGGAATTTAGAGTCATGGCTCTGACCAACGAAGACATCATCACCGCCGTATCCGACATGTCCGTGATGCAGGTTGTTGAACTGATCAAGGCAATGGAAGAGAAGTTCGGTGTTACTGCCGCTGCTGCTTCTGGCCCGGCTGCTGCCGTTGCCGCTGTAGCTGAAGAGCAAACCGAGTTCAACGTCGTGCTGCTGGAATGTGGCGAGAAGAAAGTAAACGTGATCAAGGCTGTTCGTGAACTGACCGGTCTGGGTCTGAAAGAAGCCAAGGCCGTAGTTGATGGCGCTCCTGGCGTTGTCAAAGAAGGCGTTTCGAAGGACGAAGCTGCAGCTGCAGTCAAAGTCCTGGAAGAAGCTGGCGCTAAAGTCGAGCTCAAGTAAGCGACGACCTTGCGTCTACAGCCTGAGCGACTCGCGTAAGGCTGATGGCTGGTGGCTTTTGCCACCGGCCTTTTTCCGTTGTAGGTCGGCTATTCACTGGTCGGCCTTCAATGGGAACAACCCACCCTGAGCGGTGGCGCAAACCAAAGGGTTTGCAAGAGTTTCTGGCTGCTCCCGTCGGAGAGGCCAAATAAGCAGGTGACCAAGCTGGGGAACGCTGATGGCTTACTCATATACTGAGAAAAAACGTATCCGCAAGGACTTTAGCAAGTTGCCGGATGTCATGGATGTGCCTTATCTCCTGGCCATCCAGCTGGATTCGTATCGCGAATTCCTGCAGGCGGGAGCGACCAAGGACCAGTTTCGTGACATCGGCCTGCATGCGGCCTTCAAGTCCGTTTTCCCGATCATCAGCTACTCCGGCAACGCGGCCCTGGAGTATGTTGGTTATCGCTTGGGCGATCCGGCATTTGACGTAAAAGAATGCGTGTTGCGCGGCGTCACATTCGCTGTGCCGTTACGGGTAAAAGTGCGCCTGATCATTTTCGACAAAGAATCGTCGAACAAAGCGATCAAAGACATTAAAGAGCAAGAAGTCTACATGGGGGAAATCCCCCTGATGACCGAGAACGGTACCTTCGTTATCAACGGTACCGAGCGCGTCATCGTCTCCCAGTTGCATCGCTCCCCAGGCGTGTTCTTCGATCACGATCGTGGCAAGACCCACAGCTCGGGCAAGCTGCTGTACTCGGCGCGGATCATTCCTTACCGTGGATCCTGGCTGGACTTCGAGTTCGACCCGAAGGACGCCGTATTCGTACGTATCGACCGTCGCCGCAAATTGCCGGCTTCGGTTCTGCTGCGTGCGCTGGGTTACAGCACTGAAGAAGTGCTCGACGCCTTCTATGCGACCAACGTATTCCACGTGAAGGGCGAGACCCTCAACCTGGAACTGGTACCGCATCGTCTGCGTGGTGAAATCGCCGTTCTCGACATCAAGGACGAGAAGGGCAAAATCATCGTTGAGCAGGGCCGTCGGATTACCGCACGGCATATCAATCAGTTGGACAAGGCTGGCACCAAAGAGCTGGAAGTGCCGATTGATTACCTGATTGGGCGCACGAGTGCCAAGGCCATCGTCCATCCGGCGACTGGCGAAATCATCGCTGAGTGCAATACCGAGCTGAACGTTGAGATCCTGGCCAAGGTGGTCAAGGCTCAAGTTGTGCGGATCGAAACGCTGTACACCAACGATATCGATTGCGGCCCGTTCATCTCCGACACCCTGAAGATCGACAGCACTACTAATCAGTTGGAAGCGCTGGTCGAGATTTACCGCATGATGCGTCCTGGCGAGCCGCCAACCAAGGATGCCGCCGAGACGCTGTTCAACAACCTGTTCTTCAGTCCTGAGCGTTACGACC
Source organism: Pseudomonas paeninsulae (assembly GCF_035621475.1). Lineage (NCBI taxonomy): Bacteria > Pseudomonadati > Pseudomonadota > Gammaproteobacteria > Pseudomonadales > Pseudomonadaceae > Pseudomonas > Pseudomonas paeninsulae. The sequence continues at coordinate 558,453 of NZ_CP141799.1, forward strand.
TGTCTGCAGTCGGTCGGATGAAGTTCAACCGTCGTATCGGACGTACCGAAATCGAAGGTTCGGGTGTGTTGTGCAAGGAAGACATCGTCGCGGTTCTCAAGACCCTGGTCGATATCCGTAACGGCAAGGGCATCGTCGACGACATCGACCACCTGGGTAATCGCCGCGTTCGTTGCGTTGGTGAGATGGCCGAGAACCAGTTCCGCGTGGGCCTGGTACGTGTCGAGCGTGCGGTTAAAGAGCGCCTGTCGATGGCTGAAAGCGAAGGCCTGATGCCGCAGGATCTGATCAACGCCAAGCCGGTTGCGGCGGCGGTGAAAGAGTTCTTCGGTTCCAGCCAACTTTCGCAGTTCATGGACCAAAACAACCCGCTCTCCGAGATCACCCACAAGCGCCGTGTTTCCGCACTCGGCCCGGGCGGTCTGACCCGTGAGCGTGCTGGCTTCGAAGTCCGTGACGTACACCCGACCCATTACGGACGTGTGTGCCCGATCGAAACGCCGGAAGGTCCGAACATCGGTCTGATCAACTCCCTGGCGGCCTATGCGCGTACCAACCAGTACGGCTTCCTCGAGAGCCCGTACCGTGTGGTGAACGACACCCTGGTGACTAACGAAATCGTCTTCCTCTCGGCAATCGAAGAGGCCGATCACGTAATCGCCCAGGCTTCGGCCACGATGAACGACAAAGGTCAGCTGGTTGATGAGTTGGTGGCTGTGCGTCACCTCAACGAATTCACCGTTAAAGCGCCTGAAGACGTCACTCTGATGGACGTTTCGCCGAAGCAGGTAGTTTCGGTTGCCGCCTCGTTGATTCCGTTCCTCGAGCACGACGACGCCAACCGTGCGTTGATGGGTTCGAACATGCAGCGTCAGGCCGTGCCGACTCTGCGTTGCGACAAGCCGCTGGTCGGTACCGGTATGGAACGCAACGTAGCGCGTGACTCCGGTGTTTGCGTAGTGGCGCGTCGCGGTGGTGTGATCGACTCGGTCGACGCCAGCCGTATCGTGGTTCGGGTCAACAATGACGAAGTCGAAACTGGCGAGGCCGGTGTCGACATCTATAACCTGACCAAATACACCCGCTCCAACCAGAATACCTGCATCAATCAGCGTCCGCTGGTGAGCAAGGGTGATCAGGTCGAGCGCAGCGACATCCTGGCCGACGGTCCGTCCACCGATATGGGTGAACTGGCGCTGGGTCAGAACATGCGTGTCGCGTTCATGCCGTGGAACGGTTACAACTTCGAAGACTCCATCCTCCTCTCGGAGCGTGTGGTCCAGGAAGACCGCTTCACTACGATCCACATTCAGGAACTGACCTGTGTGGCGCGTGACACCAAGCTCGGGCCGGAGGAGATCAGCTCCGACATCCCGAACGTCGGTGAGGCTGCCCTGAACAAGCTGGACGAAGCCGGTATCGTTTACGTAGGTGCCGAAGTGGGCGCCGGCGACATTCTGGTCGGCAAGGTCACCCCGAAAGGCGAGACCCAGCTGACGCCGGAAGAGAAGCTGTTGCGTGCAATCTTCGGTGAGAAGGCCTCCGATGTTAAGGACACCTCCCTGCGTGTGCCGACTGGTACCAAAGGCACCGTTATCGACGTCCAGGTCTTCACTCGTGACGGCGTAGAGCGTGATGCTCGTGCGCTGTCCATCGAGAAAAGCCAGCTCGACGAGATCCGCAAGGACTTGAACGAAGAGTTCCGCATCGTTGAAGGCGCGACTTTCGAGCGTCTGCGTGCAGCCTTGGTCGGCAAGAAGGCCGAAGGCGGCGCTGGCCTGAAGAAGGGCACGGAGATCACCGACGAGTTCCTCGACGGCCTCGAGCATGGCCAGTGGTTCAAGCTGCGCATGGCAGAAGACGCGCTGAACGAGCAGTTGGAAAAGGCCCAGGCCTACATCTCCGATCGCCGTCAGTTGCTCGACGACAAGTTCGAAGACAAGAAGCGCAAACTGCAACAGGGCGATGACCTGGCGCCGGGCGTGCTGAAGATCGTCAAGGTTTACCTGGCAATCCGTCGTCGCATCCAGCCGGGCGACAAGATGGCTGGTCGTCACGGTAACAAGGGTGTGGTCTCGGTAATCATGCCGGTCGAAGACATGCCGCACGACGTGCATGGCACGCCGGTCGACATCGTTCTCAACCCGTTGGGCGTACCGTCACGGATGAACGTCGGGCAGATCCTTGAAACCCACCTGGGCCTTGCGGCCAAAGGGCTGGGCGAGAAGATCAACCGCATGCTTGAAGAGCAGCGCAAGGTCTCCGAACTGCGCAAGTTCATGCAGCAGATCTACAACGAGATCGGCGGCCGTCAGGAAAACCTGGATGAACTGAGCGATCAGGAAATCCTCAACCTGGCGAAGAACCTGCGCGGCGGCGTGCCTATGGCCACCCCGGTGTTCGACGGTGCCAAGGAAAGCGAAATCAAGGCCATGCTCAAGCTGGCAGATTTGCCGGAGAGCGGTCAGATGCGCCTGATCGACGGTCGGACGGGTAACCAGTTCGAGCGCCCGACTACCGTTGGCTACATGTACATGTTGAAGCTGAACCACCTGGTGGACGACAAGATGCATGCGCGTTCCACGGGTTCCTACAGCCTGGTTACCCAGCAGCCGCTGGGTGGTAAGGCGCAGTTCGGTGGTCAGCGCTTTGGTGAGATGGAGGTCTGGGCACTGGAAGCCTATGGCGCCGCCTACACCCTGCAGGAAATGCTGACCGTTAAGTCGGATGACGTGAACGGCCGTACCAAGATGTACAAAAACATCGTGGACGGTGATCACCGTATGGAGCCGGGCATGCCCGAGTCCTTCAACGTACTGATCAAAGAGATCCGTTCACTCGGTATCGACATCGATCTGGAAACCGAATAACACGTGACGCGAATCGAGAGCGGGGCTGCACTGCCCGCTCTCTGCTCCGCCAGGAGGAAAGGCCTTGAAAGACCTACTGAATTTGCTGAAAAACCAGGGTCAAGTCGAAGAGTTCGACGCCATCCGTATCGGATTAGCTTCGCCTGAGATGATCCGTTCGTGGTCGTTCGGTGAAGTTAAAAAGCCGGAAACCATCAACTACCGTACGTTCAAGCCTGAGCGTGATGGCCTGTTCTGCGCCAAGATCTTTGGCCCAGTAAAGGATTACGAGTGCCTGTGCGGTAAGTACAAGCGCTTGAAGCACCGTGGCGTGATCTGCGAGAAGTGCGGCGTTGAAGTGGCCCTGGCCAAGGTTCGACGTGAGCGCATGGCGCACATCGAACTGGCTTCGCCGGTTGCCCACATCTGGTTCCTCAAGTCACTGCCGAGCCGTATCGGCTTGCTGATGGACATGACCCTGCGTGATATCGAACGCGTTCTCTATTTCGAGAGCTATGTCGTTATCGATCCGGGCATGACCACCCTTGAGAAAGGCCAGCTGCTGAACGATGAGCAGTACTTCGAAGCGCTGGAAGAGTTCGGTGATGACTTCGACGCCCGCATGGGTGCCGAGGCCGTTCGCGAGCTGCTGCACGCCATTGACCTGGAGTTCGAGATTGGCCGTCTGCGCGAAGAAATTCCGCAAACCAACTCGGAAACCAAGATCAAGAAGCTGTCCAAGCGTCTGAAGTTGATGGAAGCCTTCCTTGGCTCGGGCAACCTGCCTGAGTGGATGGTGTTGACCGTTCTGCCGGTTCTGCCGCCAGATCTGCGTCCGCTGGTTCCGCTCGACGGTGGCCGCTTCGCGACCTCGGATCTGAACGATCTGTATCGCCGCGTGATCAACCGTAACAACCGCCTGAAGCGCCTGCTCGATCTGTCCGCGCCGGACATCATCGTGCGCAACGAAAAGCGCATGCTCCAGGAGGCGGTCGACGCCCTGCTCGATAACGGTCGTCGCGGTCGTGCTATCACTGGCTCGAACAAGCGTCCGTTGAAATCCTTGGCAGACATGATCAAGGGTAAGCAAGGTCGCTTCCGGCAGAACCTGCTCGGCAAGCGCGTGGACTACTCCGGTCGTTCGGTAATTACCGTGGGCCCGACTCTGCGTCTGCATCAGTGCGGTCTGCCGAAGAAGATGGCTCTCGAGCTGTTCAAGCCGTTTATCTTCGGCAAGCTGGAAATGCGTGGTCTCGCGACCACCATCAAGGCCGCGAAGAAGATGGTCGAGCGCGAGTTGCCGGAAGTCTGGGACGTACTCGCTGAAGTGATTCGCGAACACCCGGTACTGCTCAACCGTGCACCGACCCTTCACCGCCTCGGCATTCAGGCGTTTGAGCCGGTTCTGATCGAAGGTAAAGCGATTCAGCTGCACCCGCTGGTCTGCGCCGCGTACAACGCCGACTTCGACGGTGACCAGATGGCCGTGCACGTACCGCTGACGCTGGAAGCCCAGCTCGAAGCGCGTGCGCTGATGATGTCGACCAACAACATCCTGTCGCCAGCCAACGGTGAGCCAATCATCGTGCCGTCGCAGGACGTGGTCTTGGGTCTGTATTACATGACCCGTGAAGCGATCAACGCCAAAGGTGAGGGTCGCGTATTCGCCGACCTGCAGGAAGTCGACCGAGTGTTCCGTGGTGGCGAAGCTTCGTTGCATGCCAAGGTCAAGGTGCGCATCAACGAAGTCATCAAGGATCGTGATGGCACCATCACCAAGAACACCCGTATCGTCGACACCACTGTCGGCCGTGCGCTGCTGTTCCAGATCGTTCCGGATGGCCTGTCCTACGACGTGGTCAACCAGTCGATGAAGAAGAAGGCGATCTCCAAGCTGATCAACCAGTGCTACCGCACAGTTGGCTTGAAAGACACCGTTATCTTCGCTGATCAGCTGATGTACACCGGTTTCGCCTATTCGACCATCTCCGGTGTATCGATCGGTGTGAACGACTTCGTCATCCCGGATGAGAAGGCGCAGATCATTGACGCCGCCACCGAGGAAGTCAAAGAGATCGAATCGCAGTACGCCTCCGGCCTGGTTACCCAGGGTGAGAAGTACAACAAGGTGATCGACCTCTGGTCCAAGGCCAACGACGAAGTGTCGAAGGCAATGATGGCCAACCTCTCGAAAGAGAAGGTGATCGACCGTCATGGCAATGAAGTCGAGCAAGAGTCCTTTAACTCCATGTACATGATGGCCGACTCCGGCGCGCGGGGCTCTGCTGCGCAGATCCGTCAGCTCGCCGGTATGCGCGGTCTGATGGCCAAGCCGGACGGCTCGATCATCGAAACGCCGATCACCGCGAACTTCCGCGAAGGTCTCAGCGTTCTGCAGTACTTCATCTCCACTCACGGTGCGCGTAAGGGTCTTGCGGATACCGCATTGAAGACGGCGAACTCCGGTTACCTGACCCGTCGTCTGGTCGACGTGGCCCAGGATCTCGTGGTTACCGCGATCGATTGTGGTACGGAGCATGGTTTGCTCATGACCCCGCACATCGAAGGCGGTGACGTGGTTGAGCCGTTGGGTGAGCGCGTACTGGGCCGAGTCATTGCCCATGACGTGTTCAAGCCGGGCAGCGACGAACTGCTGGTCCCTGGTGGCACTCTGGTCGACGAGGAGTGGGTCGAGTTCATCGAGCTGAACAGCATCGACGAAGTGATCGTGCGTTCGCCGATTACCTGTGAAACTCGCTACGGTATCTGCGCCAAGTGCTACGGTCGCGACCTGGCTCGTGGTCACCAGATCAACATCGGTGAAGCGGTCGGCGTTATCGCTGCGCAGTCGATCGGTGAGCCGGGTACCCAGCTGACCATGCGTACGTTCCACATTGGTGGTGCGGCCAGCCGGACTTCCGCTGCTGATAGCGTGCAAGTGAAGAACGGCGGCATGGTTCGTCTGCACAACCTTAAGCACGTTGAGCGTCTGGACGGCAACCTGGTAGCCGTGTCGCGGTCCGGCGAGCTGGCGATTGCCGACGAGTTCGGTCGTGAGCGTGAGCGTTACAAGCTGCCTTACGGTGCAGTTATTTCGGTGAAGGAAGGTGACAAGGTCGCCGCTGGCGCCATCGTCGCCAAGTGGGATCCGCACACCCACCCGATCGTTACCGAAATGAAAGGTACCGTGACCTACGTGGGCATGGAGGAAGGCATCACCATCAAGCGCCAGACCGACGAATTGACCGGTCTGACCAACATCGAAGTGCTGGATCCGAAGGATCGCCCAGCCGCCGGCAAGGACATCCGTCCAGCCGTGAAGATGGTGGGTGTCGATGGCAAGGATCTGCTGCTGCCGGGTACCGACGTACCGGCCCAGTACTTCCTGCCGGCTAACGCCTTGGTGGGTGTAGCCAACGGTGTCCAGGTCGGTGTGGGTGATGTTATCGCCCGTATCCCCCAGGAAACCTCGAAGACCCGTGACATTACCGGTGGTCTGCCGCGCGTCGCCGACTTGTTCGAAGCGCGTCGTCCGAAAGAAGCCTCGATTCTGGCTGAAATCAGCGGCACCATCGCCTTCGGTAAAGAGACCAAGGGCAAGCGCCGTCTGGTCATTACGCCGAACGATGGTAGTGATCCGTACGAAGAGCTGATTCCGAAGTGGCGTCACCTCAACGTGTTCGAGGGTGAGCAGGTCAACAAGGGTGAAGTCATCTCCGACGGTCCAAGTGATCCGCACGACATCTTGCGTCTGCTGGGTGTCAGCGCCTTGGCCAAGTACATCGTCAACGAGATTCAGGACGTTTACCGCCTGCAGGGTGTGAAGATCAACGACAAGCACATCGAGACCATCCTGCGCCAGATGCTGCGCAAGGTCGAAGTGGCCGAGTCGGGTGATTCCACCTTCATCAAAGGTGATCAGATGGAGCTGACCGCGGTACTGGGTGAGAACGAGCGTCTGGCAGCAGGCGACAAGTTTATTGCCAAGTACACCCGTGTGCTGCTGGGTATCACCAAGGCTTCGTTGTCTACCGAATCGTTCATTTCGGCGGCATCGTTCCAGGAGACAACCCGTGTACTCACCGAGGCGGCAGTTACCGGCAAGCGCGACTTCTTGCGCGGCCTGAAAGAGAACGTGGTCGTGGGTCGTCTGATCCCGGCCGGTACCGGTCTGGCCTATCATGCTGAGCGCAAGCGCAAGCGTGAAGCCGACAAGCCGGTACGTGTCAGCGCCAGTGAAGTGGAAGCCGCACTGACCGAAGCGCTGAACTCCAGCGGTAGTTGAGTGCATAGCCTCGTTGCTTCGGCAGCGGGGCTGTCGCTTGACGGGGCGCGCGAGTCTCATTAGACTCATGCACCCCTAAATTTGGCAGGGCACGTGCCCTGCCAAATTGCTTTTGTTGAAAATAAATAGCGTCGAAAGACAACAGTGGAGCTAGTAGATGGCAACTATCAACCAGCTGGTACGTCAGCCGCGTAAGCGTATCGTCGAGAAATCCGACGTGCCTGCGCTGCAGAATTGCCCGCAACGTCGTGGTGTATGCACTCGCGTGTATACCACTACGCCGAAAAAACCGAACTCGGCACTGCGTAAAGTCTGCCGTGTGCGTCTGACCAACGGTTTCGAGGTTTCCTCGTACATCGGCGGTGAAGGCCACAACCTGCAAGAGCACAGCGTGGTCCTGATCCGCGGCGGTCGTGTAAAAGACTTGCCGGGTGTTCGTTATCACACCGTTCGCGGCTCCTTGGATACGTCCGGCGTCAAAGGTCGTAACCAAGGTCGTTCGAAGTACGGTACCAAGCGTCCGAAGTAATCGGTGCTTGAGCTAAAATTGCAGTTTCTATTTTTCTGAGTCGATAAGAGTAAGGTCGGGCGCCATCCTTGTGGGGCAGTCCCGAGCTAACCTGAAGACCGTTTGAGGGCTTATCAAATGCCAAGACGTCGTGTAGCAGCCAAGCGCGAAGTGCTTGATGATCCAAAATATGGTAGCCAAATCCTGGCTAAGTTCATGAACCACGTGATGGAAAGCGGCAAGAAAGCCGTTGCCGAGCGTATCGTTTATGGCGCCCTGGAGAAGGTTAAAGAGCGTAAGAACACCGATCCCCTGGAAATCTTCGAGAAAGCTCTCGACGCCATCGCTCCGCTGGTCGAAGTGAAGTCGCGCCGTGTAGGTGGTGCTACTTACCAGGTTCCGGTCGAGGTTCGTCCGTCCCGTCGTAATGCTCTTGCCATGCGCTGGTTGGTAGATTTTGCCCGCCGTCGTGGCGAGAAGTCCATGGCTCTGCGCTTGGCTGGCGAGCTGATGGATGCCGCTGAAGGCAAGGGTGCTGCAGTTAAGAAGCGTGAAGACGTGCACCGTATGGCTGAAGCCAACAAGGCCTTCTCGCACTACCGCTTCTAATTTTTGCGCTTCTAAATTTGCGAGGGCTTTATGGCTCGTACTACACCGATTAGCCGCTACCGTAACATTGGTATCGTCGCGCACGTGGATGCTGGTAAAACCACCACCACCGAGCGCGTCCTTTTTTACACTGGTAAAAGTCACAAGATGGGTGAGGTGCATGACGGCGCCGCGACCACAGACTGGATGGTGCAGGAGCAGGAGCGTGGTATTACCATTACTTCTGCTGCCATTACAGCCTTCTGGAAGGGTTCCGATAAGCAGCACCCGCACGATTACCGCTTCAATGTCATTGATACCCCTGGGCACGTTGACTTCACCATCGAAGTAGAGCGCTCGCTGCGCGTACTTGACGGTGCGGTCGTGGTGTTCTGTGGTACTTCCGGTGTTGAGCCGCAATCGGAAACCGTATGGCGTCAGGCCAACAAGTACGGCGTTCCGCGTCTTGTTTACGTAAACAAGATGGACCGAGCCGGTGCTAACTTCCTGCGCGTTATCGGTCAGATCAAGCTGCGTCTGGGCCACACTCCGGTGCCAATCCAGTTGGCGATCGGCTCAGAAGACAACTTCCAGGGTCAGATCGATCTGATCAACATGCAAGCTGTCTACTGGGACGATGCTGACAAGGGTATGACTCCTCGTCGCGAAGCTATTCCTGCCGACATGCAGGCGTTGGCTGACGAGTGGCGCGGCAACATGGTTGAGGCTGCGGCCGAGGCCAGCGACGAGCTGATGACCAAGTACCTCGAGGGTGAAGATCTCACCAACGAGGAAATCAAGGCTGCTCTGCGCCAGCGGACTATCGCCGGTGAGATCGTCTTGGCTGTTTGCGGTTCTTCCTTCAAGAACAAGGGTGTTCCCCTGGTTCTCGATGCCGTTATCGACTACCTGCCATCGCCTGACGACATTCCTGCCATCAAGGGTACTCACCCGGATGACGAGGAAATACAGTTGGAGCGTCATGCGAATGATGACGAGCCGTTCTCCGCTCTGGCGTTCAAGATCGCTACCGACCCATTCGTGGGTACTTTGACCTTTGTTCGGGTTTACTCGGGCGTGTTGAACTCCGGCGACGGCGTCATCAACTCGGTAAAGGGCAAGAAAGAGCGCGTGGGTCGTATGGTGCAAATGCACGCAAACGCCCGTGAGGAAATCAAGGAAGTACGCGCTGGTGACATTGCGGCCTTGATCGGTATGAAGGACGTCACCACTGGTGAGACTTTGTGCAACGCTGACAAGCCAATTATCCTGGTTCGCATGGACTTCCCGGAGCCGGTTATTTCGGTTGCCGTGGAGCCTAAGACTAAGGATGACCAGGAGAAAATGGGCATCGCTCTGGGCAAGCTTGCTCAGGAAGACCCGTCTTTCCGTGTTAAGACCGATGAGGAGACTGGCCAGACCATCATCTCCGGTATGGGCGAGTTGCACCTGGATATCCTGGTCGACCGCATGCGCCGCGAGTTTAACGTCGAAGCCAACATTGGTAAGCCTCAGGTTTCCTATCGTGAGCGCATCACGAAGAGCTGTGAAATCGAAGGCAAGTTCGTTCGTCAGTCCGGCGGTCGTGGTCAGTTCGGCCATTGCTGGATCCGCTTTGCTCCTGCTGACGAAGGTCAGGAGGGTCTGCAATTCGTCAACGAAGTAGTAGGCGGTGTGATTCCGAAGGAATACATCCCGGCTATCCAGAAGGGCATCGAAGAGCAGATGAAGAACGGCGTTGTAGCCGGTTATCCGCTTATCGGCCTGAAGGCTACCGTGTTTGATGGTTCTTACCACGACGTCGACTCCAACGAGATGGCGTTTAAGGTGGCTGCTTCCATGGCGACCAAGCAGCTGGCCCAGAAGGGCGGTGGTGAGTTGCTTGAGCCAATCATGGCGGTAGAGGTTGTTACCCCTGAGGACTATATGGGCGACGTGATGGGCGACCTTAACCGCCGTCGCGGTATGATCTTGGGTATGGAAGACACGGTCTCCGGCAAAGTGATTCGCGCCGAAGTGCCGCTGGGTGAAATGTTCGGTTATGCGACTGACGTTCGCTCCATGTCCCAGGGTCGTGCAAGCTACGCTATGGAATTCAAAAAATACAATACAGCTCCGTCGCACATCGTCGAATCTGTAACCAAAAAACAAGGCTGATTCAGCCCTTTAGGCAAGGAGTTAATTGTCGTGGCTAAAGAAAAATTTGAACGTAACAAACCGCACGTCAACGTTGGCACTATCGGTCACGTCGACCATGGTAAAACCACCCTGACTGCTGCGTTGACCAAGGTGTGTGCCGAAGCTTTCGGTGGCGCCATTCGCGATTTCGCGCAGATCGACAGCGCTCCGGAAGAAAAAGCTCGTGGTATCACGATCAATACTTCCCACGTTGAATACGATTCCAACATCCGTCACTACGCTCACGTAGATTGCCCGGGCCACGCTGACTATGTGAAGAACATGATCACCGGTGCCGCGCAGATGGATGGCGCTATCCTGGTTTGCTCCGCTGCTGACGGCCCGATGCCGCAGACTCGCGAGCACATCCTGCTGTCCCGTCAGGTAGGCGTTCCTTACATCGTGGTCTTCCTGAACAAGGCTGACATGGTGGATGACGCTGAGCTGCTGGAACTGGTTGAGATGGAAGTGCGTGACCTGCTGTCGATGTATGACTTCCCAGGCGACGACACTCCGATCGTGATCGGCTCGGCGTTGATGGCTCTGAATGGCCAGGACGACAACGAGATGGGCACCAGTGCCGTGCGCAAGCTGGTTGAGACTCTGGATACTTACATTCCGGATCCCGTGCGCGTTATCGACAAGCCGTTCCTGATGCCGGTTGAAGACGTGTTCTCGATCTCTGGTCGCGGTACCGTTGTGACTGGTCGTATCGAGCGCGGCATCGTCAAGATCCAGGAAGAAGTTGAGATTGTGGGCCTGCGTCCTACCATCAAGACCATCTGCACTGGTGTTGAGATGTTCCGCAAGCTGCTCGACGAAGGTCGCGCTGGTGAGAACTGCGGTATTTTGCTGCGCGGCACCAAGCGTGACGACGTCGAACGTGGTCAGGTTCTGGCTAAGCCGGGTAGTGTTAAGCCGCACACCAAGTTCGAAGCAGAAGTCTACGTGCTGAGCAAGGAAGAAGGCGGTCGTCACACGCCGTTCTTCAAAGGCTACCGTCCGCAGTTCTACTTCCGCACTACCGACGTAACCGGTAACTGCGAGCTGCCGGAAGGCGTTGAAATGGTAATGCCGGGCGACAACGTGAAAATGGTTGTTACCCTGATCAAGTCGATCGCCATGGAAGACGGCCTGCGTTTCGCGATTCGCGAAGGCGGCCGTACCGTTGGTGCCGGCGTGGTTGCCAAGATCATCGAGTAATCGATTGATCTGAAAAAGGCCCCCGCTTGCGGGGGCTTTTTTATTGGGTTGACACTCGCTGGGGCCGTCTATAGAATTGCGCCTCCTTTTAGCGGGTGTACTGCGCCCGCTGGGAATAGCAGCTTGGAATCTGAGGTCAAAATGCAAAACCAACAAATCCGTATTCGGTTGAAGGCTTTTGACCATCGCCTGATAGATCAATCAACCCAGGAAATCGTGGAAACCGCGAAACGTACTGGTGCTCAGGTGCGTGGTCCGATTCCTCTGCCTACCCGCAAAGAGCGGTTTACCGTTCTGACTTCACCGCACGTCAACAAAGACGCGCGTGATCAGTTCGAAATCCGCACTCATAAGCGCGTTCTGGATATTGTCCAGCCGACGGATAAAACCGTTGATGCGTTGATGAAGCTTGATCTTGCGGCTGGCGTGGAAGTGCAGATCAGCCTCGGCTAAAACCTTGGGGTTTTAGTCGTGTAACGCTCTGAAATGGGCGGCCATAGCGGGTGAAAGCCCCGTACACTCATGAGGTTACAACATGACTATTGGTGTAGTCGGTCGTAAGTGCGGTATGACTCGCATTTTCACCGAAGAAGGTGTCTCCATTCCGGTTACGGTCATTGAGATCGAGCCGAATCGCGTCACTCAGTTCAAAACTGAAGAGTCCGATGGCTATCGTGCAGTGCAAGTCACTGTCGGCGAGCGTCGTGCTTCCCGTGTCAGCAAGGCGCAAGCCGGTCATTTCGCCAAGGCGAATGTCGCGGCAGGTCGTGGTGTTTGGGAGTTCCGCCTTGAAGAAGGCGACTACCAGGCTGGCGATCTGATCAACGCTGAAATTTTCCAAGCTGGTCAACTGGTGGATGTCACCGGTCAGTCCAAGGGTAAAGGCTTTGCCGGTACCATCAAGCGTTGGAACTTCCGCGGCCAAGACAACACTCACGGTAACTCCGTGTCCCACCGTGTTCCGGGTTCCATTGGCCAGTGCCAGACTCCGGGTCGCGTCTTCAAGGGCAAGAAAATGTCCGGTCACATGGGTGCTGAGCGCGTGACTGTGCAGTCCCTGGAAGTAGTGCGCGTCGATGCTGAACGCAACCTGCTGTTGGTCAAGGGTGCCGTTCCTGGCGCTACTGGCGGCAACTTGGTTGTTCGTCCGGCAGCCAAGGCTCGCGGTTAAGGGGAAGCTGACATGCAATTAAATGTAAATGGCGCTCAAGCGATCGAAGTGTCCGAAGCGACATTCGGTGGCGATTACAACGAGACCCTGGTTCACCAAGCAGTCGTGGCCTACATGGCCGGCGGCCGTCAGGGCAGCAAGCAGCAGAAGACCCGTTCCGACGTTTCTGGTGGCGGTAAGCGCCCATGGCGTCAGAAGGGCACTGGTCGTGCTCGTGCTGGTACCACTCGTGGTCCGATCTGGCGTGGCGGTGGTGTGACTTTCGCGGCCCGTCCGCAGAATCACGATCAAAAGCTGAACAAGAAAATGTATCGCGCTGCATTGCGTTCGATTCTTGCTGAGCTGGTGCGCACCGATCGTCTGGTGGTGGTTGAGGACTTCAGCGTTGAAGCGCCGAAAACCAAAGACCTGCTGAACAAACTGAATGGCATGGGTCTGACCGACGTTCTGATCGTGTCCGATGCTATTGACGAAAATCTTTACCTGGCTGCTCGTAACTTGCCGCATGTTGAAGTTCGTGACGTGCAAGGTTCCGATCCGGTCAGTCTGATCGCGTACGAAAAGGTGTTGGTTACCGTTTCTGCCGTGAAGAAATTCGAGGAGCTGCTGGGATGAACCAGGAACGCGTATTTAAAGTGCTGCTTGGCCCGCACGTCTCCGAGAAGGCCACACTTCTGGCTGATAAGAAAAGCCAATTCGTTTTCAAGGTTGCAATCGATGCAACCAAGCTGGAAATCAAGAAGGCCGTCGAAAGCCTGTTCAGTGTGAATGTTGCCGCTGTTAATACCGTGAATGTTCTCGGTAAGACCAAGCGCACCGCTCGCGGCCTGGGCAAGCGTAACGACTGGAAGAAGGCAGTTATCTCCCTTCAGCCGGGTCAAGATCTCGATTTCGCCAGCAGTGCTGAGTAAGGGAGGGGTGCATCATGGCAATCGTTAAATGCAAACCGACTTCCCCGGGCCGCCGTTTTGTGGTCAAGGTGGTCAACCAGGAGCTGCATAAAGGCGCTCCTTACGCTCCGCTGCTCGAGAAGAAGTCGAAGACTGGCGGTCGTAACAACAATGGTCGTATCACCACCCGTCATATCGGTGGTGGCCACAAGCAGCATTACCGTCTGGTCGATTTCCGTCGCAACGACAAAGATGGCATTCCAGCCACTGTCGAGCGTATTGAATACGATCCTAACCGTACCGCACACATCGCTTTGCTGATGTATGCAGACGGCGAGCGTCGCTACATCATCGCCCCTAAAGGCGTGAGTGCTGGCGATCAGCTGGTAGCTGGTATCATGGCTCCGATCAAGCCGGGCAATAGTCTGCAACTGCGTAACATTCCAGTTGGTAGCACTATTCACGGTGTCGAATTGAAGCCGGGCAAAGGTGCTCAAATCGCTCGTTCTGCTGGTGCTTCGGCTCAGCTGATTGCGCGTGAAGGTGTCTACGTGACCCTGCGTCTGCGTTCCGGTGAAATGCGTAAAGTGCTGGCTGAGTGCCGTGCGACCCTGGGCGAAGTCTCGAACTCCGAGCACAGCCTGCGTTCGCTGGGTAAAGCTGGTGCCAAACGCTGGCGTGGCGTTCGCCCAACCGTTCGTGGTGTTGCCATGAACCCGGTTGACCACCCACACGGTGGTGGTGAAGGTCGTACCTCTGGTGGTCGTCATCCGGTGTCTCCATGGGGCTTCCCGACTAAGGGCGCGAAGACTCGTGGTAACAAACGCACCGATAAAATGATCGTCCGTCGTCGCAAGTAAATAGAGGGATACGACAGTGCCACGTTCTCTGAAAAAAGGTCCTTTTATCGATCTTCACCTACTGAAGAAGATCGAAGTGGCGGTGGAAAAGAACGATCGCAAGCCGGTGAAAACCTGGTCGCGCCGTTCCATGATCCTGCCGCAAATGGTCGGTCTGACCATTGCTGTGCATAACGGTCGCCTGCATGTCCCCGTTCTTGTGAACGAAGACATGGTCGGCCACAAACTCGGCGAGTTTGCTGGTACCCGCACTTATCGTGGGCACGTAGCAGACAAGAAAGCCAAGCGTTAAGGGGTTAGGAAATGGAAGTAGCCGCTAAGTTGTCGGGCGCTCGAATCTCCGCCCAGAAAGCCCGCTTGGTCGCCGACCAGATCCGCGGGAAGAAGGTGGGCGAAGCGCTCAATCTGTTGGCTTTTAGCAGTAAGAAAGCCGCTGATATCATCAAGAAAGTGCTGGAGTCGGCTGTGGCCAACGCCGAGCATAACGAAGGCGCAGATGTTGATGACCTCAAGGTCAGCACCGTTTTCGTCAACGAAGGGCGTTCGCTGAAGCGAATCATGCCGCGTGCCAAAGGCCGCGCTGATCGCATCGTCAAGCGGTCTTGCCATATCACTGTCAAGGTTGCGGACAAGTAACGGAGTCGATCAGATGGGTCAGAAAGTACATCCCATTGGCATTCGCCTGGGAATCGTCAAGGAGCACACCTCCGTCTGGTACGCAGACGGTCGGACTTATGCGGACTATTTGTTCGCTGATCTGAAGGTGCGCGAATACCTCCAAGACAAACTAAAAAGCGCGTCCGTAAGCCGTATCGATATCCATCGTCCGGCTCAGACTGCACGCATCACCATCCACACCGCCCGTCCCGGTATCGTAATTGGGAAGAAAGGTGAAGATGTTGAAAGGCTGCGTCAGGACCTGACCAAGCAAATGGGTGTGCCTGTGCACATCAATATCGAAGAAATCCGCAAGCCGGAGCTCGACGGTATGCTGGTTGCGCAGAGCGTAGCTCAGCAGCTGGAGCGTCGTGTGATGTTCCGTCGCGCTATGAAACGCGCTGTACAGAACGCCATGCGCATTGGTGCCAAGGGCATCAAAATCCAAGTGAGCGGTCGTCTCGGTGGTGCTGAAATTGCCCGTACCGAATGGTATCGCGAAGGTCGTGTGCCGTTGCACACCCTGCGTGCCGATGTCGACTATGCCATGTACGAAGCACACACCACTTATGGTGTGATCGGTGTCAAGGTTTGGATCTTCAAGGGCGAAGTAATTGGTGGTCGCCAGGAAGAACTGAAACCGCAGGCACCTGCGCCTCGTAAAAAAGCTGCTAAGTAAGGGGTACGCCAAATGTTGCAACCAAAGCGTACGAAGTTCCGTAAGCAGATGACCGGCCACAACCGTGGCCTGGCTCAGCGCGGTAGCAAAGTCAGCTTCGGCGAATTCGCCTTGAAGTCTGTTGCCCGCGGTCGTCTCACCGCCCGTCAGATCGAGTCCGCTCGTCGTGCTCTGACTCGTCACGTTAAGCGTGGCGGGAAAATCTGGATTCGCGTGTTCCCTGACAAGCCTGTTACCAAGAAGCCTCTCGAAGTGCGGATGGGTAAAGGGAAGGGTAGCGTTGAGTATTGGGTAGCCCAGATTCAGCCAGGCAGAGTCCTGTATGAAATCGAAGGCGTTTCCGAAGAGTTGGCGCGTGAGGCTTTCGCCTTGGCGGCTGCAAAGCTGCCACTCGCCACCACTTTTGTTAAGCGGACGGTGATGTGATGAAGGCGAATGAACTTCGTGAAAAATCAGCACAGCAGCTGAACGAGCAATTGCTCGGCCTGCTGCGCGACCAGTTCAATCTGCGTATGCAGAAAGCAACTGGCCAGTTGGGGCAGTCTCACCTGCTCTCGCAAGTTAAGCGCGATATCGCTCGTGTGAAGACTGTGCTCAATCAGCAGGCAGGTAAGTGATCATGGCTGAAGCCGAAAAAACAGTCCGTACGCTGACCGGCCGTGTCGTCAGCGACAAGATGGACAAGACCATCACCGTATTGATCGAGCGTCGCGTTAAGCACCCGATCTACGGTAAATATGTCAAGCGTTCGACCAAGCTGCACGCGCACGACGAAAGCAACCAGTGCCACATCGGTGACAAGGTTTCCATCCGTGAAACCCGTCCCGTAGCCAAGACCAAATCTTGGGCGCTGGTTGAAGTTCTCGAACGCGCAGTGGAAGTCTAAGGACTAGGGGTCGGAGAAATATATGATTCAGACTCAATCCATGCTCGACGTCGCTGACAACAGTGGCGCTCGTCGCGTTATGTGCATCAAGGTGCTGGGCGGTTCGCATCGCCGTTACGCGGGCATCGGCGACATCATCAAGGTGACCGTCAAGGAAGCAATTCCGCGCGGTAAAGTGAAAAAGGGCCAAGTGATGACTGCTGTAGTAGTCCGCACTCGTCACGGCGTTCGTCGCCCTGATGGCTCGATCATTCGCTTCGATGGCAACGCTGCTGTTCTGCTGAACAACAAGCAAGAGCCGATCGGCACCCGTATTTTTGGGCCAGTGACTCGTGAACTTCGCTCTGAGAAGTTCATGAAGATCGTCTCGCTCGCCCCTGAAGTGCTCTAAGGAGATCCGACATGCAAAAGATTCGTCGTGACGACGAGATCATCGTGATCGCCGGTAAAGACAAAGGTAAGCGTGGCAAGGTGCTCAAGGTTCTCGCTGACGACCGTCTGGTCGTTGGTGGGTTGAACCTGGTGAAGCGCCATACCAAGCCGAACCCGATGTCGGGCGTTCAGGGCGGTATCATCGAGAAAGAAGCGCCTCTGCACGCTTCCAACGTGGCCATTTTCAACAGTGAAACCAACAAGGCTGACCGTGTTGGTTTCAAAGTTGAAGAAGGTAAAAAAATTCGTGTCTTCAAGTCGACCCAAAAAGCGGTTGATGCTTGAACACTGCTAGGTAGAAGACCATGGCACGACTAAAAGAGATTTACCGGAAAGAACTCGCGCCGAAGCTTAAGGAAGAACTTAAGCTTGCGAACGTGATGGAAGTTCCGCGCATCACCAAGATCACTCTGAACATGGGCTTGGGCGAAGCGATCGGTGACAAGAAAGTCATCGAGCACGCTGTAGCCGATCTGGAAAAGATTACCGGTCAGAAAGTCGTAGTGACTCATGCCCGTAAATCGATTGCAGGTTTCAAGCTGCGTGAAGATTGGCCGATTGGCGTCAAGGTAACCCTGCGCCGCGATCGCATGTACGAATTCCTGGATCGTCTGCTGTCTATCTCCCTGCCTCGGGTTCGCGACTTTCGCGGCCTGAATGCCAAGTCCTTCGATGGTCGTGGCAACTACAGCATGGGTGTTAAAGAGCAGATCATCTTCCCGGAAATCGACTACGACAAGATCGATGCCCTGCGTGGTCTGGACATAACCCTGACTACCACTGCGCGTACGGATGATGAGGGTCGTGCTTTGCTGCGCGCCTTCAAATTCCCGTTCCGCAACTGATTGGAGTTGGACCATGGCTAAAATGAGCATGAAAAACCGTGAGCTGAAGCGTCAGCAAACGGTAGCCAAGTACGCGAAGAAGCGTGCTGCGCTGAAAGCTACCATCGCCGATCTGAACGCCAGTCCGGAAGCGCGTTGGGAAGCTCAGGTAGCACTGCAGAAGCAGCCGCGTGATGCCAGCGCTTCGCGTCTGCGCAATCGCTGCCGCATTACCGGTCGTCCGCACGGCGTATATCGCAAGTTCGGTCTGTCGCGTATCAAGCTGCGTGAAGCTGCAATGCGTGGCGACGTACCGGGTCTGGTCAAGGCCAGCTGGTAAGTCCTCGTCGCACCCTGAGTCTGTCCGGTTGAGATACTTGGCGGATTCAGTCAGGCAAAATGAAACAAGCCCCTTTTGGGGCTTGATTCATTTTTGATCAGTCTCTAGAATGTTCGGCTCGCCTGAGCCAGGGCTTTTGATTTGCCCGGCGTTTTGGTGACTCTAGCCGTAAGGCTAATTCTTTTTGTATCAGGAGCGTCAAGCCCATGAGTATGCAGGACCCGTTAGCGGACATGCTAACTCGTATCCGTAATGCCCAGATGGCTGAAAAGTCCGTCGTAAGCATGCCGTCTTCCACGTTGAAGGTGGCTGTAGCCAAAGTTTTGAAAGACGAAGGTTATATTGCGGGATATCAGATCAGCGGTGAAGTTAAGCCGCAGCTGTCCATCGAGCTGAAATATTTCGAAGGCCGTTCGGTTATCGAAGAAGTGAAGCGCGTTAGCCGTCCAGGCCTTCGCCAGTACAAGTCCGTTGATGATCTGCCAAAAGTTCGTGGCGGTCTCGGCGTTTCCATCGTCTCCACCAATAAAGGTGTGATGACGGATCGCGCGGCGCGCGCTGCCGGTGTCGGCGGCGAAGTGCTTTGTACAGTGTTCTAGGGGGGGATAAGCATGTCACGCGTCGCTAAGAACCCCGTCACGTTGCCCGCTGGTGTAGAGATCAGTCTCGCCGGTCAGCAACTTTCGGTTAAGGGTGCCAAGGGTGCTCTAGAGCTGAATATTCATTCGTCCGTTGAAGTGGTCCAGGAATCCGGTGAGCTGCGTTTTGCTGCTCGCAACGGAGACCAGCAGACTCGCGCAATGGCCGGTACCACTCGTGCGTTGGTCAACAATATGGTGATCGGCGTAAGCACTGGCTTCGAGCGCAAGCTTCAGCTGGTAGGCGTTGGTTACAAGGCGCAAGCCAAAGGTCAGGTCTTGTCCCTGGCTCTAGGCTTCTCCCACCCGATCAACTACGAGCTGCCGGAAGGCGTTGTTGCTGAAACCCCTAGCCAGACCGAAATCCTGATTAAGGGTGTCGATAAACAACTGGTTGGTCAGGTTGCTGCGGAAATCCGTGATTTCCGTCGTCCTGAACCTTATAAGGGCAAAGGTGTTCGTTACGCTGACGAAGTCGTCCGTCGTAAAGAAGCCAAGAAGAAGTAGGGCCTAGCAAATGACCGACAAAAAAGTTACTCGACTGCGTCGCGCTCGCAAAGCACGCCTGAAAATGCACGAGCTCGAAGCCGTGCGTCTCTGCGTGTACCGCTCTTCGCAGCATATCTATGCCCAGGTCATTTCGGCCGACGGCAGCAAGGTTCTGGCCAGCGCCTCTACCTTGGACAAAGCACTGCGTGATGGCGCCACTGGCAACGTCGACGCAGCCAAGAAAGTTGGCGAGCTGGTTGCCGAGCGTGCGAAAGCCGCTGGTGTGACTCAGGTTGCATTCGACCGTTCTGGCTTCAAGTACCACGGCCGCGTCCAGGCGCTGGCTGATGCTGCTCGTGAAGGCGGGCTGGAGTTCTAAGTTATGTCAAATAACGACCAAAAGCGCGACGAAGGCTATATCGAGAAACTGGTACAGGTTAACCGCGTAGCCAAAACCGTAAAGGGTGGCCGTATCTTCACTTTCACTGCGTTGACCGTAGTGGGTGATGGTAAGGGTCGCGTCGGTTTCGGCCGCGGCAAATCCCGTGAAGTGCCAGCTGCTATTCAAAAAGCGATGGAAGCTGCTCGTCGCAACATGATCCAGGTGGACCTGAATGGCACCACTCTGCAGTACGCGATGAAGTCTGCCCATGGCGCCTCCAAGGTGTACATGCAGCCGGCTTCTGAAGGTACCGGCATCATCGCCGGCGGCGCCATGCGTGCCGTGCTGGAAGTGGCTGGTGTGCAGAACGTTCTGGCCAAGTGCTACGGCTCGACTAACCCCGTGAACGTGGTGCATGCCACTTTCAAAGGTTTGAAAGCTATGCAGTCGCCTGACTCTGTTGCGGCCAAGCGTGGCAAGAGCGTCGAGGAGATTCTCTAATCATGGCTAATACCGTAAAAGTCACGCTGATCAAAAGCATGACCGGCCGTATCCCCAACCACAAACTCTGTGTGAAGGGGTTGGGTCTGCGTCGCATCGGTCACACCGTAGAAGTCCTGGATACTCCCGAGAATCGCGGGATGATCAACAAGGCTTACTACATGCTGCGAGTCGAGGGTTAATACATGTACCTGAACGATTTGAGTCCTGCGCCGGGTTCCCGTCGCGAGAAGCACCGTCCGGGCCGTGGTATCGGTAGTGGTTTGGGTAAGACCGGTGGCCGTGGCCACAAGGGTCAATCCTCCCGCTCCGGTGGCACCATTGCTCCGGGTTTTGAAGGCGGCCAGCAGCCTCTGCACCGTCGTTTGCCCAAGTTCGGTTTCGTTTCCCTGAAGGCTATGGATCGCGCAGAAGTGCGTACTTCCGAGCTGAACAAGGTCGAAGGCGGCGTTATTACTCTGCAAGCGCTGAAGGATGCCAACCTGATTAACCAGCATGTACGGCGTGTGAAAGTCATGCTGTCCGGTGCGGTTACTCAAGCGGTTACCCTTAAAGGTATCGCTGCCACCAAAGGTGCGCGTGCGGCTATCGAAGCAGCTGGCGGTAAGTTCGAGGAATAAATGGCTAAGCAAGGTGCTCTCTCAGCGCTCAGCAATGGCGGGTTATCCGAGCTCTGGGCTCGTCTGCGCTTTCTGCTCATGGCGATTATCGTCTATCGCATTGGCGCACACATTCCAGTTCCAGGCATAAACCCGGACCGGTTGGCGGACCTGTTTCGACAGAATGAGGGGACCATTCTTAGCTTGTTCAACATGTTTTCCGGTGGCGCGCTGGAGCGCATGAGCATTTTTGCATTGGGGATCATGCCGTACATTTCGGCATCGATCATCATGCAGCTCATGACCGCTGTTAGCCCGCAACTGGAGCAGTTGAAGAAGGAAGGTGAGGCTGGTCGTCGTAAGATCAGCCAATACACCCGCTACGGCACCCTCGTCCTGGCATTTGTTCAAGCTATCGGTATGTCCGTTGGTTTGGCCAGTCAGGGCGTAGCGTTTTCGGTTGATTTCGGCTTCCACTTCGTTGCAGTCACCACGTTTGTGGCGGGTGCAATGTTCATGATGTGGCTAGGCGAGCAAATCACTGAGCGTGGTGTTGGCAACGGTATCTCGATGCTGATTTTTGCAGGCATCGTGGCCGGTCTGCCGTCGGCGATTGGGCAGTCTTTCGAGTCTGCTCGTCAGGGCGATATCAATATCTTCGCCCTGATTGCCATCGGTTTGCTGGCAGTAGCGATCATCGGTTTCGTGGTGTTCATTGAGCGTGGGCAGCGCCGCATTGCGGTGCACTACGCCAAGCGTCAGCAGGGCCGCAAGGTCTTTGCCGCGCAGACCAGCCACTTGCCTTTGAAGGTGAATATGGCGGGGGTTATCCCGGCTATTTTCGCCAGCAGCCTTCTGTTGTTCCCGGCCTCGCTGGGTGCCTGGTTTGGTCAGTCCGAAGGTATGGGCTGGCTGCAGGATATTTCACAGGCTATCGCTCCTGGTCAGCCGTTGAACATTTTGCTGTTTAGTGCAGGGATCGTTTTCTTCTGCTTCTTCTACACAGCGCTAATGTTCAATCCGAAAGACGTAGCGGAAAACCTGAAGAAGTCCGGTGCCTTTATTCCGGGTATCCGTCCGGGCGAGCAGTCGGCGCGCTATATCGATGGCGTATTGACTCGTTTGACCATGTTCGGTGCTCTGTACATGACGGCCGTTTGCTTGCTACCCCAGTTTCTGGTGGTGGCGGCCAACGTACCGTTCTATCTTGGCGGGACCTCGTTGCTGATCGTGGTAGTGGTTGTGATGGACTTTATGTCGCAAGTACAATCGCACCTCGTTTCGCACCAGTACGAATCCCTGATGAAGAAAGCCAACCTGAAGGGCTACGGCAGCGGCATGATGCGCTGAAGTGTCCATAAGGTTCGAGGAGTTGGTGATGAAAGTTCGTGCATCAGTGAAAAAGCTGTGCCGCAACTGCAAGATTATTCGTCGTGAAGGTGTCGTTCGAGTTATTTGCAGCGCGGAACCGCGTCACAAGCAGCGCCAAGGCTGAGTGTGATTGAAATGTTACAAGCCCGGCAGCTAGTGCGCTGCCGGGTTGATTATTTGTTCTTACAGCGCTAATATCTCGCGCCTTATTTCTTGGCTTCCAGGGCGTAGGTAGCTGTCAATTGGAGTTCCACTGAATGGCCCGTATTGCAGGCGTAAACATTCCGGATAACAAGCACACTGTTATCTCGCTGACCTACATCTTTGGTGTTGGTCGCACTACCGCACAGAAAATCTGTGCGGCTGCTGGTGTTAATCCGGCAGTAAAGATCAAAGATCTCTCTGACGAGCAGATCGAGCAGCTGCGTGGCGAAGTAGCCAAGGTGAATACCGAAGGCGACCTGCGTCGTGAAGTGAACATGAAAATCAAGCGCTTGATGGACCTGGGTTGCTACCGCGGCCTGCGTCATCGTCGTGGTCTGCCGGTTCGCGGTCAGCGTACCAAGACCAACGCGCGTACCCGTAAGGGCCCGCGTAAGCCGATCCGCAAGTAATCGCATTCGCGCATCGACAGGAATCTAGTCATGGCAAAACCTGCTGCTCGTACTCGTAAGAAAGTCAAAAAGACGGTGGTTGATGGCATCGCCCACATCCACGCTTCCTTCAACAACACAATCGTGACCATTACTGACCGTCAGGGTAACGCCCTGTCCTGGGCTACCTCCGGTGGTTCGGGTTTCCGCGGCTCGCGTAAAAGCACCCCGTTCGCTGCCCAGGTGGCTGCTGAACGTGCTGGTCAAGCTGCGCTGGAATTCGGCCTGAAGAACCTCGACGTCAACGTCAAGGGTCCCGGTCCGGGTCGTGAGTCCGCTGTCCGTGCTTTGAACGGCTGCGGTTACAAGATCGCCAGCATCACCGATGTGACACCCATCCCGCACAACGGATGCCGTCCTTCGAAGAAGCGTCGCGTGTAATCAGGAGACAGTGAGAAATGGCTCGTTACATTGGTCCCAAATGCAAACTGTCTCGTCGTGAAGGCACTGATCTTTTCCTGAAAAGTGGCGTCCGCGCCCTGGAATCGAAGTGCAACATCGAAGCAGCCCCAGGTATTCACGGTCAGCGCCGTAGCCGTCAGTCCGACTACGGCACCCAGCTGCGTGAAAAGCAAAAAGTTCGTCGTATCTACGGTGTGCTTGAGCGTCAATTCAGCGGTTATTACAAAGAAGCAGCCGGCAAGAAAGGCGCTACTGGTGAGAACCTGCTGCAACTGCTCGAGTGCCGTCTGGATAACGTGGTTTATCGTATGGGCTATGGTGCTACCCGCGCCGAATCCCGTCAGCTGGTATCGCACAAAGCGATCAGCGTAAACGGTAAGACTGTAAACGTGCCGTCCTACCAGGTTAAAGCTGGCGACGTCGTTGCAGTTCGCGAGAAGTCGAAGAATCAGCTGCGTATTGTTCAGGCTCTTGAACTGTGTGCCCAGCGTGGCCGCGTTGAATGGGTAGAAGTAGACATTGAGAAGAAGTCCGGCCTGTTCAAAGCCGTGCCGGTTCGCAGTGATCTCTCCGCTGACATCAACGAAAGCCTGATTGTCGAGCTCTACTCCAAGTAAGGGCTAGAAAATAGGTGCATCCATGCAGATTTCGGTAAATGAGTTCCTGACCCCCCGCCATATCGATGTGCAGGTGGTCAGTCCGACCCGCGCCAAGATCACACTCGAGCCTCTCGAGCGTGGCTTTGGACACACCTTGGGCAACGCGCTGCGTCGCATCCTGTTGTCCTCCATGCCTGGCTGTGCAGTAGTCGAGGCCGAGATTGACGGTGTACTCCATGAGTACAGCGCCATTGAAGGTATTCAGGAAGATGTCATTGAAATCCTGCTTAACCTGAAAGGTCTGGCTATCAAGTTGCACGGTCGCGACGAAGTGACGCTGACTCTGGCGAAGAAGGGCTCGGGTGTAGTCACCGCTGCCGATATTCAGCTGGATCATGATGTCGAAATCGTCAATGGCGACCACGTGATCGCTAACATGGCTTCCACTGGCGCGCTGAACATGAGGCTCACCGTAGCTCGTGGTCGCGGCTATGAGCCGGCTGACGCTCGTCAGAGCGATGAAGATGAAAGCCGCAGCATTGGTCGCTTGCAGCTGGATGCTTCGTTTAGCCCGGTGCGCCGTGTGTCGTACGTGGTAGAGAACGCTCGTGTTGAGCAGCGTACTAACCTGGACAAGTTGGTTATTGACCTGGAGACCAACGGTACTCTGGATCCTGAAGAGGCTATCCGTCGTGCCGCAACCATTCTGCAACAGCAGTTGGCTGCGTTCGTCGACCTCAAGGGTGACAGTGAGCCTGTGGTTATCGAACAGGAAGACGAGATTGATCCGATCCTGTTGCGTCCGGTTGATGACCTGGAACTGACCGTACGTTCGGCAAACTGCCTCAAGGCAGAGAACATTTACTACATCGGCGATCTGATTCAGCGCACCGAAGTGGAATTGTTGAAAACGCCGAACCTGGGCAAGAAATCCCTGACTGAAATCAAGGATGTTCTGGCTTCACGCGGTCTGTCCCTCGGTATGCGCCTCGACAATTGGCCGCCGGCAAGTCTGAAGAAAGACGATAAGGCGACTGCCTGAACGTCATCATCACCGAACGTCAGTTTGGTAAGGAATTGAACCATGCGTCATCGTAAAAGTGGCCGTCACCTTAGCCGCACAAGCGCACACCGTAAGGCTATGTTCCAGAACATGGCGGTGTCGCTGTTCGAGCACGAGCTGATCAAAACTACTCTGCCGAAAGCCAAAGAGCTGCGTCGCGTTGCCGAGCCGCTGATTACTCTGGCTAAAGAAGACAGCGTTGCTAACCGTCGTCTGGCCTTCGACCGTACCCGTTCGAAAGCCATTGTCGGTAAGTTGTTCAACGACCTGGGCAAGCGTTACGCCACCCGTCAGGGCGGTTATCTGCGTATCCTCAAGTGCGGTTTCCGCACCGGTGACAACGCTCCGATGGCTTATGTTGAGCTGGTCGACCGTCCGGTCGGCGGCGCAGTAGAAGCTGCCGAGTAAGTTGTAGGTTGTAGAAAAAACCGGGCCTTGGCCCGGTTTTTTTGTTTTTGCTGGAGATAGTTTTCCGCACGCCATATTTGATCTTATGGGCGACCGCCTGCTCGGGTATGGTTTGGCCGTCTTCGAATCTGCCGATTACGGCCCCATAAGAACAATTGCCCAGCATGTCTGAGCCTACCGCTCTGAGCCTGATCCCGCCTGCTGTCGTCTTGACCCTGGCGCTCTCCTACGTCGCCCTATTCTGGGGGCCGTTTCCGGTCTGTTACTGCTGTCGTCTACGCAGTCGCTGAACAAATTTTCCAAAACCGTCCTGAAGGTCATGCAAGGCGAAACCATCGGTTGGCTGATCCTGGTATGCGGCAGTTTCTGCGCCTTGAGTGCATAGTTGTGTGTACCGGTGGCGCACTGGCTTATGGGCGTGCTGCGTTGACGCTGACCAAGGGCCGGCGCTCTTCGTTGTTGATGACCTTTGTCCAGGGCGTGGTGATCTTCGTCGCTGATTGCCTCAATGCCCTGACCGTGGATGAAGCCATGAAGCGGGTTCTCGATTGCTTCAAGAGCTCCCGCGAGATGCTCGATCAGATGGTCGATGGATTCAAGGCCCTGTTGCCGGCTATCGGCATCGGCAACGTCATTGCCGCCTTTATCTTCAAGGGGTGTGCGCTCAGCTGATGCTGCCGCGGTCTGCGGTGGAGTCGCTCAAGCCCTATATGAGCCCACGGATACTGCCTGCCATGGCGTTTCTGGCCATGGCCGTGTTGGCTTTTGCCACGGGCTCGTCCTGGGGCATCTTCGCCGTGAGCATTCCCATCGTCATGCCCCCGGCCTATGCGTTGCAGGCCGATATTCCCTGGGCCATAGGTGCGCTGCTGACGGCTTCGGGCTTCGGGCTTCGGCGGCCAAGGCTGTTTCTACGGTGATTCCAGCGTATTGGCGGCCCAAGGCTCCGGTTGTAACCCGATCGGCCATGCCTTGACTCAGTTGCCCTATAGCCTGATCGCCGCGGGGTTGGCCTTTGTCGATTTCGTGCTCGTCGCTTGAGTCGGGCGAGCGGGAAAACAACGGGTCCTGGTGGCCCGTTTATTGTCCAGAGGATGAAAGATTATAACTATCGAGTTGTTACGCTTGATAAATTGGTTCTCATGTCCAAGCGGGTCTAGGCTTGTTCCATCGTCGGCCGCAGTCGATGGGGCCGACCCGCTTAGGAGAAAGGAGAGAACCATGTCGAACCAAGGTAAATGCCCGTTCAATCACGTCGCTGGCGGTGGCACGACCAACAAGGATTGGTGGCCGAACCAGTTGCGTGTGGATTTGCTCAATCAGCACTCTGAAAAGTCCAACCCGCTGGGCGCGAAGTTCAACTACGCCGAGGAATTCAAGAAGCTCGACTACAAGGCGCTCAAGGCGGACCTGGTCAAGCTGATGACCGACAGCCAGGACTGGTGGCCGGCCGACTTCGGTCACTACGGCCCGCAGATGATTCGTATGGCCTGGCACGCCGCCGGCACCTACCGCACCACCGACGGTCGCGGTGGCGGCGGTCGCGGCCAGCAGCGTTTCGCCCCGCTGAACTCCTGGCCGGACAACGTCAATATCGATAAATCACGCCGCCTGCTCTGGCCGATCAAGCAGAAGTACGGGCAGAAGATTTCCTGGTCCGATCTGTTCATTCTCGCCGGCAACGTGGCGCTCGAATCCATGGGCTTTCGCACCCTCGGCTTTGCTGCCGGTCGTGACGATGTGTGGGAGCCGGACATGGACGTGAACTGGGGGGCCGAGATTGCCTGGCTGGGCGTGGATCCGGAACGGGTCACCGGCGACCGCGAATTGACCGCGCCGTTCGGCGCCACCCACATGGGCCTGATCTACGTCAACCCGGAGGGCCCAAACGCCAGCGGCGACTACCTGGAAGCAGCCAAGGACATCCGCACCACCTTCACCCGCATGGCCATGGACGACGAGGAGACCGTTGCCCTGATCGCCGGCGGTCATACCTTCGGCAAGACCCACGGCGCCGCGCCGGAGTCGCACAAAGGGCCGGAGCCCGAGGCTGCGCCAATCGAGGCGCTGGGCCTGGGCTGGATCAGTGACTTCGGTAGCGGTCACGGCAAGGACAGCATCTCCAGCGGTATCGAAGTCACCTGGAGCAAGACCCCGACGCTGTGGAGCAACAACTTCTTCGAGAACCTGTTCAACTACGAGTGGGAGCTGACCCAGTCGCCGGCCGGCGCCAAGCAGTGGGTGGCCAAGGATGCGCCGGAGATCATTCCGGACGCGCATATTCCGGGCAAGTTCCACAAGCCGACCATGCTCACCACCGACCTGACCCTGCGTTTCGATCCCGAGTTCGGCAAGATCTCCAAACGCTTTCTGGACGATCCGCAGGCCTTCGCCGATGCCTTCGCCCGCGCCTGGTTCAAGCTGATCCATCGTGACATGGGACCGAAGGCCCGTTATCTCGGCCCGGAAGTGCCGAAAGAGGATCTAATCTGGCAAGACCCGCTGCCGGCGCCGGCACATAACCCGAGCGCGGCCGATATCGCCGACCTCAAGGCCAAGATCGCCGCCTGCGGACTGTCGGTTGGCGATCTGGTCTCCGTGGCCTGGGCCTCGGCCTCGACCTTTCGCGGCGGCGACAAGCGCGGCGGTGCCAACGGTGCGCGTCTGGCCCTGGCTCCGCAGAAGGACTGGGAGGTCAATCAGCGCGCCATCAAGGCCCTGCCCAAGCTGCTCGAGATCCAGGCAGCGTCCGGCAAGGCCTCGCTGGCCGACGTGATAGTGCTGGCAGGTAATGTCGGCGTGGAGCAGGCCGCCAAGGCCGCCGGCGTGAGCGTGGCTGTGCCCTTCGCTCCGGGGCGGGTGGATGCAGCGCAGGATCAGACCGATGTCGAGGCCTTCGCCCTGCTGGAACCTGTCGCCGACGGCTTCCGCAACTACCGCAAGGGCAGGCTCGGTGTACCGACCGAGACCATGTTGATCGACAAGGCTCAGTTGCTGACCTTGAGCGCGCCGGAGCTGACCGCGCTGGTCGGCGGCCTGCGCGTGCTGGGGGCCAACCATGACGGCAGCCAGGATGGTGTGTTCACCGACAAGGTCGGCGTGCTGAGCAACGACTTCTTCGTCAGCCTGCTCGACATGGGCACCGAGTGGAAGGCGGTGGGGGCCGAGACGGAAACCTTCGAGGGCAAGGATCGTAAGAGCGGCAAGGTGAAATACACCGGCACCCGCAACGACCTGGTCTTCGGTTCCAACGCGGTGCTGCGTGCTTACGCGGAGGTCTACGCCAGCAGCGATGGCACGGAAAAACTGGTCAAGGACTTCGTCGCGGCCTGGACCAAGGTCATGAACCTGGACCGCTTCGACCTCGCTTGACCTGCAGCCGGTGGAGCGCCGTATGGCGCTCCACCGGCTGCATTCAACCAACCGTGCGACGCCTCCCTCGTGGAGGCGTTGTGCTTTTAGCTTGACCGTGGCGAACGGCCAGCGGAGCATTCGGCCATTCCACGGATGCAGCAAGGATTCCAGGTATGCAGGGCCACATCGAAGTCATCGATTATTTGAAAATGCTGCTCAAGGGCGAGCTGGCGGCGCGCGATCAGTACTTCGTGCATTCGCGTCTGTATGAGGATTGGGGGTTCAGCAAGCTCTACGAGCGCATCAACCATGAAATGGAAGAAGAGACTCAGCACGCCGATGCGTTGTTGAAGCGGATTCTGTTTCTCGAAGGCACGCCGGATATGACCCCGGATCCCTTCATGTTCGGTCAGACGGTGTCGGAGATGCTCAAGCTCGATCTGGCCCTGGAGTACCAGGTACGCGCGGCCTTGAGCAAAGGCATCGCGCTGTGTGAGCGGCACCAGGATTATCAGAGCCGCGACATCCTGCTGGTTCAGCTCAAGGACACCGAGGAGGATCATGCCTATTGGCTGGAGATTCAGCTGGGGCTGATCGACAAATTAGGCCTGGAGAACTACCTGCAGGCGCAGATGTAGGTGCATCGATAGCAACGAAAAGCCCCGAAATATTCGGGGCTTTTCTTATTGCGCCGCTATTCGTCGTGCGGGTTTGGCAGGGGCTCGTCGACTTCCTGCCCGGGGCGCAGCAGGTGATCCGCTTCGGCCGGATCCTGGGTTAGCAGGCTGCCGTCGGCGCTGGCTACCAGCAGTGCTTCGAGCATTTCCCTGACGTTGTTGCGCAGCATGCCGATGGACTTCTGTCCGCGGCTGTTCAGCCCGGTTATCTCCATCAAGATACTGCCGCCCAGTGGTCCTTCGGCACCCTTGGCAAGGCTCTCGCTGGCCAGCAGCGCGTAAGCGTTACGAGCAATGCCGGGCTCGCCACCGCCACGGCGAATGCTGCCGTCCGGACGCTGGTAGTAATAGTTGCTGATTTCCATATGGCCGATCTGCATGGAGCGCTTCTTCATCACCAGAGCCATCTGCTTCGACAGGTCGACCGCGTCCTGAGCGACCTCGGCGTTGGTCGGCCAGGCGATCGAGGCAGTCACCTGACGTCCGGGGCGATTGGCCTGTGGGTCGGCGTCGTCGAGCACGACGGCTGGGTTCTGGTTGTGTACATCGACCATCCACATGGGTTGATAGCGGTCATAAGCGCTGCGCACCGCCAGGGCTTCCGGCACCGGGTTCTGGCTTGGATTGAAATGCGCTTGGTCGGCCAGCCCTGGATTGCACAGCACCTGAGTGCTCTGGCTCCAATCCGGCCAGTGGTAGCGGTTGATGTCGTAGCTCCATTGACGCGGGCCATCTTCGGTCGTGTAGGCGGTGACATTGGCACCCAGACCCTGGTCGAGTTTGCTCGGGTCCAGGCTGCCATCCGCGCGCAGACAGCTGGCGGTGGTTTGCGGCGTGCTGAAATCGACGTTGCCGCGGGTGGCGAGTGCGGTTCCGTCGGGGTTGACGCGGGGAATGAACAGCACTTGCAGGTTAGCCAGCACCTGCTCGGAGAAAGAACCGCCGGACGCCAGCTTGCGAATCAGGTCGAGGGCTGCTTCGGTGCCGTGGGGTTCGTTGCCGTGCTGCTGGGTGATGATCATCACCGCAGGGTTATCCGGTTTGCCCAGGCGTGCCAGCCAGATCGGCCGGCCTTCGCCGCTGGTGCCGGTCTGTTCGAGGCTGAGTACTCCGCCGGAGCGACGCGCCACACCGGCGAGTTGCTCATACAGCTGGGCATTGCTCATGAAACCTTCGAGCGAGACATGCTGTTGCTCGTTGAGCCATGGCCCATTCGGTTGGGAGGCAGTAGCAATCACGGGGGTAAGACCTGCGCCAAGCAGGAGGGCGGCAAAAGTCAGGCGCATCGGGAACACTCCTTGTAGATGACAGAATGTCCCGCCAGCACTGTCCGGGGGACTCCAGTTTGACCTGGCCCAGGCGCAGAGGTTGCGTTTGCCGAGAAGCTGCTGAGGTTTAATCGCGGGTGCGACGAAACCTCAGCAGGCCATCGGCTTCAGTTGGCGATGCGGGCTCGTTCCAACACCGGCTTGAGGAAATAGCCGGTGTGCGACTGCGGCATCTCGGCGACTTCTTCCGGAGTGCCGCAGGCGATGATTTGGCCACCCTTGGAGCCGCCTTCCGGGCCGAGGTCGACCAGCCAGTCAGCGGTCTTGATTACGTCCAGATTGTGCTCGATCACCACCACGGTGTTGCCGTGGTCGCGCAGACGATGCAGTACGTCGAGCAGTTGCTGGATATCGGCGAAGTGCAGGCCGGTGGTCGGCTCGTCGAGGATATACAGGGTCTTGCCGGTGTCGCGCTTGGACAGTTCGCGCGACAGCTTGACCCGCTGCGCCTCGCCGCCGGACAGCGTCGTCGCGCTCTGGCCCAGCTTGATATAGGACAGGCCTACATCCATCAGGGTTTGCAGCTTGCGCGCCAGGGCCGGTACGGCATCGAAGAACTGTCGTGCTTCCTCGATGGTCATTTCCAGCACCTCGTGGATGTTCTTGCCTTTGTATTTCACTTCCAGGGTTTCGCGGTTGTAGCGTTTGCTCTTGCACACATCGCAGGGCACGTAGATGTCCGGCAGGAAGTGCATCTCCACCTTGATCAGGCCGTCACCCTGGCAGGCTTCACAGCGTCCCCCTTTGACATTGAAGGAGAAGCGTCCGGGGCCGTAGCCGCGCGAGCGTGACTCGGGCACGCCGGCGAATAGCTCGCGGATCGGGGTGAACAAACCGGTGTAGGTGGCCGGATTGGAGCGCGGCGTGCGGCCAATTGGGCTCTGATCGATGTCGACCACTTTGTCCAGGTGCTGCAGGCCGTCGATGCTGTCGTGAGCGGCGGCTTCCAGGGTGGTGGCGCCGTTAAGAGCCGTGGCGCTGAGTGGGTAGAGGGTGTTGTTGATCAGGGTCGACTTGCCCGAACCGGATACCCCGGTGACGCAGGTCAGCAGACCGATCGGAATATCCAGGTCGACATTGCGCAGGTTGTTGCCGCGTGCGCCTTTGATCTTCAGGGACATCTTCTTGTCCCAAGGGGTGCGCTTGTCTGGCACCGCGATCCTCACCCGCCCGGACAGGTATTTGCCGGTCAGCGAGTCCGGGTGGGCCATGACGTCGGCCGCAGTGCCCTGGGCGACGATCTGGCCGCCATGCACGCCGGCGCCGGGACCGATATCCACCACGTAGTCGGCCATGCGAATGGCGTCTTCGTCATGCTCGACCACGATCACCGTGTTGCCGATATCGCGCAGGTGGCGCAGGGTGCCGAGCAGGCGTTCGTTGTCGCGTTGGTGCAGGCCGATGGACGGCTCGTCGAGGATATACATGACCCCGACCAGGCCGGCGCCGATCTGGCTGGCCAGGCGGATGCGCTGGGCTTCGCCACCGGACAGGGTATCGGCGCTGCGGTCCAGGGTCAGGTAGTCCAGGCCGACGTTGACCAGGAACTGCAGACGCTCGCGGATTTCCTTGAGGATTTTCTCGGCAATCTCGCCGCGTCGTCCGGGTAGCGCCAGGCTGCCGAAATACTCGGTGGCTTCGCCGATGGGCATGCCGCTGACTGCCGGCAGGGTTTTCTCGCCGACCCATACATGCCGCGCCTCACGACGCAGGCGGGTGCCGCGGCAGTCCTGGCAGGACTGGGTGCTGAGGAACTTGGCCAGCTCTTCACGCACGCTGGCCGACTCGGTCTCGCGATAGCGGCGATCCAGGTTCGGCACTATGCCTTCGAACGGATGGGCGCGCTTGACGATATCGCCACGGTCGTTCAGGTAGCGGAAGTCGACGCTCTGCGTACCGCTGCCGAACAGGATGCATTTCTGATGTTCGGCGGCCAAGTCGTCGAAGGGGATCTCCAGGCCGAAACCGTAATGGGCAGCCAGAGAGCCGAGCATCTGGAAGTAATAGACGTTGCGTCGGTCCCAGCCACGGATTGCACCCTCGGCCAGGGTCATCTCGCCGTTGACCAGGCGCTTGATGTCGAAGAACTGCTTCACCCCCAGGCCGTCGCAAGTCGGACAAGCACCGGCCGGGTTGTTGAAAGAGAACAGCTTGGGCTCCAGCTCGCTGATCGAATGACCGCACAGCGGGCAGGCGAAGCGCGCGGAAAAAATAATCTCTGCGCCGTCTTCACCTTCCATCGGGGCAATCAGCGCCAGGCCGTCGGCCAGCTTGAGCGCGGTCTCGAACGATTCGGCCAGGCGCTGCTGCAGATCGCCACGGGCCTTGAAACGGTCGACCACAGCATCGATGCTGTGCTTCTTCTGCTTATCCAGCTTGGGCAGTTCGTCCAGCTCGTAGATCTTGCCGTTGACCCGCACCCGGACGAAGCCCTGGGCGCGCAGTTCATCGAACACGGCCAGGTGTTCGCCCTTGCGCTCACGGATCACCGGCGCCAGCAGCATCAGCTTGCTGCCTTCGGGCAAGGCCAGCACCTGGTCGACCATCTGGCTGACGGTTTGCGCTTCCAGCGGCAGATCGTGGTCCGGGCAGCGTGGAATACCCGCACGGGCATAGAGCAGGCGCAGGTAGTCGTAGATCTCGGTGATGGTGCCGACAGTTGAGCGCGGGTTGTGCGAGGTGGATTTCTGCTCAATGGAGATCGCTGGAGACAGGCCTTCGATGGTGTCGACGTCAGGCTTTTCCATCATCGACAGGAACTGCCGGGCATAGGCCGATAGCGACTCGACATAGCGGCGCTGGCCCTCGGCGTAGAGGGTGTCGAAGGCTAGCGAGGACTTGCCCGAGCCGGACAGGCCGGTGATCACGATCAGCTTGTCGCGCGGCAGGGTCAGGTCGATGTTTTTCAGGTTATGGGTGCGGGCACCCCGGATCACAATCTTGTCCACAAACAGCGGCCTCGCATGGCGGGCGGGAAACCAGTGAGTATACGGCCCCGTGACACAGCGCGGCAAAGCGTGACGGCTGTGCCGCGTCGAGCGGTGCTGCTAGAATCGGCGCCTATTTCATCAAGGCGTGTCCCATGTACGATCCCTACAGCGAGCGCATGAGTGGCGGTGAAACCCGTGCGGTCGCTGGGCTGGCGCTGGTATTTGCCTTCCGCATGCTTGGCATGTTCATGGTCCTGCCGGTATTGGCGACCTACGGCATGGAGTTGCGCGGCAGTACACCGGCGTTGATTGGCCTGGCCATTGGCGCCTATGGCCTGACCCAGGCCTTCCTGCAGATACCCTTTGGCATGCTCTCCGACCGTATTGGTCGGCGTCCGGTGATCTATGCCGGGCTGCTGATTTTCGCCGCCGGCAGTCTGTTGGCCGCCAATGCCGACTCGATCTGGGGCGTGATTGCGGGTCGTGTGCTGCAGGGGGGCGGGGCGATTTCCGCGGCGGTGATGGCGCTGCTCTCCGATCTGACCCGAGAGCAGCACCGCACCAAGGCCATGGCCATAATCGGCATGAGCATCGGTCTATCCTTCGCCGTGGCCATGGTGGTCGGTCCGCTGCTGACCCGCGCCTTTGGTTTGTCCGGGTTGTTCCTGGCCACAGCGGCCATGGCCCTGCTCGGCATCGTCATCGTCGCCGGGGTGGTGCCGCGAACGGCCGGGCCGCTGCAGCACCGTGAGTCTGGCGTTGCTCGGCAGGCGTTATTGCCGACCTTGAAACATACCGACCTGTTGCGCCTGGACTTCGGTATCCTGGCCCTGCATGCGATTCTGATGGCCAGCTTCATCGCCTTGCCGCTGGCGCTGGTGGAGCAGGGCGGGCTGCCCAAGGAAGAGCACTGGTGGGTGTACCTGACCGCGCTGTTGATCGGCTTCTTCGGCATGGTGCCGTTCATCATCTATGGCGAGAAAAAGCGCCACATGAAGCGCGTGCTGCTCGGCGCCGTGGCGGTGCTGCTGGCCTGTGAGCTGTATTTCTGGCAGTTCGGAAGCAGCTTGCGTGCACTGGTACTGGGCATCGTGGTGTTTTTCACCGCGTTCAATCTGCTGGAGGCTTCGCTGCCGTCACTAATCAGCAAGGTTGCGCCTGCCGGCGGCAAGGGCGCGGCGATGGGGGTGTACTCGACCAGTCAGTTTCTCGGTGCTGCGCTGGGCGGTATTCTCGGGGGTTGGCTGTACCAGCATTACAGCCTGTCGGGGGTGTTCCTCGGTTGCGCCGGCATGGCTCTTCTCTGGCTAGTCTTTGCTGTTACTATGCGTGAACCGCCTTATGTCACCAGTCTGCGCTTGCCGCTTTCAGCCGCGGCATTGCACGAAGTGGGGTTGGCCGAGCGTTTACAGGCAGTGCCCGGAGTGGCGGATGCTGTGGTGGTGCGTGATGAAGCGGCCATCTATATCAAAGTGGATACCCAACAATTGGATCGCATGTCCCTCGAGCGCCTGATCGAAGCGGCGCCGGCGACGTGCTGACAGCTATAGGAGAATGTTATGGCCCGTGGGGTTAACAAAGTTATTCTGATCGGTACCTGCGGACAGGATCCGGAAACGCGTTATCTGCCCAGCGGCAACGCAGTGACCAACCTGAGTCTCGCCACCAGCGAGCAGTGGACCGACAAGCAGACCGGCCAGAAGGTCGAGAAAACCGAGTGGCACCGTGTCTCGCTGTTCGGCAAGGTTGCTGAAATCGCCGGCGAATACCTGCGCAAAGGTTCGCAGGTGTATATCGAAGGCAAGCTGCAGACTCGCGAGTGGGAAAAAGACGGCATCAAGCGTTACACCACCGAGATCGTCGTCGACATGCAGGGCACCATGCAGCTGATTGGTGGCCGTCCGGATAACGCCGGTGGCGATTCGGCGCCACGTCAGCAGCGCCCGGCGCCGCAACGTGAACAGCAGCAGCAGCAGCAGCAGCAGGCGCCGCGTCCGGCTCCGCAGCAGCAGGCCAAGCCGGCGCAGGATTTCGACAGTTTTGACGACGACATCCCGTTCTAGTGCCCTCGTAAGGGTTAAATATAAGGTTTCAAATTTAAACCCCTGTAGCTCTCATTCAGTTACAGGGGTTTTTCTATGCGCGTGATAATGGCTGCTCCTGGGCATTTTGCGTCGGGGTTCGGAGCTCTGTTCGAGGTTCAGGTCGATGCCCGAGCGTTGCGCGCCGCGGCCTGTAGCAGCAGCCAGTCGACCAGCTCGGCTAACTGCGGAGAGGGTTCTGGGCGTTCTGGGTAGACCAGGAAATAGGCATCGCCGGTGCGCACCTTCAGCTCGAAGGGCGTGGCCAGGCGCCCGGCTTCCAGGTCTTCGCCGATCAGCGACCAGTCGCCGATGGCCACGCCGAGGCCCTGCGAGGCCACCGTCATGGCTAGATCCAGGGTGTCGAAATGCTGACCCTTGCCGATGCTGTTGACTGTGGTGCCGGCGGCCTTCAGCCAGGCCTCCCAGTCGCGCTGGTCGCGCGTGGGGTGCAGCAGGGTATGGCGTTCCAGGTCGGCCGGCTGGCTGAGTGGCTGCGGGCCGCTGAGCAGTTGCTGCGCACAGACCGGGGTGAGCAGCTCATCGAATAGGTGGTGCGCCACCAAGGCGGGGCCGGGTTGGCTGCCGAACACCACGGCCGCGTCGAACTCCTCACCACGAAAATCCACCGAGTGCTGCACGGTAGTCGTCAATTCCACGGGCACGTCCGGGCGCTCGGCCTGCCAGTGCATTAGCCGCGGTAGCAACCAGCGCATGACGCAGGTCGGTGCCTTCAACCGCAGCGCCTCGCGCCGCGCGCCCACTCGTTCGACCGCCTCGCCGATCAGGCCGAATGCCTGCTGGATCTGCGGAAACAACTCGCGGCCTTGCGCGGTCAGGCTCAGCCCGCGGGCCTGGCGCTGGAACAACGGGTAGCCCAGGTGACTCTCCAGACCGGCGATCTGCCGGCTCACCGCACCCTGGGTGATGTGCAGGAGTTCGGCTGCGCGGGTGAAGTTGCAGCACTGGGCGGTGATCACGAAGGTATGCAGCGCAGGCAGAGGTGGAAGCCGTTTCATGGAGGCTCAGCTATGCAGTGAGGACATGCCTAGTATGACTATTTTTGCATTGTCCGGTGGTTGGGCAGGGGGTCAAATTGGACCTTGGCTGCACTTTTTCGCAGATCTGCGACGCATCCGCGCGGCCCGCTGAATCCAGGGCGGCGTGCAATGCGGCGAGTGCAGTAGACCTCAGTTACTGAACAGGACAAAAGAACATGGCGACATGCGGCGAAGTATTGGTGAAGTTGCTCGAACGCTACGGTGTCGAGCGGGTATTCGGCATCCCCGGCGTACATACCGTCGAGCTCTACCGCGGGCTGGCCCGTTCGCCCATCGAGCATGTCACCCCGCGTCATGAGCAGGGCGCCGGTTTCATGGCCGATGGCTATGCGCGCACCAGCGGCAAGCCGGGGGTGTGTTTCATCATCACTGGCCCCGGCATGACCAATATCGCCACGGCCATGGCCCAGGCCTATGCCGACTCGATCCCGATGCTGGTGATTTCCAGCGTGCAGGCGCGCAGCCAGCTCGGCGGTGGGCGCGGCAAGCTGCACGAGCTGCCGTCGCAGAGCAATCTGGTCGCCGGTTTTTCGGCCTTCTCGCACACCCTGCTGTCGGCCACCGAGCTGCCGGCGGTGCTGGCGCGCGCCTTTGCCGTGTTCCAGGCTGCGCGGCCGCGCCCGGTGCATATCGAGATTCCGCTCGATGTGTTGATCGAGGAGGCCGATGAGCTGCTGAGCAGTCAGCCGATCAGCCTGGCCCGGCCCGGCGCCAGCCCGGTGGCCATCGCACAAATGGCCAGCCGGCTGGCTGGCGCCCAGCGGCCACTGATTCTCGCCGGTGGCGGCGCGATCGATGCGGCGCCGGCGCTGACCCGGCTGGCCGAGCAGCTGCAGGCCCCCGTGGCGCTGACCATCAATGCCAAGGGCCTGTTGCCCTCGGCCCATCCACTGTTGATTGGCTCGACCCAGTCGACCGTGGCGACCCGCGAGCTGGTGGCCGAGGCCGATGTGGTATTGGCGGTAGGCACCGAGTTGGGCGAAACCGATTATGACGTGACCTTCGCCGGTGGCTTCGAGATCCCCGGCGTATTGCTGCGCATCGACATCGACCCGGACCAGGCGGTGCGCAATTACCCGCCGGCCATGGCGCTGGTCGCCGACTCCGCGCTGGCGCTGGAGGCCTTGCATGCGGCGCTCGGCGAACAGGCATTGGCCCCGCGTCGCGCCGACTGGGGCAGCGCCTGCGCCGCGCGGCTGCGTGCGGACCTCGAGGCGTCCTGGGATGTCCCAATGCGTGGGCAGACCCGCTTCCTACAGACGGTGCTGGAGGAGCTGCCGGACGCGGTATTGGTCGGTGACTCGACCCAGCCGGTGTACAGCGGCAACCTGACCCTGAACCTGGAACAGCCTCGGCGTTGGTTCAACTCCTCGACCGGCTACGGCACCCTCGGCTACGCCTTGCCGGCGGCCATCGGTGCGCTGCTCGGCGACAGCCGCGAAGGCGCGCAGCGGCGCCCGGTGGTGTGCCTGATCGGCGACGGCGGACTGCAGTTCACCCTGGCCGAACTGGCCAGTGCGGTGGAAGCGCGCGCGCCGATCATCGTCCTGCTGTGGAATAACCAGGGCTACGAAGAGATCAAGAAGTACATGGTCAACCGCGATATCGAGCCGGTGGGCGTGGATATCTTCACCCCGGACTTCGTCGCCGCGGCCAAGGCACTGGGCTGTGCGGCGGGGCGGGCGAATGACGCCGAGGCGTTGCGCGCGGCCCTGCGCCAAGCACGTGAAACTCAGTTGCCGACCCTGATCGAAATCGACCAGCAGGCCTGGATGAGTGGGGTGGCGGCATGTTGAACAGTCGCCCGCCGCACAATGGCGCACTC
The DNA here is from genome assembly GCF_035621475.1 of Pseudomonas paeninsulae. Lineage (NCBI taxonomy): Bacteria > Pseudomonadati > Pseudomonadota > Gammaproteobacteria > Pseudomonadales > Pseudomonadaceae > Pseudomonas > Pseudomonas paeninsulae. The sequence goes on from NZ_CP141799.1 coordinate 597,164, forward strand.
GCCGGTCTGTATATCGGCGGGCACTGGCAGAGCGGTGGCGACAGCCTGAAGGTGATCAATCCCGCCACCGAAGAGTTGCTGGCGAGCGTGGCCGGCGGCGACGCCGCGGCGGTCGAGCAGGCGGTGTGCGCGGCGAGTGATGCTTTTCCGGCCTGGGGCCGCAGCGCCGGGGTCGAGCGGGGCGCCTGTCTGCGCCGGATCGCCGCCGGTGTCGACGAGCGCCGCGAGCGCCTGATCCAGCTGCAAGCGCGCAACAACGGCAAGCCCCTGGCGGAAGCGGTGATCGATGTTGACGATGTGATCGCCACCTTCACCTATTACGCCGAACTGGCCGAGGCGCTGGACTGCCAGCAGGACGCCGCGGTGGCGCTGCCGAGCAGCGAGTTCGCCGCCCGCCTGCGCCGCGAGCCCTGTGGCGTGGTGGGGCTGATCGTGCCGTGGAATTTCCCGATGGTGACCACTGCCTGGAAGCTGGCTCCCGCGCTGGCGGCCGGCTGCACGGTGGTGCTGAAACCCTCGGAGGTGACCCCGCTGCCGGAACTGGAGCTGGCCGACATCATCGCCGCGGCCTGCCGGCCGGGGTGTTCAACCTGGTCTGCGGCACTGGCCTGGCGGTCGGGGCGCCACTGGCGGCGCATCCGGGGGTGGCCAAGTTGTCGTTCACCGGCAGCAATGCGGTGGGCGTGCAGGTCATGCAGCGCGCCGCCGAGACCATCAAGGGCGTCAGTCTGGAGCTGGGCGGCAAGTCCTCGCTGCTGGTGTTCGCCGACGCCGACCTGGAGCTGGCGGTCGAGCTGGCCTGTGGCGGCGGTTTCTTCAACGCCGGGCAGATGTGCTCGGCGACCAGTCGGGTACTGGTCGCCGCTGAGCTGGCCGAGGAGTTCCTGGTGCGCTTGCAGGCACGCGCCGAGGCGATTCGCGTCGGTGACCCGTTTGCGGCGGACGTGGAGATGGGTGCGCTGGTCAATCAGGCCCAGTACCAACGGGTTTGTCGGCATATTGCCGACGGCCTGGATGGCGGCGCGCGCTTGCTGAGCGGTGGTGAACGTCCGGCTGGGCTGGCGCGTGGCTATTTCCTGCGGCCCGCGGTGTTTACCGACGTGCCGCTGAACAGCGCCCTGTGGCGTGAGGAGATCTTCGGGCCGGTGCTTTGTGTGCGCAGCTTCAGCACGGAAGAGCAGGCCATCGAACTGGCCAACGACAGCGAGTTTGGCCTGGTAGCCAGCGTGGTCAGTGGCGACGCCAGCCGCGCCGAACGGGTCGCCAATGCCTTGCAGGCTGGCCTGGTGTGGATCAACGCGCCGCAGGTGATCTTCCCGCAGGCGGCCTGGGGTGGCTACAAACAAAGCAGCATCGGCCGCGAGTTGGGGCCCTGGGGGCTGCAGGCATTCCAGGAAATCAAGCATGTGATTCGCGCCCTTTAAGCGGGCGTATGTGGCGCCCGCATGCCTGCTGGCGAGGCATGCGTTTTGCGCATGGCTTCGATGACAATTTATCGATTGTTGGCCTGGCGAGTGCGCCGCAGGATGGCTTGGCCAGCTCAGACCGCACCAGTGTTAATGGGGCCTGAGGTCAGGTTGAACGGTTTATTGCAGGGAGCCCGGCACCGCGCCGCAAGCTCCTGAAGACAAATAAAAACAAGAGGCAACTGCGATGAGCGAACACGATTTCAACAGAAGAACATTCATCAAAACGGTAGGTGTCGCATCGGTGGCTGCCGCGGCCTTGTCCTTTCCCTTCATCAAGGCCAGTGCCGGCGACATGAAGTTTCACGGCAAGACCCTGCGCCTGCTCACCTGGTCCGACGACACCGGCCTGGCGGCGCTGCGCAATATCGCCGCGACCTTCGAAGCCAGACCGGGGCCAAGGTGATCGCCGACCGTACCGGCAGCACCTCGGAGATGGTCGCCAAGCTCAAGGCCGGTGGTGATCGCCCGCAATACGACATCATCACCCTGGCCGGCGTCGGCGCCGAAGGCCTGGCCAGCGCCGGGCTGCTGGAAAGGCCTGACCTTAACCGCATCCCCAACCTGCGCGACGTGCCGGCGCAGTACCAGACCGGCGCCGACGGTCATGGCATCGGCTACCTGCTGTGGTGCAATAGCCTGATCTACAGCACCCGCACCGTGAAAGAAGCGCCGGACAGCTACGCCGCCCTGTGGGACCAGGACATGGCGCCGAACATTTTCCTGCCGCCACCGAACTGGACCGAGGCCATGGACCTGATCATCATCGCCGCCAAGCTGGCCGGCGGTGACGAGCACAATGTCGAGCCGGGTTTCAAACTGCTCGAGAAACTCAACGACCGGGTCGTTACCCTGGGCGAGAACCCCAACCAGATCGCCGAACTGTTCCGCACCGGTTCGCTGGACATGGGCGGCCTCTATGCACCGGCCTTCTTCCCCAAGCAGATCCGCGATCCGGCCTATGGCCTGGGCGCCACCTTCGGCATGCAAGAAGGCTTTTATACCGACCTGATGCTCTCGGTCATGCCCAAGCACCGTCCGGGCGATACCGATCTGGCCTATGCCTTCATCGACCACTCGCTCGACCCGCTGGTGCAGGGCAAGATGGCCGAAGACATCTTCAACGGCCCGGTCAACGCCAAGGCGATCATTTCCGCCGAGGCGCGTAAGAGCCCATACATCCTCACGCCCGAGCAGATCTCGGAGAAGGCGATCATGCACGACAACGCCTTCCTGGCCACCGTGCACGACCAGTGGATTCGCCGCTACACGGAAATCTTCTCTTCCTGATGTAGCGCTACGGCACCTGCCGTGAATAGCACCGCGCAGCGGGCCTCTGGGCGCCGGCGCGGTGTGCAGCAACCTTCTGTACTGATGAGATCAGCGAAATGGCACATTCAACTCTGACCCGTCAGGTCGGCGTGGCGCCCCTGCGCCCGGCCAAGACGTTTTCTCCGACGGCACGCGCCTGGCTGTTTCTCTCGCCGGCGATGCTGTTTCTCGGCGTACTGATTGCCGCCAGCCTGCTGGTGCTGCGCATGAGTGTCGGCACCAAGGGCGCGGAATGGAGCGGTTTCAGCCTGGCCAGCTACGCCCAGTTGCTCGAGCCCTACTACCTCAAGTCGCTGTTACTGACCTTGCGTCTGGCCCTGGTCAGCGCGCTGATCGCGGTGCTGCTGGCGATTCCGGTTGGCTACTGCATGTCGCGTTTGCAGTCGCCGCTGTTGCGTCGGGTGTTCCTCGCCGCGGTGCTGATGCCGTTGCTGGTCAACCTGCTGCTGCAAAGTTACGGCTGGCTGGTGATCCTCGGTCCGGGCGGGATGCTCAATCAGGCGCTGCTGGGCCTGGGCCTGATCGATCGACCGGTGATGCTGCTCTACAACCAGACGGGTGTGCTGATGGGCCTGGTGCAGACCGCCTTCCCGTTGGCGGTGCTGCCGATCGCCAGTGCCATGCGCGGCGTGGCGCGCAGCTACGAGGAGGCGGCGGCTACCCTCGGCGCCAGTCGTTGGCAGGTGTTCCGGCAAGTGGTGTTGCCGATGAGCCTGCCGGGCATCATCACCGGCGCCACCCTGGTGTTCGCCTACAACGCCAGCAGCTTCGTGGTGCCCTTACTCCTTGGCGGTCGGCGGGTGCCGATGCTGGCGGTGATGGTGCATGACCAGATCGCCCCGCTGATGAACTGGCCGGCAGCCTCCGCCGCCGGGGTGGTGCTGATTGTCACCACGCTGGCGATCATGACCTTCTCCGAATTCGTCACCGGCCGTCGTCGGCGCATCCTGGAGGCTTCGCAATGAGCAACTTACTCAAGAGCCTGTTTCACGGTGCCGCCCCGTTGCCGGGTGAAACCGGGCGTTTCGCCATGGGCCTGTCCGGGGTCATCCTGTTGCTGGCGGTGCTGCCAATCCTGACCATGATCGTGATGTCGTTCAGTGGCGCCTCGAACCTCGACTTTCCACCGGCCAGCTACAGCCTGCAGTGGTACCAGGCGGCCTGGAATACCTTCGTTTCGCCGGACGCCAGTGACGTGCTCAGCCTCGGTCAGGCGTTCACCACCAGTCTGCTGGTGGCCACCCTGAGCATGCTGTTCGCCACCCTGGTGGCGGTGCCGGCCGCCTATGCGTTGGTGCGCTGCGAATTCCGCGGCAAGGCGGCGGCGCTGCAGCTGATGTCGCTGCCGCTGGTGTTTCCCATGGTGGTGCTGGGCCTGGCGCTGTTGCTGATATTCGACAACCTGCCGTTTCACCTCAGCACCTCGCGGCTGGTGATCGCCCATGTGATCCTCGCCTTGCCGTTCGTGGTGAGAAATTGCACCGCAGCCATGCTGTCGATCGGCAGCGAGGTCGAGGAAGCCGCGCAGATGCTCGGCGCCTCGCCGCTGCGCGCCATCCTCGATGTGGTGGTGCCGCTGATGCGCTCGGGGATTCTGGCCGGGATGCTGCTGGCCTTCATCATCTCGTTCAATGAATTCACCGTGACCTACTTCCTCTACAACATCGATGTGATGACCGTACCGATCTGGATGTACAGCCGCACCGTGTCCTCCCTCGACCCGACTGTTTTCTCGTTCGCCGTATTGATCGTGCTGATCGACTTCGCCCTGATTTGGGCGCTGGAGAAGCTGGTCGGCGAAGGTGGCGTGTCCTTTTAATTCAGCCGGGCAGGCCCTGGCGGCTTGCCGGCAACAGCTTATTGGAGGTGCCGCATGAGCGGATTAGTTCTAGAAAACGTTGAAAAACACTATGGCTCGGCCTGCGCCGTGACGGACGTCAATCTGCACCTGCCGGAGGGCAAGCTGGTGTGCTTCCTCGGTCCCTCGGGCTGTGGCAAGACCACCTTGCTGCGCATGATCGCCGGACTGGAAACCCTCAGCGACGGGGAAATCCGCCTGGACGGCGAAGACATCAGCCGCACCCCGGCGCATCAACGTAACTTTGGCATGGTGTTCCAATCGCTGGCGCTGTTCCCGCACATGACCGTTGGCGAGAACATCGCCTACCCGCTGCGCTTGCGCGGGGTGAGCAAGGCTGATCAGCAGGCACGGGTGACCGAACTGCTGCAACTGATCCAGTTGCAGGAAATGCTCGACCGTCCGGTGGCCAAGCTGTCTGGCGGTCAACGCCAGCGCGTGGCGATTGCCCGGGCGATTGCCGCACGACCCAAGCTGCTGCTGTTGGACGAACCCCTGTCGGCGCTGGATGCCAAGTTGCGCGAGTCCATGCAGGTGGAGATCCGCCAATTGCAGCAGCGCCTGAACATCACCACCATCCTGGTCACCCATGACCAACGCGAGGCCATGACCATGGCCGATATCGTGGTGGTGCTCGGCGAACACCGGGTGCAGCAGGTTGGCACGCCAATCGAGATCTACCGCAACCCGGCCAACGCTTTCGTCGCCGACTTCATCGGCAGCGGCAATATCTTCCCGGCGATCGCCCTGGGCAACGGCCGGGTGAGCCTGCCAGGCGGCGCGGCGCTGCAGGTGCCGATCTGCGAGAGCATTCAAGCCGGCACCAGCATCAAGCTGCTGGTGCGCCCGGAAGACTTGACCTTGTCGCTGCCCCAGGCCAGCGCAGGCAATCGTCTGCAGGGCACCGTGACCTTCGTGCGCGATAGCGGCGCGACCATCGAAACAACCATCGAGTGCTCCGGTGTCTCGCTGACTGCGCTGAGCACGCCTTGCCAGGGTATCGGCCTGGGCATTGGCAACCCGGTGTCGGTGACCATCCCGGCCGAAGCCTGCCGGGTACTGACCGCCTGAGTGTGGGTAGGTTTGCCGCGGGCAGCGCGTTCGTGGGCAGCCGGCCGCCAGCTCATGAAGGATGCATGAAACTGTCTGCCGAGCGCCGTCGGGCGAGGGCCTTGCGCCAGGTCGTCGCTGGTTTTGCCTCTGCTGTCGTGCGGTGCATTAGGCGCGCCTAATGACGGCGTGCGCGTAAACCCGCAAAATGCGACACTTTGGCGCGATGTCAGCGTCTAACTACGATAATGCCAAACCGGGAGAGAGGCGGTGGTCGGGGGTCAGGAGTGATGAGCAGGGGGGCGTGGCTAGCGTTATGCCGGGTTGCCCATTGACGTCGCCTGGCGGCATCGGCCGTTGCGAGACACCATGCGTATGCGTTTAATGTTGTTGGGTGGCGGTAATGCCTTGGGGCAGGCACTGATCCGTCTCGGCGCCGAGGAGGACATCGGCTTCCTGGCGCCGCGTCCGCCGGAAACTGGCTGGGATGCCGGAAGCCTGACCGAGTTGCTTGACGACACGCGCCCCGATGCACTGATCAACCTGGCTTACTATTTCGACTGGTTTCAGGCCGAAGGGGTGAGCGCGGCGCGTCTTGCTGCCCAGGAACAAGCGGTCGAGCGGCTTGCCGAGCTTTGTCAGCATCATCAGATTCGCCTGTTACAGCCGTCCAGTTACCGGGTGTTCGATGGTTCGCGGGTTACCGCCTACAGCGAAAAGGAAGAGCCGGTACCCTTGGGTGTGCATGGTCAGGCCTTGTGGCGTATCGAGCAGCGCGTGCGCGCGGTGTGTCCGCGGCATGTGTTGTTGCGCTTCGGCTGGCTGCTGGACGAGAGCCCGGACGGCCAGCTCGGGCGTTTCCTGGCGCGTGCCGAGCGAGAGCAAAACTTGTCGTTCGCCGATGACCGGCGCGGCAACCCGACCCCGGTCGACGATGCCGCGCGGGTGATCCTCGCCGTGCTCAAACAACTCGATTGCGAGACGCCGTTGTGGGGCACTTTTCACTATGGCGGCAACGAGGCAACCACTTCGCTGGGGTTGGCACAGGCAGTGTTGAGCGAGGCGCGCCATTTCCGCAGCAATCTGCTCGAAGACATCGCGGCGCAGGCCCATGCCACGCGCCCGGATGCCGCCGAGGAGCCGCAACACGCGGTGCTGGCCTGCAAGAAAATCCTGCACACCTTCGGTATCAAGCCGCGCGCCTGGCGCTCTGGGCTGCCGAGCCTACTGGATCGCTACTATCGCCATGTCTGACACGCCTATTCTGGTTACCGGCGGCGCCGGTTTCATCGGCTCGCACCTGGTTGACGCGCTATTGGCGCAAGGCCATAGGGTGCGCGTGCTGGACAACCTTTCAATGGGCAAGCGCGCCAATCTGCCGCTGGACAACCCGCGGCTGCATTTGCTCGAGGGCGATGTGGCCGATGCGGTCCTGGTCGATCAGGCTGTGGCCGGTTGTGCTGCTGTGGTGCACCTGGCCGCGGTGGCCTCGGTACAAGCCTCGGTGGACGATCCGGTGGGTACTCACCAGAGCAACTTCGTCGGCACCTTGAATGTCTGCGAGGCCATGCGCCGGCACGGCGTCAAGCGCGTGGTCTTTGCTTCCAGTGCGGCGGTCTACGGTAACAATGGCGAAGGCCAGGCGATTGATGAGGGTACTGCCAAGGCGCCGTTGACCCCTTACGCGTCCGATAAGCTGGCCAGTGAGCATTACCTGGACTTCTATCGCCGTCAGCATGGCCTGGAACCGGCGATTTTCCGCTTCTTCAATATTTTCGGTCCACGTCAGGATCCGTCCTCACCTTACTCCGGGGTGATCAGCATCTTCACCCAGCGGGTGCAGCAAGGCTTGCCGATCGGCGTGTTCGGCGATGGCGAGCAGACCCGCGATTTCTTCTATATCGGCGATCTGCTGGCGCTGCTGATGCAGGCGTTGAACCTGCCGCAGGTTGTTGTGGGGGCGGTGAATGTCGGCTGGAATCAGGCCGTCAGCCTCAACCAGCTGTTGGCCGAAATCGGCGGTTTGTGTGGCGGCTTGCCGGCGCTTGAGTATCAGGCGGCGCGGCCCGGCGATATCCGTCATTCACGGGCGAATAACCAGCGTTTGTTGGAGTGTTACCAGCTGCCGCCGGCGACCTCCATGCGTGAGGGTTTGCGCAAGCTATTGGGCCAAGACTGATCTGTAGCGACAAAAAAGCCGGCGCTGAGGCCGGCTTTTTTGTGGGTGTCGGTGTGGCTTAGAACTTGTAGCCGAGGGCGACCATGTAGACGAATGGATCGACCTCTACATCGACCTTGACCTTCTCGCCACCGAAGGAGGTGGTGCCGGTGGTGTCGATGTCGATGTAACGCACGTGAGCGTTGAACAGCAGGTTGTCGGTCAGCATGTAGTCCATGCCCGCCTGGGCGGCGAGGCCCCAGGAGTCTTTCATGTCGAGGCCGCTGAAACCCTTGCCTTCGGCTTCGCTGCTCAGCTTGTCGTCGAAGAACCAAGTGTAGTTGATGCCCACGCCCGCATAGGGCTGGAAGGCTGAGGCGCCGTCGAGCGGGTAGTAGACGACGCTCAGGGTCGGTGGCAGGTGCTTGAGTTCACCCAGTTTGCCATTCAACCCGGCAAAACCGCCCGGCATACCTTTCACGCCGACGTCATGGCTGAACGGGGTGGCGGCGAGCAGGTCGATGCCGATGTGGCTGGTGAGCATGTAGGTGCCAGTCAGGCCCAGTTGGGTGTCGCTGTTCAGCGTGGCTTTGGTGCCGGCGACGTCGCTGTTCAGTGCGCCGACCCAGAGATCGCTGCTGCTTTCATGCGGATCGACGGTAGCGGCACCTGCGCGCACGATGATGTCGCCTGCCTGGTAGGCCTGGGCGAAAGGGGCGGCCAATGCGGTGGCGAGAATGGAAATAGCGAGCAGGGACTTGCGCATAAGTGAGCTCCGGTCGAGTCTTCAGTTGGTTGGACTGAGGGCAATGTTAGGAGCCTAAGCAAATCGAGTTTTGACCCAGCTCAATGAACTGGTCTGGTAGCGACAGGCCATTGCCTTGCAGTGGTTCCCGCAGATGGCGCGCAGGCCCCGCCGTTGTTGCTTGCGGGGCGCGGCATGCGCCGCGTGTGGCATTTGGCCGCACAAGCTGGCGGGTTTGGCCTGATCAGTCGTCGCCCTCTTCCTCGTACACTCGCTCGCGGTGTTCTTCCTTGGGCGCCTGCCGCTGCTGCACGCTTACCCTCTCGCGGACATCGCCGCGCGAGTCTGCAGCGTGCCTGGCGCAAGAGGTTGCGCATGAGCCGAACATGGGTGGTTGCTGGATGATGCTAATGCAGTTGATAATGGTTATCTTTACCGGCTTGCTCTTATTAATACGTCGGCCATGCCCTCTGCAGCGAGGCGCCTGTCAGCGCCAGCCCCGAATACCGCATTGGACGCAGCCTGCACCTGGCGGGGCGAACCACGGCGTGGACCGGAGGTCCGCCGCGAGATGTTTGCCGAATGCCGCTCAGCCTTGCAGTAACTTGCGTTTTGGAAAGGTTATTGTGTTTCTTTTTAATGTAAGCCCGCCGCTCGAGGACTCCCTTCGTATGAACCTGTACCCCCTGCGTTCGCTGGCCGCCGCTGTATTGCTCAGCAGTACGCCGTTGCTGGCGGCACCGTTGGACGCCGCGCTGGACGAGAGCCAGCGCCTGGCCGTGGAAGCCAAGGCGTCCCAGGCGCGTATCGAACAGCTCGACGATGCCAGTCGCGAAATGCTCGGTGAGTACCGCAATGCCTTGCAACAGGCCGAGGCGTTGAAAGGCTATAACCAGCAGTTGCAAGAACTGGTCGTGGCCCAACGCCAGGAGCTGGCGGGTTACCAGGAGCAGCTGGACGGTATCGAGCGCACCCAGGAAGCGGTGACACCACAGATGCGGCGGATGGTCGAGGTGCTCGGCGAATTCATTGCCGCCGACCTGCCGTTCCTGCCGGATGAGCGCAGCGACCGCCTGGCGCAGTTGCAGGATCTGCTGCCGCGGGCCGATGTCAGCCTGGCGGAAAAGTACCGGCGCATCCTCGAGGCCTATCAGGTCGAGAGCGACTACGGCCGCACCTTGGAGGCCTGGCGGGGCGAGCTGCCGGTCGACGGCGGTTCGCGCAGCGTCGAATTTCTCCGGCTCGGTCGGGTCATGCTGTACTTCCAGACCCTCGACGGCCACGAGAGTGGCTGGTGGAACCCGCAAAAGCGCAGTTGGGTAGCGCTCGATAGCAGTGCGCGGCGGCCGTTGCACCAGGCCATCGCCATCGCCCGCCAGGAACAGGCGCCGGCCCTGCTCGATCTTCCCGTGAAAACCCTGGCTCAGGAGGCCAAGCCATGAGCCGTCGTGTTCTTGCCATCTTGACCCTGGCGCTGTTGCCGACGATGGCTGGCGCTGCCGCACCGCTCAGCCCGGATCAACTGCTGCAACGCATCCGCAGCGAGCGCGCCGCCGAAGTCGCGGCCATGCAGAGTCGCGAGCAGGCATTTGTCGCCCAGCGTGGCGAGCGTGCGCAGTTGCTCGCCGGTGCAAACGCGGCCTTGCACACGCAGAAGGCCGCAGCCGAGCGTTTGAAAGCCGAATTCGAGCGTCAGGAAGCCGAGTTGGCCGAGCAGGAAAAACGCCTCGCCCAGCGCGTCGGTCATCTGGGCGAGTTGTTCGGAGTGGTCCGCCAGAGCGCCGGCGATGTCGCCGGGCAATGGCAGGACAGCCTGCTCAATGCGCAGTATCCCGAGCGCTTGCAACGCCTCGAGGCGCTGGCGAAAAGCCGGACCTTGCCGTCCGCCGCGGATCTCGATGGCTATTGGATGTTGCTGCTGGAAGACCTGACCGCCAGCGGCCGGGTTGAGCAGTTGCAATTGCCGGTGGTAGCCGCCGATGGCACGCGTAATCAGCAGGCAGTGCTGCGCGTCGGAGCTTTCTCGGCCTTTAGCGAGGATGCCTATTTGCGTTACGACGCCGACGCCGGTGAGCTGCTGGCGCCACCGCGGCAGCCGTCCGGGGTGGGGCAGGTTGATGACTATCTGCACAGCAGCGAGGCGCTCTCCAGCCTGCCCATCGACCCCAGTCGCGGCACGCTGTTGGCACAACTGCAACGCCAGCCGACCCTGTGGGATCGCCTGCAACAGGGCGGCCTGGTCGGCTGGGTGATAGTCGCCTTGGGCGTATTCGGTTTGCTCCTGGCAATCTGGCGCATGGTTCATCTGGCACGCGTAGCCGCTGGGGTGAAGGCGCAAGTCCGTAATCTCAGCGTGCCGTGTGACGACAATCCGCTGGGCCGGGTGATCGGCGTGCTCGGGCCCAAGCCGCAGCTGGCCGATCTGGAAACCCTGGAGCTGAGGCTCGACGAGGCGATCCTGCAGGAAACCCCGCCGCTGGAGAAAGGCCAGAGCCTGCTCAAGCTGCTCTGCGCGGTGGCCCCGTTGCTCGGTTTGCTCGGCACCGTGACCGGCATGATCGTCACCTTCCAGGCCATCACCCAGGGCGGTGGCGGCGATTCGCGGCTGATGGCCGAGGGGATTTCCCAGGCCCTGGTGACCACGGTGCTGGGTCTGGTGGTGGCGATTCCGCTGCTGTTCCTGCACAGCCTGCTGGCCAGTCGCAGCAAGGGTTTGATCCAGTTGCTCGAACAGCAGAGCGCTGGCTTGATTGCCCTGCACCTGTCCGGGGCGCCGCGGCGTGACTGACTGGCTCGACGTATGGCTGCGGCTGGTCGACAGCGGCTATGCCCTGCTCGAGTTCATGAGCGCCGGTGGGGTGGTGATGTGGGCGCTGGCCGGGCTCTGCGTGGTGTTCTGGACCCTGGTGTTCGAGCGCTTCTGGTATGTGCGCCGGGTCTTCCCGCAGTGGGGGCGCGAGCGGCGCAAGGCCTGGCAGCAACTGCTGCAAGACGACAGCGGCACTTGGCAACGGGCGGTGCGCGCCGCCTGGCTGGCGCAGGCGCGGCAACACCTGCTCGGCCCGCTGCGCCTGAGCAAGACCCTGGTGGCGATGTACCCGCTGCTCGGCTTGCTCGGCACCGTCAGCGGCATGGTCGCGGTGTTCGATGTGCTCGCCATCAACGGCAGCGGTAACCCGCGCGGCATGGCCGCCGGTGTGTGGCAGGCGACCCTGCCGACCATGGCCGGCATGGTCCTGGCGATTACTGGATTGTTCAGCCTGGCGCGCCTCGAACGTGATGCGCGCCGGGCCCTCGAGCGGCTGGCTGACCAGCTGCGCCAAGACTGAGACTGCACACTATGCGAATGCGTCGACACCACCAGCAAGACGAAGACACCGGCATCGACCTGACGCCGATGCTCGACGTGGTCTTCATCATGCTGATCTTCTTTATCGTTACCAGCTCCTTTATCAAGGAGTCCGGTGTCGAGGTGCAGCGCCCCCAGGCGCAAACCGCCAGCCCGCAGGACAAGGGCAATATCCTCATCGCCGTCACTGCCGACGGGCAGGTGTGGATGGACAAGAAAGTCGTCGATATACGCAGCGTGCGTGCGCACGTCGAACGCTTGCGCGTCGATCAACCGGACGGCGCGGTGGTGGTGCAGGCCGACCAGGATGCGCGCACCGGTCTGGTGGTGCAGGTGATGGATCAGGCGCGCCTGGCCGGGGTGCAGGATGTCGCCCTGGCAGCGACCTCGGGTGCGCTTTGATGCGTGTGCCGCTGGCCTTTCTCGGCGCTTGCCTGATGGCCTTGGCGCTGTTTGCCCTGATGCTGTACATGGTCGCGCCGCCGCGCAGCCAGCCGTCCGACGAGCCGCTGACGGTGGCCAACTTCGTGCGCCTCGATGGCAATGCCAGCGACACCGCGACGCGCACCCGCCAGCAGGCGCCGCAGCCACCCCAACCGCAAACTCCGCAAGCGCCGTCTGCGCCCACCCCGGTAGCCGCCACACCGAGTGCCAAGCTGCCGACGCTGGACCTGCAACTGCCGAGTCTGAGCAGCGGTATCGCCGTCAATAGCGCGCCGACACCGAGCCTCAGTGGTTTGAGCGCCGGCGCTGCTGCGCCCAGCGCGCCGGCGCCAAATGAAGCCGCTGGCCAGACCGGCGGCTCGGAAAGTGAAGTGATGCCGCTCAACGATGTCAGTCCGGATTATCCGCGCTACGCCTTGCAGCGCGGCATCGAAGGGCACGTCAAGCTGGCGTTCACCATAAACCGCGCCGGTGCGGTGGAGAATCTTCGGGTGCTCGAAGCCAGCCCGCAGAATGTATTCGAGCGCGAAGCGCGGCGCGCCGCCGTGCGTTGGCGTTTCGCCCCGCGTACCGAGAGCGGCCTGGCGGTGGCCCGCGAAGCGGTGAAAACCCTGTACTTCCGTCTTGAGGGAGATCACTGAGATGCAGCGTTGGTTGCTGTTATTGATGCTGTGCACGGCGGCTGCCGCACAGGCGGCTGGGCAAAGCGTCGAACCGAGCGTGTTCCGCGCCCTGAATGCTGCCCAAGCGGCTCAGCAGCAGGGCGACTACGCCGCCGCCAGGCGGGCGCTGGAGGCAGCCAAGGCCAAACCGGATAGCCTGGAGCAAGCCTTGTTGTGGCGCAGTCGCGGCTATCTGGCCTGGGCCGAGGGGCAGAATGCCAAGGCCATCGAGTGGCTCGGCAAGGCGGTCAGCAGCGGCAAGCTGGACGCCGAGACGCAGGCCAGCGAGCAGCTCAACCTGGCCCGGCTCAACCTGCTCGAACACCGCTACGCCCTGGTCGTCAGCCTGCTGGCGCCGCAGCAGGCGGCGGCCAGTGAAGAGGTCCTGCAGATGCTGGTGCAGGCCTACCAGGGCATGGATCAGCCAGCCAAGGCGCTGCCGTTGGCCGAGCGTTATGTGCAGGGCAATCCGCACGCGGCTGACCGCTGGTTGCAGTTCCTCGTCGCAGTCAATGCCGACCTCAAGCGTTATCCCGCCGCCGAACGCTGGCAGCGCCAGCTGCTCGGCCGTCAGCCCGATCGTGCGCAGGGGTGGCGGCAACTGGCCGCCTTGCAGCAGTTGAGCGGCCGTCACGACAAGGCGCTGGCCACTCTGCGCGCCGCGCACAGCAAAGGCCTGCGCTTCAATGCGACTGAGCTGGACAACCTGGTGCTGCTGGCCGGCGCGGCCGAGCAACCTTGGCAAGGCGCCAAGCTGCTTACCGGCATGCTCGAGCAGGGCTTGCTGCCACGCACGGCCAGCCGCGAAGAACGCCTGGCCCTGCTCTGGTGGCAGGCCCGCGAGCGCGCCGCGGCGGCGCGCATCTACCGCGAACTGGCGGGGCGTTCGGGCAGTGCCAAGCATTGGCTGAACTTGGCCCAGTTGGAGATGGAGCAGGCGCGTTGGCAGGCCGGGCTGGATGCCCTGGCCAAGGCCGAGCGCGCCGGTGCCGAGCGCAGCAAGGTGCGCGCCTGGCGCAATTGGGCGGAAAGTGAACTGAGTGCCGAGCGAGAAAAACGCATGGCCAGCGCCGGCTAGGTTGGCGCTGGGAGTCGTGCAGGTTGATGGCCGTGTCGGGTGGGTTAGGCGCGTGGCAGGTTCTGTCAGGGCACGGCCGATGCCGGTCGCGGCGTAACCCACCGGCGATGCCGGAATGGTTTTGCGCGGTGTTGGGTTACGCGGCGCTTGCTGTGCTTTCAAGGGAGCGGGTCTGCGCCGCTAACCCAACCTGCGTCTGCAACCAAAACCGCAAAGAGGTCGCAGCGCATTCCATGTATGGTCGGTGCGTGCGGTTAGCTATCCGGCAGCTCGTAGGCGTAGATCTTGTCCGCTTGCATCTGATAACCGGCCTCGGCCAGTTCGCTGCTGCTCTGTTCGACCTGCAGCGTGCCTTCGATCCAGAACGGTTGATAGAGCGCATCCAGCAGCACGCCCAGCTCGGTGGTGACATGCACGATCTGGTTCGACGGCGGTGGCGGTACATGGATGCAGGCACCGAAGTAGGGCACCAACAGGAACTCGGTGACGCGACCTTCGTCGGTGACATCCAGCGGCACTATATAACCGGGCAACTTCACCGCCAGGCCGTCCAGTTGCTGGACCACGGGCGCGGCGGGCGACTGCTGCACGCTGGCTGGGCCGGCCTCGGACAGAGCATCCGCCAGTTGCGAGAGGTCGTGCATGGGCGCGGGTTCGACGACCTGCGGCGGCGCATCGGCCGGCACCATGTCCGACCAGGCCAACTCACGGACCTCGGCGGCCGATATGGGCAGGGCCAGGGCGAACAGCAGGGCGGCGAGTAGCGGGCGGGACATTTACGGTTGCCTCATAAGCGTATCGACAGACCATCGGCCAGTGACTGCCGATAGGCCCGCCAGGCTGGGATACAACCCATCAACAGGGCGGCGCTCAGGATAGCGCCGAGCAGGGTCCACTCATAGGCCGTCGGCAGGTCAAGCGGCAGATACAGGCCGTAGTTGGCCTGCACATGACTCTGCGCCCCGGCGATGCCCAGGTACAGCAGCAACAGGCCCAGCAGCACGCCGGCCAGCGCCAGGGCGAAGGCCTCCAGGATTAGCAGGCTGGCGATATGCCAAGGCCGCGCGCCGACCGAGCGCAGGATCGCCATTTCCCGCCGGCGTTCGTTGAGGCTGGTGAGAATCGCCGTGAGCATGCCGATCAGTCCGGTCAACACCACAAACAGTGAGACCACGAACAGCGCCTGTTCCGCCGTGCTCATCAGGCTCCACAGTTCCATCAGGGCGACCCCGGGCAGGATCGCCAGCAGCGGCTCGCCACGGAACTCGTTGAGCTCGCGTTGCAGGCTGAAGGTGGCGATCTTGCTGTTCAGGCCGAGGAGGAAGGCGGTGATCTGTTTCGGCTGCAGGTCCAGGCTTCGTGCTTGCTCGGCGCTGACCACGCCAGCGCCACGGGCCGGCATGCCGTTTTGCCAGTCGACATGCAGGGCTTCCATCCCGGCCAGGGAAATATGCAGGGTGCGATCCACCGGGGTGCCGGTAGGCTTGAGGATGCCGGCTACGGTGAAGGGTTTGTCGTCGTGCTTGACCAGGCTGATGGTGGCCACGCCATGGGCCAGCACCAGTTTTTCGCCGAGCCGGTAGTTCAGCGCCCGTGCCACCTCGGCGCCGAGTACCACCTCGAACGGGTCATCGGCGAAAGCGCGGCCCTTGGCCAACTGCAGGGGCTGGCTGCGAGCATAGCGATAGTGCTCGAAGTAGGCCGGGCTGGTGCCCATCACCCGATAGCCGCGGTGCGAGTCGCCGAGGGAGATGGGGATCGCCCACTTGACCTGGCGGTGCTCGGCGAAGTGCTCGAAGCTGTCCCAGCGAATGTTGTTGGTGGCATTGCCGATGCGGAACACCGAATACAGCAGCAGGTTGACCGAGCCGGAGCGCGCCCCGACGATCAGATCGGTGCCGCTGATGGTGTTGGCGAAGCTGGCGCGGGCTTCGCTGCGCACGCGTTCGACGGCCAATAACAGGCAAACGGACAGGGCGATGGCGAATACCGTGAGCAGGGCGGTGAAGCGGCGGTTGCCCAGGCTGGCCAGGGCCAGACGTAATAAGTACACCGTCAGACCTCCAGCGCGCTGGCGGCGCGGTTGAGCTCGGCCAGCGACAGGCTGCGATCGAACAGCGGCGCCAGGCTCTGGTCGTGGCTGACGAACAGCAGGCTGGCGCCGGCGTCGCGGCATTCGGCGAACAACAACTGGAGGAAGGCTTCGCGGGCATCGGCGTCCAGCGCCGAGGTCGGTTCGTCGGCGATCACCAGTTCCGGCTGGCCGATCAGCGCGCGGGCCGCAGCGACCCGTTGCTGCTGGCCGATGGACAGTGCGTCGGCGCGGCGCTCGAGCAATGTTGGCTCCTTCAACCCGAGGTGGGCGAGCAGGGTGGCCGCAGCTTGGTCGATGCTGCCGTGGCGCTGAATGGCGCGCCTGGCACGCAGCGTGGAGAAGTGACAGGGCAGCTCGACGTTTTCGCGCACCGAGAGAAACGGCAGCAGGTTGAACTGCTGGAAGATGTAGCCGGTGTGATCGACCCGGAAGCGATCGCGGGCGCTGGCCGAGAGTGCGCTCAGTTCCTGGTCGAGCAAACGAATGCTGCCACGATTAGGCGTTTGCACACCGCCGAGCAGGCCGAGCAGGGTGGTCTTGCCGCTGCCGCTGGGGCCTTTGAGAAACAGGCTTTCGCCGCGCTGCAGGGTGAAACTGGGGATGTCCAGCAGTTGCGCCTGGCCGGGCCAGGCGAAACCGAGATTGGACAGGCTGATCAGGGCTGAACTCATGAAAAGGCGACACTCATGAAGTAGCGGCCGGGTTATCCCGGCCATACTGCGGCGAATGGGCGGGTTAAAAATTCAGCGAGGCTTGGGCCGGGGTCAGCTCGACGCCTTGCTGGCCGCTCGGGCCGATCAGTTGTACCTGAATTTTCTCGGTGGCGGGGAAGCGCTTGAACAGCTCGCTCAGGTCCAATTGTTTCAATTCATCCGGTTTTTTGCAGTCGAGTTGGTAATGCGCATGGATGTCGCCATGCTCGCTCTGCTCATCGACGGCGTGCTGTTCGTCGTGGTCGTGCTCATTGTGTGCAGCACCTGCCAGCAGCGGGTTTTGCAGTTCTTGTGTGTTCACCGTGCAATCACCTGCGTCCAGGCCGAACAGCGCCTGCGGCCGCTCAAGCTCGCCGCGCGCGGCGGCGAGCTTGGCCCGGTCGGCGACGCTGTTGGGCGCATGTTCGAAACCGACCAGGTTCATCGCCGGGCTTTGCAGCTGCAGTTCCAGGGTTGTTCCGTCGAGCACCACATTGAGCTGGGCGGTGCCATGTTGGTGAGCGTCGAGGCTGTCGTGTTCGGCGTGCGCGTGGCTGCGCTCGTTGGCCTGGGCGACGGCCAGGGGCAGCAGGGCGAAAGGCAGGGCAAGCAGCAGGCAACGCATGGTGATCTCCGGTCAGCATTCAAGTTAGCTGTTACGTTATAACAACTTTATATACCTCTGGCCAGCTTCACTTGGCGCGCTGCAGCCGACGTGGGAGCATGCCTGTCGTTTACTCGAGGGCAGCAAGATGGTGCGAATCCGTGGACGGGTCGGCGATTGGCCGGTGGATCTGACAGTGGAACTGGATGCCCAGGACTGGGCGCAGCTGGCGCAGCACGTTGCGCCAGCTGCCGCCGCCGCTGCCGCCGCTGCCTCCGCCGCGTCGGCGACTGGCGCCGCAGCCGTGGCCAGCGATGCGCTGTGGCAGACCACCCTGGACTTGCTGCATAAGGCCGGGCAGATCGAGGGGCCGCAGCTGCTCGTCCAGCTGGCCGCGTTGGCCGGTGGCGAGGCCGCCGGTAAACGCCTGCTGGTGCGCTTGCGCCATTGCGCCCAGGTGCGCATGGAAGCCGGCGTGGATGCGCCTATCTATCATTGGGTTGGTTAATAAGTACCGATGGGGTAGCCGCACAGCGACAGGTTATCCCTCTCTGACCTGTCGCGGCTAAAGCCTCTCCCACAGGGCTAGCTGTGCTCGTGGGAGGGGCTTTAGCCGCGAGGCCCGATAGGCCCCAGGCCTGTCTAGTAAATTGCCTGATACAGCCTGCGCCGGTAGCTGGTGACCAGCGGATGCTCGTTGCCGAGCAGGTCGAACACCTGCAGCAGGGTCTTGTGCGGCAGGCCGTCGGCATAGTTGCGGTTGCGCACGAACAGCTTGAGCAGGCCGTCCAGGGCCGGCTCGTATTGCTGGCGGGCCAATTGCTGAATCGCCAGCTGGTGGGCCGCCTCGTCATCTTCGGCGTTCTGCGCCAGGCGGGTTTTCAGGCTGGCGACGTCGGGCAGGTCGACCACCTGACGGAGGAAGGTCAGCTGGGCGCGGGCACCGGCCAGGGCCTGCTTGTGCTCATCGCCCTTGACGGCATTGAGCACCGTTTCGGCTTCGCCCAGCTCGCCGCGTTCGGCCAGGCAGCGGGCGTAGAGAATCAGCGCGGCGGCATTCTCGCTGTCTTCGCCGAGTAGTTGCTTGAGCAGGGCTTCCGCCTCGCCGATGCGGCCTTCGGCGAACAGCATGTGCGCGCTTTGCAGCAAGTCGGCCTGCGGCGCCGGCGGCTCGGCGACATGCTGCTTGAGCATTTCGCGGATCGCCGACTCTGGTTGGGCGCCGGAGAAGCCGTCGACCGGCTGGCCGTCCTTGAACAGCACCACGGTCGGCAGGCTACGGATGCCGAAGCGCGCGACTATGTCCGGCTCGGCGTCGCAGTCGACCTTGGCCAGCAGCAACTCGCCCTGGTAGCTCTCGGTGATCTGCGCCAGCAAGGGCATCAGCGCCTTGCACGGGGCGCACCACTCGGCCCAGAAATCCACCAGCACCGGTTTGTGGAAGGAGTTCTGCACGACCAGCTGCTCGAAGCTGGCGTCGCCGGATACGTCAAAAATATAAGGGATGTCGCTCATGATCGGTCTCGCTGGACGAAAGTGCTAAACACTATAAATGTGGGCGCCGCCTTGCGGAAACAAGGCGGACGTCAGTGGCGTTGTGCGTGGTAGAGGCTGACCTGGCGAAACTCGGCCGGTTCGGCCAGGTCTGGGCAGGTGCAGGCCTCCATCACACCGAGGCGCTGGTACAGCGGATGCTGGAAGTCGCGCACCCGTGAATCGGCCACCAGCGTCTGGCGCCCGCGGCTGAGGAACTGGTCGAGCAGTGGCAGGTTGGCGCGGTCGTAGAGTACGTCGGCGACCAGGATCAGGTCGAAGCGGTCGGCTTCCTGGAAAAAATCCGCCGAGTAGCCCAATTCCACCTCGTTGAGTGCGGCATTGGCTCGGCAGGCCGCCAGGGCCAGCGGGTCAAGGTCGCAGGCCACCACTTCGAGGGCGCCAGCCTTGGCCGCAGCAATCGCCGCGACGCCGGAGCCGGCACCGAAATCCAGTACGCGCTTGCCGCGTACCCACTGCGGGTGTTCGGCCAGCCAGCGGGCCAGCACCAGGCCACTGGCCCAGCAGAAACACCAGTAGGGCGGCTCCTCGAGAATCCGCCGGGTTTCCTCGGGGTTGAAGGCGCGCGCCATATTGGCGGCATCGATCAGCCAGAGCTTCAGCGCGGTACCGGGCAAGTGCTCGGCCACCAGCCTGGCGTCACCGAGCCGCTCGCTCAACGCCGCTTGCAGGGCGGCGGTTGTGCTCATGGCGCCGGCACCAGGCGTAACTCGCCGAGTTGCTGGCTGTCGTTGTGGCGAATCGGTTGTGGCGGCAGGCGCAGGATCAGGCGACCGGCTTGATTGACCCGCCCGCGCAGCTCGACCCGAGTACCGGGGATGAAGGCCTGAGGATTGAACGGCAGGCGAAAGGGCAGGGCCGCGCCGCTGCCGGTCAGTTGAATATTACCCAGCAGGCCCTGGGGCAAGCCGCGCGCATCGACCAGCAGCAGAGCCAGTTCGACTTCGCTAGCGCTGGGCGCGCCGAGCAGGCTGCCGCTGAGTTCGCGTAGGTGGGCCGGCAGGGGCGCAGGCGCCGCGTCGATGGTTGCTGCAGGCGCCGGCGTGGTCGGCGGCTGGGGCGGCGAGGCGGGTTCGCCGGCGCAGGCCGCGAGCAGTCCGGCCAGGGTGAGCGGAGCGAGCAGTCGCATGGCAATGTTCATCTAAGGGGTATGCCTGCAAGAAGCGGTGTGCCTGAAAGAGTAGTTGAGCGCGCGCCTGTATACCGCAAAGTCCTCGGCTTGTCTTGCCCGCGGGATGCGCTACCATGGCGCTTTCCTGTTCAAGGCGGCTGCCCTCCTATGCACTGTCCCTTCTGCGGTGCTAACGACACCAAAGTCATCGATTCGCGCCTGGTCGCCGAGGGCGGGCAAGTGCGTCGTCGGCGCGAATGCCTGGCCTGCGAAGAACGTTTCACCACCTTCGAAACCGCCGAGCTGGTGATGCCGCGGCTGATCAAACAGGACGGCAGCCGCCAGCCGTTCGACGAGGAAAAACTGCGTGCCGGCATGCAGCGCGCCCTGGAGAAACGCCCGGTGAGCATCGAGCGTCTGGAGGCGGCCATTGCCCATATCAAGCACCAGCTGCGCGCTACCGGCGAGCGCGAGATCAAGTCGCTGGTGCTCGGCGAGTTGGTGATGAGCGAACTGCAAAAGCTCGATGAGGTCGCCTACATCCGCTTCGCCTCGGTATACCGGCGCTTTCAGGATCTCAACGAGTTCCGCGAGGAAATCGACCGGTTGTCCCGCGAACCCGCGAAAGAGCAATGATGAGCTTCGACCATGCCTGCATGGCCCGCGCCCTGGAGCTGGCCCGCAAAGGCCTGTATTCCACTCACCCGAATCCGCGGGTCGGCTGCGTCATCGCCCGCGACGGCCAGGTCGTTGGCGAAGGCTGGCATGTGCGCGCCGGTGAGCCGCACGCCGAGGTGCATGCGCTGCGCCAGGCCGGCGCGCAGGCGCGTGGCGCCACCGCCTATGTAACCCTGGAACCTTGCAGCCATCACGGCCGCACCCCGCCGTGCGCCGATGCGCTGGTTGCCGCTGGCGTCGCGCGGGTGGTGGTGGCCATGCAGGATCCCAATCCGCAGGTCGCCGGCAATGGTCTGGCGCGCCTGATGCAGGCCGGCATTGCAGTGCACAGCGGTGTGCTGGAAGCAGAAGCGCGGACGCTCAACGCCGGTTTCATCAAACGCATGGAGCAGGGCTTGCCCTTCGTGCGGGTCAAGTTGGCGATGAGCCTGGACGGCCGCACCGCCATGGCCAGCGGCGAGAGCCAGTGGATTACCGGGCCGGCTGCCCGCGCCGCCGTGCAGCGCTTGCGGGCCCGCGCCAGCGTGGTGCTGACCGGCGCCGACACCGTGTTGGCGGACCGCGCCCGCTTGACCGTGCGCCCCGATGAGCTGGGCCTGGATGCCGAGCTGACGGCGCTGGCGGCGACCCGGCCGCCGCTGCGGGTACTGGTCGATGGCCGTCTGCGGGTGCCACTGGATGTGCCTTTCTTTCAGGCCGGCGCGACCCTGGTGGCGACCTGCGCGGCGGCGCTGGCGCGTGAGCGCTACCTGGACGCCGGTCACGAGCTGTTGGCCGTGCCGGGCAGTAGCGGCCATGTCGATCTGCACAAGCTGCTGGCCGAACTGGCCGGGCGCGGGGCCAATGAAGTCCTGGTTGAAGCCGGTCCACGTCTGGCCGGCGCATTCGCCCGCGAGGGCCTGGTCGATGAGTATCAGTTGTTCGTCGCGCCGAAGTTCCTCGGCTCCAGTGCGCGGCCGTTGCTCGAGTTGCCGTTGGCGCGCATGGCCGAGGCGCAGGCGTTGAAGATTGTCGAGATACGCGCGGTCGGTGATGACTGGCGGATCATTGCGCTGCCGCAGCGCGAGGGTTGATGGCTTCGCGGTTTCAAAGGCTGGGTTTGGTGCCACATTCAAAGTAGCTAAGCCGCCGATTGTTGCGCGCCGTCCCCCTGCGTGTCGGCGCGGACGGGTGAAAAGCCGGGTGGCGCGGACGGCCCCCGGCCATTCCAGCTGGCTATGGAGGGCGTGCGCGCGGCGCCAGATTGGCCATCGGCCAGCACAGGCTGTCGCGGGGCGATGCGTCCGGGCGGCAATTATGGTAAAACGCGTCTCGGCCACCACGGTGGCCGCAACGTTCTCAGGGCGGGGTGTGATTCCCCACCGGCGGTAATGGCGCTCAATTGCCTAGCCCGCGAGCGCTTGCCCAGGTTGTGTAAGCAACCGGGCAAGGACAGCAGACCCGGTGTGATTCCGGGGCCGACGGTATAGTCCGGATAAAGAGAGAGCGGGATTCCCTCCTCGGGCGCGACATGCGTACCCGTGAAATCCCTATCGATCGGCATTGCCCTGTTTTGCTCAAAACAGGAGTTCATTCATGCTGTTCAACATCAGCTTCACTCGTGTACCGGAGGACCCATGTTCACCGGCATAATCGAATCCATTGGTAGCATCCGTGCGCTGACGCCCAAGGGCGGTGACGTGCGTGTCTATGTGGCCACCGGCAAGCTCGACCTGGGCGACGTCAAACTGGGCGACAGCATCGCGGTCAACGGCGTCTGCCTGACCGCGGTGGAGCTGCCCGGCGACGGTTTCTGGGCCGATGTCAGCCGCGAAACCCTGGCGCGTACTGCGTTCGTCGACCTCAAGGCCGGCAGCCAGGTCAACCTGGAAAAGGCTCTGACGCCATCCAGTCGTCTCGGCGGTCATCTGGTCAGCGGCCATATCGACGGAGTGGGTGAAGTCATTGCCCGCGCCGATAACGCTCGCGCCGTGCAGTTCACCATCCGCGCGCCGCGCGAGTTGGCCAAATACATCGCCCACAAAGGCTCGATCACCGTCGACGGCACCAGCCTGACCGTCAATTCGGTGAATGGCGCCGAATTCGAGTTGACCATAGTGCCGCACACCCTGGCCGAGACCATCATGGTCGACTATCGCCCCGGTCGGCAGGTCAACCTCGAGGTCGACTTGCTGGCGCGTTACCTGGAGCGTCTGCTGCTCGGCGACAAAGCCGCCGAGCCAAACGCCTCGGGCATGACGGAACACTTTCTGGCCGAACACGGCTACCTGAAGAATTGAAGGAATAGCCTTATGGCTCTCAATAGCATCGAAGAACTGGTTGAAGACATCCGCGCCGGCAAGATGGTCATCCTCATGGATGACGAGGACCGCGAGAACGAAGGTGACCTGATCATCGCCTCCGAGTGCGTTGGCGCCGAGCATATCAACTTCATGGCGCGTTTCGCCCGCGGCCTGATCTGCATGCCGATGACCCGCGAGCGCTGCGAGACCCTCAAGCTGCCACTGATGTCCCCGCGCAACGGCTCCGGTTTCGGCACCAAGTTCACCGTCTCGATCGAGGCTGCCGTCGGCGTCACCACCGGTATTTCCGCCGCCGACCGTGCATGCACCGTGCAGGCTGCCGCGGCCAGGAACGCGGTAGCCGACGACATCGTCAGCCCCGGTCATATCTTCCCGTTGATGGCCCAGCCCGGTGGCGTGCTGGCGCGTGCCGGCCACACCGAGGCGGCCTGCGACCTGGCGCGCATGGGTGGCTTCGAGCCGAGCGGCGTGATCTGCGAAATCATGAACGACGATGGCACCATGGCCCGTCGGCCCGAGCTGGAAGAGTTCGCGGCGTTGCACGGGATCAAGATCGGCACCATCGCCGACCTGATCCACTACCGGCTGATTCACGAACGCACCGTCGAGCGCGTCAGCGAGCAGATCCTGGATAGCGAACTGGGCCAGTTCAACCTGGTGACCTACCGCGATTCGGTGGAGAACGATGTGCACATGGCGCTGACCCTGGGCACCATCTGTGGCGATGAGCCGACGCTGGTGCGGGTGCACAACATGGACCCGCTGCGCGACCTGTTCATGGTCAAGCAGCCCGGACGCTGGAGCCTGCGTGCGGCCATGACGCAAGTCGCTAAGGATGGCAGCGGCGTGGTGCTGCTGTTGGGCAACCCGCTGACCGGCCAGGACCTGCTGGCGCATCTGGAGCGGCAGTTGGGCGCTGAGACGAAAGTGGTCAATCCGACCACTTACAGCACCGTCGGCGCCGGCTCGCAGATCCTCCGCGACCTCGGGGTGCGCAAGATGCGCCTGATGAGTTCGCCGATGAAGTTCAATGCGATATCCGGTTTCGACCTGGAAGTTGTAGAATACCTGCCCGCTGAATAACGACCGCCGCGCTACTGCGCTTGGACATACTGCGTTGCAAACAGGCTCGGCTTGCTCATTTACACCAGTAAACTCCGCAGCCTCGCCTGTTTCCGCCTTGTCTGTCCTGCGCTCGCTACGCGCTGTTCCGTTGGACTATGGATTTTTTGCCCCCTGGCTCTTTAACGCTATATGAGAATTGTTTTATGACCCTGAAGACCATCGAAGGTACTTTCATTGCCCCCAAGGGCCGCTTCGCCCTGGTGGTCGGCCGCTTCAACAGCTTCGTTGTCGAAAGCCTGGTAAGCGGCGCCGTTGACACCCTGGTGCGCCACGGCGTGAGCGAAAGCGACATCACCATCATCCGTGCACCGGGTGCCTTCGAAATTCCGTTGGTGGCGCAGAAAATCGCTCAGCGTAGCGAATTCGACGCGATTATCGCCCTGGGTGCGGTGATCCGTGGCGGCACCCCGCATTTCGAATACGTGGCTGGCGAATGCACCAAGGGCCTGGCCCAGGTGTCCATGGAGTTCGGCGTACCGGTGGCCTTCGGCGTACTGACCGTCGACTCCATCGAGCAAGCCATCGAGCGTTCTGGCACCAAGGCCGGCAACAAGGGTGCGGAAGCTGCTCTGTCCGCCCTGGAAATGGTCAGCCTGTTGGCGCAGTTGGAGGCCAAGTGAGCCAGAACGACGGTAACCAGCCAAAGCCGCAGCCACCCAAAGGCCCGAAAGCGCCGAGTGGCAAAACCCTGGCGCGTCGTCAGGCGCGCACCCTGGCCATGCAGGCGTTGTATTCCTGGCATATGGCCGGTCAGCAAGTGAATGAAATCGAGGCGCAGTTCCGCGTCGATAACGATTTCAGCACGGTCGACGGCGCCTACTTCCACGAAATCCTGCACGGCGTGCCGCGGCAGAAAAGCGAGATCGACGGGGCCTTCGAGGTCCTGCTCGATCGCCCGATCGCGGAGATCGATCCGGTTGAACTGTCGATTCTGCGTCTGTCGACCTACGAGCTGAAGAACCGCCTCGATGTGCCTTATCGCGTGGTGATCAACGAAGGTATCGAGTTGGCCAAGGTGTTCGGTGCCACCGACGGGCACAAGTTCGTCAACGGCGTACTGGATAAGCTGGCGCCACGCTTGCGAGCCGACGAAGTCCGCGCCAACCGGCGCTGATCGCTTCTTGACGCGCTGCCGCGAGTTGCGGGTGCCGGGCATCCGCCTGGTCGCCGTTGCTGATTCGCTGCAGCGGGCATTGCACCTGTCAGGAGTTGCCGTCTTTGGGTGAGTTCGAGCTGATCCGTCATTACTTCGCCGCGGCGTCCTGTGCGCAGGCCGGCGAAGGCGTGGCGCTGGGCATCGGCGATGACTGCGCCCTGTTGGAGCTGCCGGCTGGCGAACAGCTGGCGGTATCCACCGACACCCTGGTTGCCGGGGTCCATTTCCCCGAATCAGCCGATCCTTTTCTGCTGGCTCAGCGTGCGCTGGGCGTGTCGGTCAGTGACCTGGCAGCCATGGGCGCGACGCCCATCGGCTTCACTCTGGCCTTGACTCTACCCGGCGCCGAACCGGCCTGGCTGCAAGCCTTCGCCCGTGGCCTCGATCGAATGGCGCAGGACTGTGGGTTGCGCCTGATCGGCGGCGATACCTCGCGCGGGCCACTGAGCCTGACCCTGACGGTGTTCGGTCGGCTGCCCCGCGGCCTGGCCTTGACCCGCTCCGGTGCCCGGGTCGGCGACTTGCTCTGCGTTGGCGGTGAGTTGGGCGATGGCGCCGGCGCGTTGCCGCTGGTGCTCGGTCAGCGTCAGGCGCCAGCGGCGATTGCCGAGCCCTTGCTGGCGCGCTACTGGTCGCCGCGACCGCAACTGGCGTTGGGCCAGGCGCTGCGCGGCAAGGCCACGGCGGCGCTGGATATCTCCGATGGCCTGCTGGCCGACTGCGGGCATATCGCCCTCGCCTCGGGCGTGGCGCTGTTGATCGAACAGGCGCGCCTGCCGCTGTCGCAGGCGCTGCTGAGCTTGCTCGGTGCCAGTGGCGCGCGTGACTGTGCGCTGAGTGGTGGTGACGATTACCTGTTGGCCTTTACCCTGCCGGCTGAGCATCTTGCCGGCTTGCAGGCGCAGGGCTGGCCGATCCATGTGATTGGTCGCGCCGAAGCCGGGTCGGGCGTACAGCTGTTGGATCAACGCGGTCAATCCATCACCCCGCAGGCGCGGGGCTATCAACATTTTGGGAGTGACGGTGACTGAACCGCTAAGCGTGCCGCCATCGGTATGGCGCAATCCGTGGCATTTCATCGCCTTCGGCTTTGGCTCGGGCACCTTGCCCAAGGCGCCGGGCACCTGGGGCTCGCTGGTGGCGCTGCCGTTTATCCCGCTGTGGCAGATGCTGCCGGACTGGGGCTACTGGCTGATGCTCGGCGTCACCATGCTGTTCGGCTTCTGGCTGTGCGGCAAGGTTGCCGAAGACCTGCGCGTGCATGACCATGAAGGCATCGTCTGGGACGAAATGGTCGGCATGTGGATCACCCTGTGGCTGGTGCCGGAAGGCTGGGGCTGGTTGCTGGTGGGTTTTTTGATGTTCCGCCTGTTCGACATCCTCAAGCCCTGGCCGATCAGCTGGATCGACCGCCACGTGCATGGCGGTGTCGGCATCATGCTCGACGATGTGCTGGCCGGGGTCTTCGCCTGGCTGGCCATGCAGTTGCTCGTGTGGGGCTGGGCCAATGGTCTGGCAAGCGGGTTGGGTCTGTAACCGACCGTTGAAAAACTACCGGCGTTGCCAATGCTGCGTTAACAATGGCCTCGCGTGCGAGCCCAGTCAAAATGCTCATTTACACCAGTAAAGGCTACTTTTTCGGCCATGTTGTCTCTGTCTTGGCTGCCTCGTCTGCATTTTTCAATGGATTGTTAAACGTGCCGAGATCGATCATGGCGAGCTGCTGGTTGGCGATACTGCTGAGCGTATTGGGCGGCACATGCGCCCAGGCGGAGTCTGCGCTGCCGCAGGAAATTCGCTTGGCCGGCGAGGCCTGGCAAGGTTATACCGATGCCGACGGTACGGGACTGGGCTGGGATATTCTGCGTCAGGTGTTCGAGCCCGCAGGCATCGAACTGGTGATCCAGAGCGTGCCTTATACCCGTTCCATCGGCCTGGTGCAGCGCGGTGAGGCCGATGCCTGGGTCGGCTCCTACCGCAACGAGGTGGGCGAAGGCGTGTTCTACCCACGCTGGCATTACGACGTCGATCAGATCAGTGCGCTGGGGTTGATCGAACTGCCGGCGCCAAGTCTGGCGACGCTCGGCCAGTATCGCCTGGTGTGGATGCGTGGCTACGCCTATCAGCGCTATCTGCCGAATTTGACGCGCTACCGGGAAGTGCAGCGACAAAGCGATATTCTCAATATGTTGAACCTTGATCGCACAGACTTTTATATCGATGCGCGCACCGAGGTCGACGAGACCCTCGAGGCGGCCCGTGATCCGGCGCGTTACCGGATTACCGATCTGACCCGTTTACCGGTGTATCTGGGGTTTGCCGATAATCCGCGTGGTCGGGCGTTGGCCCAGCTATACGATCGCCGCATGGAGCAGCTGGTCGAATTGCACAGCTTGCGCCCGCTGTTCGAGCGCTGGCAGCAACCCTATCCCTTCGATTAACCGAGTGTGAGAGTCTGATGCGTGGACTGAAAATATTGACTGTCGCGGTGCTGTTGTCGGTCTGCGGGCTCAGCTGGGCGGCGCCCCGGGTGCAGGTGGTCGGCCTGTTCCCCGGCGCCGCGGTGCTCAATGTCGACGGTCAGCGCAAGCTGGTGAAAGCTGGCCAGATCGGCCCCGCTGGGGTGGTGGTGGTCAGTGCCGACAGCCGCGGTGCCGTGCTGCGCGTCGATGGCGTGGAACGTGCCTATGGCCTGAGTCGTGAATACAGTGATGGTTTTGCCGAGCCGGGTAAGCGCCAGCTGAGCATTGCCAAAGGCATTGGCGGGCACTATTGGGTCGCCGGCTCGGTGGACGGCCAGCCGATGCAGTTCCTGGTCGACACCGGTGCCACCTCGATCGCCCTCAACGATGGTCACGCTCGCCGTCTCGGCATTGACTACCGGGTGGTCGGCCGGCCACTGCAGGTCAGTACTGCTAGCGGCACCGTGCGCGGCTGGCGGGTCCATCTCAACAGCGTCAAGGTCGGCACTCTGGAAGTGCTGGGCGTCGAGGCGGTGGTGCTGGAGGGTGGCTCGCCCACCGAAGCGCTGCTCGGCATGAGCTTCCTCAGCCGAGTCGGCTGGCGGGTGGAGCAGGATCTGCTGGTGCTGGAGTCCAAGCTATAAGCTGCACATGAACATCCGGGCGGCCTGGCCTGGCCTGGTTTGCAGCTTGTAGCTTATCCGATCCTTATCATCGGTAATTCAGGCTGACCCGCCGGTGGGGGCTGCTGTTACAATGCGCCCTCGCAAATTTCCAGCCCTTCTCTATTTAGGAGCATCCGGTGTCCGTCGTGTTCGTCGCCGCCTCCCAGCTGCCTACCCCGTTCGGGGTGTTTACCATGCATGGCTTTCTCGAAACGGCCACAGGCAAGGAGCATGTCGCGCTGACCTTTGGCGATGTGGCCGATGGCGAGCCGGTGCTGGGGCGCCTGCATTCCGAGTGCCTGACCGGCGATGCCCTGTTCAGCCTGCGCTGCGACTGCGGCTTCCAGCTCGAAGCCGCGATGCGCGCGATTGCCGCTGAAGGGCGTGGCGTCCTGCTCTATCTGCGTCAGGAGGGCCGAGGCATTGGCCTGCTGAACAAGATCCGCGCCTATGAGCTGCAGGATGGCGGCGCCGATACGGTTGAGGCCAACGAACTCCTCGGTTTTGGTGCCGATCAGCGTGAATACGTGATCTGCCTGCCGATGCTCGAACACCTGCACATCAAAGCCCTCAAGTTGATGACCAACAACCCGCGCAAGGTCAAGGCGCTGGGCGATATGGGCATCAACGTGGCCACTCGCGTACCGCTGCAGATCGAGCATAATCCGCACAACAAGAAGTACCTGGCGACCAAGGCCGGCAAGCTCGGGCACATGCTCGGCAGTCTGCATCAGGGCGAGGTCGAGGAAAGCCTGTGACCCGCGGCGACGTGCGCCGTCGCCTGGCGCTGGCCTGGTGGTGGCAACTGGCGGTGGTTCTGGCGCCGCTGTTTGTGCTTAACCTGCTGTTCGGTGCGGATCAGCACGTCGGTGTGCTGAGCATGCCGATGTTCATCGCCGGCCAGGCTTCGATGTTCGTCAGCCTGCCGCTGTTCCATGCCTACAAGCACGCGTTGATCGCCACCGAAAAGGCCCTCGACAGCCCTGAAGAGCCGGCGGCCTGGTTGGCCTTGGCCGCGCGGCGCCGGCTGGCCCTGCTGGGTGCCGGCTTACCGGCTTGGATTGCCGCCATCGCGGTGTTTGCCGGGCTGGAGGCGATTCCACTGATCCTCCTGGCGCTGTCCAGCGTCGTCCTGTTCTACCTCTACCGCATTCCCCGCCAGCTCGGCTGATGCGCCGTCTTTGCGCCTGTTTGCTCGCGTTGCTGGCCTGGCCGGTGAGCGCGGTCGAGCGGGTGGTCAGCCTGGCGCCCTCCCTGAGTGAAATCGTCGTGGAGCTGGATGCTACCGATTTGCTGGTCGGCGTGCTGGACGGCGGCGAGCGGCCGGCGGCGCTGGCCCACCTGCCCTCGGTGGGACGGTATGGGCAACTGGAAATGGAAAGCCTGCTCAAGCTGCAACCCGATCTGATCCTGTTGTGGCCGGACAGCATCAGCAGTGCCCAGCGCCAGCAGCTGGAGCGATTCGGCATCCCGCTGCTGATCACCGAACCGCGCAACCTGGCGCATCTGGCCGAGCAGTTCGCCGAAATCGGCACCCGCCTAGGCCGTCCCGAGCAAGGGCAAGCGCTGCGTCAGCGCTTCAGCCTACGCCTGGCCGAACTGAGTGCCCGCTACCGGCGTGAGCCGCCGCTGCGGGTGTTCTACCAGATCTGGGATGTGCCGCTGTACACCATCGGTGGCCAGCAGATCATCAGCGATGCCTTGCGCGTGTGCGGCGCCGAGAATGTGTTCGCCGAGCTCGACTTGCCGGCGCCGCAGGTCAGCGTGGAAGCGGTGTTGCAGCGCGACCCCGAGGTCATCCTGGCCGGCTCAGGCGCCCAGTTGGAACGCTGGCGCATCTGGCCACAGCTGAGCGCGGTGGCGCGCAAGCAACTCTGGCAGGTGCCGGACAAGGGCCTGGAGCGGCCGAGCTTCCAGATGATGGCGGCGACCGAAAAGCTCTGCGAGCAGCTGGCCGAGGCAAAGTAGGGCTCTGAAACGACAAGGCCCCGCATTTGCGGGGCCTTGTCGTTGGTGACTCTGGTTTATCCCATAGCTCGGATGAAATCCGGGGGAGAGGTCGGGTCGGAGTTTGGCTCCCCGAATGCTATCCGGGCTACAGGGGCTGCGCTTAGAAACGGTAGCCGACGCTGAGCTGCACCTCACGTTCGGGCGCGGGGTAGACCGACTTGCTGCCGAAATAGTTGGCGAAGCTGTCGTATTTCTTGCCGGTCAGGTTGTTCACCCGCAGCTTGCCGGTGAATTGCTGAAGCTGGTAGCTGAGCCCCGCATTGAATAGGGTGTAGCCGCCTTCGCGCTGTAGGGCGTGGCCGTCATCGCCGGAGAGGTAGCGCGGGCCGATGTAGTTGGCCTCTAGCTGACTGCTCAGGCCAGCGAGCAGCTGATAGCTCAGGCCCAGGCTTGCGGTGTGCCGCGCAACTCCAGGCACGTCGTTATCCTTGAACGCGCCTGCACGGTAGGTGGCGTCGGTGAAGCTGTACTGGCCGTTCAGCTGCAGGTCCGCGCTCAACTGTCGACTGCCTTCCAGCAGCAGGCCGTCGCGGCGAGTCTTGTCCAGGTTGAGGGTGACGAAGTTGACCGGGTCGAAGAGGATCTCGTCTTCAAGGTCCAGGCGGTACAGGCTGAGCTGGTAGCGTTGAATGGCGTCCTGCCACTCCACTCCGCCTTCCCAGGACTCGCCGGTCTGCGGTCTGAGGAAGTCGACGCCGGGCTGGGTAAAGGCGTTGTCCTCGACGTTGGCGAAGCGCAGCACGTCTTCGCGCTTGATGAAAAGGCGGGTCTGCGTATTGGCCTGCCAACTCAGGCCCAGGCTGGTGCTGTCCTCGCGCTCGGTCTGCGAGCTGTTGCGCTCCAGGTTGCGATCCTCCGCCTCGCTGCTGCGGTAGCCGAGGGTCAGGGTTAGCTGCGACCCCAGTGGCTGGCTGAGCTGGCTGTACCAATCGCGCAGGGTCTGCCGCGAACGGGTATCGCCGAAGATCGAGCTGAGTTCGTAATCGCTCTGCGTGTGATCGTGGCCGAGCAGCCACTCGCTGCGGCCCAGGGCGGTGTCCCAGTGGGCGGTCAGGCGCGGGCTGATGGTGTCGACGCGGGTGCCCTGGGTGAAGGGGGTGGCGAAGAGCGCACCGAGGCCGTCGCTGTCGCGCTGGCTGACATCCAGGTCGGCGTCCCAGTGGCTGCCGAGGTTCTGGCGCAGGGCGAACCGATGCACCTGGGTCTTGCTGTCGTTGAAGTCGTTGGGAGTGCCGGCGGCGCGGCGGTCGTTGTGGCTCTGCGCGACGCTCAGGCTGCCGGGGTAGCGCAGCTCGTCGTCGATCGTCTGGTATTCGTAGAGCGCCCAGCCGCGACTGTGGTCGTAGCGCAGGCGACCGAACAGGTTGCTGTAGGAGGCGTTGTTGTTGTCGCGATAGCCGTCGGCATGCTTGGCTTCGCCGCTGCCGTAGAGCGAGAAACCGGCGCCGAGGAGCTGGTTGAAGTTGCCGCGATAGGCCTCCAAGTCGTCCGAGCCCCGGCCGGCTTCGATGTACGCCTGGTTGGTGCTCGGCTGGCGGGTGATGATGTTGACCACGCCGCCGACGGCCTGGTCGCCATACAGCACGGTGCCGGCGCCGCGGATGATCTCGATGCGTTCGATATTGGCCAAGGGCACGCTGTTGAGGTCGGCGGTCTGCTGGCTGGGGTTGTTCAGGCGGCGGCCATCGACCAGCACCAGGGTGTTGTTCGCCGCATTCTCGCCGAAACCGCGCAGGCTCAGGGACACGCGATTGCCATCGCCGAGGGTGTCGCGAATCTGCAGGCCCGCCTGGCCGCGCAAGACCTCGACCAGGCTGTTGGCGGCGCTGTTATCGATGGCTTCGCGGGTGATGACCGCGATGCTGGCGGGGGCGGGCTGTTGCAGCGGCGTGGCACGGGTGATCACCAGCGGCGGCGCCTGATAGGGCGCGGGCGATTCGCTGGCCAGCAACGTGCCGGGTGCCAGGGTCATGGCCAAGGCCAGGGGGGAAAGCTTCATCGATCAATCCTCAAAAGGTAAACGTCTTTTGAGGAGGGCAGGGACAAGCACCGGACAAGGAGGCAATAGCCAGCGCTTGACGGTGATGCCCTCCGCAACACCAGTCAGATTGCGTCGAGGCAGGTCTCCGGGCTGCCGACTGATGCTTTTCTCTCCTTCCCAGGCGAACCCAGTGGTGTGTCGAGAAAGCCTGCGCGTGAGCGCTGTCGGTTACCGTTGCGGGGGCAGCGCAGGCGTTGCGGCTGTCGAGTTGACGGCTACGCACCTGCTTCCCTTTTCACGCGGCTGGTGTGGCCGCGACCTCGAACACGTAAACGCCGGCACCATAAGGCACGGCGGGATAAAAGCACAAGCAGTCCTGTGCGCAGACCCGGGAGCAGGTCGCTCCTACGCCTTAATCGTCTGCAGTAGCGACAGACGCTGACGCACCGCCTCCTCGATACCGGCTTGGTCGAGGCCGCACTCGGCGAGCATCTGCGCCGGCTTGGCGTGTTCGACGTAGTAGTCCGGCAGGCCCAGGTGGAGCATCGACTTGAGGATGTTCTCACGGGCGAGGAATTCGCTGACCGCGCTGCCGGCGCCGCCCATGATGCTGTTTTCCTCGATGCTCACCAGCAGCTCGTGGCTGGCGGCCAGTTCGCGGATCAGCGCTTCGTCCAGCGGTTTGACGAAGCGCATGTCGATCACCGTGGCGTCCAGGGTTTCGCCGACCTTGAGCGCTTCGGCCAGTTGCACACCGAACACCAGCAGGGCCACGCGCTGGCCCGTGCGGCGAATGACGCCCTTGCCGATCGGCAGGGGTTCAAGCGCTGCATCAATCGGGGCGTTCGGGCCACTGCCGCGCGGGTAGCGCACCGCCGCCGGGCCGTCGAACAGGTAGCCGGTGGTGAGCATGTGGCGCAGTTCGTTTTCGTCGCTGGGGGTCATCACCAGCATGCCGGGAATGCAGCGCAGGTAGGCCAGGTCGAAACTGCCGGCGTGGGTCGGGCCGTCTTCGCCGACCAGGCCGGCGCGGTCGATGGCGAACAGCACGTCGAGGTGCTGCACGGCGACGTCGTGGATCAACTGGTCGTAGGCGCGCTGCAAAAAGGTCGAGTAGATCGCTACCACCGGTTTGGCGCCGTCGCAGGCCATGCCAGCGGCCAGGGTCACGGCGTGCTGTTCGGCGATCGCGACGTCGAAATAGCGGTCGGGGTAGCGCTCGCTGAAGGCCACCAGGTCCGAGCCTTCCTTCATCGCCGGGGTGATGCCGACCAGGCGTCGGTCCTCGGCGGCCATGTCGCACAGCCACTGGCCGAACACGCTGGAATACTTGGGGCCGCCAACTTTCTTCGGGGCGGCGGCCGGGGCGTTGATCGGGTCCAGCTTGGTGATCGCGTGGTAGCCGATCGGATCGGCTTCGGCCGGGGCGAAGCCCTTGCCCTTCTTGGTCACCACATGGAGGAACTGCGGGCCTTCCAGGTCGCGCATATTGCGCAGGGTGGCGAGCAGGGTCGGCAGGTCGTGGCCGTCGATCGGGCCGATATAGTTCCAGCCCAGTTCCTCGAATAGGGTGCCGGGGACCAGCATGCCTTTGGCGTGTTCCTCGGTCTTGCGCGCGATCTCCCAGGCGCCGGGCAGGCGCGAGAGGATCTTCTTGCTGCCCTCGCGCATGCTCGCGTAGGTGCGGCTGGAGAGGATCTTGGCCAGGTAGTTGGACAGGCCGCCGACATTCTGCGAGATCGACATGTCGTTGTCATTGAGGATCACCAGCATGTTGGCGCTGATGTCGGACGCGTGATTGAGCGCCTCGAACGCCATGCCGGCGGTCAGCGCGCCGTCGCCGATCACCGCCACGCTCTTGCGCTTGCTGCCTTGCAGGCGTGCGGCGATGGCCATGCCCAGGGCGGCGCTGATGCTGGTGCTGGAGTGGCCGACGCCGAAGGTGTCGTACTCGCTCTCGGAGCGGCGCGGGAAGGCGGCGATACCGTCTTTCTGCCGCAGGCTGGCCATGCGTTCGCGACGGCCGGTGAGGATCTTGTGCGGATAGGCCTGATGGCCGACATCCCACACCAGACGGTCGTCCGGCGTGTCGAAGACGTAATGCAGGGCGACGGTCAGCTCGATCACCCCAAGGCCCGCGCCGAAATGCCCGCCGGTCTGGCCGACCGTGTAGAGCAGGTACTGGCGCAGTTCGTCGGCCAGGGTTTCCAGCTCGGCTTCGCCCAGACGGCGCAGCTTATCCGGCGTATTAGCGCGGTCGAGCAGGGGCGTCAGTGGGCGTTCGCGCGGAATCTCGTGGAAGGTCGTCGGCATCAGGCTGATCGTTATAGGTGCAAAAGATGCGGCAGTTTACCCGAAGCGCCGGAAACTGCCCAAACAAGCTGCTGGCTCCTGCAAAAGCATGGCCCGATGCGCTGCACAGTGCCTAGCCCGGATTGCATCCGGGCTAGGCAGGGCGTCTTACCAACTATCGACAGAGCGCTTCTTGCCCGCGCGCGCGGCTGGCTTGGGCACTGCATTCAGCCCGCGCACCAGCCAGGCGCGGGTTTCGACCGGGTCTATTACGGCATCTATTTCCAGAAAGCTGGCCATATTGATGCCCTTGCCGCTCTGGTAGGCCTTGGCCACTAGCTTGTCGAACAGCTGTTGGCGCGCTTCAGGCTCCGCCACAGCCGCCAGTTCCTTGGCAAAACCCAGGCGTACCGCGCCCTCCAGGCCCATGGCGCCGAACTCGGCGCTGGGCCAGGCGATGGTGAACAGCGGCGAGTGGAAGCTGCCGGCGGCCATGGCCTGGGCACCAAGGCCGTAGCCCTTGCGCAAGACCACGGTAAAAAACGGCACCGTCAGGCTGGCGGCGGCGACGAACATGCGCGACACATGGCGCACCGTGGCCTGTTTCTCCGCCTCCGGCCCGACCATAAAGCCGGGTGTATCGCACAGCGAGAGCATGGGGATGTCGAAGGCATCGCATAGCTGCATAAAGCGCGCGGCCTTGTCGCCGGCCAGCGCATCGATGGCGCCGCCCAGGTGCGCGGGGTTGTTGGCGAGCAGGCCGAAGGGCCGGCCTTCGATGCGCACCAGGGCGCTGATCAGTCCAGGGGCGAACTGGCGGCGCAGTTCCAGCACCGAGCCCGTATCGGCCAGGGTGGCGATGACCTGGCGGATGTCGTAGACGCGCAGGCGGTTTTCCGGGATCAGCTGGCGCAGTTCGCGTTGATCGACGCACTGCCAGTCGGGGAGCACGCCCTGGAAGTAGCTGAGGTACTGCTTGGCCACCCGCACCGCTTCGGCCTCATCCGCCACCTGCACATCGATCACCCCGTTCGGTCCCTGCACCGAGACCGGGCCGACCTCTTCGGGTTTGAAGCTACCCAGGCCGCCGCCCTCGATCATCGCCGGGCCGGCCATGCCAATGGTCGCGTTGGCGGTGGCGATGATCACATCGCAGCAGCCGAGTAGCGCCGCATTACCGGCAAAGCAACGCCCGGAGACCACCCCGACCAGCGGCACCAGCCCGGACAATTTGGCCATGCCGACGAAGGTGTGGCAGTCGAGGCCGGCGACGCCAACGAAATCGCTGTCGCCCGGCCGGCCGCCGCCACCCTCGGCGAACAACACCAAAGGCAGGCGCCACTGCTCGGCGAGGCCGAGCATGCGGTCGGTCTTCTTGTGGTTCATCACCCCCTGGGTGCCGGCGAACACCGTGTAGTCGTAGGCGATGGCCATGCAACGCGCTGCCTGGCTGCCGAACGCCTCGGCGTTGACCGTGCCGATACCCGTGACCAGGCCGTCGGCCGGACTCTGCTCGATCAGCTCCTCCAGCGAGCGACGACGGCGTTGGGCGGCCAGGGCCAGGGCGCCGTACTCGCTGAAGCTGTCGGCGTCGAGCAAGTCGGCGAGGTTTTCGCGCACCGTCCGTTGCCCGGTCTTGCGCCGCTTGGCCACGGCTTGCGGGCGGCGCTCGTCGCGGGTGATGGCGTGGCGTTCGAGCACTTCGGCCAGATCAGCGCGGATATATTCGAGATCCAGGCTTTGCTCGCTGTGGCTGTGCCCCGCAGCGACCTCGGCCGGTTCGATAAATAGCAGCGGCTGGCCTAAGCCGACCGCACTGCCGGGCTGCACGGCGAGAGCGCGAACGATGCCGCTGTGGCTGGCCTTGACCACGAACTCCATCTTCATCGCCTCCAGCACGGCGATGCTCTGGCCGATCGCCACGGCGTCGCCTGCGGCCACCTCCAGGCACACCAGCACGCCGCTGCTCGGCGCGTGCAAGGGCAGGCAGCCGGGCGGTGCATCGATCGCCTGTTGCACCGCACCGGCCGCCGCCTGGCTGCCGGCAAAGAACAGGTGCGGATGGGCCTGCTGTTGTGGCGCGAGCAATCGCTCCAGCTGGCTTTCGACGAAGCGCGTGCTGACTCGATTGGCAGCGACTTCTGGCAAGCGCAGCAGGTTCTGCAGCAGGTGCAGGTTGCTCGCCACGCCCTCCAGGCGGAACTCGCAGAGCGCGCGGTAGGCGCGGCGCAGTGCGCTCGGGTAGTCCGGGGCATGGGCGATCAGCTTGGCCAGCAGCGAATCGTAGCTGGGGCTGACCGGATAGCCGGCGTAGCCGTAACCATCGACGCGCAGGCCGGGACCGCTGGGCGGTTCGTAGGCCGTCAGGGTGCCGCTGGCCGGCCGGGTGCTGCCGTCGGCGTTCATGCTTTCCAGGTTGATCCGCAGTTGCACGGCGCAGCCATTGATCGGCGGCGGCTGCAGTAGATGCAGTTGCTCCAGGCTATGCCCGGCGGCCAGCCTGAGCTGGGTCTGCAGCAGGTCGATGCCGGTGACCTGCTCGGTCACCGTGTGTTCGACCTGGATGCGCGGGTTGGCCTCCATAAAGTAGAAACGCTCGGGCTGCTGGTTATCCAGCAGGAACTCGAAGGTGCCCAGGCCCTGGTACTGCGCCGCGCCGGCCAGTTTCAGCGCGGCGGCGATCATCCGCTCGCGGGTAGCGGCAGGCAGATCCGCGCTGGGGGCGATCTCCAGCAGTTTTTGCTGGCGCCGTTGCAGGCTGCAATCGCGCTCCCACAGATGGCTGACCGCGCCCGTGTGGTCGCCCAGCACCTGGATCTCGATATGCCGAGCATCGCGCACCAGCTGCTCGATATACAGCGCGTCACTGCCGAAGGCCGCACGCGCTTCCGATTGGCAGCGGGCGAAGGCTGCGTCCAGCTCGGCTGCCGCGAACACCGGGCGCATGCCGCGTCCGCCGCCACCGGCCAGGGCCTTGAGCATCACCGCGGCGCCGTCGCCCAGGCTGCGCAGGAAGTCGCGGGCCTCGTCCAGGGTCACGGCGCGATTAAGGCCAGACACCAGCGGTACGTTGCAGCGTTCGGCCAGCTCGCGCGCGGCGGCCTTGTCGCCGAACAGTTCCAGCACCTCGGCACTGGGACCGATAAAGCACAGGCCGGCGACCTGGCAACGGCGGGCGAACTCGGCGTTCTCGGCGAGAAAACCGTAACCGGGATGGATCGCCTCGCAGCCTTGCTCTTGGGCGATAGTGATCAACTGCGCCATATCCAGATAGGCCGGCACACCACGGCCCTTGAGGGCGACCGCGCTGTCGGCCTTGCGCAGATGCAGAGAGGCGCCATCGTCCTCGGCGTACACCGCCACCGAGCGAATGCCCAGCTCGGCGGCGGCGCGGGCGATACGGATGGCGATCTCGCCGCGGTTGGCGATCAGCAGGGCGGCAAAGGGCATGGCGGCTCCGGAGGGTGCGCCGTGCGCACCTGTTGGGTTGATTGGGGCGAAGGGGCTACAGCAGGGCTTCCAGCTCGTTCTTTTTCACCTTGCCGGTGGCGGTCAGCGGCAGGGTGTCGAGCAGATGGATCTGCGGCACCTTGTAAACCGCCATGGCCTCGCGGCACCAGGCCTGCAGGCTGCCTGCGCTGGCGTCGCTGCCGGGTTTGCGCACCACGAAGGCCACCGGGCGCTGGCCGCTGTGTTCATCGCTGTGTTCATCGCTGCGGCCGAGCACGGCGCTGGCGAGGATTGCCGGGTGCTGGCCGAGCAGCGCCTCCAGCTCGCTGGGGAATACGCTCATGCCGTTGACCTTGAGCATTTCCT
The DNA here is from genome assembly GCF_035621475.1 of Pseudomonas paeninsulae. Classification (NCBI taxonomy): domain Bacteria; kingdom Pseudomonadati; phylum Pseudomonadota; class Gammaproteobacteria; order Pseudomonadales; family Pseudomonadaceae; genus Pseudomonas; species Pseudomonas paeninsulae. The sequence continues at coordinate 635,850 of NZ_CP141799.1, forward strand.
TGCGCCGGCCGAGGTAGCGGATAAAGCCCTGTTCGGTGATCTGGCCGATGTCGCCGCTATGCAGCCAGCCGTCTTGCAGGGCGGCGGCGGATTCTTCCGGACGATTCCAGTAACCCTTGAGCAGCGACGGGCTGCGCAGGCACAGCTCGCCTTCGCCACCGAGCGGCAGCAGTTCACCGGTGGCGAAGTCGCAGACCTTGAACTGGGTGCCCGGCACCGGCAGGCCGACGAAGGTCGGCGCGCTCTTGAGGTCGAAGTCATCGTCCTGCAGGCCGGCGGTGAAGGTGTCGCAGGTGTGGCTCTCGGTCATGCCGAAGCTGAATTCGAACAGGGTGGTGCCGGTCAGCGCACGCCACTGGCGGCGGTACTCGGTGGTGAGCTTCTTGATAAAGGAGATGCTGCCGGTCTGCTGCAACGAACTGAAATCGAAGTCGCCGACCTGCGGGTGCTCCAGCACCTCGGCAGCGTTGTCCACCAGCAGGCCGCAGTGGCTGACCCGGTAGTGTTCGACCGCCGCCATGAAGGCCGGGGCGTCCCAGCGCGCCAGCAGCACCAGCTGGCAGCCGCTGAACACCGGGAACAGCAGGCCGGCGTTCTCCCCGGCGATCCAGAATTCCGGGAGGAAGTTCAGCAGCACGCTGCCCGGGTGCAGTCGCAGGGCTACCGCGAGGAAGCTGGCGCAGGTGTAGAGCATGTCGCCATGGCTGTGCACGCAGCCCTTGGGCAGGCCGGTGGTGCCGCCGGTGTAGTTGAGCGCGGCGATGTCGGCCAGCTGCGGACGGTGCGCTGGCGTTGGCGTCTTGCAGGCGGCGAGCGCCGGGTAGAAGTCGATGAAGTCATCAGCCATGACCTTAGGCGCCAGCAGCAGGTCCGGCACCGGGATGCTCGGCTCAGTCGGGCACAGTTCGGACAGGCTGGTCGCCAGCACATGGGCAAGCTGGCAGTCCTCGCGCACTGCCCGCACCACCGGCAATAGTTGGTCGAAGCAGAGAATCATGCGCGCGCCGCAGTCCTTGAGCTGGTAACTCAGCTCCAGGGCCCTGCTCAGCGGGCTGACCGGCGCATAGACGGCGCCGCACTTGAGGATGGCGTAGAAGGCGATATGCAGCTGCGGGCAGTTGGGCATAAACACCGCCACCCGATCGCCCGGCGCTATCCCCAGCTCCACCAGCAGCGCGGCGCAGCGGTCGGACTGCTGGTCCAGCTCGGCATAACTCAGGCGCATTCCGTAGAAGTCCAGGGCCGGCGCCTCGGGCTGCAACCGGGCCCAGGCGCGCAGGTACTCGGACAACGGCTGCTGGCCATGTGGGTAGTGCGGCTCGCGCGGTGTGCCGGCCGGCCAGGCGGCGGCTTGCAGTGCGGCCAGCTGTTCGAGGTAGGCCTCTTCGGTCATGGCGGTGCCCCTGTTGTTTTTGTCTGCGGGCATCTTAGGTGGCTGCGCCGCCGGGCAGAACTGATGCTTATGCATCGCCATCCATGAATGCTATGCATGGTTGCTTCAAGGCTTGGCGCTGCTAGGCTCCAGGTGATTCGAAGAGTGCGGTAATAACCATGAATAAAACGCATGAATGGCCAGCCCTGGACCGCCTCGACCTCAACCTGTTTCGCGTGTTCGAGGCGGTCTACCGCGAACGCAACTTGACCCGTGCGGCGCTGGGGCTGCACCTCAGCCAGTCGGCGGTCAGCCATGCCCTGACGCGCCTGCGCGAGCAATTGGGCGATCCGCTGTTCATCCGCGAGGGCCGCGGGGTGGCGCCGACGGCCCTGGCCGAGCAGCTGGCCCCGGGCATTCAGGATGCGCTGAGCGGCCTGCGCCACAGTGTGACCCGCGGGCGGCTGTTCGACCCGCGATGCGACAGGCGCAGCTTCACCCTGAACATGCCGGAACAGATGGAACCGCTGGTGCTGCCGGCCGTGCTCGGCCATCTGCAACGGCTGGCGCCGCAGGTGGAGCTGCGCAGCGGCAGCCTGCATTGGGCCGAGTTGCGACGCGAGCTGGCGATCGGCCGGGTCGACCTGGCGGTGGAAATTGCCCGGCCCACCGATGCCGAGCTGCGTCAGCAACTGCTGCTGCAGGACCCGCTGTGCGTGGTCGCCGGGCCGGCCTTCGGCGGCGAGCTGAGCGCCGAGCGCTACCTGGCCGCCGAGCATGTGGCGGTCACTTCGCGGCGCCGTGGCATCTGCGTCGAAGACCTGGCCCTCGGCCATTTGGGCCTGGTCCGCCAGGTGCGTCAGCGCTGTCAGCATTATTTGACCGCGGCGCTGCTGGTGGCCGAAAACGACTGGCTGCTGACCATGCCCAGGCGCTATGCCGAGTTGATCAACGCTGGGTTGGGCAACCGCTTGCTGGCGATGCCCCTGCAACTGCCGCCGGTGACCCTCAACCTGTATTGGTCGCGCCAGGCCGAGAACGAGCCGGGCAGCCAATGGCTGCGCGGGCAATTGCTGGAGTTGGCGCGGCAGCGGTTTTGATCGGGTGACTGCTGTATCCGATTAAGGTGGGAGTTCGCTCGCCCTCTTCGTAGGCGCGGGGGGGCCTAGTTGCCATGCCCGCGATGCTTTTTGCAGGCATGCCCTATCGCGGTCATGGGCCGCTCCTACGAAACGCCCAAAAACCGTAGCCCAGCGCAATCCGGGAGCGCTGGTCGGCACTGGAGTTCCCGGACTGCATCCGGGCGACAAGGGCGTCGGTAGTTCTAGTGCTGGCGTTCGACGATATAACGGGCCAGTTCGCGCAGCGGTTCGGCGGGGTAGCCGAAGGGGCGCAGGGCATGCAGCGCCAGGTCGCGCAATTCCAGGGCGTAGGCCTTGGCGGCGTCGAGGCCGAGCAGCGCCGGGTAGGTCGGCTTATTGTGGGCCTGGTCCTTGCCTTGGGTCTTGCCCAGGGTGGCGGTGTCGCTTTCCACGTCGAGGATGTCGTCTTGCACCTGGAATGCCAGGCCGATGGCCCGCGCATAGCTATGCAGGGCCGTGAGCGTGCGCTGGTCGGCGCGGGCGCTGGCCAGAGCGCCTAGGTGCACGCTGGCTTCGATCAGGGCGCCGGTCTTGTGCCGGTGCATGATTTCCAGTGCCGTTTGATCGAGTGTCTGGCCGACCGAACCGAGGTCGATGGCCTGACCACCGACCATCCCCGCAGGGCCAGCCGCCTGGGCCAGGCTGCTGATCATGGCCAGGCGCAGTTCGGCGCTCTGTGGATTGCGTTGGGCATCGGCGAGCACTTCGAAGGCCAGGCTCTGCAAGCCATCGCCGGCGAGGATGGCCACGGCCTCGTTGAACGCTTTATGGGTGGTCGGCTGGCCACGGCGCAGGTCGTCGTCATCCATCGCCGGCAAATCATCGTGTACCAGCGAGTAGGCGTGGATCAGCTCGACCGCGCAGGCCGCACCATCGGCCTGTTCAGGATCGCCGCCGAGGGCTTCGCAGGCGGCGTAAACCAGCAGCGGGCGCACCCGTTTACCACCGTTGAATACGCTGTAACGCATGGCCTGGTAGAGCTGCTGCAATTGGCCGTGCGGGGTTTCGAGCAGACTTTCCAGCGCCGCATCGACCTGGCGTTGGCACTGCGCCTGGTAGGTCTCGATCATGCTTGTCGTTCCGCGTCGAAGGGGGCTTCCTCCAACTCGCCATCGCGCTCCATGAGGATCTGCACTTTCTGCTCGGCCTGAGCCAGGGCCGTCTGACAGTCGCGGGTCAGGCGAATGCCTTGCTCGAAGGCAGTCAGCGAGTCTTCCAGCGACAGCTCGCCGTTTTCCAGGCGCTCGACCAGGTTCTGCAAGTCGGTGAGGGATTGCTCGAAGTCGAGTGAGGCTTTTTTACGGGCCATGGCGGGCATTCTCTGGCGGTGGCTCGGGCAGGCATTGTAACCGGCGCGACACAGCAGAGCCACGCCGCACGGGCAAATCGACGGTCGTCGCACAGGGTGAGGCAGGCCGCGGCAACATCTACCCCCTCCCTCATCCGGAGAAATAGGTCACCCAGAAATAATAGATAGTCATGCTGCTACCCACCAAGATAACCAAGGCGCGCAGCAGTGCTGGCGGCAAGCGCTGGCCCAGGGCACCGCCGGCATAGCCGCCGAATGTCGCGCCGACCAGCAGGATCACCAGCTCGTACCAGCTGACCCGTCCGGCGACCACGAAAGTGAGGGTGGCGACGCTGTAGATCACCGCCGAGATCAGGTTCTTCAGAGCATTGGCGCGGCCCAGCGGGTGGCCTTCGATGGAGAATGCCGCCAGTTGCAGGATGCCCATGCCGGCGCCGAAATAGCCGCCGTAGATCGACACGCCGATATGCGCGGCGAGTGACAGCTTGCTGTGCGGCGGTTGTGCGGCTTCGGCGCGGCGTGCGGCCAGCCAGCGGCTGAGCCAGGGGCTGGCGGCGAACAGCGCGGTGGCGGTGAGCAGTAGCCAGGGGATCAGATTGGCGAACACAGCATCGCCGCCGGCCAGCAGCAACAGGCCGCCGAGCAGGCCGCCGCATAAGCCAGCAAACAGCAGCGGCAGCAGATAGCGGCCCAGTGGGCGCAGCGATGCCCGTGCCGCCCAGGCGCCGGCCAGGCTGGCGGGCCACAGCGCCACGGCATTGGTGGCGTTGGCCGTGACCGGCGGCAGACCGGCCGCGAGCAAGGCTGGAAAGGAGAAAAAGGTACCGCCGCCGGCCAGGGCATTCATGCCGCCGGCGGCGAAACCGGCAAGCACCAGCAGGAGGATGTCGGGTGAGCTCATGGCGTGCTTCGCACAAAAGAGCACAGCTTACGCAGGTCGCCGGCGACGGCCAAGCGGGTATCCGCCTGGACGATAAGGCAATGGCTGTGCCTCGCTATTCGGCACTGCGGCGGATCGGTGGCTCAGCGCATGACGCCGTTCGTGACCGACGTCATCGACAAGCGCGAATCAATCCCCATGCTGCAGCGCCTGGCCACGGCACCGGGCGAGAAGCTTCTGCGGGGCACGTCCGCCCGTCGCGGAACTCCGAGTCTGGTGTGCCGGGATAACCGGGTGAGTCTTGGCGGTTACGCCGTCAATAAAGTCGTTGAGGAGGCGTTATTCCGATGAGCACAGAGACCCCGTGGCAGGGGCGGCGTTATTACCCCATCAGCCAGTATTTTCGTCGGCGCTTCGGTGAGCGGGTGGCCAAGATATCGGTGAGCATTGCCGAAACCTGTCCCAATCGCAGCTCGGCTAATGCAATAGAGCCCTGCATCTTTTGTGACGAATGGGGCTCGGCCGCTTATCCCCTGGAAAAGGATCGTGGCTTGCTGGAGCAGATTCGCTTTAATAAAAACCTGGTCAGCCGGCGGCTCAAGAGTCAGCGTTTCCTGGTGTATTTCCAGTCGTATACCAACACCCTAGATAAAGTAGAAATTCTCCGCCAGCGCTTCGACACGGCGCTGGCGGAAGACTATGTCGATGGCCTGGTGGTGGGCACCCGTCCCGATTGCCTGCCGCGCCGGATATTCCCTTTACTGGAGGAAATGAGCCAGCGCAGCTATGTCATGGTGGAACTTGGCGCCCAGAGCTTCTTCAACGACCAGTTGGCGTTTCTTAAGCGCGGACACAGCGCAGAAAAGAACATCGAGGCGGTTTGTGCGCTGGCCCGGCACACGCATGTGGATATTGGCGTGCATTTGATTTTCGGCATGCCTGACGATACGCCGGAGCGGCTCATCGAGACGGCGCGGATTATTAATAACTTGCCGATTTCCAATGTGAAGTTGCACAACTTGCATGTGTTGACTAACACACCGCTGGCGGACATGTATCGGCGCGGTGAGTTTGTACCCGACGAGCTCGATGCCTATGCCGACAAGGTCATCCTGTTCTTGCGGCACCTGTCGCCCACTGTCGCCGTGCAGCGCCTGGCCGCAGTCGCCAGTCGTTGGGATGAATTGATTGCGCCCAAATGGACCGGGCAGAAGATGCAGCCCATCGACTTTATCGAAACGAAAATGCGCCACGCCGGGGCTGTCCAGGGCGATCTTTATGCCGCGGATAGAATGCCCGATCGCATATTACTGGCCAGTGGCTAAGGACGGCCTGGGCAACCCGTGGCGGCTGTCGAATGGCTTCGCCTGAGTGGTTGCACTGCCGCGAGCGGCGGCAGGCGTGTGGCGCCAGCGATCCAGGCGCATGCAGCGAGTGGTGGGTCTGCTCTGGGCGTGTGCCCAATGAAACGCAGTATGCCCAAGGTGGCGGTTATGGGCGCTGGAGGTTAACTCACAGGCATAAAAAAGCCGGCTTGTGGCCGGCTTTTAGGGGGTGGTGTCAGCTTATTTTTGGTAAGCCGCCACTGCCTTGATGATTTCGGCGCGGGCTGCGTCGGCGTTGCCCCAGCCTTCTACCTTGACCCACTTGCCTTTCTCGAGATCTTTGTAGTTCTCGAAGAAGTGTTTGATCTGCTCGAGCAGCAGGGCGGGCAGGTCGGTGTATTCCTTAATGTCCACATACAACTGGCTCAGCTTGTCGTGCGGGACGGCGATCAGCTTGGCGTCGCCGCCGGCTTCGTCGGTCATGTGCAGGACGCCAACCGGACGCGCGCGGATTACTGCGCCAGGTGCCACCGGGTAAGGGGTCACAACCAGCACGTCGAGGGCGTCGCCGTCGTCGGCCAGGGTGTTGGGGATGTAGCCGTAGTTGGCCGGGTAAAACATCGGGGTGGCCATGAAGCGGTCGACGAACAGGCAATCGCTGTCCTTGTCGATTTCGTATTTGATCGGCGCGTGGTTGGCCGGGATTTCGATGGCGACGTAGATGTCGTTCGGTACGTCTAGACCGGCTGGAATCTTGCTGTAGCTCATGGAGTGACTCCCGGGGAAGGGCTAAAAAAGTGGCGAGATTATAGGCATATTCCCCGCCAGTTGCTATGCCGGGGGCTCTAGCCATTGGTCGCGTGGTGGCCTCCTTTGGATCTAGTGTGATAGCCAGGATGCTCCGCCAGCAAGCGCTGCAGGCGCGCCAGCGGGTCTTGCCGGTAGAACAGCGCCAGCTGCGCATAGACCGCGGGAAAGGCTGCGGCGAGCAGGTCCGGGGCGCTGAAGAAGTACTCGCTGGTGACCGCGAAGAATTCCGCCGGGTTTTCGGCGGCGTAGGCGTCGATGGCGGTTGCGCGGTGCGGATGGGCGTCGAGTTGGCTGTTCATGGCGTCGTAGGCGCTTTGCATGGCACTGGTCCAGTCGCCGATACGCATGCTGCCGTGCAGCGGTGGCAGGCCGTTGGCGACACCATTGAGCATGTCCAGCTTGTGCGCGAATTCGTGGATCACCAGGTTGTGACCGTCCCAGCCGCCGCCGGCCTGCACGCAGGGCCAGGCGAGGATTACCGGGCCCTGCAGCCAGGCCTCGCCGCTGTGTGCGCCATTCCACTCGTGAACCACGCCGCTGGCGTCGCGGTGACGTTGCGGGCTAACGAAATCGTCGGGGTAGAGGACGATCTCGTGGAAGTCCTGGTACCAGTTGAGGTCGGCCAGGTGCAGCAGCGGCAGCTCGGCCTGGGCCGCCAGGGTCAGACGGTCGCTGGTATCCAGTTCGACGCCGGGCAGGGTGCTCAGGTGTTTGTCGTGCAGGAACAGCACGGCGCGTTCGCACAGGCGCTGTTGTTCACTGTCGCTCAGACCGTCGAGCAGCGGCAGGCGCTGACGCACGGTGGCCCAGGTCGCGGGGGAGACTGGATGACGGGCTAGGATGCGCCGGCGGCGCCAGGCGCGGAACGACCACATGGGGACTGGCTCGAGTTGCACGGCCGCTCACCATAAGCGGCGTCTGTGCGTGCGGCAAGTTGCAACGAAGCGGCATAAAGGCTGCAACGCAATAGGCAGTGGTGCGCGGGAGGGCTGCCGATGTCGATAGAACGCATGGATCATCCTGCCGTCAGCCTGGTGCTGGGCGGCGGTATAGACCTGCCAAACCAGGCGGCGCGCGCTCGCGCGACTTGGCTGGCCGGGCGCCAGGGACGACCGCCGGTGTTGCTGGTGGCCTTGTTGTGGGCGCGCGAGTGCCCCGATGTGGTGCAGCAGCTGGAGGGTTATCTGGATGCGCTGTTCGCCGACTATCGCTGCACGCCCGCGGGCTGGAGCGAGGTGCAGGCGGCACGGCAGGTGTTGGCGGCGCTCAATCAGCAACTGTTCCACAGTCGGCAGACGGGGCGCCGTGTGCCGCAACTGGATGCCGGGGTGCTGTTGCTGCAGGGCGACGCTGCGCAGTTTCTGCAGGCCGGCGCGGTGGGTCTGCGGCGCTACAAGGGCGGGAGTCTGCAGAGCCTGCCGGGGCGTGAGGACATGCAATTGGGCCTGCAGGCAGAGCTGGCGCTGGTGCAGCACAGCTTGCCGTTGACTGAGGGCGAGGCGCTGTTGCTGGCGCCGCAGCCGTTGCTCGGCGTGGCCGATCTGGACAGCTTCCGCACCGGCTGCGCGGTGCTTGCCGTGGAGAGCCTGCCGGCGTTGCTGGCGCCCTTGCTCAAGGCGCCGGGCGCCGCCGTGCTGCTGTTAGCGGGTGCGGCCGCAAGCCTGCCGCCGCCGACGCCGCGCGAGCAGTGGCCGGCCCTTGCTGAGGCCGCGGCGGGCATCCTGCTGGATGGCTGGACGCTGCTCGACGAGTGCCCGTTCGGCCCAGCTGGTCGGCTGTTCCAGGCGCGCGACGAAAGCGGCCGCGAGGCCTTGCTGTGGCTCGCCGCGCAGGCGGCCGACGAGGTTTTCTGGCAGCGCGCATGGGCCTTGCGCCGTAGTCCGGTGGCCAGCTTGCCGCGGGTGCTGTCGTCGCATCGGCCGCGTCAGCATGCCTTTATGCTGTTCGAACTGCCTGCGCCGGGGATGCGCAGCCTGGTCGATTGGGCCGCGGGCCATGGTCCTGTGGATGGATCGACCCTGCTGGCCCTGCTCGATCAGGCGATTGCGGCCGTGCGCGCCCTGCAGCGCCGAGGTATGCAGGGGCTGTGGCTGAGTCCGCGCAATATCCTGATCGGCGAGAGCGGACGTCTGCTGTTGTTGCCGGAATATGCCGCGCTATTGCCGGGCGTGCCCCGTCAGCAGCTGCCCGCCGAGGCGATCCCGCAGGCGCCGGAGTTGCGCGGCGAGCAACGGCTGGATGGGCGTGCCGATCAGTTCGCCCTGGCGGCGCTGGCCTACTGGTTGATCTGTGGCCAATGGCCGAAAATCGCTTGCCCGGAAGGCGCGGCGTCGAGCCGTTATGTGCCGCTGGCCAGCTTCACCACGCACTTGCCGGCCGGTTGGGACGGCGTGCTGGCGCGGGCCTTGGCGCCCCAGCCGGCCGCGCGATTCGAGGCCTTGTCGGAGTTTCGCCAGGCGCTGCAGGAGCCATTGGCGCATCCGCCGGCTCTGGTGCGGATCAACCTGCGTGCACAGCCCTGGCGCCTGGCATTGCTCGGCGCAGTGGTGCTTCAGTTGGGGTTTGGCTTATGGCTTAGTCTGCTGGGGTAGGCGTAACGCACGCCGCTGGCGCACGCTACGGCAGGCCCTATCAAGCTGCCAGCATGGCTGCTGGATAGGGCCGGCGCGGCCCGCGGTCAATCGCCGTTGATGGGCAGCACGTAGTTCTTGAACTGCTCGTCTTCGACGAAACCGATCGACTCGTAGACCATCTGCGCCACCTCGTTATCGCGGCTGGTGGCGACGCGCATGCGCACGGCGTTGGTTTCCTTGGCCATGTTCTTGGCGGTTTGCAGCAGACGGTCGGCAACCAGCTGACGCCGCGCGTCTTCGGCGACATAGATGTCGTTGAGGATCCACACGCGCTTGAGCGCCAGCGAGGAATAGCTGGGGTAGAGCTGGCAGAAACCCAGCAACTTGTCCTCGTCGTCGGCCAGGGCCAGGTAAATCACCGATTCCTTGCGGCGCAGGCGGGTTTCCAGGAACTTGCGCGAGGAGTCGGGGAACGGCAGTTCGCCGAAGAACTCACGGTATTTGACGAACAGCGGGGTCAACAGATCCAGGTGCTCCAAGGTAGCAGGGACGATACGCATGGCGAGCCTCGGTATTAGTGATTGGCTGGGCTGGCAACGCATGAGCTGCGCCAGTGGACGCTTGGATGCTGCCTAATGCTTTTGGAAAGCGCAATCAAAACAAGCGTTTGATCTTATCTCGCTGGCGAAAACTAGCTCAGCAGGAAATTGCTCATGCCTGCTGGTACCGTGTCCATGCACGGCACTTGCGCCTCGTCTTTCAGATTGACCCCGGACAGCTGACGCCGACAGGCCTCGCGCATCAGGTACAGCAGGCGATGGGCTGCCATGCCATAACTTTGGCCCTCCAGACGTACGTTGGAGATGCAGTTGCGGTAGGCATCGGTGAGGCCGACGCGCGGCGCATAGGTGAAATACAGGCCGAGGCTGTCCGGCGAACTGAGGCCCGGGCGTTCGCCGATCAGAATCACCACCATCTTCGCGTTGAGCAGCTCGGCGACTTCATCGGCCACTGCCACGCGTCCCTGGGCCACTAAGGCCACCGGCGACAGCGACCAGCCTTCGGCGGTAGCCAGTTCTTCCATGCGGGCGAGAAATGGCAGCGCATGCCGATGCACGGCGAGCGCCGACAGGCCGTCCGCCACCACTACCGCCAGGTCCACGCCGCCGGGGTTGGCCTGGGCGTAGTCGTGTAAATGGCGGATCGATGCCTCATTCAGGCGGCGTCCCAGGTCGGGGCGCTGCAGGTAGCTATCGCGATCCGCCGCAGCACTGTGCAGCAGCACGCTGGCGCGGCCGCGGTCCGCCAGGCCGGCACTGAGGGCGGCATGGTCGAATGGCAGGTGCACCGCGTCACGCGCCTGGGCGTGGGCATACTGGAAGTCCAGCAGGGCCGTGGTGGGCAGGCTGGTGCCGGCGCGGCCGAGGGCGATGCGCGCCGGCGTCAGGCGGCGCAGCTCCTGCCAGGGATTTTCGGTGGTAGCGCAAACGGGCAGCTCTTGTTCCATGGTGATTCCTTGATCGCTGTTGTCGAGCTGGCCAGGCCCGCTTCTCCGGGGCGCTGTCAGCCCAGCTGGGCCAGGGCCTGGCGGAATGCCGGTGGTAGGTTGTCGCCGAAGCGCACGCGACCGTCAGCCTGGGTGAAGATGCCCATGCGCTGCAGCCAGGCTTCGAACTCCGGCGCCGGCTTCAGCCCCTGGCTCTGGCGCACGTAAAGGGCGTCGTGGAACGAGGTGGTCTGGTAGTTGAGCATGATGTCATCGGAACCGGGGATGCCCATGATGAAGTTGATCCCTGCCACGCCAAACAAGGTCAACAGCGTGTCCATGTCGTCCTGGTCGGCCTCGGCGTGGTTGGTGTAACAGACGTCGCAGCCCATCGGCAGACCGAGCAGCTTGCCGCAGAAGTGATCTTCCAGTCCGGCGCGGATGATCTGCTTGCCGTTGTACAGGTATTCCGGACCGATAAAACCGACCACGGTGTTGACCAGGAACGGTTTGAAATGGCGCGCCACCGCATAGGCGCGGGTTTCGCAGGTCTGCTGGTCGAGGCCGTGATGGGCGTTGGCCGACAGGGCACTGCCCTGGCCGGTTTCGAAGTACATCAGGTTGTTGCCGAGGGTGCCGCGCTTGAGCGACAGCCCGGCTTCGTAGCCTTCCTGGAGCACCTGCAGGTTGATGCCGAAGCTGGCGTTGGCCGCTTCGGTGCCGGCGATCGACTGGAACACCAGGTCCAGCGGCACGCCGCGGTTTATCGCCTCGATCGAGCTGGTGACGTGGGTCAGCACGCAGGCCTGGGTGGGGATTTCATAGCGCTGGATGATGCCATCGAGCATGCGCAGCATCTCGCAGATACTCACGACGCTGTCGGTGGCCGGGTTGATGCCGATCATGGCGTCGCCGTTGCCGTACAGCAGGCCGTCGAGAATGCTCGCGGCGATACCGGCCGGCTCATCGGTCGGGTGGTTGGGTTGCAGGCGGGTGGACATGCGTCCGCGCAGGCCGACGGTGTTGCGAAAGCGGGTGACCACGCGGATCTTCTGTGCCACCAGGATCAGGTCCTGCACGCGCATCAGTTTCGACACGGCGGCGGCCATTTCCGGGGTCAGGCCGGGGGCCAGGGCACGCAGCGAGGATTCATTGGCCTGGTCGCAGAGCAACCAGTCGCGCAGGCCGCCGACGGTCAGGTGGCTGACGGCGGCGAAGGCCGTGCGGTCGTGGCTGTCGATGATCAGTCGGGTGACTTCATCCTCTTCATAGGGGATCAGCGCCTCGTCGAGGAAATGCGCGAGGGGAATGTCGGCCAGGGTCATCTGCGCGGCCACCCGCTCGCCATCGCTGGCGGCGGCGACGCCTGCCAGGTAGTCGCCGGAGCGCGCCGGACTGGCCTTGGCCATGACCTTCCTGAGGCTGTCGAAACGGAAAGTCTCCGCGCCGACGGAATGGGAAAAACGTGCCATCTCAGTCTCCGTTGCAAATAGGCCGATGCGCTGCCGGGCGTAGACGCCGGCAGCGCACATTAATGCGGCAGATTCAGGCCGTTGCCTTGGCTCCGATCGGCAAGCCGTTGTCGGCCTTCGGCACATCCAGGTATTCATCTTCGGCAATGATCCCGGCGGCACGGTCCTGCGCCTCAAGTTGCAGGGCCTTCGGTACTGACAGCCAGTACGCGAGCCCGACGGCAATAAAGCCAGCACTTATCTTGCCAATCAGTACCGGCAGGATGATGGTCGGCTGGAAGTTGGCGGTGAACGATAAGTGATCGCCCAGCAGAAAGGCGGCGCAGACAGCAAAGGCGATGTTGATCACTTTGTCTTTTGGCGGCATAAACCGCACCAGGCGGAACATCGCGAGAATGTTGGCGATGGTCGCCAGCATGCCAGCGCTGCCAACCGCACTCAGGCCAACTTTAGAACCGAGGTTTTCCAGCGCTTGGCCGAAGTATTTGCGCAGCAGGTACACCATCGGGAACGCACCCGCCAGCATGATGCCGATGTAACCGGCAGTTTCCAGCGCGCGGGCCTGATCTTCGGCGTCGGCGATGATCGGGTGGAAGCCCCAACCACCGAATACTAATGTAAAGACCCCGGTGAAGTACTCGACGATGGAGAACACCAGCACCAGTTTGATCGCCGCGTCCATGGTCCGACCGAAGATGATGAAGCCCTTGATCATCATGTCCGGCAAGAAGCGCAGGCCGAGGGCCAGGGCCAGCACGAAGATCAGGATCGGCAGCAGGTTGGCGAAAATGCTGCCCAGGCCCAGTGCGAGTTGATACGTCGCCTCGCCGTTGGTGGCCACTAGATCACGCACCATCGGGTTGCCGAGCGCCAGAATCAGGCTGGCGATCAACACGCCTAGCGGGATGGTCAGGATGCCGGACATGACGCCCAGCGCCATGTATTTATGGTCGCGCTTGTCTAACATCGCCAGACCCATCGGGATCGAAAAGACGATGGTCGCGCCGCCCATGAACCCCGTGATCAGTGCCATTACCAGTGCTTCTTTGCTCGCGGCGAGTGCCGAGGCCAGCTGATAACCGCCCATGTCCGAAGCGATGATCATGGTTGCAGCCAGCGCAGGATCTGCGCCGAGCAAGGCGAAGAACGGGCCAAAGGCTTTTTCGATCACCACCGTCAGGTAGGGGATGGAGGCCATGATGCCCGCCGCCGGCACGAAGATATAACCGATGGCGTGGATGCCCTCCATGAATTCTTTACCAAGCCCTTCTTCGCTGTTGTAGATGGCAGCGAACGCGCCTAGTACGGCGCAGAGCATGATTAGATAAAGCACGTAATTGCCAATCTGGTCCATGAATGTGTCCTGATCTATTGTTGTTTTAGTTTGAGGTTTCACGCCTCATGCATGACTGTCAGCGCGCGGTTATTTGACGGCGCTGCGACTAGCACAAGCCAATTCGGCAAGCATGATGGTGCCGAATTGGACGCAAGTAATGTCGGATTGAGCGCGCCTCCCGGCGACAGAAGTCGCCGGGAGGATCGATTAAAAGAAGCCCAGCGGGTTGATGTCGTAGCTGATCAGCAGGTTCTTGGTCTGCTGATAGTGGTCGAGCATCATCTTGTGGGTCTCGCGGCCGACGCCGGACTTCTTGTAGCCGCCAAACGCGGCGTGCGCCGGGTACAGGTGGTAGCAGTTGGTCCATACGCGACCGGCCTTGATCGCCCGACCCATGCGGTAGGCGCGGTTGATATCGCGGGTCCACAGACCGGCGCCCAGGCCGAACTCGGTGTCGTTGGCAATCGCCAGGGCTTCGGCTTCGTCCTTGAAGGTGGTGATGCCCACCACCGGGCCGAAGATCTCTTCCTGGAACACGCGCATCTTGTTGTTGCCCTTGAGCAGGGTCGGCTGAATGTAGTAACCGCTGGCCAGGTCGCCTTCCAGGCGTTCCGCCGCGCCGCCGGTGAGCAGCTCGGCGCCTTCCTGCTGGGCGATCTGCAGGTAGCTGAGGATCTTGTCGTACTGCTGCTCGGAGGCCTGGGCGCCGACCATGGTCTCGGTGTCCAGCGGGTCGCCCCGCTTGATCAGCTTGATCTTCTTCATCACCTCGACCATGAAGGCGTCGTAGATCGACTCCTGCACCAACGCGCGGGATGGGCAGGTGCACACCTCGCCCTGGTTGAAGAACGCCAACACCAGACCTTCGGCGGCTTTTTCGATGAAGGCCGGCTCGGCATTCATGATGTCTTCGAAGAAGATGTTCGGCGACTTGCCGCCCAGCTCCACGGTCGACGGAATGATGTTCTCGGCGGCGCACTTGAGAATGTGCGAACCGACCGGAGTGGAGCCGGTGAAGGCGATCTTGGCGATGCGCTTGCTGGTGGCCAGGGCCTCACCGGCTTCGCGGCCGAAGCCCTGGACCACGTTGAGCACGCCCGGCGGCAGCAGGTCGCCGATCAGCTCCATCAGCACGGTAATCGACAGCGGCGTCTGCTCGGCTGGCTTCAAGATCACGCAGTTGCCGGCGGCTAGGGCCGGAGCCAGTTTCCAGGCAGCCATCAGCAGCGGGAAGTTCCACGGGATGATCTGCCCGACCACGCCCAGCGGCTCGTGGAAGTGATAGGCCGCGGTGTGCTCGTCGATCTCTGCGGCGCTGCCTTCCTGGGCGCGGATGCAGCCGGCGTAGTAACGGAAGTGGTCGGCGGCCAGCGGCACGTCGGCGTTGAGGGTTTCACGCACGGCCTTGCCGTTGTCCCAGGTTTCGGCCACGGCCAGCAGTTCGAGGTTGGCTTCGATGCGATCGGCGATTTTCAGCAGCACCAGCGAGCGGTTCTGCACCGAGGTCTTGCCCCAGGCATCGGCGGCGGCATGGGCGGCGTCCAGGGCCAGCTCGATGTCGGAGGCATCGGAACGGGGAAACTCACCGATCAGCGAGGCATCGACCGGGCTGGTGTTGCTGAAGTACACGCCATTGACCGGCGCGACAAACTCGCCACCGATAAAGTTGCCGTAGCGCGGTTTGAGGTTGATAACAGCGCCTGGTGTTCCGGGTTTTGCGTAGATCATGGTGGTGCTCCTGGCTCTTGTGCTTATTGGGGAGTGCAGCGCTGCTGCGCTTGCAAAGTCCTAGAGCAAGGGTCGGGCCAGGCTGATGAAAGTATCGTGCTAGAGCGGTCGAGCCTGCAGCTGAAGGGTCTCATCCGAAAGTACTGTCGCGACTTCGGCACAGCCGGGGGTGACACTTTGTCACGCCGCCGGTACAGCCCGTGACTCGCCGGTCTGCGCGGCGTTGCAATAGCGCCTGAGCTGGTGGATGCTGCGCCGTTGCGGGTGTCTCGCCAGGGCACGGGTTGCCTACCGCCACCCCGTAGCGGAGGACAATAAAAATGCACAATCATCTGAACCGCCACGCCCAGCAGGTGCTGACCGTGGCGCAGGGCAAGGCGCAAGTCGCCGGCCCGGCCGCCGATCCCTCGGTTGCGCGTTCCTGGCTGCGCTGCCTGGAACAGCACCACCTCGACCCTGCGCAGCCGATGGCGCCTGCGGTGCTCGAACACGCGCGCATGCTCGAGCGCCGCGAACAGCTGCAGCAGGTGCTGGAGATTTCCAGCAACGAGATGAACAGCCTGCACCGTCAGCTGGCCGGCTCCGGCCATGCGGTGCTGCTCACCGACGCGCGTGGGCTGATCCTCAACTGTGTCACCGAACAGGCGGAAAAACGCACCTTCGAGCAGGCCGGGCTGTGGCTCGGCGCCGACTGGAGCGAGGCTTGCGAGGGCACCAACGGCATCGGCACCTGCCTGGTCGAGCGCCAGCCGCTGACCATTCACCAGAACGAACATTTCCGCAGCCGCCATACCGGCTTGACCTGCTCGGCCAGCCCGGTATTCGACCCGCATGGCGAGCTGCTGGCAGTACTCGATGTGTCCTCGGCACGCCACGACGTCTCGCGGCAGAGCCAGTTTCACACCATGGCCCTGGTCAATCTGTCGGCCAAGGCCATCGAGGGCTGCCACTTCCTGCGCAGCTTCGAGGGCGAATGGCTGCTGCGTTTCCATGCCCAGGCCGAATATATCGGCCAGTTCAGCGAGGGCCTGCTGGCCTTCGATGGCGATGGCCGGGTCAGTGCGGTGAACCAGAGCGCGATCAACCTGCTCGGCCTGCCGCGTCAGCGTCTGCTCGGGCGCACCCTGCTGGAGATTTTCGACTGCCGCCTGGATGACCTGCTCGGTCGCGCCTCGCCGCAGCCCAGTGCCAGTTGGCCGCTGTATACCCAGCGTGGTCAGCTGCTCTTTGCCATGCTCCGTGGCCAGGCGCGGCGTAGTCCGCAAGCCCAGGGTGGGCAAACCTTGGCGACCCCCGGGCTGTGCCTGGCCGATGCGGACCTGCAGAACGATTTTCGCCGCGCCCTGAGGGTCTACGAACGCGACGTGCCGCTGCTGATCGGCGGCGAGACCGGTACCGGCAAGGAGGCTTTCGCCAAGGCGCTGCACCAGGTCAGCTCGCGCGGCGGCAAGCCCTTCGTCGCACTGAACTGCGCGGCGATCCCGGAGACCCTGATCGAGAGCGAGCTGTTCGGTTACCGCGGCGGCAGCTTTACCGGTGCACGCAAGGAGGGCATGCGCGGCAAGCTGCAGCAGGCCGACGGCGGCACCCTGTTCCTCGACGAGATCGGCGACATGCCGCTGGCGCTGCAGACCCGCCTGCTGCGCGTGCTCGAGGAGCGCCGGGTGGAGCCCATCGGCGGCGAGTCGCAACCCATCGACGTGCGGGTGATCAGCGCCAGCCACCGCGACTTGGTTGAGCAAGTGGCCAGCGGGCAATTTCGCGAAGACCTATTTTACCGCCTCAATGGCCTAGTCCTGCAGCTGCCGCCGCTGCGCGCGCGCAGCGACAAGCTGCAGCTGCTGCAGCACCTGCTCGGCGAGGAGGCCCGTGGCCAGGTGGTACGCCTGGAGGATCGGGCGCAGCAGGCCCTGCTCGACTACCGTTGGCCGGGCAATGTGCGGCAGTTGCGTAATGTGCTGCGCACTCTGGTGGCGCTGTGTGAGGACGGCATCATTCGTCACGCCGAACTGCCAGTGGAGATTCGCCGGATGCCGGCCCTGAGTGCAGCAAGCCCCCCGGCAGCCGGTGCGCCGCTCGAAGATGCCGAGCGCAGCGCCTTGCTATCCGTGCTGGAAAGCCAGCGCTGGCATATGACGCGCAGCGCCGAACAGCTCGGTATCAGCCGCAACACCCTCTACCGCAAGTTGCGCAAGCATGCCATCCGGCCGCGTGGTTGAGTCGTGACCTGGCCCGCTCCTGCAGGTGCGGGTGGCGGATCATCGCGACCTTTCTCGAGCGGATGCGGTTGAATCGTCGCGGCTGAGGTACCGGCCGTGCAAGAGGCTGCTGTGCTAACCTGCGGCGAGTTTTCCGGAGCCTTGTGTTCGTTCCGAGTAGCTCCAGGTGAGTGCTGGTTGTAGGCGCGGCGTCAGCCGCAAAATTCGCGGATAAATCCCTCCTACGGGCTCGCCATGCGCTTCTGCGATATGGCCTTTCTGACGGCCTTAATTCGTTGGTTTTTCGAGGTTATTCATGCATATCCATATTCTCGGTATCTGCGGCACTTTCATGGGCTCGCTGGCCGTGCTGGCCAAGGAGCTGGGGCACCGCGTCACCGGTTCCGACGCCAATGTCTACCCGCCGATGAGCACCCAACTCGAAGCCCAGGGCATCGAGCTGACCCAGGGCTACGATCCCGCGCAACTCGATCCGGCGCCGGATCTGGTGGTAATCGGCAATGCCCTGTCGCGCGGCAATCCAGCGGTTGAATATGTGCTCAACCAAGGCCTGCCTTACGTCAGCGGCCCGCAGTGGCTGGCCGACCATGTGCTGCAAGGGCGCTGGGTGCTGGCGGTGGCCGGTACCCATGGCAAGACCAGCAGCAGCAGCATGCTGGCCTGGGTGCTGGAGCATGCCGGCATGAGC
This sequence comes from Pseudomonas paeninsulae, assembly GCF_035621475.1. Classification (NCBI taxonomy): domain Bacteria; kingdom Pseudomonadati; phylum Pseudomonadota; class Gammaproteobacteria; order Pseudomonadales; family Pseudomonadaceae; genus Pseudomonas; species Pseudomonas paeninsulae. The sequence goes on from NZ_CP141799.1 coordinate 654,190, forward strand.
CCGGGTTTCCTGATCGGCGGGGTGCCGCAGAACTTCGGCATTTCCGCGCGCCTGGGCGACACGCCGTTCTTCGTGGTCGAGGCCGACGAATACGACAGCGCCTTCTTCGACAAGCGCAGCAAGTTCGTCCATTACCGCCCGCGCACCGCGATCCTCAACAACCTGGAGTTCGATCACGCGGATATCTTCCCGGATCTGGCGGCCATCGAGCGGCAGTTCCATCACCTGGTGCGGACCATTCCCGGTGACGGCCTGATCATCCACCCGGCGGCCGAAGGGGCGCTGCAGCGGGTGATCGAGATGGGCTGCTGGACGCCGGTGCAGACCACCGGCGCAGGCGGCCAGTGGCAGGCACGTTTGCTCAGCGCCGATGGCGCACGTTTCGAGGTGTGGTTCGACGGCCGGCCCCAAGGCGTGGTCGATTGGCAGCTGACCGGCCAGCACAACGTGGCCAATGCCCTGGCGGTACTGGCGGCGGCGCGGCATGTCGGCGTGGTGCCGGAACTCGGTATCGCCGCGCTCTGCAGTTTTATCAACGCCAAGCGGCGCATGGAAAAGGTTGCCGAAGTCAATGGAGTGACCATCTTCGACGACTTTGCCCACCACCCGACGGCGATTGCCACCACCCTCGACGGTCTGCGTAAAAGCATCGGCAATGCCAGGTTGATCGCGGTAATCGAACCACGCTCCAACTCGATGAAACTCGGTGCCCACCGCGACGGCTTGCCGGGTTCGGTAGCCCAGGCCGATTCGGTGTACTGGTATGCCCCGGCCAGCCTCGGCTGGGATCTGGCCGCGACCGTGGCCTCATCGGCAGTGCCGACCCAGGTCTGCGATTCCCTGGAGGCGATCATCCAAGGGGTCAAGGCCGAAGCGGCGCCGGGCACCCAGGTGGTGGTGATGAGCAACGGTGGTTTCGGCGGCTTGCATGGCAAGCTGGCGGCGGCGCTGGCCTTATAAAAAGTGAAAATTCGCGCTCAAAGCGTCGTGAGCGCAGATTAGGCAAGGCGAAAGCTTGCGAGGAAGCGGAGTTTACAAGCGGTAAATGAGCATTCCGAGCAGGCTTTCAACGCAGCATAAGCAAGCGCAACAGCTTTGAGAGTGAATTTATGAGCGGTCCCGAACGCATTACCTTGGCCATGACCGGTGCCTCCGGCGCCCAGTACGGCCTGCGCCTGCTCGACTGCCTGGTGCAGGAAGACCGTGAGGTGCATTTCCTGATTTCCAGGGCCGCGCAGTTGGTGCTGGCCACCGAAACGGACGTGACCCTGCCAGCCAAACCCCAGGCCATGCAGACGTTCTTGAGTGAATACACCGGCGCCGCGCCAGGGCAGATTCGCGTCTACGGCAAGGACGACTGGATGGCCCCGGCGGCCTCCGGCTCGGGCGCGCCCAGCGCCATGGTGGTGGTGCCGTGCTCGACCGGCACCCTGTCGGCGATTGCCACGGGGGCTTGCAACAACCTGATCGAACGCGCCGCCGATGTGGTGCTCAAGGAACGTCGCCAATTGATCCTGGTGCCGCGCGAGGCGCCGTTCTCCAGCATCCACCTGGAGAACATGCTCAAGCTGTCGAACATGGGTGCGGTGATCCTGCCGGCGGCACCGGGCTTCTATCACCAGCCGCAGACCATCGACGACCTGATCGATTTCGTCGTCGCGCGCATCCTCAATTGCCTGGGCGTGCCCCAGGACATGTTGCCGCGCTGGGGCGAGCATCATCGGGTGTCGGATGAGTAACAGAACTGTGCGGATGGCGTGCCTGCTGCTCATCCTGTCGAGCAGCGGTTGCGCCACGGTGCGCACCCTGGATGCGGCCAAGTCGGGCGCGCCGGTGATCTATGCGGGCACTCGCCTGGATCTGTATGCGCTGAACAACGGCTGCTGCGCGCAAGAGCGTTTCGGCACCGAGGCGCCGCCATACCCCGGCCTCGACCTGCCCGCCAGTGCCCTGCTGGACACCCTGTTGCTGCCGTTCTCGCTGGCGACCGAATTGGGCGTGAGCCTGGGCGTCAGCGGCGGCTTATAGCTAGCAGGCCGTTGAAAAACTACTGCACTCGGTTATGCGGCGTTGAAATCAGCCTAAAAATGCTCATTTACAGCACGTAAACTGCGCTTTTTCGGCTAATTTCGCCTTGCCTAACCTTCGCTCGCTACATTTTTCAACGACCTGCTAGCCGAGTGGCGGCGATAAGGCGTGTTCTGCCGTACGCTGTTTGGATCAGGCTAAAGGCCGTCTGCACGCGGGGTTGGATGGGCTGTGCGGGCGCGGTTTACCAGTGTTTCAGCCAGCGATTCCAGCGGTACAGCGCACGGGCGAGCAGGTTGTAGCTCCAGCGTGCCAGCAGCTGCAGGCCGGGAATTTGTAGCAGTCTGCTCAACCACTGCTGGCCAGGGGTGCGCTGGAACAGCTCGGCAAAGGCGTCCACGCCGATCGCGATGCGCCCGGATTCATCCTTGAGGTAGAGACGCTCACGCACCTGCTCCAGTGGGGTGTCGAGTTCTGCGCAGGCGCCGGGTTGCTGATCAACGTCGATCCACTCGACCGGGCAACTGCCGTCGGCCTGCATGCGCTGGCGCTGCCCATCGATGCCGGCTTTGCACACCGGGCAGGCGCTGTTGTAGAAGACTTTGAGCGTGGCCATGGTGGCTCTGCGTGACTGCACTGTGCAGAGCCTGGCACATATCGGCCCATTGGTTTTTTCGGCCAGGCACGCATGGCCTAGCTCAGTCGGCCAGTGCACGGACCTCGGCGACCTTCTGTTCCAGGCCATAGCGGCCTTTGCCATCGCGCACCACCTGACCCATGGCGGTCTCTGGATCATGGGTGAAGACCAGGCGACCGCCGCGGGCCAGCAGGTCGGCGAGCAGCGCTTGCTTCTCCTCGATCAGGCCCTCGGGGAAGCGGTCGTAGCCCATGGTGATCGGCAGATGGACCCAGGGTGCGCCGGGGATCAGGTCGCTGGGGAAGAGCACCGGGCCGCCAGGCATGGCCACTTCGGGTAGCAGCAGCCCGGGGGTATGGCCATCGCTCCAGTGCAGGTGCCAGTCCGGGCCGAGCAGTTGGCACTGTTCGGTTTCCTCCAGCAGCGTCAGGCGCTCGCTGCTTTCCAGTAGGGTCAGCAGTTCCGGGATATAGGAAGCGCGGTCACGGGCGTGCGGATTGCAGGCGCGCCGCCATTGGCGCTTGCCGGTGACGAAGCGCGCATTGGGGAACAGCAGGCGTGCCGGTTGATCTTTCTCCCAGGCGGCGAGCAGGCCGCCGGCGTGGTCGAAGTGCAGGTGCGTGAGCACCACGATATCGATGTCGGCATCGCACAGGCCCAGCTCGGCCAGGCTGTCGAGCAGCACATGGCGGTCTTCCTGGACGCCGAAGCGCTCTTTCAGCTCCGGGCTGAAGAAGGCGCCGATGCCGGTTTCCACCAGGATATTGCGCTCGGCTTCCTGCACCAGCAGGGCGCGGCAGCCGAGGTCGATGCGGTTCTGCTCATCGGGCGTCATCCAGCGTTGCCAGAGGGCCTTGGGCGCGTTGCCGAACATGGCGCCGCCATCGAGTTTCTGGCTGTTGCCGGTGAGGGTGGTCAGGGTGCGCATAGTCTTCTCGTCTGGGTATCGGCTAGCGGTGCGCACGGCCTAGCAGGCCGTTGAAAAACTACCTGCGTTGGCAATACGGCGTTAAAAACAGGCTCGGAATGCTCATTTACAGCACGTAAACTCCGCTTCCTCGCCTGCTTTTGCCTTGTCTTGCCTGCCTCGCCTACGTTTTTCAACGGCCTGCTGGGCGGCCCCGCGTACCCTGCGGCTTGAATAAAAAAACGCGGTGTCTCGTTACCAGCACACCGCGCAAACGCTCAACCATGTAGGGCGGGTGCAACCCGCCAAGCTGGCAGTGGCGGGTTGCACCCGCCCTAGGCTTAGAACTGTTCGGCGCCCAGCCCATACAGCGGCGCGCTGCCGGCGCGGATGCTCGCCTCCAGGCTCAGGGTGCGCGGCAGCAGGCGGGCGAAATAGAACGCCGCGGTGGCCAGCTTGCCGCCGTAGAAGGCTTGATCCTCGTCGCGTTTGGCCTCGGCCACTGCCGCCATGCGCGCCCACATGTAGGCGTAGGCGACGTAGCCGAACAGGTGCAGGTAATCCACCGAGGCGGCGCCGACCGCGTTGGCATCCGTCTTGGCCTGCTCCAGCAACCAGCCGCTGACGCCTTCCAGGCGCTCCAGGGCGGTGACCAGCTCGCTGCCATAAGGCGTTTGGTGCTGGTGGGCGAAGTGGCGGACTTCGGCGGCGAACTGGCGCAGCCCGGCGCCGCCGTTGGCCACGACCTTGCGCCCGAGCAGGTCGAGGGCCTGGATGCCGTTGGTGCCTTCATAGATCTGGGCGATGCGCACGTCGCGGACCAATTGCTCCTGGCCCCACTCGCGGATATAGCCGTGGCCGCCGAACACCTGCTGGCCGTGTACGCAGCTTTCCAGGCCGATGTCGGTGAAGAAGGCCTTGGCCAGCGGGGTGAGCAGGGCGACCAGGGCCGCGGCGTTGTGCTGTTCGTCGGCATCGGCGCCGAACTTGCTCAGGTCGAGCTGCTGGCCGACGTAGCAGGCAAATGCCCGACCGCCCTCGGTCATGGCCTTCATGCTCAGCAGCATGCGGCGCACGTCGGCGTGCACGATGATCGGGTCGGCGGCCTTGTCCGGCGCGACCTTGCCGGTAGCGGCGCGGCTCTGCAGGCGATCGCGGGCGTAAGCGGCGGCGGCCTGGTAGGAGGCTTCGGCGCAGCCGATGCCCTGGATGCCGATCGACAACCGCTCGTAGTTCATCATGGTGAACATCGCCGCCAGGCCCTTGTTGGCTTCGCCGATCAGGTAACCGCTGGCGCCGTCGAAGTTGATCACGCAGGTACTGGACGCCTTGATCCCCATCTTGTGTTCGATCGAACCGCAGCTCACCGCGTTGCGCGCACCCAGGCTGCCGTCGCCGTTGACCATGACTTTCGGCACCAGAAACAGCGAGATACCCTTGGGTCCGGCCGGCGCGCCCGGCAGCTTGGCCAGGACCAGGTGGATGATGTTCTCGGTGAGGTCCTGCTCGCCGCCGGTGATGAAGATCTTGCTGCCGCTGATGCTGTAGCTGCCATCGGCCTGGGGCTCGGCCTTGGTGCGGATGATCCCCAGGTCAGTGCCGGCGTGGGCTTCGGTCAGGCACATGGAGCCGGCCCAGCGGCCGGCATACATCGGTGGTAAATAGGTGCTTTTCAGTTCTTCGCTGGCATGCGCGTCGATCGCCAGGCAGGCGCCGGAGCTCAGCGCCGAATAGAGGGCGAAGCTGGAGCCGGCGGCGTAGAGCATTTCCTCGAACTGCACCGCGAGCATCTTGGGCATGCCCATGCCGCCGTAGGCCGGGTTGCCGGACAGGCCGACCCAGCCGCCTTCGATATAGGTGGCGTAGGCCTGCTTGAAGCCGGCTGGGGTGCGCACCTCGCCGGCGACCCACTGCGCGCCTTCCTCGTCGCCGCTGCGGTTGAGCGGGGCGATCAGCTGGCCGGTGACCTTGGCCGCCTCTTCGAGAATGGCGTCGGCGGTGTCGCCATCCACGGTCTCGGCCAGGGCTGGCAGGCGTGCCCACAGGGCTGGCGCGTCGAAGACTTCATGGAGGACGAAACGCAGGTCGCGCAGGGGGGCGTTGTACTCGGGCATGGGGCACCTCAAAACAAAGTGCCGCAGGCGAACCTGCGGCGTGGGCAATGGTGAATAGGGTTATAGCGCGTTAGTCGACCTCGGGGGCACCGCTGGTCTTGTCCTTGCTCGAGGCGAACTTGAGCAGGTGGGTGCGCTCGACCAGGATGTACAGCGCCGCACCGGCGGCCAGGCCCCAACCCGCGCCGTAGACGGCCAGGACCACGCCCATGGTGCCGGCGACGCCGCGTTCGGTGTTGTTGTTGAGTTGCTCGAAACCGACCATCAAGCAGATATAGCCAGTGAGGATCAGGGTCAGCGACAGGGCGATCGGCAGCACTGGCTGGAAGAAACTCACCAGCGGCAGGGCGAACAGGGCGATGAAACCGGTGATCCAGAAGGTGCCGGCACCGCTATAGATCGAGTCCATGGCCTTGCGCCCGTACTTGTAACGCTCGGCCATGGTCGCCGCCACGGCAGTCCACAGCGGTCCGGCCAGGCCTGGGTAGGGCGCGAAGAAGGCATGCAGGGCGTTGCGCAGGGCGGTCACCAGGTGCACACGGTCGATGCTGTTCTCGATCACTTCGTCGGTGCGCAGTTCGTCGGCGCGCTGCATCAGCGACTGGCCGACGATGATGTCGCCGAAGGCGATGATGTAGGCGATAACCGCCGTCGGCACGGCCAGCAGGAACACGTCCAGGCCGGGGAAGCCGACGTTGAACGGCAGGTAGTTCCACATATCGGCGAAGGCCGGCGCGGTGATGCCGAAGCGCACGTCGGGCATCTTGTATTCACCGACGGCGATGCCGATGAAGATGGCGATCAACATGCCCGGCACCATGCCGTAGTTGACGATCTTGCGGGCGAAAGGCACGCGCTCGGTGAGGCCCTTGAACGACACCGAGAACATCAGGTACAGGCAGATCAGGCTGCCGAGCACCAGGGAAATCGGCGTATTGGCCAGGCGTCCGCCGCTGGAGATTTCGCCCATCAGCGCGGCGATGCCGGCGCCGATGATGATCCCGCCTTTCATCGAGTTGGGAATGATCTTGACCAGGGTGCTGCCCAGGCGGGTGACGCCGAGCACCAGGAAGATCACGAACACCAGGAACTGCAGGGCGAACAGCGCCTGAATCGCTTCCGGACCGGGCTTGAAGTTACCCAGGAACAGCAGCACCACCGGGATACCCGGGGTGATCCAGCCGGGCACGAAAGGCACCCCGAGCAGCGCCGGCAGCATGAAGCCGATGCCACACACCACCACATAGGCCAGGGCCACGTCGTAGGGCAGGCCGAGGTATTTTTCCAGCAGCGGAATCATCGCCAGGCTGACCACGAACATGATCAGCGCCTGGAGCATTTCCGCGGTTTCCCAGCGGTAGTGGATAAACGGCAGGCGCACTCGGAAAGGCCCGAAAGACCAGCAGGGTTGCTGTTCGCCATCTTTGCGTTGGTACAGTTGCATGGGTGCTGCCTCCGTCGGCGCAGCGCCTCGGGGCGCGTGCCGTTTTTTGTTGTTGGGCTTTTTGTTGTTGTGGAAGGGCCAACTACCCGCTCGCCCGGCATGGGCGAGCGGGTTTATCGATCAGAGCGCCTTGGCCATGTCGCGCAGGACGAATTTCTGGATCTTGCCGGTGCTGGTCTTCGGCAACTGGGTGAAGACCACGGTTCTCGGCACCTTGAAGCCGGCCAGGTGATCACGGCAGAACGCGATGATCTCGCTCTCGCAGATCGCCTGCTGATCGACCTTGAGGGTGATGAAGGCGCAGGGCGTTTCGCCCCACTTCTCATCCGGGCGTGCGACCACGGCCGCTTCCAGCACCGCGTGGTGGCGGTAGAGCACGGCTTCCACCTCGATGGTGGAGATGTTCTCGCCACCGGAGATGATGATGTCTTTCAGGCGATCCTTGATTTCCACGTAGCCATCGGGATGACACACGGCCAGGTCGCCGGTGTGGAACCAGCCGCCCTCGAAGGCCTCGGCCGTGGCGCTGGGATTCTTCAGGTAACCCTTCATCACCGTGTTGCCGCGCATGAAGATCTCGCCGATGGTCTCGCCATCGCGCGGCGTCGGCTCCAGGGTTTTCGGGTCGCCGACCATCAGGCCTTCCAGGGTCGGGTAACGCACGCCCTGGCGGGACTTGATCTGCGCCCGTTGATCCAGCGGCAGCTCATCCCATTCGGCATGCCAGGCGCACACGGTCACCGGGCCGTACACCTCGGTGAGGCCATAGACGTGGGTGACCTTGATGCCCATGTCCTCGACCGCGCCAATCACCTTGGCCGGTGGCGCCGCGCCGGCAACCATGGCATTGACCGGGTGCTCGATGGCCGCCTTGGCCGACTCGGGCATGTTGACCAGGGCGTTGAGCACGATGGGGGCGCCGCACAGGTGGCTGACCCGATGCTCGCGGATCAGGTGGAGGATTTTCTGCGGGTCGACGCGCCGGAGGAATACGTGCACGCCGGCCAGGGCGGTGATGGTCCAGGGGTAGCACCAGCCGTTGCAATGGAACATCGGCAGGGTCCACAGGTACACCGGATGGTGACCCATGGCCCAGGTCATCTGGTTGCCCAGCGAGTTGAGGTAGGCGCCGCGGTGGTGGTAGACCACCCCTTTGGGGTTGCCGGTGGTGCCGGAGGTGTAGTTGAGGCTGATCGCCTGCCATTCGTCATCCGGCCATTGCCAGGCGAATTGCGGGTCGCCTTCGGCCAGCAGGGCTTCGTAGTCGAGGTCGCTGACCGCCTGGCCTTCGCCGAATTCCGGGTCATCGACATCGATCACCAGCGGCGGATGATCGAGCATGCCGACGGCGGCATGCACCACATCGAAGAACTCGCGGTCGGTGATCAGCACCTTGGCTTCGCCGTGCTGCAGCATGAAGGCGATGGCCTCGGCATCCAGGCGCACGTTGAGCGGGTTGAGCACCGCGCCGATCATCGGCACGCCGAAATGCGCTTCGAGCATCGCCGGGGTATTCGGTAGCATCAGCGCCACCGTGTCGCCCTTGCCGATGCCACGGCCGGCCAGGGCCGATGCCAGGCGCCGGCAACGGGCATAGGTTTCGCTCCAGTTGCGGCGAATCGAGCCATGGATCACCGCCGGGTAGTGCGGGTAAACGCTCGCGGTGCGCTCGAGAAAGCTCAGCGGCGAGAGGGCGATGTGGTTAACGGCGGTAGGCTCAAGGCCCTGTTCGTAGATCGACATGCGGGTACCCATGGCAGATTGTTTGCTCTTGTGGCTTCTATTCGGCGGCGCGAATAGGCGCTTTGTTTTTCAGCTAGGCGGCATTTATATATTTATGGGCATAGATATGGCAACTGAACCATAGTTGTATAGTATATTTACTAGCTTGCTTCGTCGGGTATAGTCCTTGGTCGCTTTGCATTACGTCGCCGTTGCCCTGATGCTCGCGGCTGACCACGCCATGCCCCTCTCGTGGCTGGCCGCCTGCTGAAAGGAACGCGTGACGATGAGTGAGATCCAGGTGCAGTTGCACAGTTGGCTGTGTCTGCAGCGCGAGGCGCTACCCCTGGCGGTGCGCGCCGATGCCTTGCGCCGCACCCTGCAGGCCTGCCCTGAAGTGCGTCAGACGTTCTTTCTTGGCTGGAAATCAGGCACGGGTATCTACAGCCATGAAGGCAGTGCCCCGCACCTGCCGCCGGGCTTTGGCGATCCCTTGCAGGCCAGCGATCAGCTGCTGTTCGAGGCGCTGGCGGCGCAGCCGCGCCTGAGTCTGGCCGAGTTGCGTGTGCTGCCCTGCTGGCTGGCCGGGCGCGTGCGCCGCGCCGCCATCAGTCACGGCCAGGTGCTGACCTTGCAGCTGGATCAGGGCCAGCCCGGACTGTTGCTGATCGAACTGCAGGAGGGCATCAGTCTCGATTGGCTGGGATTCATCCACCAACTGCTGCTGGCCCTGCTGGCCAGCCTGCCCCTGCAGTCGCGCGGCAATGCCTTGCTCGGCGCCGACCCGCAGCCGAGTCTGCTGTTGGATGCGCAGGCGCAGCCGCTGCAATTGAATGCGGCCATGCTCAAGCTGCTGGGCGGGCGGCCATTGCCGGCGGTGGCGGAGTTTCTGCCGGTCAACGCGGCGCAACTGGTGCGCGCCTGCTTGCAGCAGAATCGGGCCATCGAGGAGGTCGAGGCACAGGTCGACGGGCAGATTCTGATCTGGCTGTTCATCCCCGACCCGCAGGAGCAGCGGGTATTGGCCCGTTGTCGGCTGGCCACCGTTCAGGTTCGCGCCGAACGCGAGGCGGCCAAAGCCAGCCGGCTGTACCGGCTGATCACCGAAAACACCACCGACCTGATTTCCCGGCACACCCCGGACGGGCGTTTCCTCGACGCCTCGCCGGCCAGTTGGACGCTGCTCGGCTACTGGCCCGAAGAGCTGCGCGGCACCCTGGTGCAGGCGCTGTTCCATCGTCAGGATCAGGCGCAACTGGTGCAGCGCACCCGCGAAGCGCTGGAGCAGGACGGCTACCACACCATGACCTCGCGGATTGCCCACCGCGACGGCCACTACCTGTGGTTCGAGACCGCCAGCCGGGCGATCCGCGAAACCTACACCGGCGCGGTGGTGGAGGTGGTCAGCGTGTCGCGCGACATCACCGCGCGGGTGCAGGCCGAGGAGAACAAGCGGCGCCTGGCCGAAGTGGTCGAGGCCAATACCGACCTGGTGCTGTTTATCGAGCCGGGCGGATGCCTGACCTACCTCAACCCGTCGGCCCGGCATGCCCTGAATATCGCCCCGGACCAGCCGCTGCCCGCGCTGGATGCGTTGCTCGGCGAAGACGATGTGCAGCACTTGCAGGCTCGCGGCTGGGCCACCGCCGATAGCTGTGGCGTGTGGAGCGCCGAGGTGCGCCTGCTGCCGCTGGGGCAGCGCGCGCCGCTGCCGGTGTCGCTGGTGCTGCTGGCCCATCGCGGCAGCGGCGGCGAGCGCTACTATTCGCTGGTGGCCCGCGACATGACCGAGCGCGAGCTGCGTGAGGCCCAGCAGCGCCACCATCAGGACGAGCTGGCGCACACCGCACGGCTGGTCACCCTGGGCGAACTGGCGTCGGGTATCGCCCATGAGATCAATCAACCGCTGGCGGCGGTGGTCAATTACGCCAGTGCCAGCCAGCGCTACCTCAAGGCCCTCGGCACTAATCCGCAGGCGGCGGACAAGGTGGCTCAGGGCCTGGAGCGCATCACCGAACACGCCAACCACGCCGCCGAGGTGATCAAACGCCTGCGCGCCTTCCTGCGCAAGGGCCAGCGTCGCACCCAGGCCCTGGACATCGCCCAGGTGGCCCGCGAGGCGATGCGTCTGTGTCAGTGGGAGGCGAATAACTGGCAGGTGAATATTGTCGAGCAACTGGCGGATAATCTGCCGCCGGTCTACGCCGACCGGGTGCTGCTCGAGCAGGTGCTGCTCAATCTGTTGCGCAACGCCATCGACGCCAACCGCGAAGCCCACCCGGGCCAGCCCTCGCGCATCGAACTGAGTGCCGGTGAGCGTGGCGGCCAGTTGTGCGTCTGGGTCAGTGACCAGGGTCCGGGCGTGGCAGCGGCGCAGTTGGAGCACATCTTCACCCCGTTCTACACCAGCAAGGCGGAAGGCCTGGGCCTGGGCCTGTCGATGAGTCGCAGCATTATCGAAGGCTTTGGTGGCGCCCTGGAGGCGCATCCAGGCAAGGCCGCCGGACTCTGCCTGGAATGTCGGTTGCCGCTGGGCCGGGCTGACGAGGCCGCGAACAAGAACAATCAGAGGAGCAGGGGATGAGCGGGCAAACGCAACAACAGGTGTATGTGGTCGATGATGACCAGGGCATGCTCGATTCCACCGTCTGGCTACTGGAGTCGGTGGGGCTCAAGGCCTTGCCCTTTACCAGCGGCCGGGAGTTTCTCGAGGCCTGTGCGGCCGAGACCCGTGGCTGCGTGCTGCTGGACGTGCGCATGCCCGGCATGGGTGGGCTGAATGTGCAGGAAGCCCTGCGCGAGCGCGGGATCGACATGCCGATCATCTTCGTCAGTGGCCATGCCGATGTGCCGATTGTGGTGCGCGCCTTTCGCGCCGGCGCGGTGGATTTTATCGAGAAACCCTACAACGAACAGTTGCTGCTCGACAGCGTGCAGCAAGCCCTGAGTCGGCCGCCGGCGACCCCAGCGGTGGATGAGCGCTTGCAGGCGGTGCAGGCGCGCCTGGACAGCCTCACCCCGCGCGAGCGCGATGTGCTGTTGCCGCTGGTGTGTGGTTACACCAACCGGGAAGTCGCCGAGCAGCTGGAAATCAGCGTCAAAACCGTCGATCTGTACCGCTCGCGGGTGATGAAGCGCATGCAGGCCGCGACCCTCGCCGATCTGGTTGGCATGGCCATCGCCGCCGGCCTGGTGGATGCCCTGCAGCTGCGCGAGCCAGCACGCTAGCAGCAACCCGGGTGTTGTGGGTCCGGCAGCCCTGACTGACCTACGGCCTGAGTGGGTTGCTGGTAAATTGCTATCATGGGCGTTTGCTGGCACGTGGCCTCCATTGCCCGCCGGTGTTGGTAAACCCGCCGAGTTGTTCCATGACCCTGAAATTTATCGAGAGCGCGGCTCTGCTGATCGCGCTGTGCTGGCTGCATGCCCTGACTATGCGGCATGTCCAGCGGCAACTGCTGCGTCGGCTGCTGGCCGGCGGCCTGTTCGGCGCTATTTGCGTGATCGGCATGCTGGCTCCGATCACGCTCCATGAGGGGTTGATCTTCGATGCGCGCAGCGTGGTGCTGAGCATGGCCGGCCTGTTTGGCGGCCCGCTGGTGGCGGCCATTGCTGGGCTGATGGCCGGCGCCTATCGGCTCTGGCTGGGTGGGGTGGGGGTCATTCCAGGCCTGTTCACTATCGTCATACCGGTGCTGATGGGCCTGGCTTATCGGGCGGCCTGCCAGCGCAATTGGCTGCGCATCGGCGTCTGGCAGTTGTTGCTGTTCGGCGCGCTGGTGCATCTGTTGCTGCTGCTGAGCCTGATCCTGTTGCCCCGCGCGTATTTCAGCCAGGCGTTGCAGCTGGTGGCCGTGCCGATTTTTCTGGTGCTGACGCCGGCCACCCTGCTGCTGGGGCTTTTGTTGCAGGACCTCTTCCAGCAGGCCCGGGATCGTCAGGCCCTGCGTGAGAGCGCGGCTCGTCTGCGGGCGATCAGCGAGGCCAGCCCGGACCTGACCCTGGTACTGGACGAGGAGGGGCGTTACCTGGAGGTGATGGTCCCCGACCCGCAGCTGCTCTATGGCGGCGGTGAGGGCCTGGTGGGCAAGCGCCTGGCCGATGTGCTGTCCGTTGGTCAGACGGAGCGCTTCATGGCCTTTCTCGCGCACACCCTGGCCAGCGACAGCCCGCAAACCCTGGAATACGGCATGCGTACGCCTTCCGGCCATCGGCAGTTCGAGGGTCGCGCCCGGCGCCTGGATACCCCGCTGCAGGGCAAGCGGGCAATGGTGTTCATCGCTCGCGATATTACCGACAGGGTCAATCTCGAGCTGGATCGGCAGATTGCCGCGATTGCCTTCGAGTCCCAGCAGGGCATGCTGATCACCGATGCCAGCACGCGGATCCTCAAGGTCAACCGTGCCTTCAGCCAGATCAGCGGCTACAGCGCCGCTGAAGTCGTCGGCCAGACCACCCAGATGCTCAGCTCCGGGCGTCAGAGCCCGGAGTTCTACCAAACCATGTGGGAGACCCTGATCGAGACGGGTATCTGGGAGGGGGAGATCTGGAACCGGCGCAAGAGTGGCGAAGTCTTTCCCGAGTGGCTGACCATCAGCGCGGTGCGCGATGAGCGTGGGCGGGTCAGCAACTATGTGGCGTCGTTGACCGATATCAGCGAGCGCAAGTCCGCCGAGGAGGAGATCAAGCACCTGGCGTTCTACGATGCCCTTACCGGCCTGCCCAATCGGCGCCTGCTGCGTGACCGCCTGCAGCAGGCGCGGGCGTTGAGTCGGCGCAATGGCCAGCATGCGGCGCTGGTGTTCCTCGACCTCGACAACTTCAAGAATGTTAACGACCTGTATGGCCATCAGGTCGGTGACGAACTGCTGTGCCAGGTGGCCGAGCGCTTGCGCCATAGCCTGCGTGAGCGCGATACCGTGGCCCGTTTGGGGGGCGACGAGTTCGTGCTGATGATCGAGGGGCTGGAGACCCGTACCGAGGAAGCCGCCTCCCAGGTCGAGCACCTAGGCGCCAAGGTGCTGGACGCCCTGCGCCAGCCCTATCTGGCCGGTGGACATCGCCTGTTCAGCAGCGCCAGCCTGGGCGTAGTGCTGTTCAGTGACGAGCAGCATTCGGTGGATGAACTGATGCAGCGCGCCGACCTGTCGATGTACACGGCCAAGGCCGCGGGCAAGAACGCCCTGAGTTTTTACGACTCGCAGATGCAGGAAGCGGTCAGTGCTCGCCTGCAGCTGGAGGAGGACCTGCGCCGGGGGCTGCAGACCGGCGAATTCCTTATGTATCTGCAACCGCAGGTGGATCAGCTGGGGCGCCTGACCGGTGCCGAGGCGCTGGTGCGCTGGCAGCACCCGCAGCGCGGCTTGTTGGCGCCTGGCGCCTTTATCGGTATCGCCGAGCGCTGTGGGCTGATCGAGGCCCTGGATATGCAGATGCTCGGCGCCGCCTGCGCGTTGCTCGCGCAGTGGGCGCAGCACCCGCACAGCGCCGGCTTGAGCCTGTCGGTGAATCTCAGTGCGCGCCTGCTGTATCAGGCGGACTTTGTCGAGGCACTGCAACAGACCCTGCAGCATAGCGGAGCCAACCCCCAGTTCCTCAAGCTGGAGCTGACCGAGTCATTGCTGCTGACGGACATGGACGAAGCCATCGTGCGCATGCAGACGCTGAGAGACATGGGTATCCGATTCTCCATCGATGACTTCGGTACGGGTTATTCGTCCATGGCCTATCTGCAGCAGTTGCCTCTGGATCAACTGAAAATCGATCAATCGTTCATTGGTGAGTTGCCGGGCAATCCCAGCAGCCTGGCCATCGTGCGCGCGATTCTCGCCTTGGCGCAAAGTCTCAGGCTGGAGGTGATCGCCGAAGGCGTGGAAACCCTGAAGCAACGCGACAGCCTGCTGAGCAATGGCTGCTTGCATTACCAGGGCTACTTGTTTGGCCGGCCCATGGCCGTGGCGGATTTTGCCGCGTCCGATCTGTTTCGGCTCAGGCTTGAAGGGGCCGCGTCGGAGGCTTGAGCGGTGTCAGGCTCAGGCGCTGCTGGCGCCGGCCGGCTTGAGCCACTGCTTGAGCATTTGTGGCGGCTCCGGTTTGCCGAACAGATAACCCTGAAAGCGCTGGCAGCCCAAGCGCAGCAAGGCATCGCGCTGATCCAGGGTTTCCACGCCTTCGGCGATCACCGCCAGATCCATGCTCTGGCCGAGGGCGATCACCGTGCGTGCGATGGCCTCGTCATTGCGGTCGCTGAGCAGGTCATGGACGAAGGAGCGGTCTATTTTAAGCTGATCCAGCGGCAGGCGCTTGAGCTGGCTGAGCGACGAATAGCCGGTGCCGAAGTCGTCCAGCGAGAAACACACGCCATGCGCCTTGAGCTGGGTCATCTTGTCGATCAGCGCTTCCACATCCTCGACCAATAGGCTCTCGGTCAGCTCCAGCTCCAGGCGCTGCGGGTTGGCCCCTGTCTCATCCAGTACGGCGAGCACGTCGTTGACGAAATCACGGTGGTGGAATTGCCGCGCGCTGACGTTGACCGCCAGGCTCAATGCGGCCATCTCGGGCTGTGCGGCCCAGGCCGCCAGTTGGAGGCAGGCGCTGTGCAGGACCCAGCGGCCCAGGGGCAGGATCAGGCCGGTGGTTTCCGCCAGCGGGATGAACTCCGCCGGCGGCACCAGGCCGCGCTGCGGGTGCTGCCAGCGCACCAGGGCTTCGGCACCGAGCAACTGCCCGTGCTGATCGACCTGGGCTTGGTAGTACAGGACGAACTGGCGCTCCCTCAGGCCCTGGCGCAGGTCGCTTTCCAGCGCTGCGCGGGCGCTGACTTCGGTTTGCATCGCCAGGTTGAAGAACCTCAGGGTGTTGCGCCCCGCGGCCTTGGCCTTGTACATGGCCAGGTCGGCGTGCTTGAGCAGTTCATCGGCGTTGCCGTGGCATTCGGAAAACAGCGCCACGCCAATGCTGGCGGTGCTGGCATGGCTATGCCCGGGCAAGTCGAAAGGCGCGGCCAGGGCCTGGAGCAGCTTGCCGGCTACCCTGTCGATTAGCTGGAGGGCTTGCTCGGGCTGCGGGCTCAGGCCTTCGAGCACCAGCACGAACTCGTCGCCGCTCAGACGGGCCAGGGTGTCTTCCGTGCGTACCTCGTCGCTCAGGCGCCTGGCCACCAGCTGCAGAAACTGGTCGCCTTGATCGTGGCCGAGGGTATCGTTGAGGTTCTTGAAATTGTCCAGGTCGATAAACAGCAAGGCGCCTTCGAGCTGGTTGCGCGCCGCCTGGGCCAGGGCATGCTGCAGACGATCGAGCAGCAGGCGGCGGTTGGGCAGGCCGGTGAGTGGATCGTAGAAGGCCAGGCGATGGATCTGTTCGAGGCTCTTCTTGTGCTCGCTGATATCGGTGGAGATGCCGCACAGAGCATAGATGCGACCGTCCGGATCACGCAGTGGCAGCTTCACCGAGAGGTAGGTGTGCGCTCTACCATCCTTGCGGTTATGCAGGACTTCCTCGTATTCGACGCGTTCGCCGTGCTCGAGAACCTGTGTATCGACTTCGAGTAGTTGGGCGGCAGTGGCGCTGTCGAAGAAGGCCTCGGCGGTTTGTCCTATGGCCTGTTCCGCGGACTGTCCCAGCAGTTCGCAGATCGTGCGGTTGAGGTACTGGTAGCGAAACTCCCGGTCCTTGATGTACACATGGGGCTCGATGCTGTCGAGGATGGTGTTCAGGCGCGCTTCGCTGGCCTTGAGGTGGCGGGTCTTCTCGGCCACTTGGCGGCGCAGCAACAGGGCACCGCCGAGAGTCGTCAGGAGCAGGCCGGCAAGGATGGCCAGACCCCACCAGGCGGCGGTTGGCACCAGCAGCCGGGGTTGTTCGCCGCCCCAGCGCTGCAGGGTCTGGTAGTAATACGATGAGGGCGAGTCGTTCCACTCCAGCAAATGCCGATCGATGCTGCTCAACAGATCGCTGTTGGAGCCCTTGCGGGTGGCATAGAACAGTTGCGCGGGCTGGAACATGATCGGCGTGCTGCGTAGCTGGTAATGCGGTGCATGGAAGTCGCCGAACTGCTGGTTGGCCACTGCCGCCTCGGCCTGCTGATTGGCCACCAGTTCGAAACCCTCGGCCAGGCTTTGCACGGCAATCAGCCGGGCGTGCAGGCCAAAGCTGTCGAGCAGCGTTTGCAGGTAGTTCTGCTGAATGGAACCGTCCAGCACGGCGATGCGTCGGTCCTTGAGATCGAGGATCGATTGCAGGTTGGCCTCCTCGCGGCTATACAGCTGCGACCAGCCATACAGCGAGGGCTGTTGGTGAAAGTCCAGTTGCAGCGCGCGCTCTTCGCTGAAGGCCACATCCGGCAGCAGGTCGATCGTACCGTTTTGCGCCAGTTCCAGGCAGGCTTGCCAGTCGCAGGGCACCGGGGTCAGTTGCCAGTTTTCCTGGCGGGCGATTTCATTCAGCAACTCGCCGAGGATCCCGGAGATTTGCCCGTTCTGGCCCAGCAGGATCTTCGGCTCGTTGGCGTAGACCCCCACGCGCACCTCGCGCTGCTGCGCCCAGATCGGTGCGGCGCAGACCATGCACAGCGCCAGTAAGCCGCTAAGGCAGGTGTGGCGGGTATGGCAGGGGCGTGTCGAGGGTGGCTTCATGCGCTAACCGCTTTCAATCCAATGAGTTTATCCAGCAACCATGGACAGCATACGGGGTGATTGCCTCTGATGTCGGATAGCAACTACCCATGATCCTGTGCGCCTGGCTCAATGCGCCCAGCCGCGATAGACGAAGGTCATAGGCTTGGGCCCTTTCAGGTAGCCAGTCTGCAGCTCGGCGATGGTGAAACCGCCAGCGCCGATCAGCGCCGGAATGTCGCGGTTGAGGTGGCAGCCGCCGGCCAGGGGTTTCCAGTAGGGCGTCAGCCGCTGTTGCCAGCGCACTACCGGGGCATCCGGGGCCAGGCCGTGTTCGCAGAACAGCAGGCGGCCGCCAGGCTTCAGTACCCGGCGCATCTCTTGCAACGCGGCCACGGCGTCCGGGATGGTACACAGGGTAAAGGTACAGACGATGCTGTCGAAACTGGCCTCGCTGGCCTGGATCTGGCCCAGCTCCAGGGCGATCATCTCTACCGGTATGGCGCAGCGCGCGGCGCGGCTGCGGGCCAGGTGTTGCATTTCGGCCGAGGGGTCGACGCCGACGATCGCGCTGACTTTCGCCGCATCGTAGAACCCCAGATTCAGTCCGCTGCCGATGCCGATCTCCAGCACCCGTCCCTCGGCCAGCGGGACGATCTGCGCGCGGGCCTGCATCACCTCACCCATGCCGCAGGCGAAGTCGATCAGGTGCGGCAGGATGTAGCGGTCATACAGGTGCATGGCGCGCTCCGCTGGGATCAGTCGTCGCTGACTTCAGCGTCGTCGTTGTCGAGATTGTCACCGCGGATTGCCGCGAAGCATTTGATCCGGTGCTCTGCGTCGCCATCCGTCAGGTGCCAGCTGTCCGTCTCGGCATCGAAGCTCGCCGCGCTCACCGCAGCAAGGGAGAACTGCCAACGGCGGCGCGCGCTGCCGTCGGCGCAGTCGATGCTCAGCAGTGGCTGATCCTTGCTGTCGGCGCTGGCCGAGCCGGCGCTGACCTGGGCCAACAGTTCCTTGTCCAGGTTGAATTGCCAGGCGTAGAGGTCGTCGATTTCAAGCATGTCGGCGGCTTCGAGGGCTTCGATCAGGCTGTTGTGGGCTGTGCTCATGGTTTGACTCGATAGGGTGGGGGTAAGGGGATCAGCGGCCGAGGCGGCGCAGCCGGTCGGACTCGATGACGCGCAGGCCGCGGTCTTCTTCCAGGGCCAGGCGCCAGAGGGCGCGGGCCAGTACGGTGGCTTCGATGCCGTGGTATTTGCCCGGTAACCAGCGCGCCAGCGGCGCGGCCAGGCGTTCGCCGAGGCGGAATTCGTTGCGCGGGCCGAGCAGCAGAGAGGGTCGGGCGATGGTCAGCTGCGGCCAGTCCTGGGCGTGCAGTGCCTGCTCCATCTCGCCTTTGACCCGGTTATAGAATACCGAGGACTTGGCGTCGGCGCCGAGGGCGCTGACCACCAGCAGGTGACGTGCACCGAGCTCGCGGGCACGCTGGGCGAAGGCCACGACCAGGTCATGGTCGACGGCGCGAAAGGCATCCTGCGAGCCGGCTTGTTTGATCGTGGTGCCCAGGCAGCAGAAGGCCGTGTCGATGGGGCCGTTGAGTTGGGGCAAGAGGTCGAGCAGTTCACCCACCGGGTTTTCCAGGTGCGAGTGTTCGGCCAATGGCCGGCGGCTAGGCGCCAGCACGCGCGCGACCGTAGGTTCGTTGAGCAGGCGATCCAGCAGGTGTTCACCGATCAGGCCGGTGGCACCCGCGAGGAGGATGTGCTGGGGCGTCAAATACATAATCGTGGGGTCTCCGCTGATATCCATCAGCTTAACAGGCCGTTGAAAAACTACTGTGTACTGCGCTCGATACTTTGTTCGACTGGAGGGGCTGGGCTGGCGGTGCTGTTGTCGTCGGCTGCTGCGCTCAACGCCTGGCGCGCCTGTTGCTCGCGCAGGGCGCGCCAGTGTTGCAGGACCGCCTTGGCAGGCCAGATTTGCGGTTCGGAGGCCTCGAAGCCATCGGCTTGTTCACGCTCGGCGACTTTTGCCTTGGCCAGCTCGAAGGCGCGCAGCAGGTCATCGGTCTCGTTGAGGGCTTCGGCGAACAGCGCGCGGCCAAAATAGGTGAAGTCGTTGTCCTCCGAGCAACCGAAGGATACCCGGTCGGCGCGAGCGGCGGTCATCACCAGGGTCTTGTCGTCTTGCAGCAGGGGAATGAAGCCACCGGAGTAGCAGGCCGAAATCACCACCACCTTGTGCCGCTCGCGCAGCGGCTGCAGCAGGACGGCCAGTTCGCTGGCCGGCAGATCGCTCAGTTGCAGGCGCGGTTGATCGAGACTCAGCTCATGCCTGCGCGAACCGTGACTGGTCAGGTAGATGAAGATCAGATCTTCCGGCCCGCTGCGTTCGGCCAGTGCCTGCACCGCCCGGGTCAGGCTTTCACGGGTGGCCAACGGGCGGTCGGCGAGGTGATCACGGTGGTTGGCCAGGGTGATGCGGCCGTAGGCGGCGAAGCGCTCGCCAAGCAGTTTGGCGACGTAATCGGCTTCGCGCAGGAACACGCTCTGCTTGCCGTCGCCGGCCAGGGTCAGGGCATACAGTTCGATGGCGGGGGTGGAGGCGGGCAGGTCGGCAATGGCCTGATCGAGCAGGCGGCCCTGCGCCAGCAGGCCGAGCTCCAACGGGTCGGGCAGCATGCGACCCTGTTCGTCTCGCAGGCGTTGACCACGCTGCCAGATGCCGCTCTGCTGGTTGCCTGGGGCGAGGGTCAGAGTGCCGTTTCCCGCGTATTCGCCATTCTCGAAGCGACCCTGATAAAGGCTGCCATCGGCCAGGTGCAGGCGGCCTTGACCGTGGTAACGCCAGTCGCGGAACTCGCCGAGGTAGCGGTCGCCGTCAGTGCCCAGGAACTCGCCCGCGCCGTTGAGTGCGCCCGCGACGAACAGCCCGCTCCAGACATCGCCAGCGGCGCTCTGGTAGCGGCCTTTGCCGTGGAACTGGTTGTCACGGAAAGCGCCGCTGTAGAGATCGCCGTCAGTGTTTTTGAAACTGCCGGGGCCTTGCAGCTGGCCTTTATCGAACTGGCCGCTGAACTGGTTGCCGTACTCGTCGCTGCGCACGCCCTGGCCATTCGCCAGGCCTTTGCTGAACTGGCCGTGGAAGCTGCTGCCGTCTGCACGATCGAGGGTGCCCAGGCCATGGAACAGATCGTCTTTGAACGCGCCGCGATAAACCAGCCCGCCCTGCTTGAGGGTGCCTTCGCCGGCAAACCGACCCGCGGCGAAACCGCCCTGATAACTGCTGCCGTCAGGGTAGTGGCGTGTGCCCTGGCCATGAAAGGCGCCTTGCTCGAACTCGCCGACGTAGTGCTCGCCATTCGCGCCGTGCCATTCGCCGGGGCCATGCCACTGGCCATCCTTGAAGGTGCCGACGAACCAGCTGCCGTTGCGGTAATCCAGGCGGCCGGGGCCTTGCAGCAAGCCGTCGATTACCTCGCCGCGATAGCGCGCGCCGTCGGGCAGGGTCGCGTCCGCGGGTAACAGGGGTTCACCGTCGCCGCAGGCGGCAAGCAGCAGGGCGAGGCTCAGGGAAGCCAGGTTGGCGAGGCGGCGCATGGCAAGCATCCAGATCCAGGTGTTGCCGGAAGTATGCCGTAAACTATTGACTCTGCGCTGCCGCGCCGCCCAGCGCCGCTGCATAAGCGGCGTTCGCTCGGCTGAGTGAAGGCCGGTTATGCTTGCGCAGATCAGACGAAGCAGAGGGTCAGGGGTTCGGCCACATAGGCCGGTTTATCCTGGCCTTCGATTTCCAATACCGCGCGGGCCTTGAGCAGCCACTGGCCGGGATTTTTCTCGGTGGCGTCGGTCAGGGTCACCACCAGGCGTACCTTGGAGTCGACTTTGACCGGTTGGATGAAGCGCACGCTGTCCAGGCCATAGTTGATGGCCATTTTCAGGCCCTCAGGCATGATCATGATGTCTTCCATCAGCATGGGGATCAGCGACAACGACAGGAAGCCGTGGGCGATGGTCCCGCCGAAGGGGGTCCGCTTGGCTTTTTCCGGGTCGACGTGAATGAACTGATGGTCACCGGTGCATTCGGCGAATTGATTGATGCGTTGCTGATCGATGGTCAGCCAGTCGGAGCGTCCCAGTTCCTTGCCTACATAATTGTTGAGTTCTGCTACGGGTACTGACGGCATAGTTCCTCCTTGAGGAGACGGGTGATTTGTTGTTTTTCGAGTCGAACCGCTCAGGCCCTAGATCATCACGCGGCGCGCACCGGGTCAAGCCTGCAATGTCTTGCTGAATAGTGGGTTATAGCGGCCGGATGAGCGCTACTGTCCTCGGTTATGCGGCGTTAAGAGCAGGTTCGACAAGCCGCTTGCGGCTAATGCGCTTTAGCGTGGCCCCGTAGGGGCGAGCGCAACGCGCCATGCTCATGTACCGTTCGTGCCCGCGCGTGCGAACCCAGTCCGCTTGACTCGCTGCGCTCGCCCTACGGGCCAGCAGTTGGCTGTTACTCTGCTGCGCTGCGTTTCTCAGCTATTTTTGCCTCGCCTACCTTCGCTCGCTACGTTCTCACGCGGTCTTTTTCGACGGGCGCGTTGCCAGCCTATAATGGCCGCGGTGCGCCGTGGCCTGAGGTCCGGGCGCTATGCTTATGCGGTAACTGCTGGTCGGTTGTACCGCCGCGACGCTGTTTGTCACTTCAATCGGAGATTCACCCCATGCTGTTACGCGGCCTGTCCTGGCTGGTGCTGTGCCAGTTGCTCGGCACCGGACTCAACGTCTTGTTACTGCCGATGTTGCCAGGGCCGATTATCGGCATGCTGTTGTTGTTGCTGTTCCTGCTGGTGCACGGCGAGGTCAGCGAGCCCCTGAGTCTTGCCTCCAGCAACCTGCTCAAGTACCTGCCGCTGTTGCTGGTGCCACCTGCGGTCGGGGTGATGGCCTATGCCGATGCGATTGCCGCGGACTTCTGGGCGGTGATCGGGGCGCTGGTGTTGTCGCTGGTGCTGTCGGTGGTCTTCGCCGGCTGGATGATGCAAAAACTCATCGAGCGCCAGCAGCGTCGGCGGGGTGACGTATGAGTCTCGACTGGTACGGTGCCTGGCAGGCGGTCACGCATCATCCGTTGTTTGGCGCCGGGATTACTCTGGGTGCTTACCAGTTGTCCATCGCCGCCTACGAAAGGACCCGCTGGATGTTCCTGCAGCCGGTGCTGGTGTCGATGGCGATCGTTATAGGGGTGCTGTTGCTGTGCGGCCTGAGTTTCGCCGACTACAGGGTCAGCGCTGAGGCCCTGACCCTGTTCCTCGGCCCCGCCACCGTGGCGTTGGCGGTGCCGTTGTTCCTCAATCTGCGGCGGATTCGCCAGTTGTTCTGGCCGACCGTGCTGACCTTGCTGGTCGCCGGGGTGGTGGCTACGGTGCTTGGCGTGGCCCTGGCCTGGTGGTTTGGTGCCGACTCGATCATGTTGATGAGTATGGCGCCGAAGTCGGTGACCTCGCCGATCGCCATGCTGGTGGCCAGCCAGATCGGTGGTATTGCCGCACTGGCGGCGGTATTCGTGATGATCACCGGGGTGGTCGGGGCGATGCTCGGGCCGTCGCTGTTGCGCCTGTGCGGTGTGCGCCATCACGCGGCCATCGGCATGGCCCTGGGTATGACCGCGCATGCGGTCGGTACTGCGCGGGCCATGCAGGAAAGCGAAGAATGCGGCGCGTTCGCCGCGCTGGCGATGAGTCTGATGGGCATGCTTACTGCAGTATTGCTGCCGCTGGCGATCATCTTCCTGGTCTGAGGACAACCCCATGAATCTATCCCTGTTTCCGCTCAATACCGTGTTGTTTCCGGGTTGCCTGCTCGATTTGCAGATATTCGAGGCGCGCTACCTAGACATGATCAGTCGCTGCATGAAGCAGGGCGAGGGCTTCGGCGTGGTGTGTATTGTCGAAGGCGAGGAAGTCGGCGAGGCCGCCGGCCACTTCTCGGCGATTGGTTGTGAGGCGCTGATCTGCGACTTTCAGCAGCGGCCCAACGGCCTGCTGGGGATTCGTGTCGAAGGTGGTCGGCGCTTCAAGGTGCGCCACGCCCAGGTGCTACCGGATCAACTGACCGTCGCCGAGGTTGACTGGCTGGAGGAGGCGGCGGAGCAACCCCTGGGGTGCGAACATGCGGATCTCGTCGCGTTGCTCGAGGCCCTGGCCGAGCACCCGCTGGTCGCCGCCTTGGGCATGACTGATGCCGTCAGCAGTCAAGCGGCCCTGGCCAATCAGCTGGCCTATCTGTTGCCATTGGCATCGGAGCAGAAAGTGCAACTGCTGGCGCTTGACGAGCCGCAGGCGCGCCTGAGTCTGCTGCAAACCGTGCTCGATCAGCTACAGGGTGAAGTGACTGGCTAGGAGCCTGGCGGGCGGCTCAATAGCGGTATAACAGCTGCCCGGCCGACAGATGCCAGGTGGCGATGACCCCCAGCAACGCCAGGCAGGCGGGCACAACCAGCCACCACACCTTGGCGGGTAACGCCGGCAGCGGTGTGCGCCTTTGCGTCAGGCTCAGGCTCAGGGCGCACAGGCTGCCAGCCAATAAGGCACCGGCGACTATGTCGCTCGGCCAATGCACCCCCAGGTACACCCGCGACACGGCGATGGCCATGGCAGGCAGGCTGGCCAGCAGCAGCCAGGCCAGGCGCAGGCGGGCCGGTTGACCACGCCCGGCCAATACCCCGAGTACCAGAAAGAACGCCACCGCCGCGGAGCTGTGGCCGCTGGGGAAACTGAAGCTGCCCAGCGGTTCGAGCAGGACCTCCGGGCGGCTGCGGGCGAACCAGGCTTTCAATGCGCCGTTGGCCAGCGCGGTGCCGAGCAGGGTGGCGCCGGCAAACAGCGCTGCGCGCCACTGGCGGGCCAGCAACAGCAACAGGCACAGCAGGGTGCCGGCAGCCAATTGACTGGTGAAGTCGCCGAGGCGGGTGATCAGCACCATCAGCTGGTCGAGGCTGGCGCTGCGCTGTTCCTGAAACAACG
Source organism: Pseudomonas paeninsulae (assembly GCF_035621475.1). Classification (NCBI taxonomy): domain Bacteria; kingdom Pseudomonadati; phylum Pseudomonadota; class Gammaproteobacteria; order Pseudomonadales; family Pseudomonadaceae; genus Pseudomonas; species Pseudomonas paeninsulae. The sequence continues at coordinate 678,672 of NZ_CP141799.1, forward strand.
CCAGCAGGCCCTGGTCGAGCGGAATCAGTTTCGGCCAGCCGATGAACAGAGCGCCTAGCAGCAGCAGGCTCAAACCCGCGGCGAGCAGGCTGGCGCGACGCTGTTCGCGCAGGCTGCTGTGCACGCTGAAAACCAGCACCAGCGCCAAGCCGCCGGCGAGTAGTGCGGCCTGCGGCCAGAAACCCTCCGGCAACGGCAGGCGTAGCGCCGCGCCGGTGGCCCAGCCCGGCAACAAGTAAGCAATAACCCAGCCCGCTGCGGCCAGCAGACTGACTGCGATGAAACGCCCGACAGGCATGTTGAGCATGCCGGCGACCATCGGCAGCATGGGCCGTAATGGGCCGATAAAGCGCCCGACCAACAGGCTGGCGACGCCATAGCGCTGGAAATAGAGTTCGGCGCCGGCCAGCCATTGCGGGTGATGGCGCAAGCCGGGCAGGCGACGAATATCCTGGTGAAAATAACGCCCGGTGGCGTAGGACAGGGCGTCGCCGAGCAGGCCGCCGCAGTAGGCCAGGGCCAGGGTTTCGCCGAGGGTCAGCGCGCCGCTACCGGCCAGCACGGCGACGGCGAACAGCAAAAATGTGCCCGGTATGATGATTCCGACGATCGCCAGGCATTCGGTACAGGCGATCAGGAAAATCGCCACACCCAGCCATTGCGGGTTGCTGCTGAGCCAGGCGGTCAAGCTGTCGAGCCATTGGCTCATCGGTGGGTATCCTGTGGGCCGAGTAGATGGTAGTCGCGTCCCTCGACTTGGCCACGACGCAGCGGATTGCGCGTGCAGCAGCGGGCGAAGGCGGCGTCGACGAAACGGTAGGGCAGCTGCTCGTCGCGTCCCCGGGGAATGCCCAAGCGGGCGGTTTGCACGACCTGCGCCGGCCGCTCGCCGACATCCTCGACGAACAGCCGTTGCGGATCGAAGCGCTGCGCGTCCCAGTCCACGACTTTCAGGCCGAGCGCTTTGCACAGCAAGGTCTGTCCGGCGCAGAGCTTGTCCAGGGCGCGCGGCTGGCCTTGGTTGTCCGGGTTGTTGGCCTGCATCTGCGCCAGGCTGGCGCCGTTCGAGTACGGGTCGAGCCAGGGATGGGCAGACTTGATCAGCACTGCGTTACCTGGGCCCTGTGCGCTGAAGTTAAGCGAGTCGTTGCCGCGCGCGTAATACATATAGATGTGCCCGCCGTCGAGAAACAAGGCTTTGCGTTTCTCGGTGTAGCCGAGCGAGGCGTGGCTGCCTTTTTCGTCCAGGTAATAGGCTTCGGTCTCGATGATCCGTGCGCTCAGCCAGAGCGTGCCGCAGCGGTGACGGATTACCTTGCCGAGCAGCTCGCGGGCGAGTAAGCGCGCGTCGCGGTCGAAGAAGCTGACGCTCAGGGGGCGGGCATGTGGCCAGGGCAGGCTGCGGGCGGGTTCGTCAGGCATGTGATTTCACGGGTTGCAGGCAGGCCTCAGGTGGGTCGCGATGATAGCAACAAGCGCCGTATCGGTGGCTGAGTCTGTCTTGGCCGGCAGGTCATTGCTACTGCTTGTCCACTATCCGCCAGGCGCCGCTGTGCGTGGGGCGGTGGCGCCGCTATAATCAGCCGCTTTAGTTATTGCCAGGCTACCGAGACCATGACCGAGTCCGTGCTCGACTATATGACCCGCCTGGGCCGTGCGGCCCGCGCCGCCTCGCGCGTGGTCGCCAGCGCCAGCACCGCGCAGAAGAACCGTGCCCTGCAGGCCACCGCCGAGGCACTGGATGCCGCGCGCGCCGAGCTGACCGCCGCCAACGAGCTGGATCTGGCCGCCGGCCGTGCCAATGGCCTGGAACCGGCGCTGCTGGACCGTCTGGCGCTGACCCCGGCGCGGATCGACGGCATGATCGAAGGTCTGCGCCAGGTCGCCAGCCTGGCTGATCCGGTCGGCGCGATTCGTGACCTAAGTTACCGTCCGTCGGGTATTCAGGTCGGCAAGATGCGCGTACCGCTCGGCGTGATCGGCATCATCTACGAGTCGCGGCCCAACGTGACCATCGACGCCGCCAGCCTGTGCCTGAAGTCCGGCAACGCCACCATCCTGCGTGGCGGCTCGGAAGCCATTCATTCCAACCGTGCGATTGCCGCCTGCATCCAGCGCGGCTTGGCCGCGGCCGATCTGCCGGCCGCCGCGGTGCAGGTGGTGGAAACCACCGACCGCGCCGCCGTCGGTGCGCTGATTAGCATGCCCGAATTCGTCGATGTGATAGTGCCGCGCGGCGGCAAGGGCCTGATCGAGCGGGTCAGTCGCGACGCACGGGTACCGGTGATCAAGCACCTGGACGGCATCTGTCATGTGTATGTCGACGCCCTGGCCGAGATGCCCAAGGCCCAGGGCATCGCCTTCAACGCCAAGACCTACCGCTACGGCATCTGCGGTGCGATGGAAACCCTGTTGGTCGATCAGGCCGTGGCTGCTGTATTTCTGCCGGCCATGGCGCAGATGTTCGTCGAGAAGGGCGTCGAGTTGCGCGGCTGCGAACGCACCTGCGCGCTGATCCAGGCAATCCCGGCGACGGAAGAGGACTGGAGCGCCGAATACTTGGCGCCGATCCTGTCGATCCGCGTGGTCGACGGCCTGGATCAGGCCATCGAGCACATCAATCGCTACGGCTCGCACCACACCGACGCCATCGTCACTGAGCACCAGGGCCGCGCCCGGCGTTTTCTCGCCGAGGTCGACTCCAGTTCGGTAATGCTCAATGCACCAACCTGTTTCGCCGATGGCTTCGAGTACGGCCTGGGTGCGGAGATCGGCATTTCCACCGACAAGCTGCATGCCCGCGGCCCGGTGGGTCTGGAAGGCCTGACCTGCGAGAAGTATGTGGTGATCGGCGACGGTCAGCTGCGCGGGCAGAATGCCTAAACGCATCGGTATATTCGGCGGCACCTTCGATCCGGTGCATATCGGCCACCTGCGCAGTGCGCTGGAAGTGGCGGAGTTCATGGCCCTCGACGAGTTGCGCCTGATCCCCAGTGCGCGGCCGCCGCACCGCGAGGCGCCACAGGTTTCGGCGCACGATCGCCTGGCCATGGTCGAACTGGCGGTGGCCGGCTTGGCACCGTTGTGCGTCGACGATCGCGAGCTCAAACGTGACAAGCCGTCGTACAGCATCGACACCCTGGAGTCGTTGCGCGCCGAGTTGGCGGCCGACGACCAGTTGTTTCTGATTCTCGGTTGGGATGCCTTCTGCGGGCTACCCACCTGGCATCGCTGGAACGCGTTGCTGGAGCACTGCCATATTCTGGTGCTGCAGCGCCCGGATGCCGACAGCGAAGCGCCGGAAACCTTGCGCAATCTGCTGGCGGCCCGCAGCATCAGCGACCCGTTGACCCTGGAGGGTCCCGGGGGACAGATTTCCTTTATCTGGCAGACGCCCCTGGCGGTGTCTGCCACGCAGATCCGCACGCTGCTGGCGAGCGGCCAATCGGTGCGTTACCTGGTGCCCGATGCGGTACTCACCTATATCCATGCGCACGGGCTCTACCGTGCGTCGAACTGAACACAAGGCAAACGAGTTACTTATGAAGAAGCAAAAAATGCTCAGCGAAGACCTGGTCAAACTGGCCATCGCTGCCCTGGAAGACATCAAGGCGCAAGACATCACCACCATCGATGTGCGCGACAAGACCAGCATCACCGACTACATGGTGATCGCCAGCGGCACGTCCAGCCGTCACGTCAAGTCGCTGGTCGACAACGTGCTGGAGAAGGTCAAGGAGAAGGGCGTGCGTCCGCTGGGCAGCGAAGGCCTGGACACAGGCGAGTGGGCGTTGCTTGACCTGGGTGACATCGTCGTCCACGTGATGCTGCCAACCGCACGGCAGTTCTACGACCTCGAGCGTCTCTGGCAGGGTGCCGAACAGAGCCGTGCGCAGTTCAGCCCTGAGCCGGAACAAGAGTAAGGGCGCAGCGTAGTGCGGATCAAACTGATTGCCGTCGGCTCGCGCATGCCGCGCTGGGTCGAAGACGGCTGGCAGGAATATGCCAAGCGCATGCCGTCGGAGCTGGCCCTGGAGCTGGTCGAGATTCCTTTGACCACCCGTGGCAAGAATGCCGATGTAGCGCGGATGATCCGCCAGGAAGGCGAAGCCATGCTGGCCAAGGTGCAGCCGGGGGAACGCATCGTCACCCTGGAAGTCGAAGGGCGGCCGTGGAGTACCGAGCAGTTGGCCGGTGAACTGGACAAGTGGCGCCTGGATGCGCGCACCGTCAACCTTATGGTCGGCGGCCCCGAAGGGTTGGCGCCGGAAGTACAGGCGCGCAGTGAACAGCGCTGGTCGCTGTCGCCGTTGACCTTGCCACACCCGCTGGTACGGATTGTTATCGGCGAGCAGATGTATCGGGCCTGGACCGTGTTGTCCGGCCACCCGTACCACAAATGATTTCCCTCCACATTTCCCACCCATAATCAGCAGTCATAGATGCCGCAGCCGATTCGCCTCAAGGACCACGAAAAAGACGCGCGCCTGATTCGCCGGCGTGCGCTGGTCGGTGCCTTGGTGTTTCTGCTGCTGACTGCGGCCCTGATCGCGCGCATGTATTACTTGCAGGTAGTGCAGTACGAGTACCACTCGACCCTTTCGGAAAACAATCGGGTTCACGTTCAGCCGATTCCGCCGAGGCGTGGGCTGATCTTCGATCGCAACGGGGTGATTGTCGCCGACAATCGGCCAAGTTTCAGCCTGACCCTGACCCGCGAACGGGCGGGTGACTGGGAGCCGGTGCTGGATGTGATCGTCGAGGTGCTGGGGCTGAGCAGCGATGAGCGGGCGCTGTTCGAGAAGCGCGTGCGCCAGGGCCGTCGGCCGTTCGAACCGGTGCCGGTGTTGTTCGAGTTGAGCGAAGAGCAGATTGCCACGATCGCGGTCAATCAGTTCCGTTTGCCCGGGGTTGAGGTGGTGGCGCAACTGGTGCGGCATTATCCCCAGCGCGAACACTTCGCGCATTCGGTAGGCTATGTCGGGCGGATCAACGAGAAAGAACTGAAGGAACTCGATCCGGTGGCCTATAGCGGGACTCACCATATCGGCAAAACCGGTATTGAGCGCTTCTACGAAGAGCAGTTGCACGGCGAGGTCGGCTACGAAGAGGTCGAGACCAACGCGCGCGGCCGGGTGCTGCGGGTGCTCAAACGCATCGATCCGATGCCGGGCAAGGATGTCATGCTGACTATCGATGTGCGCCTGCAGGAAGCTGCCGAGGCCGCGTTGGGCGGTCGTCGCGGCGCCATTGTGGCGATCCAGCCGAGTACCGGCGAGGTACTGGCGATGGTCAGTCAGCCGAGTTTCGATCCCAACCCGTTCGTCACTGGCATCAGCTTCAAGGCCTATGCCGAGCTGCGCGACTCGATCGACCAACCGTTGTTCAACCGCGTCTTGCGCGGCCTCTACCCGCCGGGCTCGACCATCAAACCGATGATGGCCGTAGCCGCCCTGGATGCCGGGGTGATCACCCCCACTTCGCGGGTGTTCGATCCGGGGTTCTATCAACTGGCCGGCAACAGCCACAAATACCGCAACTGGAACCGCAGCGGCGACGGCTGGGTGAGTCTGGAGATGGCGATCATGCGCTCCAATGACACCTATTTTTACGATTTGGCGCACAAGCTGGGCATCGACCGGATGCACGACTACATGAGCCGCTTCGGCCTGGGCCAGCGAGTGTCACTGGACATGTTCGAGGAAACGTCCGGACTGATGCCGTCGCGGGACTGGAAACGGGGGCGCTACCGTCAGCCTTGGTACCCGGGGGAAACCCTGATTCTCGGCATCGGCCAGGGCTATATGCAGACTACACCGCTGCAATTGGCCCAGGCGGTGACCCTGATTGCCACCAAGGGCAAGTGGATTCGTCCGCACCTGGCCAAGACCGTCGAAGGGGTCCCCCCGGTGGATTCTGAGCCGCTGCCGGATGTCCTGTTGCGCGATGCCAAATACTGGGATTACGCGCGGCTCGGTATGGAGCAAGTGATGCATGGGGCGCGCGGCACCGCACGCAAGGTTGGCGACACGGCGGAGTATCGAATGGCCGGCAAGAGCGGCACGGCGCAGGTGGTGGCGATCAAGCAGGGTGAAAGATACGACCGCAACAAGATCCAGGAGCGCCATCGTGATCACGCCTTGTTCGTCGCGTTCGCTCCGGCGGACAACCCGCAGATCGCCGTGGCGGTGATGGTGGAAAATGGCGAGTCAGGCTCGGGTGTGGCCGCTCCGGTGGTCAAGCAGGTAATGGATGCCTGGTTGCTCGACGACAGTGGCCAGCTCAAGGCCGAATACGCCAAGCCGGTGAGTGCAGAGGTCGGTCAGCGATGAGCGGTAATTTCGATCGAGTGCTGTCCAGCGAAGATGTACTGCGCCGTCGCGCCAGCCTGCTGCAGCGCGTGCATATCGACGGCATTTTGCTGCTGCTGTTGCTGATCCTGGCGGTCGGCAGCCTGTTCATTTTGTATTCGGCCAGCGGCAAGAATGTCGACCTGTTGATCAAGCAGGCCAGCTCCTTTGGCATCGGCCTGGTGGGCATGTTCATCATCGCCCAGCTCGAGCCGCGCTTCATGGCGCGCTGGGTGCCCCTGGCGTATGTGGCGGGTGTCGGCCTGCTGGTGGTGGTGGATGTGATGGGTCACAACGCGATGGGCGCCACCCGCTGGATCAATATTCCCGGGGTGATTCGCTTCCAGCCCTCGGAGTTCATGAAGATCATCATGCCGGCGACCATCGCCTGGTACCTGGCCAAGCGCAGCTTGCCGCCGAGTTTGAAGCACATCGCGACCAGTCTGGCCCTGATTCTGGTGCCGTTCGTGCTGATCCTGCTGCAGCCGGATCTGGGTACCTCGATGCTGGTGATCGTTTCGGGGGTTTTCGTCCTGTTCATCGCCGGGCTGCAGTGGCGCTGGGTCATCGGTGCGCTGGGGGCGTTGATCCCGGTTACGGTGGGTATGTGGTTCTTTGTCCTGCGTGAGTACCAGAAACAGCGCGTGCTAACCTTCCTCAATCCCGAGAGCGATCCGCTGGGCAGCGGCTGGAACATCATCCAGTCGAAGGCGGCGATCGGCTCGGGCGGGGTCTTCGGCAAGGGCTGGCTGCTCGGCACCCAGTCACATCTGGACTTCTTGCCGGAAAGCCACACCGATTTCATCATCGCCGTGCTCGCCGAGGAATTTGGCCTGGTCGGCGTTTGTTTGTTACTGCTGGTTTACCTGCTGTTGATCGCACGCGGTTTGGTGATTACCGTGCAAGCGCAGACGCTGTTCGGTAAGCTTCTGGCGGGCGCGCTGACCATGACGTTCTTCGTTTATGTTTTCGTCAATATCGGTATGGTCAGCGGTCTGCTGCCAGTGGTGGGGGTGCCGTTGCCGTTCATCAGCTATGGCGGTACTTCGCTGATTACCCTGCTGGCAGGGTTTGGCATTTTGATGTCGATCCACACGCACCGTAAGTGGATTGCACAGGCTTAAATTGGGGTAATAAATTCAATGCACATATTGCGTGGCTGGGCTGCACGGCAAACACATTGGCTCGGTCTGGCTGCCGCCATGGGTGTGGTTCAGCCGGCGCTCGCCGCCGATTATCAGGATTCGCCGCAGGTCAGTGAGTTCATCGCCGAGATGAACCGCGATTATGGTTTTGCCTCGGAGCAACTAGGCCGTCTGTTCGCCGCAGTGCAGCGCAAACAGACGATTCTCGACGCTATCTCGCGTCCGGCGGAGAAGGTCAAACCCTGGAAGGACTACCGGCCGATCTTTATCACCGACTCGCGGATCGCCCGCGGCGTGGATTTCTGGCGTCAGCACGAAGCGACCCTGGCGCGCGCCGAGGCCGAATACGGCGTGCCGGCGCAAGTGATAGTGGCGATCATCGGCGTGGAAACCTTCTACGGTGGCAACACCGGCAGCTACCGGGTGATGGATGCGCTCTCGACCCTGGCCTTCGATTATCCCGCGCGCGCGCCCTTCTTCCGCAAGGAGTTGCGTGAATTCCTCATGCTCTCGCGTGAGGAGCAGGTCGATCCGCTGACCCTCAAAGGTTCCTATGCCGGAGCCATGGGCTTGCCGCAATTCATGCCGAGCAGTTTCCGCGCTTATGCGGTGGACTTCGACGGCGATGGTCATATCAATATCTGGACCAATCCGGTGGATGCCATCGGCAGCGTGGCCAGCTACTTCAAGCGCCACGGCTGGCTGCCTGGCGAGCCAGTGGTCAGCGTCGCCACGGTCGTTGGCGAACAGGTCGAGCAGGGCCTGAGCGTCGGCCTCGACCCGCAGATGAACGTCGACGAGTTACGTCGCCTCGGTTGGTCGAGCAGCGATACGCTGGACGGCGAAATGCCGGTCACCGCCTTCCGCCTCGAAGGTGCCCAGGGCGATGAGTATTGGCTGGGGTTGCCGAACTTCTTTGTGATTACCCGCTATAACCGCAGCGTGATGTACGCCATGGCGGTCAATCAGTTGGCCGAATTGCTGGTAGATGCACGAGGGGCCAACTAATGTCGGGCTTGCCGTTCAGATTGGCCGCCTACTCTGCTCTCGCGCTATTACTGGCCAGTTGCGCGTCCACTCGTGCGCCGCAACCGGTGGCACCGGCCAAGTCGGGCGCGACTATTACCGGTCCTGGTGACTTCAGCCGCCCGCACAAGGACGGCGCGCCTTGGTGGGACGTCGACATCTCGCTGATCCCGGACGCCGTGCCCATGCCGCACTATGGCTCATTCAAGGCCAGCCCCTATGTGGTGTTTGGCAAGCAGTACTACCCGATTCCTGACGCGCGCCGCTATCACGCGATAGGCCCGGCGTCCTGGTACGGCACCAAGTTCCATGGTCAGGCCACCGCCAACGGCGAAACCTACGATCTATACGGCATGACTGCCGCGCACAAGACCTTGCCGTTGCCGAGCTACGTGCGGGTGACCAATCTGGACAATGGCAAGAGTGCGATAGTGCGAGTCAACGACCGCGGCCCGTTCTATTCGGATCGGATCATCGATCTGTCGTTTGCCGCCGCGAAAAAGCTCGGTTATGCCGAAAACGGTACCGCACGGGTCAAGGTCGAGGGCATCGATCCCCACGAGTGGTGGGCCCAGCAGGGGCGCCCGGTGCCACTGGTGCTGGCTGCGCAATCAGCGGCTCAGGTCAAGACCGTCGCCCAGCCGGTTGCAGCGCCGCTTGCGCAGTACTCGCCGCCCGTAGAACAGCATGCCGCGGCCGTACTGCCGGTACAGATAGACGCAAAAAAAAACGCTTCAGTCGCAGCCTCTGGCCTGTATCTCCAGGTGGGAGCCTTCGCCAATCCGGACGCTGCGGAGTTGCTCAAGGACAAGTTGAGCGATACGGTGGCTGCGCCGGTGTTCATCAGCTCAGTGGTGCGCAACCAGCAGCTTCTCCATCGCGTGCGCCTGGGGCCGGTGAGCAGCCGGGGCGAGGCTGAGCAATTGCAGCTCAGTGTGCGCTTGGCCAACCTCGGTGAGCCAAGGCTGGTCAAGGCGGATTGAGATGGCACTTAGCTCCGGACTTAATACGCGGCACCAAGCGCCGTACGCTGCGGCTGCAAGCACTACCTGATTTGCCCGTTTGGGCCTGTTCGACCATTAGCAATCTAGAGAGACGGATGAATATCACCAGCTTTGCCCAACGCGTTTCCTTGTCACTCCTGCTGCTCAGCGCACCGGCCGCCTGGGCCAGCCAGATGGCGATTCCAGCGCCGCCACAGTTGGCTGCCAAGTCCTATGTGCTGATGGATGCCGCCAGCGGCAACATCCTCATCGAGGAGAATGCCGATGAGCGCCTGCCACCTGCCAGCCTGACCAAGTTGATGACCGCCTACCTGGCGACCCTGGACATCAACCGCGGTCAGATCAAGCAGACCGACATGGTGCGTATCAGCGAGAAAGCCTGGCGCATGGGCGGCTCGAAGATGTTTATCGAGGTCGGCAAGGAAGTCTCGGTCGACGACCTGCTGCATGGCATCATCATCCAGTCCGGTAACGACGCCAGCGTGGCGATTGCCGAGCATATCGCCGGTAGTGAAGAAGCCTTCGCCGACATGATGAACAGCAATGCCCAGCGTCTGGGTATGAGCAACAGCCAATTTCGCAACGCCACCGGCTGGCCGGACCCTGACCACTATTCTTCGGCCAAAGATATGGCCAAGTTGGCGCGCGCTATCATCTTCGAAGATCCGCAGCACTATGCCATCTACGCGCAGAAGGAATTTCTCTGGAACGGCATCAAGCAGCCCAACCGCAACCTGCTGCTGTGGCGCGACAAGACCGTCGACGGCTTGAAAACCGGGCACACCGATGAAGCCGGTTATTGCCTGGTGTCTTCTGCCGTGCGTGATGGCATGCGCTTGATCTCCGTGGTGTTTGGCACCAATAGCGAGCAAGCCCGCGCCGCCGAAACCCAGAAGCTGCTGACCTACGGTTTCCGCTTCTTCGAGACCCGGACCTTTTATCAGAAAGGTGTTGAATTGGCCCAGGCCCAGGTCTGGAAAGGTGCCACTCGTCAGCTCAAGGCTGGCCTGGCCGGTGACCTGACCCTGACCATGGCGAAAGGCCAATTGGACAAGTTGCAAGCCGGCATGACCCTCAACCCACAGCTGATCGCACCTATCCAACAAGGTGACGTGATCGGCAAGGTCGAAGTCAAACTGGGCGATGAGGTCGTGCACAGCGTCGATCTGGTAGCCCTGGAAACTGTCGAGGAAGGTGGCCTATTCCGTCGTCTGTGGGATAGCATTCGTCTGTTCTTCTTCGGGTTGTTCAACTGAGAGGTTGTGAAATAACGCTCGCCTACTGCGACCGCCCCCTGGTGTCTGCTGCTGGCGTTGCGTTACGCAAAAAACGGGGTCATTTAGCTCACTAAACGCCTCCGTTTTTCGCGTAACGCGCCTGCTGTGAACACCAGGAGACGCTCTCGCTACGGCGCTCGATATTTCCACCGCCTCTGATTCTGCCCCGTACGCCTGTACCCGGGGCGTCCTGTTCTGGACAGGCCACAAGCCTGCTGATGCCATGACTGATACTGACGTTCAAGCCCCAAAAATCGAGTTCCCCTGCGCGCGCTATCCGATCAAGGTGATCGGCGATGCTGGCGAAGGCTTCACCGAACTGGTGGTCGAAGTGATCCAGCGCCACGCGCCGGATTTCGATTCGACCTCGCTGGTGGTGCGTGACAGCCGCAATGGCCGTTTCCTTACGGTGCAGGTGCTGATCACCGCCACCGGGGTGGAGCAGTTGCAAGCGCTTCATCTCGATCTGCGTGCCACTGGCCGCGTGCACATGGTGTTGTGATGAGCCTGGGCTTTCGCGAGCTCGGCTTGGTCGACTACGAGCCGACCTGGCAGGCCATGCAGCGCTTCACCAATGAACGTGGCGCGGACACCGCCGACGAAATCTGGTTGTTGCAGCATCCTCCGGTATTTACCCAGGGCCAGGCTGGCAAGGCTGAGCATGTCTTGTTTGCCGGCGACATCCCGGTGGTACAGGTCGATCGCGGCGGCCAGGTGACGTATCACGGTCCCGGTCAACTGGTGGCCTACCTGCTGCTGGACCTGCGTCGCTCGGGTCTTGGCGTACGTGAGCTGGTCAGCCGCATCGAGCGCAGCCTGGTCGCCACCCTGGCCAGCTATGGGGTGAGCGCTAGTGCCAAGCCCGATGCGCCTGGGGTTTACGTGGATGGGGCGAAGATCGCCTCGCTCGGCCTGCGCATCCGCAATGGCCGCTCTTTCCATGGCCTGGCGCTGAATGTGGACATGGATCTGGCGCCGTTCCGGCGGATCAATCCCTGCGGCTATGCCGGCATGGCCATGACCCAGTTGGCCGATCTGGTCGCTGGGCCGATAGAATTCTCCGAGGTAAGTGCCCGGCTGCGAGAACAGCTGGCCAAGCACCTCGACTACCCTGAGCAGAAGACCCTGACGGGCGCAATGGACTGATAAATGGCGGGGAGGGTGGAGCGCTTTATCCATCCGCTATGCACTGTCCATGGCGGATAAACAAGGCGCCTGCCCCTCGTCACCTGTCGGACTTAGGGCTGTCCTACTGCGCAAGCCATAAGTTCGACAGGCGGCGAAGCAACGCGCAGGGGGTAGGCGTTGCGCGGCCCTATCAGTTCAGGTTGAGCGTCGGAATCAGGGTGCTATTGACCTGCTGGCCCGGCACCGGAACAGGGGCGGCCAGGCCCAGGTTGTTCTTCTCGAACACCCGGTCGGCGCGGTAGCTGGAGCGCACCAGCGGGCCGGCGGCCACTTCCATAAAACCCTTCTGCAGGCCGATGTCGCGGAAACGATTGAATTCTTCCGGGCTGACCCAGCGCTTGACCTTCAAGTGGTTGCGCGTGGGTTGCAGGTATTGGCCAAGGGTGAGGATGTCGACGCCGATGGCGCGCAGGTCATCCATGGTCTCGAGAATTTCCTCGTCGGTCTCGCCCAGGCCCAGCATCAGGCTGGTCTTGGTCAGCATGCTCGGGCGGTGGCGCTTGGCGTGCTCCAGCACGCGCAGGGTCTTCTCATAACCGGCGCGGGGGTCGCGCACTTCATAGGTCAGGCGCTTGACCGTCTCGATGTTCTGCGCGAAGACCTCCAGGCCGGAGTCCGCCACGCGCTCGATGGCCAGCAGGTCGCCGTCGAAGTCCGGAGTCAGGGCTTCCACCACCACTTGTGGGGTGCGCTCCTTGATCGCGCGCACGCAGGCGGCGTAGTGCGCGGCACCGCCATCGTCCAGGTCATCGCGATCCACTGAGGTCAGCACGATATAGCGCAGCGCCATCAACTCCACCGACTTGGCAGTGTTCTGCGGTTCTTCCAGATCCAGCCAGCCGTTGGGGTTGCCGGTATCCACCGCGCAGAAGCGGCAGGCGCGGGTGCACACCGAGCCCATCAGCATGATAGTGGCGGTGCCGTTTGACCAGCATTCGCCCATGTTCGGGCAGTGGGATTCCTGGCACACGGTGCTCAGACGGTGTTCGCTGACATTGCGCTTGACCGCTTCGAAACGGCTGCCGCCGGGCGCCTTGATCCGCAGCCACTTGGGCTTGGGTTCAAATACCTGGGGTTCGCTTGAGGCGCGGCGCTTCTGCCCGTCCTTGATCGCGGTGGTGCCTTGAGTGGTGCGAAATTTTTCGCCGCTGGAAACGGTTTTGGGCGGGGAGGTATCGGACATCGGCAATCTGGGCTCCGCTAGAGGCTCCGTGGACGAGGCGGCTTGTGGCCGCCGCGCAGCTTACCACAGAAGCTGACCGTGCAGTCCGTCGAGCGCCGTGCGGTCCAGGCCCGTTGGTGCGTTCCACCTACCATGCCGACCAGCGGGCCCATGAGGTCAAGACCAACTGGCCAGGATGTCCGCACAGCAGGCCCCGTCAGGAGGCTTTGTTATTTCTGGGGCGTGAGTGTGCTGTCGCTGCGATTGGCCAGGGTAGGGGGCGCCGCGCGCACCCTACGAGGAAGCGTTGCCAGCGTTCTGCGGCCGCGGTGCGTGGCGGGCGTTGCTGCGGGTTGTGGCGAAGGCGCTGGTGCCAAGCCAGCACCAGAGGTTCTGCGCATCCCCAGGCGCGCCGAGCACCTGCAGCTCGCGCGCTTGCAGCACCTCTTGCGGGCTGCGCTCGCCGCTCCAGACTTCGGTCAGTGCGCGTACGGTCGCGTCTACCACCAGCGTCGGCTCGCGTCCGGGGTCGTCGCGGCACAGATCGGCCATGCCCTGCTCGACCAGCAACCACCATTGCCGCTCGCCGGGCCGCGCGTCGCGGAAGCTGAAATGGATTACCACCGGCCGCGGCGGGAATTCGGCGATGCGCACAAAGCGGCGCACATCCCACATCAGCAGGCCCGCGTCTAGCTCATTGTCGTGCAGGCGACTACCGATCCAGCGCGCGCCCCAATGGCCGAGCGCCATGATGATGGGCCGCAAGTCTTCGCCGGCCTCGGTCAGGCTGTATTCCCAGACCTTGCCGACGGCGCTGCGCTGGACCACGCCGATTTCTTCCAGGTGACGCAGGCGCTGGCTCAGCAGGCTGGTGGACATCCGCGGCACGCCGCGGTGCAGGTCGTTGAAACGCTTGCTGCCGCACAACAGTTCGCGCACCACCAGAGGCGTCCAGCGATTGCACAGCGCCTCGGCGCCACGCGCGACGGTGCAGAACTGACCGTAGCTGTCTTCCATCGTCCTACCTCCGAGTGACAACACTTCAGATTCTGGACTAGTTCGACCATTACGCCAGGCGCAGGCTGACCTTCGTAGGTTCACCACAACGAGGAGAACGGTGATGACCATGATTGCGATTATCCAGCGCCCGCCGGTATTGCTCGATCGCCAGGCCACACTCGCGCTGGCCGTGCAGTCGCTGAGCGAGGCCGCGGCGGCAGGCGCCGAGCTGGCGGTCTTGCCCGAATTGTTCATTCCCGGTTACCCGTCGTGGATCTGGCGGCTGGCCGCAGGTAGGGACGGGGCGCTGATGGGCCAGCTTCACGAGCGACTGCAGGCCAATGCCGTGGACATTGCCCGCGGTGACCTCGAGCCACTCTGTGAGGCCGCCCGCGCCCATCGGCTGACCATCGTCTGCGGTCTCAATGAATGCGAGCGCAGCCGGGGTGGCGGCACGCTCTACAACAGCGTGGTGCTGATCGGTGCCGACGGTAGCTTGCTCAACCGCCATCGCAAGCTGATACCGACCAACCCCGAGCGCATGGTCCACGGTCTGGGCGATGCCGGCGGGCTGCGCACGGTCGACACCCCGGTTGGCCGGCTCGGTACGCTGATCTGTTGGGAAAGCTACATGCCGCTGGCGCGCTACGCCCTGTATGCCGAGGGCGTGGAGATCTACGTCGCGCCCACCTACGACTGCGGCGAGGGCTGGCTGGCGACCCTGCGGCACATCGCCCTGGAAGGCCGCTGCTGGGTACTGGGTAGCGGCACCGTGCTGCGCGGCGAGGACATCCCCGACGACTTCCCCGGACGGGCGCAGTTGTTTCCTGAGCCAGGCGAGTGGATCAATGACGGCGACTCCGTGGTGATCGACCCGCAGGGCCGGACCGTCGCCGGACCGCTGCACCGCGAGGCCGGCATCCTCTATGCGGATATCGACAGCACGCGGGTGGCGCCGGCGCGGCGCACCCTCGACGTCAGTGGTCACTACGCGCGCCCGGATATCTTCGAATTGCAGGTAAGACGCACGCCGGCGCAGCCCGTGCGCTATATCGACTAGTTCGAGTCGGCACTATCTGGGCGATGGGCGCTCGGCAATACTTGGCAATCGACAGGAGGCAGAACATGAGCAGCGAACCAACCTATCAGGGTCAGTGCTTTTGCGGCGCGGTCCAGTTCAGCGTCAGCGGCGAGCCGGTGGCAATGGGCTATTGCCACTGCCAGTCATGTAGGCAGTGGTCGGCCGCCCCGGTCAATGCATTCACCCTGTGGCAGCCCGAGGCGCTGACCGTGATTCGCGGCGCGGACAGTATCGGCAGCTACAACAAGACGCCGCGCAGTAGCCGCAAGTGGTGCAAGAACTGCGGCGGCCACCTGTTCACCGAGCATCCGGAAATGGGGCTGGTCGATGTGTATGCAGCGCTGGCCCCGCAACTGGCATACACGCCAGAGGTCCATGTGCATTATCAGGAGGCGGTTCTGCACATCAAAGATGGGCTGGCGAAACTACAGGATGTGCCCATAGAGATGGGCGGCTCGGGGCTGAGTATGGCTGAATAGCCCGGCCATCCTGTCTCAGAGCGGCGTACGCAGCCGCACCAGCAGCTCCTGGGTCGGATAGCCGTCGGCTGGCCAGCCCAGTTTCAGTTGAAAGGCACGCACGGCTTTGCGTGTGTTGGCGCCAATGATGCCATCGGCGGGACCCGGTTCCAGGCCGTTGCGCAAAAGCAATTGCTGCAACTCGATGCGCTCGCTGCGACCCAGTTGCCGCTCCCCACGGGGCCAGGCGGCACGGACGCCATCGCCATCGCCACCGCGCAGGCCGTCAGACAGCAGGCCAATAGCCAGGGCGTAGGAGGTCGAGTTGTTGTACTTGAGGATGCTGCGAAAATTGCTCAGCAACAGGAAGGCAGGACCGCGATGCCCGGCCGGCAGCAGCAGGGTCGCCATGGTTTCGGTTGCCAGGTGCTGGGCTGGCGGATTGAGCGCTTCGACGCCCAGTGCTGTCCACTCGGCCAGGCTGCGGCGTACTTCCGGATCGGCCAGGCTGTAGTCGAAGGCCTGCGGCAGGCGCACCTCGAACCCCCAGGGTTGGCCTTTCTGCCAGCCCGAGTTCTGTAGGTAGTGGGCTGCCGAGGCCAGGGCGTCAGCCGAGGAACTCCAGAGGTCGCGGCGGCCATCGCCGTCGAAATCCACGGCATGTTCGTTGTAGGTGGTGGGCATGAACTGGGTCTGGCCCATGGCGCCGGCCCAGGAGCCGACCAGGCGTTCCGGGGTAATGTCGCCATGCTGGAGGATCTGCAGCACGGCGAGCAGTTGGCTGCGCCAGAATACTTGGCGGCGGCCTTCGTAGGCCAGGGTGGCAAGCGAGCGGATCACGTTGTGATTGCCGATATTGCTGCCGAAGTTACTCTCCAGGCCCCAGATCGCCACTAAGGTTTCGCGATCCACACCATAGCGATTCTCGACGCGTTCGAGGGTATTACCATGTTGCAGCAACAGGCTTTGGCCGCGGGCGACTCGCTGGGAGGAGACCGCACCATCCAGGTATTCCCATACCGGACGGGTAAACTCCGGTTGGCTGCTGTCGGCGAGCAATACGTCGGGGTTGGGGCTGACGCCGGCGAAGGCGCGATCGAACAGCGCTGGGTCGATCCCGGCGGCAATCGCGTCGCTGCGCAACAGAGTTCGCCAGTCGGCGAAACTGAGCTTTTCACTGACAGCTACAGGCTGGTTGTTCGGGGGGCTACTCGGGCTGTCGGCAGCAGTCACCAGCGATTGCGCGGGCGCTTCGGCGCAGGCCGTCATGAGCAGAAGGAAGCAGACCGAGGTCAAGTGGCTCAGGCCGCGAAATAGCAGGTTGGGCATGGTGGTCTCAAGGCGTTTTTGCAGGCCGCTACCTTAGCACGGTTGAGCCTTCAGGCGTGCTGCAGTGGGGCTTCAGGCTGCCAGAAGGACCGAAGCCTCCCAGTTTTGCTGGGAGGCTTCGCGGCGGTAACTGCCTTTGCCTTTGCCGGGTTTTTCCTGACGACAGCGGAACAGCGGCTGGGTGATCAGGGATTTGGCCTTGTTCGGGCGCTGTTTGCGGTTTTTGGCCATGCTGGATCCTCGGTGGCGGCCCGCGACGTGCGGGTGGGTGAATGATGATCCGCTGGTTAAAAGATGTCCAGCTAGTGGCCTGCACGGTGGGCTAACTACATAGGCACGCTTGAGTCCAAAGGTAAACGGACTCAGTGATCAGGCCACTAGCAGCAGGGGCGAGGAGGGCGCGTGAGGCATGAGGCTGTGCGCGGGGAGGGATGAGATGCCCGTTGCTGGGTTCATTCTCCTGGCGGCAATCGGCGGGCGGGGGTTACAGGCCGGGGTCGCTGGGCAGGCTCAGGCGTTGCCCGCACAGGCTCAGGGCTAGCATGCGCAAGCCGCTCCAGGGGTCGCCCGCGGCTTGACCCTTGATCTGCGCGTCGATGCGCTGGGCGTCCAGCAGAAGCGAGGCCCAGCGTGCGGCAGAAAGACGTTGCAGGGCTTTGCTGACCAATGGCCGGCGCTTGTCCCAGACCGGTGGACGCGCCGAGCTGAAGGCCTTGTCCAGTGGCATACCCTGGCCGTATTGCTGGGCGATGGTGGCGAGCAGGCGGATTTCGCGAGCCAGCGCCCAGAGAATCACCGGCGGTTCGACGCCTTCGCCGCGCAAGCCTTCGAGGATGCGCAAGGCATGCGCGGCTTCGCCGTTGAGCGCCGCATCGATCAGGCCGAATACATCGAAGCGGGCGCTGTCGGCGACCGCCGCATGCACCGTGCTGACCTCGATCTGGCCGCCTTCGGCGAGCAGCTTGAGTTTCTCGATTTCCTGGGCGGCGGCCAGCAGGTTGCCTTCCACCCGCACGGCGATCATCTCGACCGCTTCCTGGCTGGCGCTGAGACCGGCCTGGGCCAGGCGTTGGCGAATCCATTGCGGCAACTGGTGGGCATCCACCGGCCAGATCTGGACGAACTGACAGTGCTGTCCGTCGATCAGCGCCTTGGCCCACTTGGTTTTCTGTGCGCTGCCATCGAGTTTTGGCAGGCTGATCAGCAGCACGGTGTCTTCCGGCGGGCGCGACAGGTATTCGAGCAAGGCGGCCGCGCCTTTGTCGCCGGGCTTGCCGGAAGGCAGGCGCAGTTCCAGCAGGCGTTTGTCGGCGAACAGCGAGAGACTGGCGCTGGCCTGGAGCAGGTTGCCCCAGACGAAACTGGCGTCGGCGTTGAATACCTGGCGTTCGCTGAACGCCTGCTCACGGGTGGCGGCGCGGATGGTGTCGCAGGCTTCCTGGCACAGCAGCGGTTCGTCGCCACTGACCACATACACCGCCGCCAGGTTGCCCTGGAGGTGTTTGCCGAGTTGTGCGGGGTTGAGTTTCATCAGGCGCTAACAGGCGGGGCCGCGGCTGCGACCCCGACAGGTCTACTGGCTTGGTGTCGGCAGTTGCACGGGCGACTGCTGCGGTTGTGCGGCTTCACGCTGGCGCACGGTTTCCAGGGCGTCGGCTTCGACTTTGGCCTTGGCTTCGGCGGTCTGCTGCAGTTGGTCGAGCTGGGCCGGGGTAACCTGTTGCAGGCGCTGGACCAGTTGCTGCACCAGCTCGCGGCGCATTTCGCTGCGCAGTTGCACCGCTTCCTGATCGGAACCGACCAGGTTGTTGCCGTCCTGCGCATAGAAGTTCTGCGCCTCGAGCTGGTTGCTGGTCAGCAGCAGGTTCTGTGCGCCACGAAGCTCGTAATCGAGGGTCATGGTCAGTTCGTATTCGGCCGTCCGTGCAGAGCTGGTGTAGCTGGCGGTGCGCTGGTTTTCCTGCTCGTTGCTCAGTACCAGGTGATAGGCGGCGCCGGAGTGGACGCGCACGCCGTTGTCTTGCAGTACCTCACGCACCTGCTTGACGGTATCGCCATAGGCGTTGCGCGCGCTGACGTCGAGTTCCTTGAGGGCGAACTCGACGTCACCGGTACCGCGCAGCTGGAAGCCGCAGGCGCTGAGCAGTGCAGCGAGGCCGATTACCAACAGATTCCGTTTCATCATCTTTGCTATCCCCTTGGCGAACCTCTCGACGCACCGCTTTGCGGCCGTGTCGAGCTTTGTCGGTTGGCGACTATTTAGTTGGCGACTATGTTGACCAGCTTGCCCGGCACCACAATCACTTTGCGGATGCTCAAGCCTTCGGTGAAGCGCAATACATTTTCGTTGGCCCGCGCCGCCGCTTCGACTTCCTCGCGGGTGGCCGAAGCAGGCATGTCGATATGGCCGCGCAACTTGCCGTTTACCTGGATCACCAGCTGCAGGCTGTCCTGCACCAGCGCCGACTCATCCACCTCCGGCCACTGGGCGTCGATGATCGCGCCCGGGTGGCCGAGTTCCAGCCACAGTTGATGGCTGAT
This sequence comes from Pseudomonas paeninsulae, assembly GCF_035621475.1. Classification (NCBI taxonomy): domain Bacteria; kingdom Pseudomonadati; phylum Pseudomonadota; class Gammaproteobacteria; order Pseudomonadales; family Pseudomonadaceae; genus Pseudomonas; species Pseudomonas paeninsulae. The sequence continues at coordinate 698,232 of NZ_CP141799.1, forward strand.
ATGCGGAGTGATCGGGGCCAGCAGCAGGGCCACGCTTTCCAGGCCTTCCTGGAGCAGGGCGCGATCCTGGGCGGTCTCTTGGGCGGCCTTTTCCAGCACGTTCATCAGGGTCATCACCTGGGCGATGGCAGTGTTGAATTTGTGATGCTGGCCAATATCCTGGCTGGCTTGCCTGATCGCCAGATGGATGGCGCGGCGGGTTTCTTTATGGGTATCGCTCAGGGCGGTTTTGTCGAGCGTCCCCGGCAGGCCGGCGCTGACGTGGGCCTGAGTCAGGCGCCAGACGCGACGGAGGAAACGGCTGCCGCCCTCGACGCCGGAGTCGGACCACTCCAGGCTCATGTCTGGCGGCGAGGCGAACATCATGAACAGCCGGCAGGTGTCGGCACCGTAGGCATCGATCATCGCCTGTGGGTCGACGCCGTTGTTCTTCGACTTGGCCATCTTCTCGGTGCCGCCGATTTCCACGGCCAGGCCGTCGCTCTTCAGCTTGGCGGCAATGACCTTGCCCTTGGCGTCGCGCTCGATTTCCACGTCGGCCGGGTTGAACCAGTCTTTACCGCCATTCTCCAGGGTGCGGTAATAGGTGTCGGCGATCACCATGCCCTGGGTCAGCAAATTTTTGAACGGCTCGTCGGAGTTGAGCAGGCCTTCGTCGCGCATCAGCTTGTGGAAGAAGCGCGCGTAGAGCAGGTGCAAAATAGCGTGTTCGATACCGCCGATGTACTGGTCCACCGGCAGCCAGTGGTCGGCGGCGGCCGGGTCGACCATGCCTTTGCTGTACTGCGGCGAGGTGTAGCGGGCGAAGTACCAGGACGATTCGACGAAGGTGTCCATGGTGTCGGTTTCACGCTTGGCCGGTGCGCCGCATTTCGGGCAGCTGCACGCGTAGAACTCGGCCATGCGCGCCAGCGGCGAGCCGGCGCCGTCCGGTACCACGTCCTCGGGCAGCACCACCGGCAACTGGTCTTCCGGCACCGGCACGTCGCCGCAGCTGTCGCAATGAATGATCGGGATCGGGCAGCCCCAGTAGCGTTGGCGGCTGACACCCCAGTCGCGCAGGCGGAACTGGGTGCGCGATTGACCGAGATTCTTCTTCTGCAGGGCGACTTCGATGGCGTCGAAGGCCCCCGGGAAATCCAGGTCGTCGAAGTCGCCGGAGTTGATCAGGCTGCCGTGCTCGCCATAGGCGTCCTGCCAGGGCGCCGGAGTTTCATCGCCGGCGCTGGTGCGGATCACCGGTTTGATCGGCAGGTCGTACTTGTGGGCGAACTCGAAATCGCGCTCGTCGTGAGCCGGTACGGCCATCACCGCGCCGTCGCCGTAATGGATCAGCACGTAGTTGGCGACCCATACCGGCAGCTTTTCACCGGTCAGCGGGTGCTCGACGAACAGCCCGGTGGGCAGGCCTTTCTTTTCCTGGGTGGCCACGTCGGCTTCGGCGACGCTGCCGCTTTTGCATGCGTGGATAAAGGCTTGCAGTTCGGCGTTGTTCTGCGCGGCAAGCGTCGCCAGGTGGTGCTCGGCGGCGACTGCCACGTAGGTGGCGCCCATCAGGGTGTCGGGGCGGGTGGTGAAGACTTTCAGCGCACCGCTCTCGCCGATGCTGGCGAGGTCATAGGGGAAGCTGACTTCCATGCCGCGCGATTTGCCGATCCAGTTGCGCTGCATGGTCTTGACCTGTTCCGGCCAGCCATCCAGATCGTCCAGGCTGCTCAAGAGCTCTTCCGCGTAGGCGGTAATCTTGAAGTAGTACATGGGAATTTCGCGTTTTTCGATCACCGCGCCGGAGCGCCAGCCGCGACCGTCGATGACTTGCTCGTTGGCCAGTACGGTCTGATCCACCGGATCCCAGTTGACCGTGCCGTTTTTGCGGTAGATCACGCCTTTCTCGAACAGGCGGGTGAACAGCCATTGTTCCCAGCGGTAGTAGTCCGGCTTGCAGGTGGTCACTTCGCGCGACCAGTCGACGGCCAGGCCCAGGCTTTTCAGCTGGGTCTTCATGTACTCGATGTTCTCGTAGGTCCACTTGGCGGGCGCGACCTTGTTCTTCATCGCGGCGTTTTCCGCCGGCATGCCGAAAGCGTCCCAGCCCATCGGCTGCAGCACGTTCTTGCCGAGCATGCGCTGGTAGCGGGCAATCACGTCACCAATGGTGTAGTTGCGCACATGGCCCATGTGCAACTTGCCACTGGGGTAGGGGAACATCGACAGGCAATAGAAGGTTTCCTTGCCTGGCTGTTCGCTCACTACAAAGGATTTTTGCGAGTCCCAGTGGGATTGCGCGGCGGCTTCGATTTCGCGTGGCTGATACTGTTCGTGCATGGCTACTGGCGCTAAGGAAAGGGACTTTCTGGAAACGCCGTAGCATACATGACCCCCCGCAACTGAGGGAAACCCTGATTGCACTGCAAGGCCGGTCCAAGGCCGACGCCTCGCCGTTTGTCGCGGCGCTGGGCCGGTTCAAAGCCTGCCGCTAAGCTTGATGTATGAGCCGGACGATTGAGTCCGGCATGAGGTGATTGGATGGGTGAGTTGCGACGAGCAGAGGCGTCGGGGTCGGGGGGGCTATATGAGCGGTTGTTGCAGCGCCTTTCCGTGGCGCTGGATGAAGCCGACAATATGGCTCGCCTGTCTGCCAAGGCGCCGGATGAGTTGGAGTTGCGCGACCTGACCGCGGCGGAGTTGGAGTTGATTCGTGCCTATATGGATCATGACCTGAATTGGTTGCGTGGCTGGCATGCCGCGGCCGAGGAGTTGGCGGTGATCGAACATTGGCCCGCGCGCGCAGCCAAGGCCAACCGTGCCACGCTGAGAGCGGCGGGTAAGCCACTCGGCAAGATCAAGCCGCTGGTCAAGCGCCGGGTACAGTTGTGTTGCGCGCTATGCGGTGTGGTTGCCAGCTGGCGACCAGGACAGAGGGTGCACGCCTGCACTTCGTGTGGTTCGCAGCTGTTCCGGGCGAGCGATCAACGTTAGGCTGCTGGGCACCCGAGAGGTGTCCGATGGCTATTCGCTACATATTCAAACAACTGTTGCTGCCGCCGGGCGTATTGCTGCTCGCGTTGCTTGTCGCCTGGTGGTTACGCAAGCGTTTTCCGCGTGTGGCCACCGCCTGTTTCGGCCTGGCGGTCGGGGGGTTGTGGTTGCTGAGCCTGCCTGTCGCGGTGCAGTGGTCGGCGCGTCTGCTGGAGCGTGAGCCGGCGCTGGCCGAGGCGCACTGGGTCGATCTGGCGCAGCAGGTGGATGCGATTGTCGTGCTCGGCGCTGGGCGCGAACAGGGTGATCCGGCCTGGGGTGGCGATCAACCGAGTTCGCTGGCGCTGGAACGCTTGCGCTATGCCGCACGTCTGGCCAAGGCCTCGGGCGTGCCGCTGGCGATCAGTGGCGGCCTGCATCATGGTCAGCCGCCCAGCGAGGCCGCCCTGATGACTGAGGTGCTGGCGCGTGATTACGGCGTGCCGGTGCGCTGGCAGGAAGAGGCGAGCCGCACGACTTGGGAAAACGCGACCCACAGCGCCGAGTTGCTGCACCAGGACGGGGTCAGGCGTGTGCTGCTGGTCACTCAGGCCTGGCATATGCCCAGGGCGCGCTGGTGTTTCGAGCAGGCGGGGTTTCAGGTGTTGAGTGCGCCGGTTGGCTTTCTCGGCGTAGCCAACGGCCGTCCGGCGGGCGGCTGGCTACCGGAAAGCAAGGCGCTGTGGCAGAGCAGTCTGTTGCTCAACGAGGCGCTGGGCTTGTTGCTCTATCCCCTGGTCTACGGCCAGCCGTAAGTTGCTGCCCGTAGATCCTGTGTTCATGGGCAAGGCCTGCGACAGGCTTTACCCATCCACCAATCGCGCGGGTAGATGCAAAAGGCGTCACCCAACCTACCCAGTTCCCATCGGCCAAGGCAATCCGGGTTACCAAAGCAGGCCGCCGAATGCGCAGCCTGCCTGCGCTGGCCGCGCAGCCAGGCAGCGCTAATCCCCCGCAGCTACAGCGTCTTGGCCATGCGCCCGGCCAGTAGTGCCCAGGCAAACAGCAGGGTGCAGAGGATCAGCAGTGGCCAGCCGCGCCAATACAGATAAGGCGTCAGCTGTTGCATGGGCACCACCTCCCCGTAGAGCACGCCTTGTTCGAACTGCGGCAGTTGCTCGGTGATCCGGCCGAAGGGGTCAATCAGCACGGTCATGCCGTTGTTGGTCGCACGGATCATCCAGCGTCCGGCTTCGAGGGCGCGCATCTGGGCCATCTGCAAGTGCTGCAGCGGGCCGATCGAGCTGCCGAACCAGGCGTCATTGCTCACCGTCAGCAACAGTTCGCTCTGTGCGGCGAGCCCGGCGGCAAACTCCGGGTAGACCACTTCGTAGCAGATGAAGGTGGCGATCTTGTAGCCCTTGGCCTGTAGCAGCGGCTGGTCGGCCGAGCCGCGGGCAAAGTCCGACATCGGCAGGTTGAAGAAGGCGATCAGCCCGCGCAGCACCTCCTGCAGGGGAACGTATTCGCCGAAGGGCACCAGTTTCTGCTTGAGGTAGTCACCTGCGCCCTGGCCTACCACGCTGACCGCGTTGTAGTAGCGCGGCTCACCCCGCTCGTTGGCCTGGCGAATGGGTACACCGGTGATCAGTGCGGCCTCGCGCTCGCTGGCGAAGCGACCCATGACGCTGAGGTAGCCGGCCGCCTGCTCCTTGAGCACCGGCACCGCGGTTTCCGGCCAGATGATCAGGTCAGTCGGTTGGGCGCTGAGGCTCAGCTCGCGGTACAGCGCCAGTTGCGCGTTGAGTTGGGCCGGATCCCATTTCAGGTTCTGCTCGATATTGCCTTGCATGGCCGCAACCTTCAGCGGCTCGCCGGCCGGACTGGTCCAGGCGTGGCCCTTGAGGGCGAGGCCGGCGATCCAGGGGGCGGCCAGCAGCACCACGCCGGTGGCGAGAAAGACCTTGCGCGCGCGCAGTTGCGCCAGGTTGACCAGCAGCGCCGCGCTCAAGGCCAGGACGAAGGACAGCAGCCATACTCCGCCGACGGGTGCGAGCCCGGCCAATGGGCCGTCGAGTTGGCTGTAGCCGGCGTAGAGCCAGGGAAAACCGGTGAGGAACCAGCTGCGGAAGACTTCCTGGGCCAGCCACAGGGCCGCAAAGGCCAGGGCGTCGGCCAGTGGTGCTTCGCTGCGGCGTAGCCAGCGCGCCCACAGCCAGGCGGTCAGGGCCAGCAGTAGGCCCAGGCCGGCGACAAAGCCGAGGGTGAGGAAGGCGGCCAGGGCCGGCGAGGCGGCGCCGTAGTCGTGGATGCTGACGTAGACCCAACTGGTGCCGGCGGCGAACAGGCCGAAGCCGTAGTACCAGCCGCGCCATGCCGCCTGGCGCGGGTTCAGGTCGCGCAGGCCGAGATAAAACAGAGCAATCGAGAGTAGTGCCAGCGGCCACAGGTCGAAAGGCGCAAGCGCCAGCGTAGTTATAGCGCCGGCCGCCAGGGCGATCAGGTTGCCCGGCCAGCCGGAGCGAGTTATCCAGTGCATTGAATGCAGGTCCTTGGATTGGGGGGGGCGCAAGGGTAGAGCGGAATGCGGAAGGGGGGAAGGTTTGTTGGGGGTATTGATGAGTTACGTCGTTGCACGCCTAACCGGCCACTGAAAAACTACTACGCTCGGCTAAGCAGCGTTGCTACGCCGCGAACCGAGTCATGCGGCCTCGAATGCGCAACGGCTAGGCCTGCGCGCCTAGTCGTTGCGCATTACATTTTTCAGTGGCCCATCCGACCAAAGCATTGCAAGCGCTTCAGCGCACCAGTGGGGTCAGGCGTAGCAGGTGAATGCGGCGGCTGTCGGCGTTGAGTACGCGGAAGCGGAATTCGCCGATTTCGGTCACTTCGTTGCGCTTGGGCAGGTGGCCGAAGGCGCTCATCACCAGGCCGCCGACAGTATCGAACTCATCGTCGGAGAACTGGGTGTCGAAGGATTCGTTGAAGCTGTCGATCGGGGTCAACGCCTTGACCAGGAAATCGCCGCTGGGCAGTGGTTTGACGTAACTGTCTTCCTCGACATCGTGCTCGTCCTCGATGTCGCCGACGATCTGCTCGAGTACGTCTTCGATGGTCACCAGGCCGGCCACGCCGCCGTATTCGTCGATCACCACGGCCATGTGGTTGTGGTTGGCGCGGAACTCGCGCAGCAGCACGTTGAGCCGCTTGGATTCGGGGACGAAGGTCGCCGGGCGCAGCACATCCTTGATATTGAAGTTCGGCTGCTCATTCAGCAGCACCAGTGGCAACAGATCCTTGGCCAGCAGGATGCCGATCACATCGTCGAGACTCTCGCTCACTACCGGATAACGCGAGTGAGCGGCTTCGATGATCGAGGGCAGGAATTCCTTGGGCGTCTGGTTGGCTTTGATGCTGATCATTTGCGAGCGCGGGACCATGATGTCGCGAACTTGCAGGTCGGCCACCTGGATGGCGCCTTCGACTATGGCCAGCGCTTCGCTGTCGAGCAGCTTGTTCTGGTGTGCTTCGCGCAGAACTTCCAGCAGTTCCTGGCGATTTTTCGGCTCATGAGCAAAAGCCTGGGTCAGTTTATTCAACCAGGACTTCTGCTCGTTGCTCGATCGGTCTTCGCTCATGGGGTTGTACTCAAATCCTTGTGTCGGGTTGGTTATTCGTGGTCGGCGTAAGGGTCGGGATGACCCAGATCAGCCAGCAATTCTCGTTCCAGGGCTTCCATTTCCTCGGCCTCTTCATCCTCGATATGGTCGTAACCGAGTAGATGCAGGCAGCCGTGGATCACCATGTGGGCCCAATGCGCTTCCAGGGTCTTTGCCTGCTCCAGCGCCTCGCGCCCGACCACCGGCACGCAGATCACCAGATCGCCGAGCAGGGGAATGTCGAGCATTTCGTCGGGCACATCGGCGGGGAACGACAGCACATTGGTGGCGTAGTCGCGTTGGCGGTAGGTGTGATTGAGCTCGCGGCCTTCGGACTCATCGACCAGGCGGATGGTCAGTTCGGAGTCGGCACTACGCTGGCGCAGGGCGGCTTCGCACCAGGCGCGAAATTGCGCCTCACTCGGCAGGTCGGCAGCTTTGCTGGCGACCTGCAGGTCCAGCTCAAGCATTGCCGTCGTCCTCGTCTGCCAGCTTGCCGTGCATGCGGTTGTCGTAACGCTCGTAGGCCTCGACGATGCGTTGCACCAGAGGGTGGCGTACCACGTCCTTGGACTTGAAGTGAGTGAAGCTGATGCCGGGGACGTCGTGCAGCACGTCTATGACGTGGATCAGGCCGCTCTTGGTGCCGCGCGGCAGGTCGACCTGGGTGATGTCGCCGGTAATGATGGCGGTGGAGCCGAAGCCGATGCGGGTGAGGAACATCTTCATCTGTTCCAGGGTGGTGTTCTGGCTCTCGTCGAGGATGATGAAGCTGTTGCTCAGCGTGCGGCCGCGCATATAGGCCAGCGGGGCGACTTCGATCACCTGTTTCTCGATCAGCTTGGCCACCTGCTCGAAACCGAGCATCTCGTAGAGTGCGTCGTATAGCGGGCGCAGATAGGGGTCGATCTTCTGCGACAGGTCGCCAGGCAGAAAGCCGAGCTTCTCGCCGGCTTCCACCGCTGGGCGTACCAGCAGGATGCGGCGAATCTGCTCGCGTTCCAGGGCATCCACGGCGCAGGCCACCGCCAGGTAGGTCTTGCCGGTGCCGGCCGGGCCGACGCCAAAGTTGATGTCGTGCTCGAGAATGGCTTTGACGTAGCGCTGCTGGTTGGCCCCGCGCGGCCGCACCATGCCTTTGCGTGTACGCAGGGCGATGCTGGGCTCGGCGTTGGGGTTGGCCAGATCCTCGATGCCGGATTCCTGCAGGAACAGGTGCACCATGCCCGGTGACAGCTCCGTGCTTTTGGTTTCGCGGTAGAGGCGGCGCAGCAATTGTTCGGCGGAGGTGGTTTGCTCCGGTGTGCCGATCAGCTCGAACTGGTTGCCTCGGTTGCGGATCTCGATGGCCATGCGCTGTTCGATCAGGCGCAGATGCTCGTCGAATTGCCCGCAGAGACTGGCAAAGCGGCGAGCTTCAAAGGGTTCGAGGATAAAGCGATGTGGTTCTATGGATGTGTTCAAGGTCGTTTGATGGCCGCCAGTCGGCTGGGGTAGTGAGGCGAAGAATACCGCTAGGCGTGCGCGCGGGAAAGCGCGGACTGCTGCAACTTTAGCATCGTCTGCGGTCGGTCTGGGTAGGGTGCGCCGTGCGCGCCATAGGCCCGAGGCCAATGCTGCGCATGGCGTGCGGGTCCATGGCATTGCTTCATGATCCGAGTCCGCTCACTCACCAAGCAGGCTGCCGCGCAACGAGTTAGGCCGCGCGTCGTCGATATGCACGTCGACGAACTGACCGATCAGGCGCGGGTTGTCGGTGCGGAAGTTGACCACCCGGTTGCTCTCGGTACGGCCCTGGAGCATGCCGGGGTCCTTTTTCGAGTAATCGCTGACCAGGATGCGCTGCACTGTGCCGACCATGCGCCGGCTGTTTTCGGCACCTTGTTGGCTGATGCGTTGTTGCAGGATCGCCAGGCGCTGCTTTTTCAGCTCTTCCGGAGTGTCGTCGACCAGGTCCGCCGCCGGGGTGCCGGGGCGCGAGCTGTAAATGAAGGAATAGCCGAAGTCGAAGCCGATCTCCTCGATCAGCTTCATGGTCTGCTCGAAATCTTTCTCGGTTTCGCCGGGGAAGCCGATGATGAAGTCTGTGCTGATCAGGATGTCCGGCACTGCGGCGCGCAGTTTGCGGATGCGTGATTTGTACTCGAGGGCGGTGTGGTTGCGCTTCATGGCCGCGAGAATGCGATCGGAGCCCGACTGCACCGGCAGATGCAGATATTTCACCAGTTCGGGGATCTCGGCATGGGCCTGGATCAGCGCATCGGAGAATTCCAGCGGGTGGCTGGTGGTGTAGCGAATGCGGTCGATGCCGTCGATGGCGGCCACGGCGTAGAGCAATTCGGCAAAATCGGCGAGCTGACCCTCCTGGGTTTCGCCGCGGTAGCCGTTGACGTTCTGCCCGAGCAGGGTGACTTCGCGCACGCCGTTTTCGGCCAGGTGCAGCACTTCGGCGAGGACGCCGGCCAGTGGTCGGCTGACTTCCTCGCCGCGGGTATAGGGCACCACGCAGAAGGTGCAGTACTTGCTGCAGCCTTCCATCACCGAGACATAGGCGCTGGGGCCGTCGACCCGTGGTTCGGGCAGGCGGTCGAATTTTTCGATCTCGGGGAAGGAAATATCCACCTGCGGCAGCTTGGTGCTGCGCACGGCGGCGATCATTTCCGGCAGGCGGTGCAGGGTCTGCGGGCCGAAGACGACGTCGACATAGGGCGCGCGGTCGCGGATCGCCGCACCTTCCTGGCTGGCCACGCAGCCACCGACGCCGATCACCAGATCCGGGTTGGCCAGTTTCAGCTCGCGCCAGCGGCCAAGCTGGGAAAACACCTTGTCCTGGGCTCTTTCGCGGATCGAACAGGTGTTGAGCAGGATGATATCGGCGTCTTCTGCCCGTGGGGTGACTTCCAGGGCTTGATGTTCGCCCAGCAGGTCGACCATGCGCGAGCTGTCGTACTCGTTCATCTGGCAACCGTGGGTTTCGATATAAAGCTTCTTGGTCATGCGCCCTCAAAGGGTGATTCGAAGAACCGCACATTATAGTGGCCGAACGGCTGGCTTCCTAGCATTGCCTGCCCGGTGGCTGTGCTATGATTTGCGCCCTCTTATTTCCCCTCCAGTCTAGACTTGCATTCATGAGCAAACGCGAACCTATCTATAAGGTGATTTTCCTCAACCAGGGTCAGGTGTACGAAATGTACGCCAAGCAGATCTTTCAGAGCGATCTGTGGGGTTTTCTGGAGGTGGAGGAGTTCGTCTTCGGTGAGCGGACCCAGGTGGTGGTCGATCCCAGCGAAGAGAAACTCAAGGCCCAATTCGACGGCGTGGTGCGCAGCTTCTTGCCCATGCACGCGATCATCCGTATCGACGAGGTCGAGCGCCTGGGCACGCCGAAAATCAGCGAGGCCAAGGGTGGCGGCAACGTCATGCCGTTCCCGATGCCGATGCCTGATAAATAAGGCGTCAAGCGAACCTGATGTCGCTGGGTCGGATGGGTTGAGCGAAGCGATACCCATATCGCTTGGTGATCGGTGTATCGGCTCAGCCTGCGCGGCCTGGCCCGTCCTGCGAGTCAGTCCAGGCTACGGCAGTGGCGCGAACGGCGATTGGCCGTCGGCGGCCTGGAGTTCGAGCAGGTAGTTGCGGAATATTTCGCCGAGTACCTGGCCGGCGATCTCCAGTTCCTCGCGCTGCATGCGCGCCGAGACCAGGTCTGCACTGTCCATGGCTTCGTCCGAGCCATTTACTGCGGCCATCTTCAGCACTATATAAGCCTGCACGTTGTTCGCCGGTACGCCTTCGCCACGAAAGAACATCATGCCGAGGCGGTATTGCGCCTGGGCATGACCTTGCAGCGAAGCCTGCTCGAACCAGTTGAGTGCTTGTGCCAGGTCGCGCGGCGCACGCTTGCCATCGTAAAAGAATTCGCCCAGTTCATATTCGGCTTGCGGGTCACCGTTGTGCGCCGCTTGCTGACAGGCGGCCAGCGCGTCGGGCAGGTCTTCGGGCGCTGTATTCAGCGAGCAACTGCCGGTTGCGGGGATCAGCAGGGTGTTGCCACCTGCGAGCGCAAGCAGCGGCAGAAGAAGCAGCAGGCAGCCCAGAGATAGGGTGCGGCCGGTGCAGTTCATGGAAATCCGTGTACCTCGGGAAGCGGTGCGGGGGTCGAACCCGGCCGACAAGGTGCGTCGGCGTTGGCATTATGAAATAAGCAGTGGCGTTCTTACAAAGTCTTTACGGGGTTTTCTCTGTCGGCGCAATCTTCTGCGTGGCCCGGCAAGGTCAGTAGCAGCCAGGCCAGCAGCGGGTAGGCCGGCGTCAGCAAGGCATGCAGCAGGTCGATGCGGCGCAACGGACCGATAAATTCGTCGCTACCAGCCGCCAGTATGGCCAGTAAGAACAGGCCGACAACTGCCGTCGCGGCACATGCCGGCGTGCGCCGCGGCCATTGGATGGCGCCGGCATAGCCAATCAGTAGCAGGCTCGTCAGGGTCAGCAGCAGGCGGTAGTCCTCGAGCAGGTTCATTTGCCGGAACAGCTCGAAGAAGGCGCACAGCCCCAGCACCACGCGGCCCCAGTTCGGTCGGCTCCAGGCCCAGCCACGACCCAGGGCCAGCGCGGCCACGCCCAGCAACGGCAGACCGAGAAAATTGCTGGCCTGGCTCAGCCACAGGTGGGCAGCCTGCCAGCCCGGGTCGACGGCGTAACGCATGACGCCGACGCTGGCGGCAGCGGCCGCCAGGAGAAAGCCGAGCAGGGCGCAGAACAGCGCCGGTTGATCGGCTTCGCAATAACCCTTGCGCGCCTTGCCGATGGCGATAACGCAGGCCAGACAGGCCAGCGCCAGGATGCCGTCGGACAGGGCGGTGCTGTACTGCATCAGACTTTTTTCAGTTCGGCGAAGGCGCGCTCGGCGGCGTCCAGGGTGATCTGCAGCTCCGCCTGGCCGTGGGCGATGGAGGTAAAGCCGGCTTCGAATGCGCTCGGAGCCAGATAGACGCCGCCATCCAGCATCAGGTGGAAGAAGCGCTTGAAGCGCCCGGCATCGCTGCTCATCACGTCTTCGAAGGTGACGATGGCCTCGCGTTCGCTGAAGTACATGCCGAACATGCCGCCGGCCTGGGTGGTGACGAAGGGGATGCCGGCGGCATCGGCGCGATCCTGCAGGCCCTGCAGCATGCGTGCGGTGTAGTCGCTCAGCTCGGCATGGAAGCCCGGGCGGCTGATCAGCTTCAAGGTGGCCAGGCCGGCGGCCATGGCCAGCGGGTTGCCGGACAGGGTGCCGGCCTGGTAGACCGGGCCGAGCGGAGCGATGCACTGCATGATCTCGCGCTTGCCGCCGAAGCAGCCGACCGGCATGCCGCCGCCGATGATTTTGCCGAAGGTGGTCAGGTCCGGGGTGACGCCGTAATGCGCCTGGGCTCCGCCGAGGGCGACGCGAAAGCCGGTCATCACTTCGTCGAAGATCAGCACCACGCCATGCTTGTCGCACTGCGCGCGCAGGCCTTCGAGAAAGCCCGGTGCCGGCGGTACGCAATTCATGTTGCCGGCCACCGGCTCGACGATGATGCAGGCGACTTCCTGGCCGACCTCGGCGAGCATCTGCTCGACCGCGGCACTGTCGTTGAACGGCAGGGTCAGGGTGTGTTTGGCGAAGGCCGCCGGTACCCCGGCCGAACTCGGTACGCCCTGGGTCAGCAGGCCGGAGCCGGCTTTAACTAACAAACTGTCGGAATGGCCGTGGTAGCAGCCTTCGAACTTGATGATGCTGTCGCGACCGGTGAAGCCGCGCGCCAGGCGGATCGCGCTCATGGTCGCTTCGGTGCCGGAGCTGACCATGCGCACCATCTCGATGGACGGCACCATGGCGCAGACCAGGTCGGCCATCTCGGTTTCCATGGCGGTTGGCGCGCCGTAGGACAGGCCGTGTTCCAGTTGGCGGCGCACGGCGTCGAGCACATCCGGGTGGCTGTGGCCGAGGATCATCGGGCCCCAGGAGCCGACGTAGTCCACGTAGCGCTGGTCATCCTCGTCCGTTACATAGGCGCCGGCCGCGTGCTTGAAGAACAGCGGCGTGCCGCCGACGCTCTTGAAGGCGCGTACCGGCGAGTTGACGCCGCCGGGGATATGCTTCTGGGCGTGGGCGAAGAGGATTTCGGAACGGGACATGGCAGGGCCTCTCAGATATCGAATCGGGGCGAGTGGGGCCGCCCCGCAAATCAGTTAGTGGGTGGCGAACAGGGCGCTGAAGGCGCGGGCGCGGCGTTCGACTTCGGCGGCCGAGTCGGCGCCGAACAGTGCGTGGATCACCGCCACCATGCTGGCGCCACGGGCAATCAGCAGGGCGGCATTGTCCAGGGTCACGCCGCCGATGGCGACGATCGGCAGGCTGATGCGACTTTTCGCCTCATCCAGTAGTTCGACCGTGGCACTGGGGGCGCCGGGCTTGGTGTTGGAGTCGAAGAAGCGGCCGAAGGCGACATAGCTGGCGCCTTCCTTGGCGGCTGCTTCGGCCAGTTCCAGTTGCGCATGGCAGGTGCCGCCGATGATCGCCTGGCGCCCGAGCAGGGCGCGCGCGACGGACAGCGAGCCGTCGGTCTGGCCCAGGTGCAGGCCGACGCCGAGGCGTGCGGCCAGTTCGGCGTCGTCGTTGATGATCAGTCCGGCGCCGTAGCGATTGCACAGCTCGCGCAGGGCTTCGGCCTGGCGCAGGCGGCGCGCCTCGTCGCTGGACTTGTCGCGGTATTGCAGCAGCGTGGCGCCTCCTTTCAGCGCCGCCTCGGCGTAAGGCAACAGCTTGCCGCCAGCCAGCAGTTGGCTGTCGGTGATGGCATACAGGCCACGCAGTTTCATCGACGGCTCTCCATCAGCAGAAATCCAGGGGCAGGCGGCGCGGGATGTGCTGGCCGTGGCCGGGTTTCTCGGCGTCGCGCAGGGTGCGCCAGGTGTAATCGAGGGCGAACTGCACGGCGCTGACCAGCTCCTGACCGAGGGCCAGGCGGCCGGCCAGGGCGCTGGCCAGGGTGCAGCCGGAGCCGTGGTAGCTGCCCGGCAGGCGCTGGCAGGTAAAGGTGTGACGGCTGCCGTCTCGGCAATACAGGCGGTTGTGCACCTGGTGCTCGTCGCCGTGGCCGCCGGTGATCAGCAGGTGCTGGATATAGGGCAGTAGCTTTTCCGCGCACTGGTCGGGTGTGCCGTCCGGCAGTTCGGCGAGGATGCGCGCTTCCGGCAGGTTCGGCGTGGCGATGGTGGAGACCGCAAACAGGCGTTCGCGCATGGCGTAGCCGACTTCATCCTTGCCCAGGGCGCCACCGCCGCCAGCGCGCAAGACCGGGTCGCAGACCAGCGCAATGCCCGGCAGCTTGTGCATGATCAGCAGCACGGTCTCGACCATCTCGACCGAGCCGAGCATGCCCAGCTTGACGGCTGCTATCGGCAGGTCGGCGATCACCGCATTGGCCTGGGCCAGCACCCAGGCGCGATCGAGTACGCGGAAGTCGGAGACATTAACCGTATCCTGCACGGTCAGCGCGGTGACCGTCGGAGCGGCGTGACAGCCTTGCGCGAGCAGGGCTTCGATATCGGCTTGCAGGCCGGCACCACCACTGGGGTCGTGGCCGGATAAGCAGAGCACTACGGGGCGGGAAGTAGGCGTTTTCATGGTGCGCGAGCTTAGCATTAAACGGCCCGATTGAACCGTGGGGCGTGCGCGGCGCTCACGTCAAATTGTCCCGGCTGCAGCGGGGGATCCTGAGCGTGCCGGCAGTTTTCGTCAGGCGCTGCTGCCGGCCTCTGGCGCTGATTGCAGAGCCTTGCATGGCCTGTTCAGGATGTTTGCGCCAGCCGCCGTTTCCCGCCGCAAGGCCTGTGCTAGAGTGACTGCCATTCAAGTTACCGGGTAGGCGAGGCGGCGTCAGTCAGGAGAGAAGGGCTCTCCGGCGCATCCCGACATTACCCGACTTCGCCTTCGTGGGTCCGCATGCGCTACCTCCTGATTCTTCTGTTCGCAGTCTGGCCGCTATGCGCCTCTGCCGTGGTGTTCGATGAACATACCCGCATGCTGCCGCTTGGCCAGGTCATCCAGGTGTTCGAGGACGTGCGCGGTGATGCGACTATCGACGAGGTGACCTCGCCGGCGCTGCAGGCGAGTTTTCGCCAGCATGACCAGCCGGTGCTCAACGCCGGTTATTCGCGTTCGGTGTTCTGGCTGCGCCTGGACCTGGAGTATCGGCCGCAGCGGCCGGACGGGCCGCAGCCCTGGTTGCTGGAGCTGGCCTATCCGCCGCTGGATCAGTTGGAGTTGTATCTGCCGGACGCCCGGGGCACGTTCCAGCTAGCCCAGCGGACCGGCGACTCACTGCCATTCGCCAGCCGGCAGATCAAGCACCACAACTACCTGTTCGAACTCGACCTGCAGCCGAACCAGCCGCGGCGCGTCTATCTGCGCCTGCAAAGCCAGGGTTCGATCCAGGCGCCGCTGAGTCTGTGGGCACCCAATGCCTACTTGGAGGAACAGCCCGCACGCGTCTATGTACTCGGCATTATCTACGGCGTGTTGCTGGTGATGCTGATCTACAACCTGTTCATCTTCCTCAGCGTCAGGGATGCCAGCTACCTCTATTACATCCTCTATATCGCCTCGTTCGGCCTCTATCAGGTATCGGTCAACGGCGCCGGCATCGAGTATTTCTGGCCCAACAACCCCTGGTGGGCGAATGTCTCGACGCCCTTTCTGATTGGTTCGGCCGCGCTGTTCGGCTGCCAGTTCGCGCGCAGCTTCCTGCATACCGCCGAACACAGCCCCTGGGTCGACCGCACGCTGCTGGCGCTGATGGCCAGCGGTGTCGGGGTGATGATCCTGGCGCTGACCGTCAGCTATGCGTTGTCGCTGCGCCTGGCCACCTACCTGGCGCTGCTGTTCACCGTGGTGGTCTTCGCCGCCGGGATCATCGCCTGGCTGCGCGGCATGCGCGTGGCGCGTTACTTCATCATCGCCTGGAGCACCTTTTTGCTCGGCGGCGCAATCAACAGCCTGATGGTGCTCGGCTACCTGCCCAATATGTTCCTGACCATGTATGCCAGCCAGATCGGTTCGGCGCTGGAGGTCGGCTTGCTGTCGCTGGCCCTGGCCGACCGGATCAACGCGATGAAGGAGGAGCGCACGCGGATTCTCCAGGATAGCGGGCGCAAGCTGGAGACGCTGAACCAGGAACTGGCCAACAGCAACCGACTCAAGGACGAATTCCTCGCCACCGTCACCCACGAGCTGCGTACGCCGATGAACGGGGTGATCGGCTCGCTGGAGTTGATGCAGACGGTCAGTCTGGACGCCGAGCTGGCGCAGTACCAGAAGACCGCCGCCAGTTCGGCGCGGGACATGATGCGCATGGTCAACGACATCCTCGCCCTCAGCGAGTTGCAGGCCGGCAAGCTCTATCCGCGGCGTGAGCCGTTCAGCCTACGCGGGTTGCTCGACGGCCTGCGCGCGCAGTACGCGCGGCATGCCGAGGACAAGGGCCTGCGCTTTGTCTTGGAGCTGGACGAAAGCCTGCCCGATACCCTCGAAGGCGATGTCGGCAAGCTGGCGCAGTGCCTCGGCTATCTGCTCGACAACGCCGTCAAGTTCACCGCCCAGGGTGAGGTGCGCCTGCGGGTCGGCCGCGCCGGCACAGTGCCCGAGAGCCTGCCGCTGAGCATTGAGGTGATCGACACCGGGGTGGGTTTCACTGCGCCGCAGGACGCGTCCTTGTATCAGCGCTTCCATCAGTTGGACGGTTCCATGACCCGCGAGTACGGTGGCCTGGGCATCGGTCTGGCGATCTGTCGGCAGCTGGTCGATCTACTCGGCGGTAGCCTCAGTCATGAGTCACAGCCCGGTCAGGGCAGCCGCTTCCGCTTGCATGTGCCGCTGGCCTTGCCGCTGCCGGCGGCCGCTCAGCCCGCCCTCGTGCGCCGCACCGGCACCCAGGCGCTGCGCCACCCCGAGCGGTGCACAGTGCTGATCGTCGAGGACAATGCGATCAATCAACTGGTGACCCGTGGCATGTTACTCAAGCTCGGTTACCGCGTGCGCACCGCCGACAACGGTGCCGAGGCCCTTGAGGTGCTGCGTGGCGAATCGGTCGATGCGGTGCTCATGGATTGCCAGATGCCGGTGATGGACGGTTTCGCCACCTGCCGGGCGCTGCGTGCTTTGCCCGGTTGCCTTGAGCTGCCGGTGCTGGCGATCACCGCTCACAGCCACAGCGGCGACCGCGAGCACTGTCTGGCGGCCGGAATGAATGACTATCTGGCCAAGCCGGTGAAATTCGAGGCGTTGCGCGGCCTGTTGCATGACTGGGTGTTGTGCCGCGCCGGCTGAACCGCACGACAAGGCATTATTGGTGTGACCTGCAGGCTCGCAGCCTGAATAAGCGTCGGCGCAACCCGCGATTGCGCTTGGGCATAGGGTCTGTTCGAGCGGAATCGGAGCAAGCGAAAGCGGACGCAAAAGCCTGATCGGCCTCGATGTGAGGCGCAGGTTGTCCAGCCCCCCCTCAGCCCTCTCTCTTGGCCGAAATGCCCCTTTGTGCAAACTCTGAAGCATGATTCACTGAATTCAATTAATGAATCAGGATTCAGGCTATGGCTTATCGCACCAGTGCCCTGCGTATCGACCGTGATCAAGCGCTGCGCGAACGGATTCTCGTCCGCGCCCTGGCCCGCGTAGTGGCTGGTGGTTTTGCCGCCCTGACCATGCAGGCGCTGGCCGAGGACGTGGGCATCGCCACCGGCAGCCTGTACCGGCATTTTCACAACAAGGGCGAATTGGCCGCCGAAGTCTTCGCTATTGCCAGCCAGGGTGAACTCGAGGCGCTGCTGCAGACCCTGCGTGCCCCAGGCCCACCCGCCGAGCGCCTGGCCGCCGGCTTGCAGCAGTTTGCTGCGCGGGCCTGGCACAGTCGACGTCTGGCCTTTGCCTTGATCGCCGAGCCGGTCGAGCCGCAGGTTGACGAGCAGCGTCTGCTCTACCGCGAGGCCTATGCCGAGTCGTTCGGCGAGCTGCTCGAGGAAGGTAACGCGGCAGGTGTGTTCCGCGTCACCCATCTCGGCCTTACCGCTGCCTGCCTGGTCGGCGCTATCGCCGAAGCCCTGGTCGGTCCCTTGTCACCCCCCGCTCGCGCTGCCCGCGAAGCAGGTTATCCCGCCCTGAGCCTGAGTGAAGTCAGCCAGGGTCTGGTCACGTTCTGTCTACGCGCCGTTGGCGCCGAGGAGCCTCAGTCATGAATGCCAGTCAGCAAGCCGAAACCCATGAAGTGTTCAACCAGGTACCGCCGCTGGACGGCATCAATCTGTACCGTGTCGATTTGCCCTTGCAGCAATGGAGCAAGCGCTTCGGCGGCGGCTGGGCCGAGGCGCGGATCGACGCCTATGGCGCCTTGGCCGGCGGCGAGTTGATGGCCGCCGGCTTTCTCGCCAACGAGAACAAACCGGTGTTCAAGAGCCACGACCGCTATGGCCAGCGCATCGATCTGGTCGAATACCATCCGGCCTATCACCAGCTGATGAGCACGGCCATCGAACACGGCATCCCCTCGCTGCCCTGGGCCGACCCGCGCCCCGGCGCCCAGGTCGCCCGCGCCGCCATGAGCTACCTGCACAGCCAGGCCGAAGCCGGTAGCGGTTGTCCGTTGACCATGACCTACGCCAGTGTGCCAGCGTTGCAATTGCAGCCTGATATCGCCGAAATCTGGCTGCCGAAGATCCTCTCCAGCCAATACGATCCGCGTAACCTGCCGATTGAGCAGAAGACCGGCGCCACCATCGGCATGGCCATGACCGAGAAGCAGGGCGGCACCGACGTGCGCGCCAACACCACCCGCGCCTACCCAGTCGGCGCCGGCGGGCCCGGTCAGGCCTATGAGTTGGTCGGCCACAAGTGGTTCTGCTCGGCGCCGATGTGCGACGCCTTCCTCACCCTGGCCTACACCGACAAGGGCCTGACCTGCTTCCTGCTGCCGCGCCACCGCCCCGACGGCACGCGCAACGAGCTGTATATCCAGCGCCTGAAAAACAAGCTGGGCAACTGGTCGAATGCCTCCAGTGAAATCGAATATCGCGGCGCCCTGGCCTGGATGATCGGGGAGGAAGGGCGCGGCGTGCCGACCATCATCGAAATGGTCGCACTGACCCGCTTCGACTGCATGATCGGCTCCAGCGCCCTGATGCGTCAGGCCCTGACCCAGGCCGCCCATCACTGCGCCTACCGCCAGGTTGGCGGCCGGGTGCTCAGTGAGCAGCCGCTGATGCAGAACGTTCTGGCCGACCTGGCCCTGGAAAGCGAAGCGGCGCTGGCCCTGACCCTGCGCCTGGGCCAGGCGCTGGATCACCCGCATGACCAGCAACAAGCCAAGTTCGCCCGCCTGGTCACCGCGGTCGGCAAGTATTGGATCTGCAAGCGCGCGCCGGCGATGATCAACGAGGCTGCCGAGTGCATGGGCGGCGCCGGCTACGTCGAAGACAGCATCCTGCCGCGGCTGTACCGCGAGGCACCGGTCAACTCGACCTGGGAAGGCTCGGGCAACGTGCAGTGCCTGGACGTGCTGCGCGCGCTGTCGAAGGAGCCGGGCGTGCTCGACGCACTATTCGCCGAGCTGGGCGACGGCCATGGCGATGCTCGGCTGAAAAGGCATATCGATAAACTCCAGGCAGATTTCCGCGACACCGCCGACATCCAGTACCGCGCCCGCCAACTGACCGAAGACGTGGCCCTGGCCCTGCAGGCCAAGCTGCTGCTGGAGGCCGGCAACGCCGTGGTAAGCGACGCCTTTATCGCCAGCCGTTTGGGCGACGGCGGACGGGTCTACGGCACCCTGCCACGCGGTGTGGATGTCGCGGCGATATTGGCCCGCAGCACGCCGCATCTGCTTTGAGGCAGTAGCTGGGGGAGGTGAGTAGCGACGTGCTCCCCGCGCCAGCGGGGATGAACCGTACGGTGACAGCCAGTCAGGCCGCCTCTGGATGTGTTCCCCGCGCCGGTTGGGATGGCAGCGGGCAGGGCGCTGCTATCGAGCTGGCCGCCCCGCGGTTGCAGGCTGGCGGGTCCCCTTTGCAATGGAGATAACGCAATGACCCGCCAACAAGCCTTCCATCACGAATACCGCCAGGCCTGCCTGCAGCGCGGCATCGATCCCCTGGCCGAATTGCGGCATCTGGAGCGCGCGCATATCCTCGGCCAGCCGCTGTTCCTCGATCATCTGCGCAGCCACCTGTGGTTGCTGGCCTGGGCCTGGCGTCAGGCTGACTGGGCGGAGTTGGCCGCGCAGCTGCTGCGGTTGCCCGGTAGCCCGGGCTCGTTGCTGGGTTTGTATCCGCGCGGTAACCCCGGCACCCGGCGGGTCGGGCCGTTGACTGCGCAACCGTTGCCGGAGGATCTCCAGCGGCTGCTGGAGTAGCCACGTCGCGCTATGCCAAGGCGCGGCGATCAAGGCAAGATAGGCGCGTGTATTCAGCCAGGAATATCTGCCGTGACCCCCAGCTTAGAAGACTTCGTCGTTGCCACTACTGCCGAAGAGGCCGTGGATCGCCTGGCCGCCCTGCATCAGCAAGCCACCAGCGCCCTGAGTCGGGCGCTCAAGCGCTATGTCAAGGAAGGCATCAAGCCTGACGCCGAGCAACTGCACCAGTTCCATTACCCCGAGCTGCGCCTGATTTACGCGGGCCAGGGCGAGGTGCCCACGACGTTGCGCGCCTATGCCAAGGTCCAGGTGCCCGGTACCTACAGCATCACCGTCACTCACCCCGAGGCGTTTCGCAGCTACCTGCTGGAGCAATTGCAGCCGCTGATGCATGACTTTACCGTGCGTGTCGAAGTGGGTATCAGCCAGCAGAACATTCCTTATCCCTATGTGGTCGAGCATGGCGATGAGCTGGCCGGCTCGGGGGTTACCGCCGCCGAACTGGCGCGGGTCTTCCCCAGCACCGACCTGTCTGCCGCCACCGACGGCACTGCCGACGGCCTGTACGACTGGGAGAGCGCGGAGCAATTGCCGCTGGCGCTATTCGATGCGGCGCGAGTCGATTTTTCCCTGCGTCGCCTGGTGCATTACACCGGCAGCGACTGGCGCCATGTGCAACCGTGGATATTGCTGACCAATTATCACCGCTACGTCGACCAGTTCATTCGTCATGGCCTGGATGTGCTGCAGGCTGATTCGCGTTTCGTGCGCATGGTGCTGCCGGGCAACGTGGTGATCGAACGCGGCATGGCCGAAGGCGAGATGCAGGCGATCATCGAGACCGTGGTCTGGCACCGCTATCAGATGCCGGCCTACCACCTGCAGGGCGCCAGCCCTGGCGATGGCATCACCCTGGTGAACATTGGTGTGGGGCCGTCCAACGCGAAAAACATCACCGACCACCTGGCCGTGCTGCGCCCGCACTGCTGGTTGATGATCGGTCACTGCGGTGGCCTGCGCCAATCGCAGACCATCGGCGATTACGTGCTGGCCCACGCCTACATGCGCCGCGACGGGATTCTCGATCGGGTGCTGCCGCCCAACATTCCCCTGCCGGCCCTGGCCGAAGTGCAGATGGCCTTGCAAGAGGCTGCCGCGCAAGTCACCGGCGAGCATGGCGATGCGCTCAAACGGCGCCTGCGTACCGGCACCGTGCTGACGTACGATGATCGCAACTGGGAATTGCGCTGGGCTCAGGAGCGGCCGCTGATCAACCTGTCGCGCGCCGTGGCGGTGGACATGGAGAGCGGCACCATCGCCGCCCAGGGCTATCGCCTGCGGGTGCCCTACGGCACCCTGTTGTGCGTCTCGGACAAGCCGCTGCACAGCGAGATCAAATTGCCTGGTGCTGCTGGCGCCTTCTACGAGCGGGCGGTGACCCAGCACCTGCACATCGGCATCGCCGCCCTCGATCTGCTGCGTAGCCAGCTCAACTCCCTGCACTCGCGCAAGCTGCGCAGCTTCGATGAGCCGCCGTTCCGCTAGGGGCGTCAGGCACTGGGAAGCGTGCTGCTGTGCAGCGCGCTTTCCAGCCACTGGCAGAAGCTGCGGGTCTGCGGGTCGTGTTCGCTGTCGCGGTGGATCAGCCAGGCCCAGTTGGCGCCGCGGATGGTCTGCGCCACCAGCGGCTGCAATAACCCTGCGCCACGTGCCTGCTCGGCCAGCAACTGGCTGACCAGGGCAATCCCCAGGCCCTGGCAGGCCGCATCCAGCAATAGACCCGGGTCGGAGAAATTCAGGCCCTGGCTGTGCTGGCCGATATCCGCGCCGCCCTGTACCTGCCAATGGCTCCAGTCCATCTCCCGCTCGCCGTGCAAGGTGGTGCGCTCGGCCGCGTCCTGGTTCAGCAGGCTGGGGTGGCAGGCGGGGTAGAGGCGATCCTCCAGCAGCACCCGGAAGCTGCACTCGGCCTGGGCGCTGAGGTCGTCGCGCACGGCGATGTCGATGGTCTGGGTGGCCATGTCCGGGGGATCAAAGGTGCTCAGTAGCCACAGGTCGACCTCCGGATGCAGGCGATGGAACTCGCCCAGGCGCGGCATCAGCCAGTGGCGGGCGAAGGCCGGGCTGGTATTGAGCACCAGTTGGTTGGGCTTGCGGTACTGCTCCAGGCGGCGGATGCCCACCGCCAGTTGCTGCAGCAGCGACTGGGTGGTGCTGAGCAGATCAAAACCGGCATCGCTCAGGCTGACGCGGCGGCCGCTGCGGAAAAACAGTGGCTGCTCTAGGTAGCTTTCCAGGCTGCGAATCTGTTGGCTGATCGCCGACTGAGTGAGGTGCAGCTCTTCGGCAGCCTTGTGGAAACTGCCCAGGCGGGCGGCGGCTTCGAAGCCGCGCAGGGTGTTCAGGGGTGGCCAGTGTTTGAGCATGATTGATAAGCCTTGCTAATCAGAATTGGGCAAAATCTATCGTTTGTTGCGTGATTTTTACAGGCTTAGCATACAAGTCATCACCGCATTCGCGGTTTTCAGTGATAACAAATACTTAACTGAAAGGTACTTGTATGCAGCACGAAGCAGTAGCGCAAGATGGCTGGATGATGCCGGCGGAGTGGGTGCCGCACGCCGCCACCTGGATGGTCTGGCCGCACAATCAGGCGCTGTGGGAATCGACCTGGGGCGTGACCCTGGCGGCGGTGCAGGTCGACTTCGCCCGGGTGGTCAACGCCATCGCCCGTTTCGAACCGGTAAAGCTGGTGGTCGACCCCTCGGCCATCAGTCGTGCCCGTGAGCTGTGCGGGGCGAACGTCGAGCTGATCGAACTGG
The DNA here is from genome assembly GCF_035621475.1 of Pseudomonas paeninsulae. Classification (NCBI taxonomy): domain Bacteria; kingdom Pseudomonadati; phylum Pseudomonadota; class Gammaproteobacteria; order Pseudomonadales; family Pseudomonadaceae; genus Pseudomonas; species Pseudomonas paeninsulae. The sequence goes on from NZ_CP141799.1 coordinate 721,101, forward strand.
CGGTCAACGACAGCTGGTGCCGCGACTCCGGGCCGAGCTTCATCTGCCACCCGCAACTGGGCCTGGCCGGGGTCAGCTGGCGCTTCAATGCCTGGGGCGGAAAATCCGAACACGATCTGGACGAAGGCCTGGCTCGGCGCATCCTCAACGACCTCGGTCTGGAGTGCTTCGGCACGCCGCTGGCCAACGAGGGCGGTGCGATTCACGTCGACGGCGACGGCACGCTGATCACCACCGAGTCGGTACTGCTCAACGCCAACCGCAACCCGGGCATGAGCAAGGTCGAGATGGAGGAAATCTTCGTCCGTCTGCTCGGGGTGAAGAAGACCATCTGGCTGCCGGGAGACCCGCAGTACGTCACCGGCGACATGACCGACGGCCACGTCGATGGTGTGTGCGCCTTCGCCAAGCCCGGTGCGTTGCTGGTGGACGCCACCCGCGACCAGTCCTCGGTGTATGCCGAAGTGGTGCGCGAGAACCGTCGTGCCCTGGAACTGGCCACCGATGCCCGCGGACGCCAGTTCGAGATGCTCGAGCTGTTCGAAGCCAGCGATGCCGTGGACAGCGAGGCCGAGGTGTTCTGCGCCTCCTACAGCAACTTCTACATCGCCAACGGCGCGATCATCATGCCGGCCTACGGCATTGCCGCCGATGAGGAAGCGGCGGCGACCCTGCGCATGGCCTTCCCGGGGCGTGAAGTGGTGCCGGTGCGCATCAATCAACTGGCCCATGGCGGCGGCGGGGTGCATTGCATCACCCAGCAACAGCCGGCCTGGCCGCTGCAAGGGGCGAAGTGATGAGTAAGCTGACCGTCGCCACCACTCAGTTCGCCTGCAGCTGGGACCTTGAGCACAACCTCGCTCAAGCCGAGCAACTGGTACGCGAAGCGGCCGCCAAGGGCGCGCAACTGATTCTGTTGCAGGAGCTGTTCGCCACACCGTATTTCTGCATCGAGCAGGATCACAAACACCTCTCGCTGGCCGAAGAATATGGCCAGAGCCGCGTACTCAAGCGCTTCGCCGCGCTGGCCAAGGAACTCGGCGTGGTATTGCCGCTGTCCTGGTTCGAGAAAGCCGGCAACGCCTACTTCAACTCGCTGGCGGTGGCCGATGCCGATGGTCGCCTGCTCGGGGTGTATCGCAAGACCCATATTCCCAACGCCATCGGTTACCAGGAGAAGGAATACTTCAGCCCCGGCGACAGCGGCTTCCGCGTCTGGGACACCGCCTTCGGTCGCATCGGCGTGGCCATCTGCTGGGATCAGTGGTTCCCGGAAACCGCCCGCTGCCTGGCCTTGCAGGGCGCCGAGGTGCTGCTGTTCCCCACTGCCATCGGCTCCGAACCGGGTGCCGCGGCGCTGGACTCGCGTGACCACTGGCAACTGACCCAGCGCGGCCATGCCGCCGCCAACATCCTGCCGGTGGTAGCCGCCAACCGGGTCGGCCGCGAAGTGGCCACGACTGATCCGGCGCTGCAGATGAGCTTCTACGGTTCGTCCTTTATCACCGACCACAAGGGCAAGCTGCTGGCCGAGGCCGACCGCGACAGTAGCAGCGTATTGGTGCGCGAGCTGGATCTGGCTGTCATGCGTGAGGAGCGCCTGAGCTGGGGCATCTACCGGGATCGCCGCCCAGAAATGTACGGGCCGCTGCTGGGTCTGGATGGTAGCAACACCCATGTGCATTGGAATGATCGAGGAGTTCGGCTATGAACCGTGGCACACCGCTGTTGCTCGTCTCCCTGAGCCTGGCCCTGGGCTGCGCCCAGGCGCAGGCCGAGGATGAGTCCAAGATCCTGCGTTTGTATAACTGGGCCGACTATTTCGCCGAAGACACTATTGCCAATTTCACCGAGGAAACCGGGATCAGGGTGATCTACGACGTTATGGAAGGCAGCGAGACGCTAGAGGCCAAGATGATGTCGGGCAATAGCGGCTACGACCTGATCTTCCCCGGCGATACCGTGGCCGAGCGCCTGATGCGCGCCGGTGCGCTGCAAAAACTTGATCCAGCGAAGCTTGAACACCTGGCCGATATCGAGCCGGGCCTGCGCAACCTGCAGACCCAGTACCCTTATTCGCGGCATGCCACCGTGCCGTACACCTGGGGCAGCATCGGCATCACCTATAACGCCGAGGCGATCAACAAACGCCTGGCCAGCGCGCCGGTGAACAGCCTCGACCTGCTATTCAAACCGGAAAACGCGGCCAAGTTCGCCGACTGCGGGATCTCCATGATCGACTCTCCGGACGAAGTGCTGGCAGTCGTCCTCAACTACCTCGGGCGCTCGCCACGCAGCGCCGAGCCGGACGATCTCAAGGCGGCCGGCGAGCTGCTGGCGTCGATCAAACCCTCTCTCCGCAAGTTCCAGTCGCAACCGGTCACCGACCTGGTCAATGGCGACCTGTGCCTGTCGCTCGGCTACAGCGGCGACGTGACCCAGGCCCAGCGTGCGGCCAGTGCTGCCGGCAAACCGATGGACTTCCAGTTCCGCATCCCGCGCGAGGGCACCACGATCTGGATGGACACCATGGCCATCCCCGTGGATGCCCGTCACCCGGAATACGCCTACGCCTTTATCAACTTCGTCATGCGTCCGGCCAATATGGCGGCCATCAGCAACTTCACCGGCTACCCGACCTCCAGCGCCAAGGCGCGGCCAATGGTCGATGCCGACATGCGCAACAACCCGGATATCTATGTCGATGAGGCCGCCTATGCGCGGCTGATTCCCGGCAAGGACATCCCGCAGCGCGATATGCGTGCGCGTATGCGCGCCTGGACCACTTTCAAAACCACCCGCAGCAACTGACCCACACGCCTGTAAGCGCCCTGCAGCCACGGCTGCCGGGCGTTACGGCGTAGCCATGCGCGCTGATCAGCGGCCGCACCATCCACCACCGAGGGACAACCCTATGTCGACACGTCGTGATTTCATCAAACACCTGAGTCTGGCCGCCGGCCTAGGCGCGGTTGCTTCCCTGGGGCTGGGTGTGAGCGCCCCCCGGGTGCGTGCCGCGCTGGCCAACAGCTGGTACATGCCGGATGAGCATGCCCCGCAGGAGCGGGTGTTCCTGGCTTTCGCCGCGTCGGCGTCGATCTGGGAAGACTGGGCCACACCGGTGAACAACACCGTGGCCCTGCTGGCCAAGGCCATTGCCAAGTATCAGCCGGTGACCGTGCTGTGTCGCGCCAACCAGTTGAGCCTGGCCAAGAGCAAATGCGGCACCACTAATATCAAGTTCCTGAGCATGCCGCTGGATGATGTCTGGGTGCGTGACTACGGCGGTTGCTTCGTGGTCGATGATCAAGGCGGGCGCGGCCTGGTCGACTTCAACTTCAACGGCTGGGGCAACAAGCAGACGGCCGGCAACGACACCCAGGTGGCCGACACCCTCAGCTACGAGCTGGGTGCGACTTACATCAGTAGCATGCTCACGGGCGAGGGCGGTGGTATCGAGGTGGATGGCCATGGCACGGCGATCATGACTGAGAGCTGCTGGGTCAACCGCAACCGTAACCCGGGCATGAGCAAGGCGCAGATCGAGGCCGAGCTGAAGGTCAACCTCGGCCTGCGCAAGATCATCTGGCTGCCGGGTATCAAGGGCAAGGACATCACCGACGCCCACGTCGACTTCTACGCGCGCTTCGTCAAGCCCGGCGTGGTCATCGCCAACCTCGACAACGACCCCAACTCCTATGACTACGCGGTAACGCGGACTCACCTGAACATCCTCAAGGCTGCCACCGATGCCGATGGCAACAAACTGCAGGTCTATACCCTGCCGCCACCGCTGAAGAAGCGCAGCAACGTCTACACCCAGAACAACCCGGACTTCGCCCCCGGTTATATCAACTACCTGCCGATCAATGGCGCGGTGATCGCCCCGCAGTTCGGCGATGCGGCGGCGGACAAATACTGCAAAGACCTGCTGGCCCAGCTGTATCCGGGGCGCGCCATCGTCCAGGTGAATATCGACCCGATCGCCGGCGGCGGTGGCGGCATCCATTGCGTGACCAAGAACATGCCGCGCCTGTGAGCTTTACTGACGCCATTGCCTGCTGCTGGTCAGGCCCTTGCGCCATGCCCTGTCCCGGGGCATGGCTTTTTGCTTGAGCAATAACTGTCATGTGCGGGTTACTGCTGTTGTTGTCCGTTGCGCTGGTGGGTGCCGGCCAGGCCAAAGAACAGGCCGCCAGCCAGGTGTTGCACAACGCCCGTATCTACACGGTGAATGCCGAGCAGCCCTGGGCCGAGGCCCTGGCCATCGGCGAACAGGGCGAGATTCTGGCGGTCGGTCGCGCTGCCGACATGGATGACTACAGCGACGAGGGCACCGAGTTCGTTGACCTCAAGGACCGCCTGGTGCCGCCCTGTTTCGAGGACGCAGAAGATGATCCCGAAGCGGGTGATCCTGCGCGACGGCCAGGGCCGGCCGACCGGCATCGTCCTCGATAACGCCGGCGACCTGGTGATGGACAAGGCCTTGCCGACCGCCAAGGCGCTGCAGGCGGTGTATTACCAGGCCGTGCTGGACGCTCAGGAGGAGCTGGCCAGCCACGGCATCACCTCGGTGGCCGATACCCGGGTGTTCTGGCGCCGTGGCCACCTCGAAGCCTGGCAGCGGGCGGCCGCAGGTTTCGATCTGCATATCCACACCATCGGTGACCAGGCCGTGCGCGATGTCCTGGATGCCATTGAGCAGGCTTCGCCGGGGCGTCATCGCCTGACCCATGTCGAGCTGGTCGACCGGGCGGACATTCCAGGCGTTCGCCAGTTGGGTGGTCATTGCCGACTTCCAGCCAAGCCCATACTTCACCCCACCCTTCCTCAAGGACAACCAGCCACTGATCGGCGAGCGCGCCTACCAGGTGCTGCCCATGCGCGCTCTGTACGACAGTGGAGCGCGGGTCACCCTGCGTTCGGATTGGGATGTGAGTCCGCTGTCGCCGCTAGGCATCATGCAGAACGCGCTGAGCCTGGGTGCGCGCGGCTTGCCCAGCCTGGACGCGGCGATCCGCGCCTACACCCTGCGCCAGGAGCAGGACACCGGCTCGCTGGAAGTGGGCAAACAGGCCGATCTGCTGGTGCTGGATCGCGATATCTTCGAGTCGCCGATCGAGCAGATTGGCAAGGCCAGGGTGTTGTGGACCCTGCTCGGCGGCGAGACCACCTACCGGGACGCGGCGTTTTGAGCAATCCTCCAGTCACCGGCGGGTGACTGGAGGATTGCCGAGTGAATCAGCGGCTGGCGTCCAGCACCACCCGGTAGCGCGCCTTGCCGGCACGCAGGTGGTCGATGGCGTCGTTGACCCGGCTCATGGGGAACATCTCGACCTGCGGCAGGATCTGGTGGCGGGCGCAGAACTCGAGCATGGTCACCATGCTCGCGGGCGAGCCCACCGGTGAGCCGGACAGGCTGCGCTGGCGCGGGATCAGGTTGAACACATGCACCGGGATGGCGCTCGGCACTATGCCGACGAAGTGCAGGCGACCCTTGCCACCGAGGGTGCCGATCAAGGCATTCCAGTCCAGATCCGCGCTGGCGGTGATCAGGAGGAAATCCAGGCTGCCGGCTATGGCCTTGAGGGCCGCGCTGTCGGTCGAGGCGACGACCTTGTGTGCGCCCAGGCGCTTGGCTTCTTCTTGCTTGTTCAGCGACGAAGTGAAGGCGGTGACTTCACAGCCCCAGGCGTTGAGAAAGCCCAGGGCCAAATGACCCAGGCCGCCGATGCCAACCACGCCGACCTTGTCGGTGGGTTTTACGTTGAACTCCAGTAGTGGGCTGAATACCGTCGAACCGGCACAGAACAGCGGGCCGACCAGGCTTGGGTCCAGTCCTTGCGGCAGGGGAATGGCCCAGGCCCAGTGGCTGCGCAGGCGGTCGGCGAAACCGCCGTTGCTGCCGACGATGGTCGGTTTTACCGAACCGCAGAGCTGGTGCGCGCCCTCCATGCAGGAGTGGCAGTGCATGCAGCTGCCCTTGTACCAGCCGATACCGACCCGCTGGCCAAGTTCGAGGCCGCGCACCTGCTCGCCGACACGGACGATGCGGCCGACCACCTCGTGCCCGGGGATGAAGGGATAGCGGGCGTTGCCCCATTCGTTATCGATCATCGACTGGTCGGAGTGGCAGATGCCGCAGTATTCGACTGCCACCTCGACCTCCTCGGCGCCCAGTGGGCCGGGGTCGTAGCTGTGCGGTTCGAGAGGCGCGCCTGGCGTCTTGGCGGCCCAGCCGGTGAAGGTGTCGAGTACGGATTCGGACGAGCTCATGCGGATTCCCTCTGTGCGGATAACAGAACCCAACCAGCATAGTCGGCCGCGCGGCCGAAGGAATCCCCCATAAGCCGGGCTGATGGTCGAAGGGTGGCCTCGGTTACACTGGCCGCCCCGTTTCTGCTCCCGGAGCCTGCATGCCTCGCCCGCCCCGTTCTGCCACGCCATCGCGATCCGCCGGCAAGACCGTCATCCGACGGGTGGCCAAGGCGCCACCGACCGCGCCGCGCTTGCTGCTGCTGAACAAGCCCTTCGATGTCCTGACCCAGTTCAACGACGAGCAGGGTCGCGCCACCCTCAAGGACTTCGTCGCGGTTCCCGGGGTCTACCCGGCCGGGCGCCTGGATCGTGACAGCGAGGGCTTGCTGCTGCTGACCAATCACGGTGGCCTGCAGGCGCGAATTGCCGATCCCAAGCACAAGCTGGCGAAAACCTATTGGGTGCAGGTGGAAGGCGAGCCGACGGCCGAACAGCTCCAGCGCCTGTGCGAAGGCGTCGAGCTGAACGACGGGCCGACCCTGCCGGCCGAGGCGCGCTTGCTGGATGAGCCGCAGTTATGGCCGCGCGATCCGCCGGTGCGTTTTCGCAAGAGCGTGCCGACCGCCTGGCTGGAGCTGGTGATTCGTGAGGGGCGCAACCGTCAGGTCAGGCGCATGACTGCGGCGGTGGGCCTGCCGACCCTGCGTCTGGTGCGTGTGCGCATCGGCCCGTGGAGCCTGGACGGTCTGCAACCTGGCGAGTGGAAAGAGGTCGAGGCGCGGTTGTAGGGCGTCGGCTTTCTGCCGCGGCGATCCGTTCGGAAGGCGAATCCGGACGCCGGTCGCTCAGGAGCGCAGCGACAACCCGCCAGCTTTGTGCCGCAGTGCACTGCCTGCACCCTACGGCGCGGATTGCTATGGCTCAGACGCCTTCCAGGCTGGCAATCACCACGGTCTTGATCAGGAAGCCGAGCACGCCCAGGCCCAGGGCGAGGAACAGGATCATGCTGCCGAAACGTCCGGCCTTGGACTTCTTCGCCAGGTCCCAGACGATGAACGCCATGAACAGCACCAGGCCGCCGACCAGTACGGTCATCATCAATTCTTCGAGCACTTGCGGATCCATGGTGACCTCAATTGGCTGACATCGGGCTGCCAAGGGCAGGGCAAAACGCCGGCGATTATACGCCAGCCCTTGGGCTTGTCGGCGACCGTCGGTAACGCCGGTCAGCTGCGCAGGTGCTGCAGTGGCAACTGGGTGCTGGAGAGGATCTGTTGCAGGACGAAGCTCGAGCGCACGCTGGAGACGCCCTCGATGCGGGTCAGGGTGCCGAGGAGGAATTGTTGGTAATGATCCATGTCCGGCACCACCACCTTGAGCTGGTAGTCGGCATCCATGCCGGTGACCAGGCTGCATTCCAGCACCTCCGGGCATTGGCGGATCATGTCCTGGAAGTGCTCGAAACGCTCGGGGGTGTGTTTGTCCATGCCGATCAGGACATAGGCGGTGAGGGTCAGGCCGAGCTTCTTGCGATCCAGCAGGGCGACCTGGCTGAGGATGTAGCCGTCATCCTCCAGTTGCTTGACCCGCCGTGAGCAGGGCGAAGGCGACAGGCCGATGCGCTCGGCCAAGTCCTGATTGGACAGGGTGGCGTCGCGCTGCAGTTCGGTGAGGATATTCAGGTCGTAGCGATCGAGTCTGGTCATGTTTGGCGTTATTTAATCTATTGGTTGCGATGAATCATGCGCTGTTAGTTAAAAATTGCGCAAGCGACGTGTTAATCAGCAATATTCGCAATCTTTAACTGCACCGATATCTGTAATCTTTGCCTTAGTTTCACGGCCCGGACGACACGTCCACCCGGCTCGCTCAATCAGGCGAACCGGCGCCGCCGGCCTTACCAGGCCGTCACGGCACCCGGGTCCGCACTGCCCAACCAGGCGGGCGACGAAAGCGGCAACAGAATTGCCAATAGCGGACACTTGCCCCAGGCAAGAAAAAAGGGAGACCGTAAGGTCTCCCTTTTTTCTGGGCGCGATCCCAATCGGGTGTTGTCCGCAGCGTTGGGTGGGTTAGCGGCAAGTTGCATCCGGGCCGAACCACACTATTCGCGCCGCCTAACCCACCATTGTGCCGGCAGCCATTCAGTGCTGTGACTGGTCGCTTGCGGTGGGTACGGCGGCGTTGGTCGGCGGTTGGCCGCGGGCTGCGGGCTGCGGGCTGCGCACCTAACCCACCCTGCACATTATCGCGTTCCAGGGCATCAACGCCCCGCAGGCGCGGGCGGCCATTCATTCGATGCCGAAGACAAAGCGCAGTAGATAGCCGGTCAGGTACGCCAGAGCGGCCGCCGCGCCGCCGGTGAGCAGGGTGCCCAGGCCGGCGCGCAGCAGCGGTTTGGCAAATACCAGGCTCTTCAACATGCCAATGGAAAAGAACACCGCCGCGGCCAGGGCCGTGCTCAGGATGAATTGGCGCTGGATGTCCAGGCTGGTGAAAAAGAACGGTAGCAACGGGATGGCGCCGGCGACCAGAAAGGTCGTAAAGGTCACCGCGGCTGAGCGTGCTGGGTCCAGTTCGACGGTTTGCAGGCCGTGCTCTTCGATGAGCATGGTCTCAACCCAGAGCTGACGATCCTGGCTGATGGTGCTGACGATCGCCTCGAGAATGTCGCCGCTAAATCCCTTGCGGCAGAACACCTGGCGGATTTCTTCGCGTTCACCGGCGGGCACCCTGTCGATGTGTTCCTCTTCCATGCGCCGGGCCTGTTCGCGGAACTCGCGCTGAGCCTTGATCGCCTCGTAGTTGCTGACGGCCATGCTGAAACCATCGGCAAACAGGTTGGCGAAGCCCATGATCAAGGCGACCGAGGCCGAAAATCCGGCCCCGACAGCGCCGGCGACAATGGCAAAGGTGGTGACGCAGCCGTCTATTCCGCCGAGTACGGCATCGGAGATGGTTTGCGGCTTGTGCTTGCTATTCAGGCGCTTTTCGATGGCGTCGGGCTGGTGCTCGCGGTAAAGCGTCTCGAGGCTGGGCTTCTTCATGGGGCCGTGTCCACAGAGCTGATACGCCCTCTCAGCATATGCGGGAAATGCGCTGTGTGATGCGTTTGGCTGTACCAGACCGGCCGCCTGCCCGCCGTTCAGCGGTTGTGAGACGACCCGGGCCCTAGCCGCAGGCGGGTTTTTGCCGCAACCGCGACGATCATCAAGCGGTGGCGGGGTCGAGTGGATCGGCATGCACCAGCACTTCGGCGCGGGAGAATTCGGCGCGAATCGCAAATTCCACCCGCTCGCACAGTTCATGGGCATGCAGCAGGCTCAGTTCGCCGGACAACTCCACATGCAGCTGGACGAACCAGCGGGTGCCAGACATGCGCGTGCGCAGGTCATGTGCGCCGAGCACGCCGGGTATGCCGCAGGCCAGCAGGTGCATGCGCTCGCTGAGCTCCGGCGCCAGCTCCTTGTCCATCAGCACGGCCGAGGCCTCGCGGGCGATGCTCACGGCGCTCCAGAGGATGAAGAAGGCAATGCCGATACCAAACACCGCATCCAGTTGCGGCCAGCCGAAGCTGGCCAGCAGCAGGGCGAGCAGGATGCTGGCGTTGAGCAGCAGGTCGGAGCGGTAGTGCAGCGAGTCCGCGCGGATCGCAGTGGAGCCGGTTTCGCGCACCACATGGCGCTGGAACAGCAGCAGGGCGGCGGTCAGCGCCAGCGACAGAAGCATCACCGCGATACCCAGGGTTGCCGCGCCGAGCGCTTGCGGGTTGAGCAGGCGATCCACGCCATGCATGCCGACCACGACCGCACTGATGCCGATAAACAGCGCCTGACCCAGTCCGGCCAGGGCCTCGGCCTTGCCGTGCCCGTAGCGATGGTCTTCGTCCGCCGGGCGCAAGGCGTAATGCACGGCGATCAGGTTGAGCAGCGAGGCGGCGCCATCGAGCAACGAATCGGTGAGGCCGGCCAACAGGCTGACCGAGCCGCTCAACCACCAGGCGATGGCTTTGGCCAGGGCCAGGGTCAAGGCCACGGCCAGTGCGGCAAAGGTGGCCTGGCGCATCAGGCGGGCATGCTGCGGCGGTATAGTCACAGAATCTTGCTCTCGGTGTCTGGCCTGGCTTAGGAAGCTAGGCCAGGGTTGAGGCTGGGCGGGCGCTTAAGCGGCCGGTCGCAGGCCGTAGGCCGCCAGTTGCTCGGCGCTGGCGCTGCTGTGGATCAGGCGTGGGTCGTCGAGCGGCAGGCTGTGGCCGGTGTGCTGCTCGATCAGGGCTTTGAGTCGGGCGTTATCGATCTTGCCGTCGGCATCCACAGCCTTGTTCAGCTCTTGCGGATCGATCTGGGCGTTTTGCCCGTTCGGCAGGTAGATGGCGCCAGTGGCAAAGTCGATGCCGAAGGCGATCAGGCCGGGGATCACATAAAACAGGATGCCGACGGCATTCAGTGCCGCCACCACCGGGTCGATTCGGCCTTCGATCTGGCCGCGCCGATCAGGGAAGAACAACGTGCCGCAGGCGCTCAATTGGGCGAGCAGGGCGACTGCGAGAGCGCCGCCGATAACACGGTATTGGGTGCGCATGGCATACCTCCAGATATAAGTGGCGCAACTATAGCAAGCCGGCTGGGGCAAAACTGCTGCGCATTGATATGACTAAGTTAAGACCTGCAGGGCAGGGTGGCGGTTCGCCGCTATAATCGCCGGCCAGAGTGGAGCGTTCATGAATTCCTTGCCTATCGACGTCCTGTTACCTGCGCTACGCCAAGCCCTGGCGAGCCGCCACGAGGCGGTGTTGGAGGCCCCGCCCGGCGCCGGCAAGACCACCCGCGTGCCGCTGGCGCTGCTGGATGAGCCCTGGCTGGCCGGGCAACGCATCATCATGCTCGAACCGCGCCGCCTGGCCGCGCGTGCCGCCGCCGAGCGGCTGGCCAGCGAGCTGGGCGAGGCGGTTGGCGAGACCGTCGGTTACCGCATTCGTCTGGACAGCAAGGTCGGCCCGCGCACCCGCATCGAAGTGGTCACCGAGGGCATTCTTGCCCGCCGTTTGCAGGACGACCCGGCGCTGGAAGGGGTCGGCCTGGTGATTTTCGACGAATTCCACGAGCGCAGCCTGGATGCCGACCTGGCCCTGGCCCTGTGCCTCAACGGTCGCGCGCTATTTCGTCAAGGCGCGGGGCGCGGCGAGGACTCGGGCGAGCCGGCGCTCAAGGTGCTGCTGATGTCGGCGACCCTGGAAGGCGAGAAGCTGGCCGCATTGCTCGACGATGCACCGGTGCTGCGCAGCGAGGGCCGCATGTTTGCGGTGGAGCTGCGCTGGGGCACGCCTTATCAACCCGGCGAGTGGCTCGAACCCAAGGTGGTGCAGACGGTGTTGCAGGCGCTGGTCGACGAGCCGGGCAGCCTGCTGGTCTTTCTTCCTGGGCAGGCGGAGATCCGCCGGGTCAATGACCAGTTGGCCGAGGCCCTGGCCGGGCGCGCCGATATCCTCCTGTGTCCGCTGCATGGCGAGCTCGACCTGAGTGCCCAGCGCGCGGCCATCGAGCCGGCGCCCGCCGGCACGCGCAAGGTGGTGCTGGCGACCAATATCGCCGAGACCAGCCTGACCATCGACGGCGTGCGCGTGGTGGTGGACGCCGGCCTGGCGCGGGTGCCGCGCTTCGATCCGGGCAGCGGCATGACGCGCCTGGACACCCAGCGGATTTCCCGTGCCAGCGCCACCCAGCGTGCCGGTCGTGCCGGGCGCCTGCAGCCGGGCAGTTGTTATCGCCTGTGGTCGCAGCACCAGCACGAACAACTTGCCGCCTATGCCGCGGCGGAAATCCTCCAGGCCGATCTGGCCGGCCTGGCCCTGCAATTGGCGCGCTGGGGCGTGACGCCGGCGGAACTGGCCTGGCTCGACCCGCCACCGGCGGCGGCTTATGCCCAGGCCGTGGATCTGCTGACCCGCTTGGGCGCGCTGGATGAGCGCGGGGTGCTGACCGCCCACGGCCAGGCCATGGCCGAATTGCCGGCGCACCCGCGCATCGCCCACCTGCTGCTGCGCGGCCAGGCGTTGGGCCTGGGTGCGCTGGCCTGCGACCTGGCCGCCTTGCTCGGCGAACGCGATATCTTGCGCGGAGCAGGAGCAGACTTGCACAGCCGCCTGGCCCTGCTCTGTGGCGCGAGCAAGACCGCGCGTGGCGCCCAGCGGAGTGCCGCCCAGGGCGGGGTGCAGCGGGCGCGGCAGTTGGCCCGGCAGTTTCAGGGCTATCTCAAGCGCACGGCCGTCGCCGCGCCGGTGGCCGATCCGGAGCATCCGCGCTGGCTCGGCGCCTTGCTGGCATTCGCCTACCCGGACCGGGTGGCCCAGCAGCGCCGGGCGGGTGGCGCCGAATACCGTCTGGCCAATGGCAGGGCGGCGCTGTTCGCCGAGGCCGATGCGCTGATGAAGCATGAGTGGCTGGTGCTGGCCGATCTCGGTAGCCGTCAGGGCCAGCGCGAGGAACGCATCTACCTGGCCGCCGACCTCGATCCGCAGCTGTTCGAGACGGTGCTGGCCGAGCAGGTCAGCGTGCATGAGGAGTTGGACTGGGACGAACGCGAAGGTGTGCTGCGCGCCGAACGCCAGCGCAAGCTGGGCGAATTGGTGCTTAGTCGCGAACCCCTGACGGGCCTGGACGAGGCAGCGCGCAGCCGTGCCTTGCTCGGTCTGGTGCGGCGCAAGGGCCTGGCGCTGCTGCCCTGGACCGCGGAACTGCGTCAGTGGCAGGCACGGGTGGCCTTGCTGCGCGCGCTGGATCTGGCCGCCAGGGGTGTCAGCGAGTGGCCGGATGTCAGCGATGCGGCGCTGCTCGCCAGCCTGGAGGACTGGCTGCAACCCTACCTGGGCAAGGTCAAGCGCCTCAGCCATTTCGCCAATCTTGAGTTGGCCGGGATACTCCAGGGGCTGTTGCCCTGGCCGCTGCCGCAGCGCCTCGATGAACTGGCGCCGCGCAGCCTGCAGGTGCCGTCCGGTTCGCGCATCGGCCTGGATTACAGCGAGCAGCCGCCGGTGCTGGCGGTGCGTCTGCAGGAACTGTTCGGCCTGGCCGAGACGCCGCGCATCGCCGGTGGCCGGCAAGTGGTCAAGCTGCACCTGCTGTCGCCGGCGCGTCGTCCGGTGCAGGTGACCCAGGACCTGGGCAATTTCTGGCGCAGCACCTACAGCGAGGTGAAGAAGGACCTCAAGGGCCGCTACCCCAAACACTACTGGCCGGACGATCCGCTGATCGCCGAGCCCACCGCACGGGCCAAACCGCGCAAGTAGGCCGATGCGCCGGCAGTCGTGTGCGGTCTTATGGCATCCCCTTGGCGCTCAGGCTGGCCGAACGCCCCCGCAGGCTTTAGCCAGGGGCCGCGCCGGGGTAAGGTAGAACGCTTGCTACCCCTGCGCTCGCCACGGGGGCCCCGGTGACCAACAAGTGAGTTCGATATGAGTGCTGCAGTGCTTCTGAGAGCGGATACCCAGGCATCCAGCGGCTGTTTGCTGCGTGTCGATGGCGCGACTTCCGGGCTCAGGTCGACCGGTCTGGCGTTCTACCGACTGGAGGTCGGCGAGCGCCTGGCGTGGAGCAGCGCGGAGCACGAGGCCTGTGTGGTGTTGTTCAGCGGTCGTGCCGATGTGCAGGCAGGCGACAGCGCCTGGGCGGACGTCGGCGCCCGCCAGCAGTTGTTCGACGGCGGCAAGCCGCATGCCCTCTACCTATCCCTGAATACCTCGCTCAGCCTGGTGGCGCGCACCCCGCTGGAACTGGCGATCTGCACCGCGCCGGGGCGGCTGCAGCGACCGCCCAGGCTGATCACCCCCGCGCAGGTGACGCTGGACGAGCGTGGCGAGGGCGTCTGCCGGCGGCGAGTGCACAAGATTCTCTGGGAGCAGGACGAAGCCGACAGCCTGCTGATCACCGAGGTGTTCACTCCGGCCGGGCACTGGTCGAGTTACCCGCCGCACAAGCACGACCGCGATGCGCCGCCCGAGGAGTCGAGTCTGGAGGAAATCTACTTCTTCAAGATAGACCCGCCCCAGGGCTTCGCCTTGCAGCGGGTGTACAGCGACGAGGGCGAGGATCAGTGCTTCAGTCCCGGCAACAACGATGCAGTGACGGTGCCGCGCGGTTACCACCCGGTGGCCGCGCCGCCGGATTACCAGGTGTATTACCTCAACGTGATGGCCGGCACGTCGCGCCAGTGGCACATCTACTACGACCCGCGCACCCCCGCCAAGCCGGCTTGAAAGCGTCAGGCGAAGTGTGATCGCGCCACGAGCCGGGCGTAGTCGCGAAGCACTACGGCGCTTGGCTTAGCCATCCAGCATGGCCTCCTGGCGACAGATGAAAAACTGCCAACCGCTACCGTAGCCTGGATCAGCGCCAGTGCAATCCGGGCCCGGGTGGACAGCCCCTCGGATTAAGGGTTGTTCAAAGCTCGTCGACCTCGACCCAGCGCTGTTCCCGTGCGGCCAGGCGGATGGCGGTAGCCAGGCGCTCGACCTCATAGGCCTCGGCGAAATCCGGGCCAGGGCCAGGCATGCCGCAGACCGCTTCGATCAGGGCGCGGACCTCCAGGGTTTTTAGGTCGTTGTAACCCAGCTGATGCCCCGCCGCCGGGCAGAAGGCCGCATAGCCAGGCAGCGTCGGTCCCGCCAGCAGACGCTGGAAACCGTCCATGCCTGGCCGTTCATGGGGGCGGTAGAGACGCAGTTCGTTGAGCCGTTCCTGATCGAAGGCGAGGGTGCCGCGCGTACCGCTGATTTCGAAGGCCAGATGGTTCTTGTAGCCGTGCTTGAGCCAGCTGGTGCTGAAGCTGCCACGGCAGCCGTTGGCAAAGCGCAGCAGGGCATGGGTCTGATCGTCGACGCGGATGGCCAGCCGTTCGTTGCTGCCGGTCGAGGCGGGGCGCTGGCGATGCGCGGTATGGGAGTCGGCGCAGACCGCTTCGACGGCGCCGAGCAGATGCCGGGCGAGCGCCAGCAGGTGGCTGCCCAGATCGGCCAGCGCCCCGCCGGCGTGCTGCGGATCGCAGCGCCAACTCCAGGGTGTATCCGCATCAGCCATGAAGTCTTCGCTGAATTCGCCTTGAAAACTGATGATCTCGCCCAGCTCGCCGCTGTCGATCAGCTCGCGGGCCAGGGCGATGATCGGGTTGTGCTGGTAGTTGTAGCCGACCCGGGTGACCAGTCCCGCGCTGGCGGCCGCGTCGCGCATCTCGCGGGCCTGGTCGAGGCTGACCGCCAGCGGCTTCTCGCAGTAGACCGCTTTGCCGGCGGCCAATGCCGCCATGGCCATGGGGTGGTGCAGGTGGTTGGGCGTGGCGATGGCAATCAGGTCTACCTGGGGATTCTCGATCAGTTGGCGCCAGTCGGCATGGCTGTGGGCGAAGCCCCAGGCGCTCGCACAACGTTCGGCGCGTATGGCATCGGCATCGGCTAGTGCAGCCAGGTGGATGCGTGCAGGGAGTTCGAATACCGCGTTGGCGTTGCGAAATGCCAGGGCATGGGCGCGGCCCATAAAGCCTGTGCCGATCAAACCGATTCCGAGTGTGCGCATGCTTGAGTCCTGTTAGTTGTCTTGTCAAAGGGAGTGACTTGCGAGAAGGGGGCCTCTCAGTGCTTTGCTAGAATGAGACTGCGACGGCCGGTTGGTTGTTGGTGGATGCTGAGCGCGCGCGACTCAGAATATTTCCGGGTCGGCCACCGCCTCCGTGCCGCGTTCGAGGAAATCGAAATCGCAGCCTTCATCGGCCTGGGAAATATGCTCGGCGGAGAGTCGGCCGAAGCCGCGCGGGTAATGCGGCTTGGGTGCTACCCAGTCGGCGCGGCGACGTTGCAGCTCGGCGTCGTCCACATGCAGGTGCAGTAGCCGTTCGCTCACGTCCAGGCTGATCAGGTCGCCGTCGCGCACCAGTGCCAGCGGGCCGCCGATACCGCTTTCCGGGGCCACGTGGAGCACGCAGGCGCCGTAGCTGGTGCCGGACATGCGCGCATCGGAGATCCGCAGCATGTCGCGCACGCCTTGCTCCAGGAGTTTCTTCGGAATCGGTAGCTGGCCCCACTCGGGCATGCCCGGGGCGCCGATCGGCCCGGCGTTCTGCAGCACCAGCACGCTGTCGGCGGTAACCGGCAGTTCCGGGTCGTCGATGCGGGTGGACATGTCCTTGTAGTTCTTGAACACCACGGCCGGGCCGGTGTGCTTGAGTAGCTGCGGCTCGGCGGCCGCCGGCTTGATCACCGCGCCGCGCGGCGCCAGGTTGCCGCGCAATACGGCCAGCCCGCCCTGGGCCCAGACCGGGTTGTCCAGTGGGCGGATCACGTCGTCGTCGTAGACCTCGGCGCCGGCGAGGTTCTCGCCGAGGGTCTTGCCGTTGACCGTCGGGCAGTCCAGGTGCAGCTCGCCGCGCAGGCGCGCCAGCAGGCCGTTGAGGCCGCCGGCGTAGTAGAAGTCTTCCATCAGGTACTTGCCCGCCGGGCGGATATTGCCGAGTACCGGTATGCGCTGGGCGATCGCATCGAAGTCCTCGTTGCTCAGCGGGATGCCCGCGCGGCGGGCCATGGCGATCAGGTGGATGATCGCGTTGGTCGAGCCGGACAGCGCCAGGTCGACCATGATGGCGTTCTCGAAGGCCTCGCGGCTGAGGATGTCGGAGGGCTTGAGGTCCTCCCAGACCATCTCGACGATGCGCCGGCCGCTGGCTGAGGCCAGCCGCGCATGGCTGGAGTCGACGGCGGGGATCGACGAGCCGCCGGGCAGGACGAAGCCGAGGGTCTCGGCCACCGACATCATGGTCGCCGCGGTGCCCATGGTCATACAGGTGCCGGGGGAGCGCGCGATGCCGTCCTCCAGCTCGACCCAGGCCAGTTCGCTGAGGTTGCCGGCGCGCTTCTCCGCCCAGTATTTCCAAACGTCGGAGCCGCTGCCGAGGGTCTTGCCGCGCCAGTTGCCACGCAGCATCGGCCCGGCGGGGAAGTAGATGGCCGGGATGTTCATGCTGGTGGCGGCCATCAGCAGCGCCGGGGTGGTCTTGTCGCAGCCGCCCATCAGCACCACGCCGTCGACCGGATGGCTGCGCAGCAGTTCCTCGGCCTCCATCGCCAGCAGGTTGCGGTAGATCATGGTGGTGGGTTTGACGAAGGGCTCGCCGAGGCTCATCGCCGGCAGTTCCACCGGGAAGCCGCCGGCCTGCCAGATGCCGCGTTTGACCTCTTCCACCCGCTGCGGGAAATGGCTGTGGCAGGAGTTCATGTCCGACCAGGTGTTGAGGATGGCGATCACCGGCTTGCCCTTGAAGTCCTCGCTGGAGAAACCCATCTGCTTGGTCCGCGAGCGATGGCCGAAGGCGCGCAGGTTCTGCACGCCATACCACTGGTAGCTGCGCAGCTGTTGGTATGTCTTGCGGGGTGTGCCGGAGTCGCTCATGGGGGTCACCTGTCTCTTGTCGTGGGTGCACCGCTCGCCTGGTGGCGAGCGGGATTAATAGCTGGAGCCGGTGCTGGTCGTGCTGGCCGCGCGCACCTCGCCGATGGCCTGTTGTGCGGCGCTGGCCATCAACCGGGCATCGGAGCCGATGGTGACCAGGTCGAAGCCGCGCTCGAGCATTCGTCGTGCGTAGCCGGCCGTGCCGTTGTGGATGCAGGCGGCCAGGCCATGGGCCTTGGTGCGTGCGAGGATGTGCTCGATGGCCTCGACCACAGCCGGCTCCTCCTGGTCGAATCTGGGCGTGCAGCCGAGCGCCAGGGACAGGTCGGCCGGGCCGATATAGATGCCGTCCAGACCGGGAGTGGCGAGGATCTCGTCGAGGTTGTCGAGCGCCTGGCGGGTTTCGATCATCGCCAGCGCCAGCACCGTGTCGTTGGCCCGCTGGGCATAGTCGGCGCCGGCGTAGAGCAGAGCGCGGATCGGCCCGAAGCTGCGGATGCCCTGCGGCGGGTAACGGGTGGCGGCGACGAAGCGCTCGGCCTCGGCGCGGCTGTTGATCATCGGGCAGATCACCCCGTAGGCCCCGGCATCGAGCATCTTCATGACGATCCCTTCGTCCAGCCAGGGCACGCGCACCAGGGGCACGGTGGCGGTGGTGGAAATGGCGGTGAGCATGTTCACCGCCGCTTGGTAGTCGATCACTCCGTGCTGCATGTCCAGAGTCAGGCTGTCCCAGCCCTGGTGGGCCATGGTCTCGGCGCAGAAGGCGTTGGGGATGGCCAGCCAGCCATTGATCACCGCCTCCCCGGCAGCCCAGCGTTGGCGGATGCGGTTCTCGCGCATATGCAAGCTCTCCTTTTATCGGTGTGGCACCGGGCAAGCCGGGCAGGGGGTTGCTGATAAATTTAGAAAATATATTCCCTTTATATCTTAAATAGAACAAATTTTCGTGCGCTTGCCAAGCATGGCGTAGAAAGTTTTCGTGCTCCAGAACGGCGGCGCAGGAGGAGCGCCAAGCACCGGTGGTCGAGCAGTCAGAAAGAATTTCTAAAAATAGTTGAAATAGAAAAAAAATTCCAATAGAGTGAGTTCCAGATTGACGACCATGCCCCTCCTGGACTGTCTGCTAGGGCGAGGGCCAACAACAAAAAGCAGGTAACGTCGATGTACAGATCATTTTCACTCAGGGCACTACCCCTGCAGTCTCGCTTCTGCGCCGCGGCCCTACCGCCGGGAGCCCAGCGCCACTCTTCAATGTCATGCGCAGTGTCATTCACCTGCCAGCACCCGAGCTATTCGGGGCTGCTGGCGCATAACGCAGTGATGTCTCGGATTCACGAATAACTGCCACTTGTCTTTTGGGCCCGCACGGTGGCTCTTTATTCTTCGGAGGATGTGATGAGCGTACGCATCGGTATCAATCCCTTGACCTGGACTAACGATGACCTGCCCGCCTTGGGCGGTGACACGCCGTTTGAACAGTGTTTGAGTGAGGGCAAGCAGGCCGGTTTCGCCGGTTTCGAGCTGGGCCACAAGTTCCCCCGCGATCCGGCGCTGCTGCGGCCGATCCTGGCGTCCCATGGTCTGGCGCTAGTTTCCGGGTGGTACAGCTCGCGGCTGCTGGAGCGTTCGGCCGAGCAAGAGATAGACGCTCTCCAGGAGCATCTGCACTTGCTCAAGGCCATGGGCTGCAAGGTCATGGTGTTCTGCGAGGTCAGTGATTGCGTGCACGGAGACATCGACACGCCGGTATCGCAGCGCCCTGTGTTGGCCGAGCAGGCCTGGCCGCTGTTTTGCGAGCGCCTCGAAGCAGTCGGCAGATACTTGCAGGAGCAGGGCGTGCGCTTGGCCTATCACCACCATATGGGCACGGTGGTAGAGCGTGCGAGCGAGGTCGACCGGCTAATGGAAAACACCTCGGCGGCCGTAGGCCTACTGCTCGACAGCGGCCACCTGACCTTCGCCGGCGACGATCCATTGGCGGTACTGCGTCGCTGGGGTTCACGCGTATGTCACGTGCACTGCAAGGACGTGCGTGCCGAGGTGCTGGCTGAGGTGAAAGCACAGGATTCCAGCTTCCTCAATGCCGTGCTGGCCGGGGTGTTCACTGTGCCGGGTGACGGCAGTATTGATTACCGGCCGTTGCTGGCCGAGCTCAAGCCGCTGAATTACCAAGGTTGGCTGGTGGTCGAGGCCGAGCAGGATCCGGCCAAGGCGCACCCGCTGACATACGCCCGCAAGGGTTATCGCTACCTGGACGAATTGGTTGGCAGCCTCGGTCTGTAAGCAACCTATTTTACCTCCGCATGATCAGAACTCAGGAGAACAACACGATGAGTCGCCCCCTTCGCTTCGCTCTCAACCGTATGTTGGCTCCGCGCATGGCCCTGGAGGATTTCTTCGGCATGGCGGTCAGCCTGAATGCCGGCGCCATCGAGATCCGCAACGATCTGCCTGGCGTGGAGATCAACGACGGCACGCCAGCGCAGCGGGTCCGCGAGCTGAGCGAGCGCTCCGGCGTCCGGGTGCTGTCAATCAACGCCCTGTACCCGTTCGACGTGTGGAGTGACGAGCGCCGCCGCCAGACCCTGGCGTTGGCCACCTACGCCCGCGATTGTGGTGCCGAGGGCCTGGTGATGTGCCCGTTGAACTCCCGTGATGACGCACGCAGCGAGGCCGAGCGTGCCAAGGATCTGCGCACCGCGCTGAGCGAGCTGGCACCTATCCTGCGCGAGCACGGCATTCTCGGCTTCGTCGAGCCGCTGGGCTTCGAGGAGTGCTCATTGCGCCACAAGCGCAAAGCGGTCGAGGCGATCAAGGCGGTCGGCGGCCTGGATGTGTTCCGTCTGGTGCACGACACCTTCCACCACCACCTGGCCGGCGAACAGGAGTTCTTCTCCGAACTGACCGGGCTGGTGCACATCTCCGGAGTCGAGGATCGTCAGTTGCTGCTCGGTGAAATCCGCGACGGCCATCGAGTGCTGGTCGATGCGGCGGACATCCTCGGTAACGCTGCGCAAATACAACACCTGCTCGCCGCCGGCTACGCCGGGCACATTTCCTTCGAACCCTTCGCCGAAAGCGTGCATGCCCAGGCGGATATCCAGTCGGCGCTGGAGTCCAGCATGCGTCACCTGGAGAAAACCGTCGGTCACGCCTGACCGACTTGCACTCTGCTCCCAACAAAACCGACAAGAGACTGGAGAGAGACATGAAAATGAAAACCCGCTTTGCCACCCTGGCCCTCGCGACGCTGCTCAGCAGCAGCGCGCTGGCCGACATCAAGATCGGCGTCAGCATGTCGCAGTTCGACGACAACTGGCTGTCCTACCTGCGCGAGCACATGGGTGACAAGGCCAAGTCGATGCCCGATGGCGTGCAACTGCAATTCGAAGATGCGCGCAACGATGTGGTCCGCCAACTGAGCCAGGTGGAGAGCTTCGTCGGCCAGGGTGTCGACGCCATCATCGTCATCCCGGTGGACACCGCCGCCACCCGCAACATCACCGAGCGCGCCCTGAAGGCCGGGGTGCCGCTGGTCTACGTCAACCGCCGGCCGGATGAGGAGCGCCTGCCGGAGGGCGTGGTCACCGTGACTTCCGACGATCTTGAAGCCGGCCAACTGCAGATGCAGTACCTGGCGGAGAAGCTCGGTGGCAAGGGCAAAATCGCGATCATGCTCGGCGAGCTGTCGAACAACGCCACCCACGCTCGCACCAAGGGCGTCAAGGCGGTACTGGCCAAGTACCCGGATATTCAGATCGTCGAGGAACAGACAGCTCTGTGGTCGCGCGACAAGGGCATGGACCTGATGAGCAACTGGCTGGTGTCCGGGCGTGAGCTGGACGCCATCGCCTCGAACAACGACGAGATGGCCATCGGTGCCGCCATGGCCCTGCGCCAGGCGGGCAGGCGGCCGGGCGAGGTGCTGATCGGCGGGGTCGACGGCACCCCGGATGCGCTGTCGGCGATCCAGCGCGGCCTGCTCAGCGTCTCGGTGTTCCAGGACGCCAAGGGCCAGGCCGAAGGCGCGCTCGAGAGTGCGGTGAAGATGGCCAAGCACCAGCCGGTCGAGCAGGCGGTGCTGATTCCCTACCAGTTGATCACCCCCGAGAACGTGAAGTCCTTCCAGTAATCCAATCCCACTGTCGGGATATGCCGGTGCCGGCCCTAACCGGGCACCGGGCGATATCCGAGGAGAATTGACAATGTTCGGTCAACAGGCGCGTTCACTCGACAGTCGCGCAGTCGGACGCGAGGCTAGTGCAATGGTGGCAGACGACAACTACTTGCTGGAAATCATCAATGTCAGCAAGGGCTTTCCCGGGGTAATCGCCCTCGACGGTGTCCAGTTGCGGGTGCGCCCCGGCACCGTGCTGGCGCTGATGGGTGAGAACGGCGCAGGCAAGTCGACTCTGATGAAAATCATCTCCGGCATCTATCAACCGGACTCTGGCGAGCTGCGCCTGCACGGTCAGCCGGTCAGCTTCGCAAACCCACTGGAGGCCCTGCAGGCGGGTATCGCGATGATCCACCAGGAACTCAACCTGGTGCCTCACATGAGCATCGCCGAGAACATCTGGATCGGCCGCGAATGCCTGAACGGCTGGCATATGGTCGATCACCACGAACTGCATAGGCGCACTCAGGAACTGCTCGACCGCCTGCGCATCAAGCTGGACCCGGAGCAGCCAGTGGCTTCCCTGAGCATTGCCGAGCGGCAGATGGTCGAGATCGCCAAGGCGGTATCCTACGATTCCGACGTGCTGATCATGGACGAACCGACCTCGGCGATCACCGACACGGAAGTGGCGCACTTGTTCTCGATCATCGCCGACCTCAAGGCCGAGGGTAAGGGGATCATATATATCACCCACAAGATGGATGAGGTGTTCAGCATCGCCGACGAAGTGGCGGTGTTCCGCGATGGTGCCTATATCGGTTTGCAGCGCGCCGACAGCATGGACGGCGACAGGCTGATTACCATGATGGTCGGTCGCGAACTGAATCAGCTGTTTCCGAAAAGAAGCGTCGCCCTGGGCGAGGTCGTGCTGTCCGTGCGCGACCTGGGCCTGGCGGGGGTGTTCGAAGGGGTCTCCTTCGATCTGCGAGCCGGCGAAATTCTCGGCATAGCTGGGCTGATGGGCTCCGGTCGAACCAATGTGGCCGAGACCTTGTTCGGCGTGACCCCGGCGACCGCCGGCTCGCTGTTACTCGATGGCGAGCCGCTGCGCATCGACGGCCCGTGCAAGGCAATTAAAAACGGTTTCGCCCTGCTCACCGAGGACCGCAAGGACAGTGGTCTGTTTGCCTGCCTGTCGGTGCTGGAAAACATGGAGATGGCGGTGCTGCCGCACTATGTGGGGCATGGCTTCATCCAGCAGAAACAGTTGCGCCAGCTCTGCGAAGAGATGTGCAAGAAGCTGCGGGTGAAAACCCCGTCGCTGGAGCAATGCATCGGCAACCTCTCCGGTGGCAATCAGCAGAAGGCTCTGCTGGCACGCTGGCTGATGACTAATCCACGGGTGCTGATCCTCGACGAGCCGACTCGTGGCATCGACGTCGGCGCCAAGGTGGAGATTTACCACCTGATCTCCCTGCTGGCCGCAGAGGGCATGGCGGTGATCATGATCTCCTCGGAGCTGCCGGAAGTGTTGGGCATGAGCGATCGGGTGATGGTCATGCACGAGGGGCGGGTCACCGGCTTTCTCGACCATGCCGAAGCCACCCAGGAGAAGGTCATGCACCTGGCCTCCGGCGACATCCCGATCCACTGATCAGCGCCTTAATCCGCGGGGCCGATAGCCCCGCGTAGCAACCATCGCTTCAGGCTACTGGCCCCTGCCAGAGCAGCGCTTCGCCCTGCACAAGGGCCTGGAACACGAGGATAAAGCAATGACTGCCATCGAAAACACCCCAGTCGCCACGCCGCCAAAGTCGCGTCGACGCTTACCCACAGAGTTCAGCATCCTGCTGGTGTTGATCGGCATCGGCCTGGCCTTCGAGCTCTGCGGCTGGTTAATCCGCGATCAGAGTTTCCTGTTCAACAGCCAACGCCTGGTGCTGATGATCCTCCAAGTGTCGATCATCGGCCTGCTGGCCATCGCCGTGACCCAGGTGATCATCACCACCGGCATCGACCTGTCGTCCGGCTCGGTGTTGGCCCTCTCGGCGATGGTTGCGGCGAGCCTGGCGCAGTCCTCGGACTTCAGTCGCGCGGTGTTCCCCGGGCTGACCGACCTGCCGGTGATAGTCCCGGTGCTGGCCGGCCTCGGTGTCGGACTGCTGTGCGGGGTAATCAATGGCAGCGTGATCGCCATCACTGCGGTGCCGCCCTTTATCGTTACCCTCGGCATGATGGTCACCGCCCGCGGCCTGGCGCGCTATTACACCGAAGGCCAGCCAATCAGCATGCTCAACGACTCCTATACCGCCATCGGCAGCGGGGCCGTGCCGGTGATCATCTTCCTGGTGGCAGCAGCGATCTTCCATGTCGCCCTGCGCTACACCAAGTACGGCAAATACACCTATGCCATCGGCGGCAACATTCAGGCCGCGCGCATCTCCGGGATCAACATCAAGCGCCACCTGATCATCGTCTACTCCCTCGCCGGCCTGCTGGCGGGACTGGCCGGAGTGGTTGCCTCGGCACGTGCGGACTCCGGTCAGGCGAGCATGGGCATGTCCTACGAGTTGGATGCCATCGCTGCGGCGGTGATCGGCGGCACTAGCCTGGCCGGTGGAGTGGGGCGGGTCACCGGCACGGTGATCGGCGCGCTGATCCTCGGGGTGATGCTCAGCGGGTTCACCTTCCTCGGGGTCGACGCCTACATCCAGGACATCATCAAGGGCGTGATCATCGTCGTCGCCGTGGTCATCGACCAGTACCGCAATCGTAGCAAGGCCAAACACTGAGCCGTACCTGCCGGGGAGACCGTTCGATGAACATGCTCACGATCGAAAGCGAGATGCAAGCGGTGCGTTGCGTGCTTGATGCCCGCGCCCAGCTCGGCGAGTGCCCGGTGTGGTCGGCCGAGGAGCAAGCGCTGTACTGGGTCGACATCCTCGCCCCGGCCCTGCACCGGTTCGACCCGGCCAGTGGCGCGAGCCGCAGCTGGCCGCTGCCGCAGGCGATCGGCTCGTTCGGCCTGTGCGAAAGCGGCGGCGCGGTGCTGGCGCTGCGCGATGGCTTCTACCGTTTCGACTTCGACAGCGCCGAACTGCGCTATATCGGCGGACCGCAGGTTCCCGACGGGGTGCGTTTCAACGACGGTAAGGTGTCGCCGGAGGGGCGCTTCTTTGCCGGCACCATGGACGAGGAATGCCTCAGTCGGCCGCTCGGCGCGCTCTATCGGCTTGACCCTGATGGTACCTGCAGCCAGGTGCTGGACGGCCTGATCGTCGCCAACGGCCTGGCCTGGAGCGCGGACGGCAAGCGTCTGTGCCATTCCGACTCGAAGGGCAAGTTCATCCGCTGCTACGACTACGACACGGCCAGCGGCGCGCTGACCAACCCCAGCGTGCTGGCCCGCCCGGACGAGGAAGTGGGGCGCCCCGACGGTGCCGCCATGGACCTCGATGGCTACTACTGGAGCGCTGGGATCTCCGCCGGTGTGCTTAACCGCTGGGCGCCGGACGGCAGCCTGGAGCGGCGCATCGAGCTGCCCTGCGCCTGCCCGACCATGCCCTGCTTCGGCGGGCCGGAGCTGAAGACCCTGTACGTCACCTCGTTGCGCCACGGCCTGTCCGAGCAACGCTTGGCGCAATGGCCATTGTCCGGAGGAATCTTCGCCCTGGAGGTCGAAGTGCCCGGCGTGCCGGTGGCACGTTTCAAGGGCTGATCCGTCGGCCACCCTGCATTTGAGGAGCAACCTTATGAATATCTGCATGATCGGTCACGGCATGATGGGCGTCTGGCACTCCGAGGCCCTGCGCGGCGAGGACTGCTGCCTGCACACCGTGGTCGGCCGGCGTCCGGAGCCCACTGCGGCGTTCGCCGCCGAGTACGGCTACCGTCAATGGACGGTGGACTTCAACCAGGCCCTGGCGGATCCGGAGATCGACATCGTGATCATCGCCGGGCCCAGCGAGACTCATGCGGAGATGGCCATCGCCACCCTGCAAGCGGGCAAGCACTGCCTGGTGGAAATTCCCATCGCGATGAACCTGGAGGAGTCGGAACGGATCGTCGCCCTGGCCGCCGAGAAGGGCCTGACCCTCGGCGTGGTGCATCCGATGCGCTACCGCCGCGAGCGCCAGCCACTGCTCGAACGCATCGCCCGCGGCGAGGAGCGGGTCAGTCATGTGCACGGGCGCTTTTTCATCCACCGCCTGGTCAACGTCGGTGCCACCGGCTACCAGCGCAGCTGGGTGGACAACATCCTCTGGCACCACAGCACCCATTTGCTCGACCTCGGCCTGCTGATGGTCAGCGGCGGTGACATGGCCAATGTCGAGGCGCAGATCCGCGACGTGCAGTGCCATATGCCGAGCATCGACCCACGCACCGGCATTCCCATGGAAATCGTCCTGGTGGTGACCACCCACGACGACCAGAGCATCGTCTGCACCGGTTCCTATTACGGCCGCGAGCGGCTCTACGACACCCTGGTGCTGAGCGACCGCGACAGTTACCGGGCCGACGAACTGGTTAGCAGCTTGGCGACCCAGGAAGGTGTGCAGCCGATCGAGAGCGAGCGGGAAAACGCCTGGCATGTGCCCCGCGACTTCGTCGCCGCGGTGCGTGAAGGGCGCGAGCCGTTGGTGCCGGGCTGGTCGGTGCTGCCGACCATGCGCCTGCTGCAACGGGCCCAGGCGCAGTGGGACGCACGCCACGGCCGCCAGTTACTGCCGGGACGCCCGGTGTACTGAGCCGGTCGGAAACCTCTTTCACCCATTCAAACGAGGTAGCAAGCATGAGCGATATCCTTACCCACTACATCGCCGGCCAGTCCGTGGCAGGCCGCAGCGGTCGCCAGTCGCCGGTCTACAATCCGGCCAGCGGAGAAATCAGCGCCCAAGTGCCGTTGGCCAGCGTCGAGGAAGTCGACGCGGCGGTCAGCGCCGCCACCCAGGCTTTCCCTGGCTGGGCCGCGACCACGCCGCTGCGCCGTGCGCGCATCCTGTTCAAGTTCAAGACACTGCTCGAAGCGCATGCCGATCAGCTGGCCGCGCTGATCACCCGCGAGCACGGCAAGGTGCACGACGACGCTCTCGGCGAAGTGACCCGCGGGCTCGAGGTGGTGGAATTCGCCTGTGGCATTCCGCATCTGCTCAAGGGCGAGTTCACCGAAAACGTCGGCACCAATGTCGACTCCCACTCGCTGCGCCAGTCGCTCGGTGTGGTCGCCGGGATCACCCCGTTCAACTTCCCGGTGATGGTGCCCATGTGGATGTTTCCTGTGGCCCTGGCCTGCGGCAATTGCTTCATTCTCAAGCCTTCGGAGCGCGATCCGTCGCCGTCGTTACTGCTCGCCGAACTGCTGAAACAGGCCGGTCTGCCGGATGGTGTGTTTAACGTGGTGCATGGCGACAAGGTCGCGGTGGACGCCCTGCTCGATCATCCCCAAGTGCAGGCGCTGAGCTTCGTCGGTTCGACCCCGATCGCGCGTTACATTTATGAGCGCGGCGCCTCCCACGGCAAACGCGTGCAGGCCCTCGGTGGGGCGAAGAACCACATGGTGGTGATGCCCGACGCCGACCTCGACCAAGCGGTGGATGCGCTGATGGGCGCGGCTTATGGCTCGGCCGGCGAACGCTGCATGGCGATCTCGGTGGCCGTAGCGGTGGGCGACGAGACCGCCGATGCGCTGATCGAGCGCTTGCAGCCCAAGGTCAAGGCGCTGAAGGTCGG
Source organism: Pseudomonas paeninsulae (assembly GCF_035621475.1). Taxonomy (NCBI): domain Bacteria; kingdom Pseudomonadati; phylum Pseudomonadota; class Gammaproteobacteria; order Pseudomonadales; family Pseudomonadaceae; genus Pseudomonas; species Pseudomonas paeninsulae. The sequence goes on from NZ_CP141799.1 coordinate 748,641, forward strand.
CCCCGGCGACCTGCCTGGCGTGGAAATGGGACCGCTGGTCACCGCGCAACACCGCGAGAAGGTATTGGGGTATATCGAAAAGGGAGTGGCCGAAGGTGCGCAATTGCTGGTCGACGGTCGCGAGCACCAGGTGCCGGGCCATGAGAACGGTTACTTCGTCGGCGGAAGCCTGTTCGACCGGGTCACTCCGGAGATGTCCATCTATCGCGAGGAAATCTTCGGTCCGGTGCTGGTCGTGGTCCGGGTGGCGGACTACCAGAGTGCGATCCGCCTGATCAACGCGCACGAGTTCGCCAATGGCACCGCGCTGTTCACCCGCGACGGCGACACCGCGCGACACTTCGCCAGCCATATCCAGGTCGGCATGGTCGGTATCAACGTGCCGATCCCGGTACCCATGGCGTTCCACAGTTTCGGCGGCTGGAAGGCCTCGCTGTTCGGCGACCACCACATGCACGGTCCGGAAGGGGTGCGCTTCTACACGCGCATGAAGACCGTCACCAGCCGCTGGCCGACCGGGATCCGCAGCGGATCCGAGTTCAGCATGCCGACCATGAAGTGACAGCCTGTGCCGCTCTTCGCGGAGCGGCAGAAAAAACCGGGGCCACGGCCAGGACAGAAGAATGAGTGAGGTGAAAGCATGAAAAGAACAAGGCTGACGATGGCCCAGGCGCTGGTGCGCTTCCTCGACAATCAGTACATCGAGTTCGACGGAGTCGAGCACAAGTTCGTCAAGGGCGTGTTCACCATCTTTGGGCATGGCAACGTGCTGGGGTTGGGCCAGGCGCTGGAGCAGGACTGTGGCAAGCTAGTGGTGCACCAGGGGCGCAACGAGCAAGGCATGGCGCACGCCGCCATCGGCTTTGCCAAGCAGATGGGCAGGAAGCAGATCTACGCCTGCACCTCCTCGGTCGGACCGGGCGCGGCCAACATGCTCACCGCCGCCGCCACCGCGACGGCCAATCGCATCCCGGTGTTGTTCCTGCCTGGCGACGTCCACGCCAGCCGCCAGCCAGACCCGGTGCTGCAGCAGATCGAGCAGTTCCACGACTTGACGATCAGCACCAACGATGCTTTCAAGGCGGTCAGCAAGTACTGGGACCGAGTGTCCCGACCCGAGCAGTTGATGAGCGCCTGCCTGAATGCGATGCGCGTGTTGACCGACCCGGCCGACACTGGCGCGGTGACCCTGGCGCTGCCGCAGGACGTGCAGGGCGAGGCCTATGACTACCCTGATTACTTCTTCCACAAGCGTGTGCACCGCATTGAACGGCGCCCACCGACCCAGGCCATGCTGGACGACGCCGTGGTGCTGTTCGCCGGTAAGAAGAAACCGCTGCTGATCTGCGGCGGCGGGGTCAAGTATGCCGAGGCGGCTCTGGCCTTTCAGCGCTTCGCCGAGCGGTTCAATATTCCCTTCGGCGAGACCCAGGCCGGCAAGGGGGCGATCCTCTCCGCCCATGAACTGAACCTCGGGGGCATCGGCGAAACCGGCAGCCTGGCGGCCAATACCTTGGCCAAGGATGCCGACCTGGTGATCGGTGTGGGTACTCGCTACAGCGATTTCACCACTTCGTCTAAATGGCTGTTCCAGCACCCCGAGGTGGCCTTCCTTAATCTCAATATCGGCAGCTTCGACGCCGGCAAGCTGGACGCGGTGAAGCTGGTGGCCGACGCCAGGGTGGCGCTGGACAGCCTCGGCGAGGCGCTGAGCGACAGCGGTTACCAGTCGGACTGGCAGGGCGCGATCGGCGCCGCCCGCACCGCGCTGGATGCGGAAGTCGAGCGGGTCTACGCGGTGGAATATGCCGAGCAGGGCTTCGTCCCGGAAATTGCCGACCACCTGGATCCGGCGGTGCTGAAGGAGTTCATCGCGGCGACCGGATCCTGCCTGACCCAGAGCCGGGTGCTCGGCACCCTCAACCGCCTGCTCGGCGCGGATGACGTGGTGGTCGCCGCCGCTGGCAGCCTGCCGGGCGACCTGCAGCGGGTCTGGCGCACCCAGGGGGTGAACACCTACCACGTCGAGTACGGCTACTCGTGCATGGGCTACGAGGTCAACGCGGCGCTCGGGGTCAAGCTGGCCGAGCCGCAACGCGAGGTCTACGCCCTGGTCGGCGACGGCTCCTACATGATGCTGCACTCCGAGCTGGTCACCTCGATCCAGGAGCGCAGGAAGATCAATGTGGTGCTGCTGGACAACATGACCTTCGGCTGCATCAACAACGTGCAGATGGAGCACGGGATGGACAGCTTTGGCACCGAGTTCCGTTTCCGCAATCCGGAAACCGGTCAGCTCGACGGAGCCTTCGTTCCGGTCGATTTTGCCATGAACGCCGCTGCTTACGGTTGCAAGACCTACCGGGTGACCACCGTAGAGCAGCTCGAGGCGGCTCTGCTCGACAGTAAGCAGCAGAGCGTTTCCACGCTGATCGATATCAAGGTCCTGCCCAAGACCATGGTGCACAAGTACGCGTCCTGGTGGCGGGTAGGGGTGGCCGAGGTGTCCACCAGCGCGCGTATCGCCAGGGCGTCGCAAAAAATGAAAGAGCATATCGGCAAGGCCAGGGACTACTGAGCCAGGCAGGCAGTGATGAAATCGTGAAATCCGGCAGCTAACTTTATTGGAGAACAGAAATGACGCTGAAATTGGGGGTAATTGGTACCGGTGCCATTGGCCAGGACCACATTCGTCGCTGCACCACCACCTTGTCGGGTGCCAAAGTGGTGGCGCTGAACGATATCAATCGCGAGCAGGCGATGCGGGTGGCCAAGGAGCAGGGGTTGGATGCCCAGGTGTACGAAGACGGCCATGAGTTGATTCAGGCGGCGGACGTCGAGGCGATCCTGGTCACTTCCTGGGGCCCGACTCACGAGGAATTCGTGCTGGCGGCCATCGCTGCGGGCAAGCCGGTGTTCTGTGAGAAGCCGCTGGCGGTCAGCGCCGAAGGCTGCAAGCGCATCGTCGAGGCCGAAATCGCCGCCGGCAAACGCCTGGTGCAGGTTGGTTTCATGCGGCCCTATGACAACGGTTATCGCGCCCTCAAGGAGGTGCTGCTCAGTGGCAAGATCGGCGCGCCGTTGATGCTGCACTGCGCCCACCGCAATCCGACGGTGGGTGATAGTTACACCACCGACATGGCCATCACCGACACCCTGATCCATGAGCTCGACGTGCTGCGCTGGTTGCTGGACGACGACTACGTTTCTGCTCAGGTGATCTTCCCGCGCAAGACCGGCAAGGCTTCTAGCCACCTCAAGGATCCGCAGATCGTGCTCTTGGAGACAGCCAAGGGCGCGCGTATCGACGTGGAAATCTTCGTCAACTGCCAGTACGGATACGACATCCAGTGCGAGGTGGTCGGCGAGACTGGCATCGCCAAGTTGCCCGAGCCCTCTGCAGTGCAAATGCGTAGCGAGGCCAAGCTGTCCGTGGAGATTCTCACCGACTGGAAACAGCGCTTCATCGCCGCCTATGACGTCGAGTTGCAGGGCTTTATCGACGGTGTCCGTAACGAGCGCTTGAGCGGGCCTTCGGCCTGGGACGGCTTCGCCGCGGCGGTCAGCGCCGATGCTTGTGTCGAGGCCCAGCAGAGCGGCGCGATCGTCGCCATCAGCCTGCCGCAGCGGCCGGCTTTCTACGACTAACCCAAGCAGCGCCGCCACGCAGGTTCCGCGGGGCGGCGCACAGAGGAGAACAGAGCATGCGTATCGCCCTAGACCCCTACATGTACCGTCACCTGTCGATCCCCAAAATGGTGGAGAAGACCGCCGAGCTGGGCTACCAATACATCGAGCTGTCGCCGCGGGAAGACTTCCTGCCGTTCTACAAACTACCCGCGCGTGGACAAGGCGCGCATCCGCGAATTCAAGAAAGCCCTGAGCGACAACCACGTGCAGCTGTCCTCGTTGCTGCCGCTGTACCACTGGGCCGGCCCCGACGAGGCGATACGTCAGGCGGCGGTGAGCAACTGGAAACGCTCGATCCAGGTGGCCGTGGAGATGGACTGCGAGCTGATCAACACCGAGTTCAGCGGCCAGGCCGACAATGCCCTGGTGTGCGAGCAGCAGTTCATGAAGTCGATGGAGCTGCTGCCGATCTTCGAACGCGAAGGCGTCAAGCTGGACATCCAGGCCCATCCCTACGATTTCTGCGAGCGCAACAACGAGTCGGTGGACATCATCCGCGGCCTCGACGTGGACTTCGTCAACTACCTGTATGCGGCGCCGCACACTTTCTTCTACGACGACGGCAAGGGCGATATCGCCTCGATGCTCAAGTATGCCGGCGACAAGCTGACCCACCTGATCATCGCCGACACCTACAACCATCGGGCCTCGTCGAACCTGCGTTACATCGTCAATCCGCCGGGGGTGACCGCCACCGTGCATCAACACCTGGACATCGGCCAGGGCGAGGTGGACTGGAAGGCCTTCTTCTCCACCCTGCGCGAGATGAAGTTCGACGGTATCGCTACGGTGGCGGTATTCGCCTGGGAGGAGCGGGCCGATGAGTCGTGCCGTTTCATGCTGGAAAAAGTCCGCAGCGAGCTGCTCGGCTAATCCCGGCGCGCAACGCCATTAACTGATTCCACCGGGTCAATACAGCTCGGCGCGGTGCCCCATCGAAACGGTTGCGAAAGCGATTTTTTCGATGTGCGCACGGCGTCGCGGGGGGGCTTTTGCCCGGAAAAAGCCAGGGAGGGTGATTTGTTCCACGCGTGATCCGAAGTGTTCTAAAAACCAATCCGCACAATAAAAACAATGAGGTTGTTATGAAAGTTACGGCGAAACTGAGTGTGGCCTTTACGCTGGGTTGCCTGGCATTGCCCCAGGCCCAGGCCCTGGAGTTCACCGGCTATGTGCGCAGCGGCGCGGGCAGTACGGAAAACGGCGGTAGCCAATCCTGCTTCCAGTTGCCCGGCGCCCAATCGAAATACCGTCTGGGCAACGAGTGCGAGCAGTACTCGGAGCTGGATCTGCGCCAGGATCTGCTGACCCTGGACGACGGTTCGGTGGTCAGCGTCGAAGGGATGGCGCAACTGTTCAACGAGTATGGCCATACCCCGGAGTTCACCGGTGAGCATGGTTTTTCCCGGATGAGCCAGGCATTCGTCGAGTGGAGCAAGCTGCCGGCGCTCAATGGCGGCTCGCTGTGGGCGGGGCGGCGTTACTACAAGCGCAACGACATCCATCTCAGCGATTTCTTCTACTGGAACCAGAGCGCCACTGGCGCCGGTATCGAGGATTTCGCGCTGGGCGGGCTGAAGTACAGCTACGCCTTTTCGCGCAAGGACAGCGTGTTCCAGAAGGAATACATCAACCGTCACGATTTCAACGTCGCCGGTTTCCAGACCAACCCGGGCGGCGAACTGGAATTGGGCCTCAGCTATATCGCCAAGCCCCGCCATATCGAAGGCGCCTACAGCGGCTGGTCGGTGACCGCGCAGCACAAACAGGCGGATTTTCTCGGCCTTGGCGGCAAGAACACCCTGGCTTTGCAATACGGCCCCGGCCCCGGCACCGCGCTGGGCTCGACCGGCGATGTCAACCTGGACAGCAGCGCCAAGCGTTATCGTCTGGTGGAATTCTTCGATTGGCAAGCCACGCCGCGCTGGGGTGGTCAGGCGCAGTTCGTCTACCAGAAGGATAAGCGGGCAGAGAACAAGGATGAGCAAAACTGGCTGTCGGTTGGCGCCCGTACCAGCTACGCCTTCACCGAGCAGTTCAAGCTGGTTGGCGAGGTCGGTCACGATCGGGTCGAGGCCGCCGATGGCACGCGCAAGCTGAACAAGTTCACCGTGGCACCAACCTGGTCGCCGGCCGGTCCTGATTTCTGGGCGCGCCCGGAAATTCGCTTGTACTACACCTATGCCAGCTGGAACGAGGCGGCGCAGCGTGCGGCCAGCGCATTGGCGGCAGGCTCGGCGCTGTCCGACAGCGGTGCCTTCGACAATGCCCAGCATGGCTCCAACTTCGGCGTACAGGTCGAATACTGGTGGTAGCTGAGCACGTTTAGCGAAATGCCCGGGCCTGCACCAGGTCCGGGTCGCAAGCTCAAGTCCCCGCCGACCAGGACCGAGCCTGCCGCCACAGCGACAGCACCAGGCGGAAGTTGGCGGTCAGCCGGGCACTCAGCGTGGCGTCGTCGATCCGTCCGGCGAACCAGTCGACCGCCGGTTCGTCGAAGATCGTTCGGCCCACGGCGAAACCGCGGCAGATGGGGAAGGGCGCGGCATTGCGAAAGGCTTTGCCCAGCGAGGCCGGTTCGGCCTGCAGGCCGAGCAGCAGCACACCCAGGCAATAGGGGTCATAGCGTTCGATCAGCGCCTCCAGCCGCGTCCAGCCGGGGGCTTCCAGCGGTGGCAGCTTCCACCAGTCCGGGCGCAAGCCGATCCGATAGAAGTGCTCGACGCAGGCCGGCAGGCTGTGGTCGTCGAAGCGCTTGCCCTCGGGCGCGAGCACCTCCAGCAGCCAGTCGCGCTCGTCAGCCTCGCAGGCCAGTTGCAGGGCCAGCAGTTGCCGATCCTGTTCCGCGCGCAAATGTGGCTCATCGTCGGGGTGGTAGTAGACCAGGCATTTGGCCTGATGGCCGATCGGCCAGCGGCGCAGCGCCTGCGCCTGCTCCTCGCCGGCGATTAGCCGCAGCGGCCGTGAACCGGAGACCTCTACTGGCCGTGCCAACCACCAGTCGGCGCCGAAGGTCGGCAGCAATTCGGCGCCGTAGCGCTCATCCAGCAGCAATCCAGCCTTGCCCAGCAGGGCGTCGCTGTCGCGGATCTCGCGCAGGGTGGCGGCCAGCAACTGCTTGAAGCGGAGGATATCCGCTTCGCCGCGCCCGTGGGCCTCGGCCAGCGCCTCGAACTGCCAGCGATGGTCGAAGGCCAGGGCATGCACTTCACTCCAGCGCCGCGGGCGGGTGCTGATCCGGTGCAGGCGGCGGAAGCTGGCATCCTGGTCCGGGCAGACCGGCAGGTCGCCCTGGAGAAAGCGCTCCAGTTCCGCCCGCGAGGGAATCGCCGGGGCACAGCCGTGGCGCGAGGCGACCAGGGCACCGCAGGAATTGGCCAGGCGGCAGCAGTGCGCCAGCTCGGCACCGTCCAGCCAGCCGCGGAGGAAGCCGGCGAGGAAGGCATCGCCGGCACCGAGCGGGTTGAGCTGACGCACCTCGGGGGCGCGGAACAGCGGCTGTTGCGCCAGCTCGGCGGGGATCTGCGCGGCGAACGCCTGGCAGCCGGCCGCGCCCTGTTTGACCAGCAGCAGCGCGCCGCTCAGCTCGCGCACCCGGCACAGCGCCTCGCGCAGGTCGCGCGAGGCGCCGGCGATGCAGAACTCCTCGGCGGTGCCGACGATCAGCTCGAACTCGCCCAGCAGCGCCTGCAGGCAGGCGCTCACCGCCGGGTCGAGGGCCGCCCGCGCCTCGCCCTCGGCGGGCGGCAACAGACCCCAGAGCACCGGGCGGAAGTCGATATCCAGTACCCGCTGCAAACCGCGCTCGCCGGCGATGCGCAGGGCTTCGCGACAGGCCTGGTTGGGCGTCGGCTGGGACAGGTGGGTGCCGGTGATCACCAGGCAGCGGGCGCTGGCGATATAGGCCGGGTCGATATGGCTGGCGCTCAGCGCCATGTCGGCGCAGTCCTGGCGGTAGAACAGGTGCGGCACGTGCCGGGTGTCGTGCAGCGCCAGCAGCACCAGGCCGGTCAGGCGCTGCGGGTCGCGCACGATATGCCGGGTGTGGACCCCAGCGTCGGCCAGTGAGTGGATCACGAACTGCCCCATCGGCTCGGCGCCGACGCAGCTCAGCAGGCCGGTCTGCAGGCCCAGGCGGGCGCAGCCGACGGCGATGTTGGCGGCCGAGCCGCCGAGGTATTTGCTGAAGTGGCTGGTGCTTTCCAGGTCGGCGCCGGGTTGTTCGCCGTAGAGGTCGACGGCGGCGCGGCCGAGGCAGATCACATCGAGAGACGGAGACAAGGGCATTGCTCTTATGGATTGCTGGTGCAGGTGCCAGGCAACTGGAGTGAGCTGTGTTTATAATGGAATGAAATTTCCATATCAATGCTAGCGCAGAAAATCTGCGCATTCATGGGATCAGGGGACAACAATGCAAGCATCCGTACCGGCGACCTTGGATGAGTTACGTGAACAGATCACCCTGCGCTACGACAGCCTGAGCAAGCGGCTCAAGCAGATCGGCCGCTTCGTCCTGGATTATCCCAACGATGTGGCTCTGGAGACCGTGGTGGTGATCGCCGAGCGTTCCGCGGTGCAGCCGTCGGCGTTGATCCGTTTCGCCCAGGCGTTCGGCTACAGCGGTTTCAGCGACATGCAGCGGGTGTTCCAGGCGGCGCTGATGCACGGCAACGCCAACTACCGTGAGCGTATCCGCCTGTCTCGCGAGGGCGAGCAGGACATCGACGCCGACCAACCGCTCAGCGTGCTGCGCGCCTTCGCCGGTGCCGACATGGCCGCCCTCGAACAACTGCCGTTGACGGTGGACGGCCAGGTCTTCGCCCAGGCGGTGGAGTTTCTGGCCAAAGCCCCGGGGATTCTGCTGGCCGGCCAGCGCCGCGCCTTTCCGGTCGCCGCCTACCTGGCCTACGCCCTGAGCCACCTCGATCGCCCGGTGCGGCTGCTCGACGGCCTCGGCGGGATGCTCAAGGAACAGGTGCGCAGCGCCGGCCGCCAGGATGTGCTGGTGGCCATCAGCTTCTCGCCCTATGCCCCGGAAACCCGCGAAGTGGTCGACCTGGCCCGCCAGCGCGGCCTGCGCGTCATCGCCCTGACCGACAGCCCGCTCAGCCCGTTGGTCCAGCAGGCCGACGTCTGGTTCGATGTGCGTGACGCCGAAGTGCAGGGCTTCCGCACCCTCAATGCGACCCTCTGCCTGGCGCAGTCGCTGGCCGTGGCGGCAGGCTATCGGCTGGAGCAGGAGCTGTTCGCTTCTCCAGCAGCCGCCGGTCAATCGTGAAGCGCGCCGAGAATCCCGGAGGCTCTTCGGCAGCAAGTGAGGCTGCCGACGCGGCCGCGCCGGCAACCGCCCGGTTGCGCCATGGCCTGGCTCAGGGCAGGTGCAGGTCATCGCCGGCCGCGCTGAGTTCCTCGTAGGCCCGGTCCAGGGCATCGCGCAGGGCCTCGGCGCCGGGGGCGCGGTGCGAGACGATCAGCTTCAGAGGCACCCGCTGCAACTGTACGAAGGGCAATTCGGTCATACCCAGGCGCCGACGCGCCTGCTCCACCGGGGTCTGGTAGTCGAGCAGGAAGTCGCCGCGGCGGCGCTTGAGCATCTCCAGGGCGGCACTGTGGCTGCCGGTGCGGTGCTGCTGGATCGCCAGGGCGGGGTCGTCGAGCAACGCGTTGATCTGCGGCCAATAGCTGTAGCCGCTGATCGTGATCACCCCGCGCCCTTGCAGGTCTTCGGGAAAACGTGGCAGCAGGGTGTCGCGGCGAAAATACAGGTTGAGGACGATTTCACCCAGCTGGATGCGGGTTTCCAGGGTGTGCTCAGCCAACTCGGGTTTGCCGGGCGCACCTGGCCAGATCTGCACGCTGCCATCGCGCAGGCCGTTGTACAGGCGCGCGCTCGGGTAGGAACGCAACTCGGCCTGATAGCCGGCGTGCTCCAGCAGTCGCTTGGTCAGGTGCAGGATCGCACCTTGCGGACGGCCCTGGCTGTCAGTGTAGGAATAGGGCGGGAACTCATAAAAGCCGACCCGCACCAGCGGCCGTGCCTCGTCGCTGGCGCTTTGTGCAGGGCTCGCGCCGGCCCAGAGGGCGGCGATAAAAACTAGGCAGAAGATTCTAGGCATTGACCTGGCTGCGGCGCTTGGCCGTCTTATTGTTATAAGAACCTGGCCGAGCATGTCGGTGAGTGAGCGGTTTTGTCCAGTGGCATTTGCGCTCAGCCGAACCGCACAGGGCGGCACGCAGATCTGTAGGATGGGTTAGGCGCCTGGCACAAGGCTATTGGCTGTTACCCGGTCAGTTGCGCCGTAACCCACCACGCTGAGCACGCCGACCTCACTTGGTGGGTTACGCGGCGCGCCAATGATGCAATTGCTTTTCAGCTCTACGACCTGCGCCGCTAACCCACCCTACAAAAGCTACAAAGCTGCGGCCAACACATCACTGGGACATGGCCTTCTACAAGGCTCTGGGCAGGCTTGAGTCCAATGGCTCAACGGACTAGCCGCACAGGGCGGCACGCAGGACGCGCGGCAGGCTCAGGAGGTGGTTGGGCTATGCTGAAACAACCGAGGAGGCTGCCGCGCCGCAGTCGGCTGATGCGTTGGGCCGCCGAGCTTGCCGGTGTCGATCCACCCAGTGAAATGAGGAGCTAGCATGACCGAGCCGCTGATTGCCCAACGAGGTCCCTTTGCGGTCGAGGTGCAGGCCGGAAAAGACTATTTCTGGTGCCGGTGCGGGCGTAGCGCTGGCCAGCCGTTTTGCGACGGCAGCCATAAGGGGACTGACATCACGCCGCTGAAATACCATGCCGAACAGAGCGACACCCTGTACTTTTGTGGCTGCAAACATACCCAGACGCCGCCTTGTTGCGACGGTAGCCATAACAAGCTGTAGGGCCAGCAGCCAGCAAAGCCGGGGGGCAAACCATGTATCGCAAGGTCTTCGCCAGTAAAGTATTCGATCGCAAGGTGGTGTTGATCAGCGGCGGCTGCGCCGGGATTGGCCGCGCCCTGGCCGTGCGCCTGGCCCAGGCTGGCGCGCGCCTGGTGATTCTGGATCTGCAGCAGCAGGCGCTGGATAGCCTGGTGCAACACCTGGCCGATCATCACAACGCCGAGGCGTTGGGGCTGGTCTGCGACGTCGCCGATGGCGAGGCGGTGCAGCGTGCCGTCGCCCTGGCCGTCGAGCGCTTCGGCGGCATCGACGTGCTGATCAACAACGCCGGTATCACCCACCGCAGCAGCTTCGCCGAGACCGAGCTGGCGGTGTTCCAGCGGGTCATGGCGGTCAACTACTTCGGCGCCCTGCATTGCACCAAGGCGGCGCTGCCCAGCCTGCTGGCCCGCGCTGGGCAGATCATCGTGCTCAGTTCGTTGTCCGGTTTCTCCCCGTTGCTGTATCGCAGCGCCTACAACGCCAGCAAGCATGCCCTGCATGGCCTGTTCGAAACCCTGCGCTACGAGCTGAAGGACAGCGGGGTCAGCGTGATGCTGGTGTGCCCCGGCTTTACCGCCACCGACTTGCGCAAGAATGCCCTGGTCGGCGACGGTTCGGTGGCCGCGCAGCCGCCGCTGGCGATGGGCAAGGTCGCCTCGCCGCAGGATGTCGCCGAGGCCATCTATCTGGCGGCGCTTAAGCGCAAGCGCTTGTTGATATTGTCCAACGTCGACTGGCGGGCGCGGGTGCTGGCGCGCTTCTTCCCGCGGCTATTCGAGCGGGTGCTGTTGCCGCGCCTGTCCGGCATGAAGCCGCAAGGCCCGGGCCGCGGTTGAGCCGCGTGTGTGAAAATAGCCAACTGGAGGCGGCCGCAGTCGGATGTGAGTTTTTCACCGCGCGTAGGGCGTATTGGCGAAGGAGTACGCCGCCTTCCAGCAACCGACGCACCGCTCGCTACGTTCTTGAGCGGCCGTGCCCACTACAATCTGTTCTGCCGAACCGGTGATCGACGGTGCACTGCCTGCGGCGAGTGACACCCTACGGGTCGTGGGTTGCTTGAGGTGATTGGTCTGAGCGTGGGGCGCATCGGGCGGCGCTCCGTTCGTGGCGAAGCGCCCGCCCGCCGGATTGTGTGTCGTGCCGGTGATCGACGGTGCACTGCCTGCGGCGAGTGACACCCTACGGGTCGTGGGTTGCTTGAGGTGATTGGTCGGAGCGTGGGGCGCATCGGGCGGCGCTCCGTTCGGAGCGAAGCGCCCGCCCGCCGGATTGTGTGTCGTGCCGGTGATCGACGGTGCACTGCCTGCGGCGAGTGACACCCTACGGGTCGCGGATTGCTTGAGGTGATTGGTCGGAGCGTGGGGCGCATCGGGCGGCGCTCCGTTCGGAGCGAAGCGCCCGCCCGCCGGATTGTGTGTCGTGCCGGTGATCGACGGTGCACTGCCTGCGGCGAGTGACACCCTACGGGTCGCGGATTGCTTGAGGTGATTGGTCTGAGCGTGGGGCGCATCGGGCGGCGCTCCGTTCGGAGCGAAGCGACCGCCCGCCGGATTGTGTGTCGTACTGGTAATCGACGGTGCACTGCCTGCGGCGAGTGACGCCCTGCGGGTCGTGGGTTGCTCGAGGTGATTGGTCGGAACGTGGGGGGCCTGAAGACGTCCGCATGTAGGTGAGGGTCTCAGTCTTCGACCGGCTCGATATACAGTTCATAGGCCTGCTCCAGATCCCAGCACGTCGCTTCGATCTTGTGGCCGTCGAAGTCGCGGACAAAGCAGCCGTAATAGGGCTCGCCGTATTCGGCACGCGGGCCGGGTTCACCTTCGCCGCTCGCGCCGGCTGCCAAGGCTGCTACGTAGAAGGCATGTACAGCGGCCTTGTCCGGCGCGACAAAGCCGAAGTGCGTGCCATTGCCGACACTCGCTGGCTGCCCATCGATCGGCGTCTGCACCCAGAACTCCGGGTATTCGCGGCCATAGGCCACGGCCCCAGGGTGGGCGAGTATGCGTTTGCAGCCAAGGGTCGGCAGCACCTGGTCATAGAAGGCCACGGCCTGGTCGAACTGGTTGGTACCGAGGGATATGTGCGACAGGATGCTGGGGTTGGTGTCGGCCATTTGGCAGTCCTCCTTGGAGATTGACCCCTAACAGCCTAGCAGCCTGTCGGACTTTACCGATTCAATCGCGGATAATCCCGGCATCTGTCCAGCCGTGTCCACCGCATGAGCCGCTTTCGCCCGATCGACCGCAAGACCGCGTACCTGCTGCCGCCCTCGGCAGACGACTGGCTGCCCGAAGATCACCTGGCCCGCTTCATCCTCGAAGCCATCGAAAAACTCGACCTGGGCGCGCTCACCCGTGCCTATGCCGGGCGCGGCAGCGCCGCCTATCACCCCGAAGTCTTGCTCAGCCTGCTGGTCTATGGCTATGCCACGGGTACCTTTTCCAGCCGCAAGATCGAGCGGGCCAGCTATGACTCGCTCGCCTTCCGCTACCTCGCCGCCGGCAGCCACCCCGACCATGACACCTTGGCCAGCTTCCGCCGGCGCTTTCTCGACGAGCTGGCTGGCATCTTCCTCCAGGTGCTGGAGCTGGCGGGCGAAATGAAACTGCTCAGGCTCGGCACCATCAGCCTCGACGGCACCAAGGTGCATGCCAATGCCTCACGCCACAGCGCGCTTTCCCATGACCATATCCAGGTGCTCGAGCGCCAGCTCAAGGCCGAGGTGCAGCAACTCCTGACCCTGGCCGAGCGCGCCGACCAGGCGGAGCTTCCCGACGGCTGCAGCCTGCCCGAGGAGATCAAGCGTCGGCAGGATCGGCTGGCCGCCATGGATATCGCCAAGGCCAAGATCGAGGCGCGCGCCAGTGCCCGTTTCGAGCAGGAGCAGGCCGCCTATCAAGCGAAACTCGAGCAGCGCGCCGTGCGGGCCGCGCAAACCGGCAAACAGCCTGGCGGCAGACCGCCCAAAGCGCCGATCGCTGGCCCCAGGCCGCAAGACCAGATCAATCTTACCGATGAAGATTCACGCATCATGCGCGTGGCCGGCGGCGGCTTCGAACAGTGCTACAACGCCCAAGCGGCGGTGGATACCGACAGCCTGCTGGTGGTGGCGCAGGACCTCACCCAAGCGGGCAACGACAAGCAGCAAGTCATCCCCATGCTGGCTGAACTCAAGGCGCTGCCCGAGTCGCTGGGGCGAGTGGATACGCTGATCGCCGACTGCGGCTACAGCAGCGAAGGCAATATCGCTGCCTGTGAAGAGGCGCAAATCGAACCCTATCTGGCGGTGGCGCGCGAACATCACCATCCCCACTGGAAGGCGCGTTTCGAGGATCCGCCGGCGCTCGCAGCCGACGCCACACCGCAACAGCGTATGGCCCACAAGCTCAAGAGCCAGCCGGGGCGCACGCTCTATGCCCTGCGCAAACAGACAGTGGAGCCGGTGTTCGGCATCATCAAATCAGTGATGGGTTGTCGCCAGTTCCTGCTGCGCGGCAAGGCCAAAGTGAGCGGCGAATGGCGCCTGGTGTGCTTGGCGTGGAATTTGAAACGCATGGCCGGGTTGCGCCACAAATCCGTCCAATGCAGCTAAAAATGAGCTAAATCCGCTCGAACTCAGGAAAAGCAGAGCAATAAGCGGCTAAATGCTGAGCAAGTCGCCCGCCTTCGCCATTGCTGCCCTGTCCATGAATTCAAGTCCGACAGGCTGCTAGCCCGAATTTATTCCTCTGCAGGCAGTGTGCCGCGCAGCATGAACAGGCGAAACAGCACCACGGTGGCAAACAATTGCAGAAAGCCGTTGACGCTGTCGAGCAGCAGGGTGAGCAGCACATCCTGCTGCTCGCCCTCGGCCGGTTGGCTGGCCCAGGCGAGCAACCACAACGGCAGCATGACGCACAGTACGCAGGTCAGAATTTGCCAGAAGTAGCCGCTGGTCAGCTCGAAACTCTCATGCAGCGCTTTTATCGGACTCAGTCCGCGCAATACCAGCAGGTACTCGGCGAATGCCAGTTTGATCATCATCCACAGGCCTGGCAGGACGAACAGCGAGGCGCCGAGCATGATCGCCAGGGTGCTCAGGCCCGCCAGCAGGGCAAAGCCTGGCCACAGGCGCAGACTGGCGGCGAGCAGTGTGCGCTTGGCTGGTGTTTCGCCCCGGCTGCGCGCATCGAGGAACAGGATCAGCGCCGCGGTATAGAGCGGGTAGAACAGCAGGCCAACCAGAATGCCGTAAGCCGCAGCCGCTTCGGTCCCGATCTGAGCGCTGACGAATTGCTGCACCAAGGCTTCGAGTACCACCAGAGGCAAGCACAGGCGGATGATCGCCGGCAGGTTGTGGCTGAAGAAAAACCAGGCGTCGCGCAGGACGTGAAACGCATTCATGGGCAGTGGTCGCGGTCGAGAGAGCGGGGCGCCACTTTAGCCGATAGCGCCAGACGCTCCAAATAGCGAGACGATCAAGTCGGCGCTTTGCACCACTTCGGCATACTCGTCGCGCAGGTTGGCCAGGGCCATGTCGTGCACTTCCTGAGCGCTGCGTGGCTGGCCCGAGTAGTCGCTTTTGCCGAAGGTGTAGCAAGCGTCCGCCACCACCTGCGTGACAAAGCCCAGGTTGCTGGCGCTGCGCGCCGTGGCTTCCACCGAGTTTTCGCTGGCCACCCCGACTATCACCAACGCGCGAATGCCGCGCACATGCAGCCAGCGTTCCAGGTTGCTGTGGGTAAAGGCATCGGTGACATTCTTCTCGAACACCTGCTCGGCCGGCAGCGGCGCCAGTTGTGTCTGGAACAGCGCGCCGCTCTGCCCAGGGGCGAATACCGAATCGGCCTCGCGGGAAATATGACGAATATGCACCAGCGGCCATCCCGCCTGGCGCCAGTGGCCAAGCAGGCTGGCGATCCGTGTTTCCGCCTCGGGATTGTTACGCGCTTGATTGAGCCGCTGAATGCCTTGCTGCATATCGATGATCAGCAAGGCGGGCGGTTGTAAGCGGTGATCGTCTTGAGGCATTTCGACAGTCCTTGGTTGATGGCTGGCATACTGCACACCGACTGTAGCAGGCTGTGGGGAAACCACTGTCGATGCTTGCTCAACCAGCCAGTCTGTTAGCCGTCAACCGAGGAGCCCCGGTGAAAAAGATCGCCGTATTCGCCGATGTACAGAACCTCTATTACACCGTGCGCCAGGCCTATGGCTGCCACTTCGACTACGCCGCGCTGTGGGCTGACATCAGCCAGCACGGGCAGATCGTCGAGGCCTATGCCTACGCCATCGACCGTGGCGATGCCAAGCAGCAGCAGTTCCAGCAGATCCTGCGCAACCTCGGCTTTACCGTGAAGCTCAAGCCCTATATCCAGCGCAGTGACGGCTCGGCCAAGGGCGACTGGGACGTGGGCATCACCATCGACATCATGGACACCGCGCCGCGGGTCGACGAGGTGGTGCTGGCGTCCGGCGATGGCGATTTCGATCTGCTGCTGGAGAAGATCCGCAGCAGTTACGGGGTCGAGGCCGTGGCCTACGGCGTGCCGGGGCTGACTGCGCAATCGCTGGTCCGTGCGGCCAGCCGTTATGTGCCGATTGAAGGCGCGTTGTTGTTAAGAAATTGATAGTCGTTGAGAAACTGATAAATGCTCGAAGCCCCGATAGCCGTCCTCGATTTTGAAACCACTGGCATGTCGCCGGCGCAGCAGGCCCGCGCCACCGAGATCGGCGTGGTCATCGTCGAAGGCGGGCAGATAGTCGCGCGTTACCAGAGCCTGATGAACAGCGGCGCCTGGGTGCCGCCCTTCATCGAACAGCTCACCGGGATCAGCAACGCCATGTTGCGCAACGCCCCGCCGGCGGCGCAGGTGATGAACGAGGTGGCGGATTTTGTCGGCGACATTCCCTTGCTGGCGCATAACGCCTCCTTCGACCAGAAGTTCTGGGATGCCGAGTTGGCGCTGATCCGGCGCACGCGGGTGCAGCCGTTCGCCTGCTCGTTGCTGCTGGCGCGACGGCTGTTGCCGCAGGCGCCTAACCACAAACTCGGCACGTTGAATCGCTGGGCGCAACTGCCGGACACCGGCCAGGCGCACCGCGCGCTGGCCGATGCGGAAATGGCGGCCAACCTGACCTGCTTCATGGCCGCGCTATTGCGCGAGCGGCATGGCATGGCCGAGGTTTCCCACGCGTTGCTGTGCAGCCTGCAGAAGGTTCCCGCGGCCAAAGTGGCGCAAACGCTGCAACGCTTGCGTGAGGGGTAACTAGGCTGCTTATTAGTACGCTTGTCGCTTAAACCGTAGCCCGACAGCAACACGTCGATGGTCTGGGTTGCCTATTAGGTAGAATATAAGGTTGCCAAAAATGATAGTAGACGAGCTCATTCAACTAGTTAAGAACATTGTCTATACAGCACGCACTGCATTTTCCCAACCGGAAATCTATACGCAAATTGGCATTGTTCTAGCTATCTACCTGGTTGCATGGGTGTTTGCTAATCGCATCAGGAAATATGCTCCATTCCTTGACGCCAGTCAGGAAGAGGCTGCCGCTCATCCCTTGCGTAAAGTTATTGGCAAGCTGGGCAGTTTGATATTTCCGGTGCTCGCGATCTTGATGTTGCGAATCTCCGTTGAGGTGAGCGAGGGTGTATTAAATCAGGGCTGGCTGGTGCAGGCAGCGCTGACGGTTGCCATATTGCTGCTGTTTTATTCGGTTATTCGTGACTTTATACAGAACCGGGTGGCGGCTGGGATATTCAAATGGCTGGGCATGCCGCTGTTGTTTCTGCACCTGCTCGGTATTCTGAGTGGCCTAATAGCAATACTCGAATCCATATCGGTGAACTTGGGCAATATTGAGATTTCAGCTTACGGTATCGCGCGCGTTGCCATTTTTGGTTCGCTGCTGTTCTGGCTAGGACGCATTAGCAGCAAAACCGGCCGATCATTCATCGCCCATCAGGAAAGCCTCGACATACGCACCCGCGAAGTGGCTGCGAAACTTTTCGAGGTGGCGATATTCTTCTTGATATCCCTGTTGATATTGCAGGTCATGGGTATCAACCTCACCACGCTCGCGGTGTTTGGCGGTGCGATTGGTGTTGGTATTGGCTTAGGGCTGCAGGCAATTGCGTCCAATTTTATATCCGGGATTATCATCCTGCTGGACCGCTCCGTGTCGATTGGAGATTATGTCGAGCTTGATGATGGTCGCACCGGAATGGTGCGCGAGTTGAATATGCGCTCTACCACGCTGGAAACGTTCGATGGCAAAGATATTGTGGTGCCTAACGAAAAGTTCATCGCCGAGATATTTACCAACTGGACGCACAAGGACAAGAGTCAACGTTACCGGGTTGATTTTTCGGTCGCGTATCATTCTGACATCAGGAAGCTGGTCGAAATTATCAAGGCTGTAGTGGCTAGCCACCCGCAGGTGTTCAGCGGCGACGCTGTTCCGCTCGAGGAGCGCCCCGATTGTGAAATAGACAGTTTTGGGGATTCCGGCATCAACATGTTCGTTGAGTTTTGGATGGAAGGCATCGACGATGGTAAGAACCGGGTGGGCGGTGACCTTCTGTTGATGATTTTGGAAGCGCTACAAGAACATGGTTATGAAATACCCTTCCCGCAGCGAGAAATTCGGGTGGTAAACAAAGACTTTTCAATCAATAGCAAACCGGGCGATTAAACAGTCTCTGATAAAAGGGGGAGTGGTTGATGTATTAAACGCTCCCCCTTTTATCCTTCGACTCGGCAGCAGCGCCTCGATAGCCTGAATGACTCAGGGCAGGATCACCAGATGGTTGGGCAGTTCGTTGCGCTCGTGAGTCGCGGGCACATGCTGCTTGAGCTGCGCACCGCAGGACTGGATGCAACCGAGAAAACCTTCCAGGGTCTGGCCCTGTTTCACCCGCTGGGTGAAGTCCGCGACTATGGACTGCCAGGTGGTGTCGGGCAGCCGGCTGGAAATGCCGCGGTCGACCAGAATCTCCACATAGTGCTCGGCCTCCGAGACGAAGATCAGCATGCCGGTCGCCCCCGTCGTGTGGTGCAGGTTGTGCTCGAGAAACTGCCGGCGCGCCAGGTTGCTGGCGCGCCAGTGGCGCACGGCGCGCGGGATCAGGCGGCGGGTCAGCGCGGGAATGCGCAGCAGCAGGCTCAAGCCGGCAAAGGTCAGCCACTGCACCAGCAGCAATTCCTGGGCGCTCAGCCAGGCGACAAAATAATTCACCGCGCCAGGCACCAGCAGTGCCACCAGGCTGGCCCAGAGTAACGGGATGTAGGTGTAATCGTCCGCCTGGGCCGCCAGCACCGTGACCAGCTCGGCATCGGTCTCGCGCTCGACCGCGCTGATCGCCTGGGCGACCTGCTGTTGTTCGCTTTCACTCAATAAAGCCATGGGGTCTGTTTACTCGTTGAATTGAATTACCAGCCGCCGGAAGCACCACCGCCACCGAAGCCGCCGCCGCCGCCACCAAAACCGCCACCACCGCCGAAGCCGCCGCCGCGCGAACCGCCACTGGCCATGCCGGCAGCCAATAGTCCACCGAGCAGTAGCCCGCGACGTCCGCCGCGTCCACCGCCGATCAGGCCGATGACGATAAGCAGCAAGACGAAGAAGGGGATCGCCTTGGGCTTTTTCTCCGGCTCCGGGCTTGCAGCCAGTGGTTGACCGCCCAGCACCTGGAGAATCGCCGCGACACCGTCACTGATGCCCTTGGCGTAATCGCCGCGCTTGAAGGCGGGGGTGATGACCTGGTTGATGATCACCGAGGATTGCGCATCGGTCAGGCGACCCTCGAGGCCATAACCGACCTCGATGCGCAGTTTGCGTTCGTCACGGGCGATCAGCAGCAATGCGCCGTTGTCCTCGCCCTTCTGGCCGATGCCCCAGTGGCGGCCCAGCTGAAAGCCAAACTCCTCGATGGCCAGCCCTTGCAGGTTTGGCAGGGTGACCACCACCACTTGCTCGCTGCTGGCTTTTTCATGCGCCGCCAGCAGTTGCGTCAGGCGCGCTTCGGTTTGCGCATCGAGCAGCTCGGCCTGATCGACCACCCGTCCGCTGAGTGACGGAAACTCGGGCTCTTGCGCCTGGGCCACCCAGGCCCAGGCGCACAGCAGCAAGAACAGCGGCAGGCGTAGCGTGACTGCCATCAGAATTTCACTTCTGGGGCTTCTTCCGCCGCCGGGGTGGTCGCTTCGAAGTTCTCGCGCAGCGGCATGTCGCTGTACATCAGGCTATGCCAGAGGCGCCCGGGAAAGGTGCGGATCTCGGTGTTGTAGCGTTCAACCGAGGTGATGAAGTCGCGCCGGGCCACCGCGATGCGGTTTTCCGTGCCTTCCAGCTGGGATTGCAACGCCAGGAAGTTCTGGTTGGACTTCAGGTCCGGGTAACGCTCGGAGACCGCCATCAATCGGCTCAAGGCGCCGGTGAGTTGTTCCTGGGCCTGCTGGAACTGGCGCATTTTTTCCGGATTGTCCAGGGTGCTGGCATCCACCTGGATGGAGGTGGCCTTGGAGCGCGCCTCGATCACCGCAACCAGAGTTTCCTGTTCCTGCTTGGCGAAGCCCTTGACGGTCTCCACCAGATTGGGAATCAGGTCGGCACGTCGTTGGTATTGGTTCTCCACCTGGGACCAGGCGGCTTTGACTTGTTCGTCGTAGGTGGGAATGTTGTTGACGCCACAGCCGCTGAGCAGCGTAGCCATGACCAACAAGGCCGCCACTCGCCCGCTGAATCCGTATCTCGATGTCATCTGCATGGTCCGTTGATTTCCGTTTTCAGTCATAAATAGAGGTTCACCCTACCTGTCCCCCTGGTGATAAGCCAATCGTGACGGTCCTGCACGCTGGTTGTCCGGCGCGCATCGGCAGCCATTCGACAGCCCTTGGGGCGCAAGTTTCGCGGCTGGGCCGCGCAACAGAAACACGATGGCCAGCCCGGGGCAGGTTAAACTGCGCGCATTCGCACATTCGTGTTCCTTGTTCTGGTTGCCCTCATGACCTTCGTTTCCCTCGGCCTGATCGATCCCTTGCTGCGCACCCTCGACGGCCTCGGCTATGCCGTCCCCACCCCGGTGCAGGCCCAGGCCATTCCGCCGATCCTCAAGGGCCTCGACCTGATGGCCGCGGCGCAGACCGGCACCGGCAAAACCGCCGGCTTCGCCCTGCCGTTGTTGCAGCGCTTGATGATGGAAGGGCCGCAGGTGGCCAGCAACTCGGTGCGCGCCTTGGTGCTGGTGCCGACTCGCGAGCTGGCCGAGCAGGTGCAGCAGAGCTTTCTGACCTACGGGCAAGACCTGCCGCTGCGCAGCTACGCGGTGTACGGCGGGGTCAGCATCAACCCGCAGATGATGAAGCTGCGCAAGGGCCTCGACGTATTGGTCGCCACCCCCGGCCGGCTGCTCGATCTGTACCGGCAGAACGCGGTGAAGTTCAACCAGCTGCAGGTGCTGGTGCTGGATGAAGCCGACCGCATGCTCGACCTGGGCTTCGCCCGCGAGCTGCAGGACGTATTCGCCGCACTGCCGAAAAAACGCCAGACCCTGCTGTTTTCCGCGACCTTCTCCGAAGCCATCCGCGTCATGGCCAACCAGATGCTGCACGACCCGCTGAGCATCGAGGTCAGCCCGCGCAATGCCGCAGCCAAGTCGGTCAAGCAGTGGCTGATCCCGGTGGACAAGAAGCGCAAGAGCGAGCTGTTCCTGCACCTGTACCAGAGCAAGCGTTGGAGCCAGGCGCTGGTGTTCGTCAAGACCCGCAAAGGCGTCGATGAGCTGGAGGCCGAGTTGCAGCGCCACGGTATCAGCGCCGATGCGATCCACGGTGACAAGCCGCAGGCCACCCGTCTGCGCGCCCTGCAGCGCTTCAAGGATGGTGAGATCAAGGTGCTGGTGGCCACCGACGTGGCGGCCCGCGGCCTGGATATCGACGACATGCCGCTGGTGGTCAACTTCGACCTGCCGACCGTCGCCGAAGACTACGTGCACCGCATCGGCCGCACCGGTCGTGCCGGCGCCACGGGCCAGGCGGTGTCGCTGGTCTGCGCCGACGAGGTGGAGCTGCTGTCGGCCATCGAGACCCTGACCCAGCAGGTACTGCAACGCATCGACGAGGCGGATTTCATCCCCGACCACCGGGTACCGCTGACCCTGGCCGGCGGCCAGGTGGTGAAAAAATCGAAGAAGCCGAAAAAACCCAAAGTGGTCGGCGGCGGCAAGTCCGGCAGCCTCGGCCGCTGGCTGGAAAGCGACGAACCCGCTGCGCCTGCAGTCAAGGCCGTGCGCAAGGTGCCGAGTTTCGGCGGCAAGCCGGCCAAGGGCGGCAGAAAAGCGTAGGTTGGACGAGCAACGCGCCGCCCCGCACCGTGGGGTGGGTTAGCTTTGTAGGGCGGGTTAGCGGCAAGTTGCATTGGCGTCGAACCAGGCTATTTGCGCCGCGTAACCCGCCGTTGCGTCCGCAGTCATTCCGCGCCTTGGCTGGTCGCTTGCGGCGGGTTACGGCGCGCGTTGGCCTGCGGTCGACCGGGAGCGGGTGGCGCGCCTAACCTGCCCTACGATTCTGCGCGCAGCCAGGCTCGACGCCGGGGTTTGGGGAGGCCCCGGCGATAACGCCGCCGCGTAACTCTGCATTGCACTCGCGGACGCTCGGCACTGTCGGGGGCCGCGTGTGCGCGATGCTGAGGGCCGCATGGGTATCGCTACGCTCAACCTACGCGGTCCGCCCCATCCTACGGTTGTGTAACCACTCCAGCATGCCCAATCCTGCCGCCCGGCCGCTGGCGAAGCAGGCGGTGAGCAGGTAGCCGCCGGTCGGCGCTTCCCAGTCGAGCATCTCGCCGGCACAGAACAGTCCGGGCAGTTGCTTGAGCATCAGCCGTTGGTCCAGTGCCTCGAAGGGCACGCCGCCGGCCGTGCTGATCGCCTCGTCCAGCGGCCGCGACCTGACCAGGGTCAGCGGCACCGCCTTGAGCACGGCGGCCAGGCGGGCGGGGTCGGCGAAGCAGTCGCGCGGCGCCAGTTCGCGCAACAGCGCGGCCTTGACCCCGTCGATACCGACTTGGCGGTGCAGGTGCTTGGCCATCGAGTGCGAGCCGCGCGGCTTGCCCAGCGCGATTTGCAGCGTGGCCAGCGGACGTTGCGGCAGCAGGTCGAGATAGACAGTGGCCTTGCCCTGGCTGTTGATGCGCTCACGGATGCGCGCCGACAAGGCATAAACCAGGCTGCCTTCTACGCCGCCAGCGGTGAGGACGAATTCGCCTGGGCGCGGGGTTTCGTCGTCCAGGCGCAGGCTGACGTTCTTCAGCGGCGCGCCGGCGAACTTGTCGAGTAGCAACGGACTCCAGCCGGTCACCTCGAAACCGCAGTTGCTCGCTTGCAGCGGCGTGATTTCCACTGCGCGCGCCTGCAGCAGAGGCACCCAGGCGCCGTCGGAACCCAGCCGCGCCCAGCTGCCGCCACCCAGGGCTAGCAGGGTGGCGTCGGCCTGCACTGCGGTTTCGCCGGCGGGAGTGGCGATGCGTAGGGCGCCGTCATCGCTCCAGCCCAGCCAGCGATGACGGGTATGGATCTGTACCCCCAGTTCGCGCAGGCGCTTGAGCCAGGCACGCAGCAGCGGCGCGGCCTTCATGTCTGCGGGAAACACCCGCCCGGACGTGCCGACGAAGGTATCGATGCCCAGCCCATGAATCCAGCTGCGCAGGGCGTCGGCATCGAACTCGGCGAGTAGCCGGGCGATGTCCTCGCGGCGTTCGGCGTAGCGCGAGAGGAATGAATCCTTGGCTTCGGAGTGGGTGATATTCATCCCGCCCACCCCGGCCAGCAGGAACTTGCGCCCGACCGAGGGCATGGCATCGAACAGCTCGACCCTGACCCCGGCCAGCGCCAGCACCTCGGCGGCCATCAAGCCGGCGGGGCCGCCACCGATGATGGCGACGCGAGAGGCAGTGTGCTGGACTGAGTCAGTCATGGGCGAGGGGTTAGCCGTGGCGGAAGAGGGCGCATTCTACCCGAGGGCCGGCGTTTGCGGCTTGCCACAGGCCGACGGAAATCGTCGAGCGGCGAGATGCACTGCCGATGGCCAATCATTTGGCCGCTTCAGCAATCCACGCGCCCTAGGGGGTACTCGTCGCAGGCAGTGCACCATTGGTTCACCGGCGCGGTACAACGGCTGGCGGGTTGTCGCTGCGCTCCGAACGGATCGCCGCCCGAGCCGCCCTACGGACAGGCCATAGAGTCTGGAACAATCCACGATCCGTAGGGTGTACTCGTCGCAGGCAGTGCACCACTGGTTCACCGGCGCGATACAAAAGCTGGCGGGTTGTTGCTGTGCTGACAACTCAGAGCGCTTCGTCCTCCGGCTTCTTGGTCTCGTTTGGCGGCTCGATCCCCCAGTCGCCGAACAGGTACCAGTCCTCCCCGAGCATTTCGGCCGGGTGCATGGTGCGGTCGGAGCCGTTGCCGCAATCCAGCGACCCCGCCGGGCAATACCTGTCGCAGCCCCAGCAGATGCGCTCGGGATGCGGTGGATGTAAGGGAAATTTCTTGGCCATGCTGGCCTCCTGGGTATTAACAGGCCGTTGCAGCAAGACTACTCCTGTCGCCGAAAGAAGCGCTTGATCCCGCGCAAGAAGCCCATGCGCTGCTGCAGATTCCGCCTTTCTACGACTGAAGTACCGGCCGAATTGCCGGCAAGTCGCATGGCGCTCGGCTGCACGCTGGATAGCATGGCTGGATAGGGACAAAACCGACGAGGCGCGCCATGCCATCCTGCTTCAGCCGCTTTTCCTGCCTGCGGGTGCTGGTGCTGGTGTGCGCGCTGTTCAGTCAGCCGCTGGCCGCCGAGGCGTTGCAGGAGGAGATCCTGCAGCTGTTCCCGAAGGCCACGCGGATCGAGCCTAAGCAGGAGGCGCCGCCGGTCTACAGTGTTTACCAGCTCGACGAACTGCTCGGCTACGCCTTCGAGTCCAGCGACTACTCGAGCCTCCAGGGCTTCTCCGGCAAACCCATCCGCCTGCTCATCGGCATGGACCTGCAGGGCGTGTTGGCCGGGGTGCGGGTGCTCGAACACCACGAGCCGGTGTTTCTCTATGGCCTGGGGGTGCAGCCGCTGCTGGACTTCGTCGAGCAGTACCGGCAGCACCCCATCAGCCGGCCGATCATCGTCGGCGGCCGCCGCACCGGCAGCGCGGACGGTGAGTCGACCACCCAGTTCGACGGCGTCAGCAAGGCCACGGTGTCGGTGGTGATCCTCAATGAAACCGTGCTGCAGGCCGCCATGAGCGTCGCCCGGCAACTGCTCGAAGGTTTTGCCAGCGGGCCGCTGGCCACGGCGAAAAGCGATCTCTACCAGCCCATGGACTGGCAGCGTCTGCTCGGCAGCGGCTACGTGCAGCGCTGGACGCTGGGCCGCGCGGAGGTCGAAGCGGAGCTGGGGCATCCGTTGCGCGATTACCCCGAATTTGCTCAGGAGGACGACAGCGCTCCCTTCAGCGAGCTGCATTTCGCCTACCTCAACGCTCCGAGCATTGGCCGCAACCTGCTCGGCGAGGCCGGCTTGCAGCAGCTCAACGAAGAATTGCTGCCCGGCGAACAGGCGCTGTTGGTCATGTCCAGCGGCCTGTATCGGCATGTCCCGAGTGATTTCACTCCGGCGACCGCCACCAGCCGCCTGGTGCTGGTGCAAAACAGCCAGGCCATCGAGTTGTACGACATGAACTTGAAGAATGGCGAGGTGCTGGCGACGCTCGCCACGCCACTGCAGGAGGTGGACGCGCATATTTTTCGGATCAAGACCCACGCCGCCTTCAACCCGGCGCAGCCTGCCGCCCTGCAGCTGAACGTGAGCCTGCGGCGCAATCATCTGGTGGCAAGCAACAGCCACTTCAGCCGAGGGTTCCAACTCGACGAGCGTCTGTTCGATATTCAAGAGGCCGTCGCCCAAGCCGAGCCGGTACCGATCTGGCTGCGCATGTGGCAGGAACGCTGGTGGCAGATCACCCTGCTGGTTGGCTCGCTGATCCTGCTGAGCGGCGTGTTCATCTTCCAGCAGCGCATCAGCGCGCATAGCCGGGGTTTTCACCTGTTTCGTGGCGGTTTTCTGCTGTTCACCCTGGGGTTTATCGGGCTCTACGCCCAGGGCCAGCTGTCGGTGGTGAATATCTTCACCCTGCTGCTGACCCTGGGGCACGACTTCGATATCCGCATTTTCCTGATGGATCCGCTGATCTTCATCCTCTGGAGTTTCACCTTCGTCAGCCTGTTCATCTGGGGCCGCGGCCTGTTCTGCGGCTGGCTCTGCCCCTTCGGCGCCTTGCAGGAAATCCTCGGTTGGGTGGCCAAGAGCCTGCGGATCAAACAGTGGAAAGTCTCCGCGCGCAGCCACCAGCGCCTGCAAAAGCTCAAATATGTCATCTTGCTCGGCCTGCTGCTCGCGGCCTTCTACTCCCTGAGTCTGGCCGAACGCCTGGCCGAAGTGGAACCCTTCAAGACCTCCATGACCCTGTTCTTCGTGCGTAGCTGGCCGTTCGTGCTCTACGCCGTGATCCTGCTCGGCCTCGGCCTGTTCGTGCACAAGTTCTATTGCCGCTACGTCTGCCCGCTCGGTGCCGGCCTGGCCATGCTCGGCAAGTTCCATCTGTTCGCCTGGCTCAAGCGCATCGACGCCTGCGGCAAACCCTGCCAGCACTGCAAGAACCACTGCGAAATCGGCGCCATCGAGCGCGATGGGCGCATCGACTACGACGAGTGCATCCAGTGCCTGGAATGTATCGTGATCCTCAACAACGACGACCAATGCGTGGCCACTATCAGCGCGCGCAAGCAGGCGGACAAAGCCGGCAGGCAGCAAGGCCGAGAGGGGATCATCGTGACCGATTGGCTGCCGGGGCAAGGGTAGGGCTTGGCTGTTGACCGATACCAACGCGCGGCCGAGCCATGCTGTGTGAGGGCCCGCAGACGCGTCGCCTCAACCGCTGCGCCGTCGTCAAGTAGACGCTGGCCGCCTCAAAGCCCCGATATTGCCAGCAGGCTGGCCCTGTTCGGCGCTCGCCAGAAGTAGAGCTCAGGCCGCGAAAGCCGCGTCTGTTTGGGGCGATGGCTCATGGTCGTCAGTTGAGCCTGAGTACGCCCTACTTGCCGCTTGCCGCTCTGTCCTAGTAGCCTCCTGCGCCATGACTGCATCTATTCTCTATCTCCACGGCCTCAACAGCTCTCCCGCTTCGCTCAAGGCCAGCCAGCTGTCGCGCGCCATGACCCGCCTGGGTGTGGCCGCGCAATTGCGGGTGCCGGCGCTGGATCATCATCCGCGGCGGGCGATTGCTCAGGTCGAGGCCTTGATCGCCGAGCTCGGCCGGCCTGTGCTGGTCGGCAGCTCCCTGGGCGGCTACTATGCGACCCACTTGGCCGAGCGCCATGGCTTGCGCGCGCTGTTGATCAATCCGGCAGTACGTCCGCAGCTGCGTTTCGATGGCCACCTGGGTCCGCAGCACAACTATTACAGCGGTGAAACCTGGGAGATGACGGCCGATCATGTGCTGGCCCTGGCCGAGCTGGACGTGCCGCCGCCGCAAGACCCCGCGCGTTACCAGGTGTGGCTGCAGACTGCCGACGAAACTCTCGATTACCGCGAAGCTCAAGCCTATTACCGCGCCTGCGTGCTGCGCATTCAGGCCGGTGGCGATCATGGCTTTCAGGGTTTTGCCGCACGCTTGCCGATGCTCTTTGCCTTCGCCGGTATTGCGCCCCATCTGTGGCGCGATACCGACTTTTCCGACCTTTAATAACCACCAGAGACCCCATGGCCAGTTACAACGCAGACGCCATTGAAGTCCTTTCCGGCCTGGATCCGGTGCGCAAGCGCCCGGGCATGTACACCGACACCAGCCGGCCCAACCACCTGGCCCAGGAAGTCATCGACAACAGCGTCGACGAGGCCCTGGCCGGGCATGCCAGCTCGATCCAGGTGATCCTCCATGAGGACAATTCCCTGGAAGTGCTGGACGACGGCCGCGGCATGCCGGTGGATATTCACCCCGAGGAGGGCGTCTCTGGGGTCGAACTGATCCTCACCAAACTGCACGCCGGCGGCAAGTTCTCCAACAAGAACTACCAGTTTTCCGGCGGTTTGCACGGCGTCGGGATTTCCGTGGTCAACGCCCTGTCGACCCGCGTCGAAGTGCGGGTCAAGCGCGATGGCAACGAATACCGCATGACCTTTGCCGATGGCTTCAAGGCCAGCGATCTGGCAGTGATCGGCACGGTCGGCAAGCGCAACACCGGTACCAGTGTGCAGTTCTGGGCGGATACCAAGTATTTCGACTCACCGAAGTACTCGGTCAGTCGCCTCAAGCATGTGCTCAAGGCCAAGGCCGTGCTCTGTCCGGGGCTGCACGTCAGTTTCGAGGACAAGGCCAGTGGCGAGCGGGTCGAGTGGCTTTACGAGGAGGGGCTGCGCTCCTACCTGGTGGATGCGGTCAGCGAGTTCGAGCGCCTGCCGGTCGAGCCGTTCTGCGGCAGCCTCAGCGGCAATAAGGAGGCGGTCGACTGGGCGCTGCTGTGGCTGCCGGAGGGCGGCGATACGGTGCAGGAAAGCTACGTCAACCTGATTCCCACGGCTCAGGGCGGTACCCATGTCAACGGTCTGCGCCAGGGCCTGCTGGATGCCATGCGCGAATTCTGCGAGTTCCGCAGCTTGCTACCGCGCGGGGTCAAGCTGGCCCCGGAAGACATCTGGGAGCGCATCGCCTTCGTCCTGTCGACCAAGATGCAGGATGCGCAGTTCTCCGGCCAGACCAAGGAACGCCTGTCCTCGCGCGAGGCCGCGGCCTTCGTCTCCGGGGTGGTCAAGGATGCCTTCAGCCTATGGCTCAACGCCCACCCGGAACTCGGTCAGCAGCTCGCCGAACTGGCGATCAGTAACGCCAACCGCCGCCTCAAGGCCGGCAAGAAGGTTGAGCGCAAACGCATCACCCAGGGCCCGGCGTTGCCCGGCAAGCTGGCTGACTGCGCCGGCCAGGACCCGATGCGCTCCGAGCTGTTCCTGGTCGAGGGCGATTCCGCCGGCGGCAGCGCAAAGCAGGCGCGCGATAAGGAGTTCCAGGCGATCCTGCCGTTGCGCGGCAAGATCCTCAATACCTGGGAAGTGGATGTCGGCGAAGTGCTGGCGTCGCAGGAAGTGCACAACATCGCGGTGGCCATCGGCATCGATCCGGGCTCCAACGACCTGAGTCAGCTGCGCTACGGCAAGATCTGCATTCTCGCCGACGCCGACTCCGACGGTCTGCACATCGCCACCCTGCTGTGTGCGCTGTTCGTCCAGCATTTTCGCCCGCTGGTGGATGCCGGGCACATCTACGTGGCCATGCCGCCGCTGTACCGCATCGACCTGGGCAAGGAGATTTTCTATGCCCTGGACGACGCCGAACGCGATGGCATCCTCGATCGCCTGGTCGCCGAGAAACGTCGCGGCAAGCCGCAGGTCACCCGCTTCAAGGGCCTGGGCGAGATGAATCCGCCGCAGCTGCGCGAAACCACCATGGACCCCAATACCCGGCGCCTGGTGCAGCTGACCCTGGAGGATTTTCCTGGCACCCAGGAACTCATGGACATGCTGCTGGCGAAGAAGCGTGCCAGCGACCGCAAGTCCTGGCTGGAGTCGAAGGGCAACCTGGCCGAGGTGCTGCTTTGATGCGGCGCCTGGCTGTCGCCCTGTTGCTGGTCGCCGCTCCGGCGCTGGCCGAGACCCAGGCCCTGGAAGAGCTGAAGCTGGTCAGCGAGCATCCGATCGATGGCATCGCCGCCGGCAATCTGTCGGGGCTGGCCTGGTGCGGCGAGGCGCTCTGGGCCGTTTCCGATCGCGAGGATGACCGGCTGTATCGCCTGGCGGGCGGTGACGCCGTCTGGCAGGCCGAGGCCGAGCACTTTGTCGCCCCACCCGCGCCCTTGAATTCACTGCCCTGGGGCTTGCGCATGCGCACCTGGGCCGCCGGTCTGGTGCGTGGCGGTTACCTGGATTTCGAAGGCTTGTCCTGCGATGCCATCGGCAATCGCTATCTGGTCAGTGAGGCGCGCGCCGCCGTGTTGCAGATTCCTCCTGCGGGGGCACCGCAGTGGCTGGCATTACCCGCTGGCATGGTGCGCCAGGCGCGTGCCAGCAGCATGCTCTGGCACTTCAACTCGCTGTTCGAGGGGGTGGCGATCGATCCTGCCGGCGAGCGTCTGTGGTTGGCGGCCGAGCGCCAGCGTCGCGGCCTGCTGGCGTTGCACAAGCAGGGGTCGAGCTGGCGCTGCACCGCTGGTTGTGTGCTGATGAGTGAAGGCGGTAGGGCACCATCACCGCCGCAGTTGGGCGGCGAGGCGCAACCCCGGGATTTTTCCGCCGTGGTCATGCACAAGGAAAAACTATTCACCCTCGAGCGTCAGGCCCATCGCATCTGTCGACGCAAGCTGAGCGATGGTGCGGTCGAGCGCTGCTGGTCGTTTGCCAGCGAAGCCTTAACCGATGCGCGGCGATATCCTCAGCCCTATGGCTTGGCCGAGGCGCTGTGGATCGATGAGCAGGGGGCCTGGATCGGTATCGATAATGGTCAGCACACCCGTGCCGATGGCGAACAGCGTCCGGTAGTCTGGCGTTTCGCCGCACCCAAAGGCGGCTGGGGTCGTCGGTGAGCACGCCAGCGGCAGGGCGGCGGGTCGGCCGGGTAATGCTGGTGCTGGCCTGGGGCGCCGCGTTGCTGCTGGCCACGCACTTCTTCGGCAAATGGGAGGAGCGGCGCGACAACCCCAACCAGGCACCGCAGTCGGAGCATGTCGATGGTTATATCGAGGTGCGCCTGCTGAGCAGTCGCGGCGGTCATTACCTGCTGGGCGGCCAGATCAACGGCGTCAGCGTGACCCTGTTGCTCGATACCGGCGCCACCGCCGTCGCCGTGCCAGCGGCCTTGGCCGAACGCCTCGGTCTTGCGCGCGGTGCGCCGGTGCAGATCCGTACCGCCAATGGCACCGTCATCGGCTACCGTACCCGGCTGGTCAGCCTGCAGCTCGGCGAGATCCAGTTGCGCGACGTGGCCGCCTTGATCACTCCGGGCATGGACGGCGACGAAGTGCTGCTCGGCATGAGTGCCCTGAAACAACTCGAATTTACCCAGCGCGACGGCACCCTGGTGCTGCGCCAGTCGACTTCGCAACAATCCACTTTGCAATGAGGCACGCATGAGCGAACCCCTCGATTTGAGCCTGGACGGTGTTGAGCGCCGCTCCCTTGCCGACTTCACCGAGCAGGCTTATCTCAATTATTCGATGTACGTGATCATGGATCGCGCCCTGCCGCATATCGGCGACGGTCTCAAGCCGGTACAGCGGCGGATCATCTACGCCATGAGCGAGTTGGGTCTGGACGCCGATTCCAAGCACAAGAAATCGGCGCGTACCGTCGGCGACGTGCTCGGCAAGTTTCACCCGCACGGCGACTCGGCCTGCTACGAAGCCATGGTGTTGATGGCCCAGCCGTTCAGCTACCGCTACACCCTGGTCGACGGCCAGGGTAACTGGGGCGCGCCGGACGATCCCAAGTCATTTGCCGCCATGCGTTACACCGAGGCGCGCCTGTCACGCTACGCCGAGGTGCTGCTGAGCGAGCTGGGCCAGGGCACTGTGGATTGGGTGCCGAACTTCGACGGCACCCTCAACGAGCCGGCGACCCTGCCGGCGCGCCTGCCCAACATCCTGTTGAATGGCACCACCGGCATCGCCGTGGGCATGGCCACCGACGTGCCGCCGCATAACCTGCGCGAAGTGGCCGCGGCCTGCCTCCGTCTGCTCGATCAGCCGGACGCCACGGTCGAGCAGCTCTGCGAACATGTGCTCGGCCCGGATTACCCGACCGAGGCGGAGATCATCACCCCGCGCGCAGACTTGCTGAAGATCTACGAAACCGGCAAGGGCTCGGTGCGCATGCGCGCCGTCTATCGCGTCGAGGACGGCGACATCGTGGTCACCGCGCTGCCGCATCAGGTGTCCGGGGCCAAGGTGCTGGAGCAGATCGCCGGGCAGATGCAGGCGAAGAAGCTACCGATGGTCGCCGACCTGCGCGACGAGTCGGACCACGAGCACCCGTGCCGCATCGTGATCATCCCGCGCTCCAATCGGGTCGATGCCGCTGAGCTGATGCAGCACCTGTTCGCCACCACCGAGCTGGAGTCGAGCTACCGGGTCAACACCAACGTCATCGGCCTGGATGGCAAGCCGCAGGTGAAGAACCTGCGCCAGTTGCTCAAGGAGTGGCTGGAATACCGGGTGGGCACGGTACGCCGGCGCCTGCAGTTCCGTCTGGACAAGGTCGAGCATCGCCTGCACCTGCTGGAAGGTCGCCTGATCGCCTTCCTCAACCTGGATGAAGTGATCCATATCATCCGCACCGAGGATCAGCCCAAGCCGGTGCTGATGGAGCGCTTCGGTCTCACCGATGTACAGGCCGAATACATCCTGGAAACCCGCCTGCGCCAGCTGGCGCGGCTGGAAGAGATGCAAATCCGTGGCGAGCAGGACGCCCTGGCCAAGGAGCGCGCCAAGTTGCTGGCCCTGCTCGGCAGCGAAGCCAAGCTGAAGAAGCTGGTGCGCGATGAAATCATCAAGGACGCCGAAACCTACGGCGATGACCGCCGTTCGCCGATCGTCGCCCGCGCCGAGGCCAAAGCCTTGTCGGAAACCGAGCTGATGCCGACCGAGCCGGTCACCGTGGTGATCTCGGAGAAAGGCTGGGTACGTTGTGGCAAG
The DNA here is from genome assembly GCF_035621475.1 of Pseudomonas paeninsulae. Taxonomy (NCBI): domain Bacteria; kingdom Pseudomonadati; phylum Pseudomonadota; class Gammaproteobacteria; order Pseudomonadales; family Pseudomonadaceae; genus Pseudomonas; species Pseudomonas paeninsulae. The sequence goes on from NZ_CP141799.1 coordinate 781,021, forward strand.
GGCCATGATATCGACGCCACGGGCCTGTCATACAAGGCTGGTGACGGCTTCAAGACCGCCGCGCCGGGACGCTCGAACCAGTACGCGGTATTTATCGATTCGACCGGCAGGAGCTATTCGCTGGCGGCGCATTCGTTGCCATCGGCGCGCGGTCAGGGCGAGCCGCTGACCGGACGTCTGACACCGCCACCGGGGGCGACCTTCGAGTGTGTGTTGCTGCCGGACGACAGCGCCCTCTATGTGGTCGCCTCGGATGCCGGCTACGGCTTCGTGGTCAAGGGCGAGGACCTGCAAGCCAAGAACAAGGCCGGCAAGGCGCTGCTCAGCCTGCCGCCTGGCGCCAAGGTGCTGGCGCCCAAACCGTTGCTCAGTCGCGAACTGGACTGGCTGGCTGCCGTAACTACCGAGGGACGACTGCTGCTGTTTCCGGTGCGCGATTTGCCGCAACTGGGCAAGGGCAAGGGCAACAAGATTATCGGCATCCCCGGCGAGCGGGTTGCCAGTCGCGAGGAATACCTCACCGATCTGGCCGTGTTGCCGAGCGGCGCGACCTTGGTGTTGCAGGCTGGCAAGCGTACCTTGTCGCTCAAGGCGGATGATCTGGAGCACTACAAGGGTGAGCGGGGCCGCCGTGGCAACAAGCTGCCGCGTGGCTTTCAGCGGGTCGATGCGCTGCTGGTAGAACAGCAGGGTTAGCGGACGGAGGACTGGATGGTGGGGAGCGGACAGGGCGCCGGCTTGCACTGGTCGGTAGCGGAAGGCCAGCCGGCGCGCCTGTGCGTGGACGGAGCCTGGCTGCTGCAAGCGCCCAAGCCCGACCTTGAGGCCATCTGGTACAGCCAACGGCCACTGCCCGCGCAGGTGCAGGTGGAGGTCGCCGTGGCGGCCTGGGACAGCAGCCTGCTGGCGCTGCTGCGCCGCCTGCAGCGCCTGGCCGTAGCGCAGGACGTAGAATTGCGCTGGCAAGGCCTGCCGGACGGTGTCGAACGGCTGTTGCAGATGGCCGCTCAGCCGTCGACCCAGGCTAAGGAAGAGCCTGCGCCGGCCTATGGCGCGGTGGCCCGCCTGGGGCTGCTGTTGCTCGGTGTGCTGGCCAGTGTCGCTCAGGCCTGCCGCTTTCTGGGTGAGGTGATGCTGGCCCTCGGGCGTCAGCTGCGCGGTCGCGGACGCATGCGCCGGGGTGATTTTTGGCTGGCCCTGCAGCAGTGCGGGCCGGGCGCGCTGCCGATAGTGGCGCTGATCGCCATGCTGGTCGGCCTGATCCTGGCATTCGTCGGCGCCGCCCAGCTGGAGGCCTTCGGTGCCCAGTTGTACATCGCCAATATGGTCGCCATCGGCATGACTCGCGAGATGGGCGCGCTGATGACCGCGGTGATCATGGCCGGACGTACCGGCGCGGCCTACGCGGCGGAGCTGGGCAGCATGCAGGCCAACGAGGAGATCGATGCACTGAAGACCTTCGGTTTTCCGCCGCTGGAATTTCTCGTTCTGCCGCGATTGCTGGCGCTGGTGGTGAGCATGCCGCTGCTTTGCGTGTTCGCCGACGCCCTCGGCATTCTCGGTGGTTTCGTCATCGGCTCCGGTCTGTTCGATATTTCCGCGCCGCTCTACCTCAGGCAGAGCCTGGAAATGCTTAGCCTCAACGATTTCCTGGTGGGGATTGGCAAGAGCCTGGTGTTTGCCGTGCTGATCGGTCTGATCGGCTGTCACTACGGCCTGGCCTGCGGGCGCAATGCCCAGGCCGTTGGGCAGGCAACCACCCGGGCGGTGGTCAGCATCATCGTGGCGCTGGTGGTCAGTGACGCATTGATTACCCTGATTTGCACCCGGCTGGGGGTCTGAGATGAACGATGCGCTGTTGGTCGCCGAGGAGTTGAGTGCCGGTTACGGCAGTCTGGTGATTCAGCACGACCTGAATTTCTCCATCCGTCGGGGCGAGGTGTTCGTCATCATGGGCGCCAGCGGTTGCGGCAAGAGCACCCTGTTGCGTCACCTGATCGGCCTGCAGGCGCCACTGGCCGGACGGGTGCTGTTCAATGGTGAGGATTTCTGGGCGGGCGACGAGGATAGTCGCGCCGCCTTGCAGCAGCACTTCGGCGTGCTCTACCAGAATGGCGCCTTGTGGGGTTCGATGACCCTGCGTGAAAATATCTGCCTGCCGCTAGCCGCCTACCGCCAGCATCTGCAGCCGGCCGAGTTGGTTGAGCTGGCGGCATTGAAGCTGGCGCTGGTTGGCCTGGCCGGCTGCGATGAGCTGTATCCGTCGCAGCTGTCTGGGGGCATGCGCAAGCGCGCGGCCCTGGCCAGGGCGCTGGCGCTCGATCCGCAGGTATTGTTCTTCGATGAACCTTCGGCCGGCCTCGACCCGATCAGCTCGCAGTCCCTGGACGAACTGATCCTGCAGTTACGCGATAGCCTGGGCGCGAGCATTGTGCTGGTGACCCATGAGCTGGCGAGCATCCAGGCGGTAGCCGATACCTGTCTGTTTCTCGACAATCAGAGCCACACCCAGATTGCCCTGGGCACCCTGCCGGAATTGCTGGCCGATGGGCCGGAGCAGGTGCAGCGCTTTCTGCGCCGGGGCGAAACGGCTGACAAAATGGAGACGGCATGAGCGAAGCGCGTAAACCTTTTATGATTGGCGCCTTCCTGCTTGGCGGCCTGGCGCTGCTGGCCGCGGGTCTGCTGCTACTGTCGCGCGACAGCTGGTTCAGTCAGCCCAGTGAGTACGTGGTGTATTTTACCGGTGCCCTGGACGGCCTGGATGTCGGCGCCGATGTCACCTACCGCGGGGTCAAGGTCGGCACGGTGCGTGAGATTCGCCTGTCCTACGACCCTGAACTCAAGGATGTGGTGATGCCGGTGGTGCTGCGCATCAATACTCCAGAGCGGCAGCAGGCGGGCTCCCGCAGTTTCGATCAGTTCATCGGGCAACTGGTCGAGCGTGGTCTGCGCGCTCAGTTGCAGACGCCCAGCCTGCTGACCGGCAAGGCGATAGTCGCGCTGGACATGTTTCCGGAGCAGGCCGGCTATGTGCGCGCGACGCATGAGCTGGATCTGCCGACGATTCCCAGTGTGCCGTCGCGTATCGATGAGATTGCCGATGTGCTGCGCGAGCTGGCTGGCAGCCTGCGTGAATTGCCGCTGCAGGAGATGGCCGTATCGGCCACGCGGACCCTGCAATCGCTGGAGAAACTGACCGGCTCCCCGCAATTGCAGCAGAGCCTGGTGAGCATGAGTCAGTTGCTGGGCAAACTCGACCGCCTGAGTGGCCGCCTGGAACAGCAGCTGCCGCCGATCATGGATAATGTTCAGCAAAGCAGTGTTGACCTGCGGGATGCAGTGGGCGAAATTCGTCGTGCGGCGCAGCATGCCGCACAGGCTTTGCAACAAATCAACCAGCTGGCAGCCGACAGTCGTCGCAGTCTCGGCCCGGAATCCGAGGTACAGTACGAAGCATTGCGTGCACTGCAGGAGCTCAGTCGGGCTGGAAAAGCGTTGCAGCGCACGATGGAAGGGCTCGATCAGCAGCCCCAATCACTTATATTTGGCAAATCAAGGTAATGTTTTAATGAGATCGTTGCACTTCTCGCCGCCGTTGTTGTTGCTTCTTGCGGTCTTGACCCTGCAGGGCTGCGCAATACTGCAACCACCTGCACAGTTCTATCAGCTCGAGCAGGGCAACCCTGAGCTGCCACAGGACGATAAAGGGCCGGCGTTACTGCTGGGCCCGTTAAAACTGGCGGACTATCTGTTGCGCGAGAACCTGGTGCAGCGCGAGCTCGACGACAGCCTCTCGTTCAGTCAGAAGGCCCGCTGGGCCGGTAGTCTGCAGGACGATGTCGGCCAACTGCTGCTGCGCCAATTGGCCGGACAGCTCGATACCAGCCGCGTCGCGCTGTATCCGGATCGTGTCGGTTTCTCCAGTCAGGTACAGGTTGTACTGAACATCAGCCGGCTGGATTCTGGGGTGCAGCAGCCTGCGGTACTCGAAGCGCAATGGCGTCTGCTCGATTCTGCCGGGGTGCAGCGTAGCAGTCGGGTGGTGCGCCTGCAGGCCGAGCACGGCGGCACGGTGGTCGGGCAAGTGCGTGCGCAGAGTCAGCTGTTGCAGCAATTGGCCGATGAACTGGCCGGCGCAATCAAGTCCATGTCGATTGCCGGGACAGCTGCGCCGCGCAAGCCGGCGGTCGCCGCGCCGAGCAAGCCAGCGGTCAAGAGTCAGCCGACTCCGGTGTTTGAGCCGGCCACGCAAACGGAAGTGTTCCGCTTCTGAGCACTAGCCGGTTGTCGGGTTTTCGTGTAATCGAGATCCGCCAGCCGGCCAGCTAGCGGCCTCAGTGCGGGCGGTGTTCGTGCATGTGCGCCAGTTGGCGTTCCAGCAATGATGGGTAAGGCTCCAGCAGACGCTCCACGCAGCAGGCCCCTTCCGGGCTGGCGATGGTGCGAATACGGGCACGCTGGCGTACCAGTGCATCATCACCCACACGGCGTTCGAGCAGCAGCAGGTTGCGGCTGTGCTGGGACAAGGCCAGCGCATCCTGGGCAGTCTCGCTGAGCAACAGCTCGCCCTGGCTCAAATCGAGCAGGTCTTCACCCTGAGTCAGGCCCAATTGCAGTTGCAGGGTGATGCCGCTGTCGGCAACCTCGATTTGCAAGGCATGGCCGAGTGCACGCATCAGTTCGCCGCAGCAGATGGCATGGGTCAGGTAATCCTCACCACTGTCCTGGCGATGGAACAGCATCAGGCTGCTACCGTCGTTGAGGGTGTGCAACTCGCCTTGATAGAGCGCCGAGGCCTGGTTCAGGCAATCGCGATAGCGCTGCAGCAAATCCAGCAGGCGTGTGCGCGGCAGGCGTCGGAGCTGCTCCTGGGCGCCCAGCTGAATGGCTAGCACGGCGCTCTGTTGTGGGCCGTTGACGGTCAGCGTGGGAATCGCTGCCGATTGATCGCCGTGGTCACGCAGCTCGGCGAAGGGATCATCATCGTTTGGCTGGCCGACGGCGCTGTCAGCGTCCGTCTGTTTGAGGTCGTCGAAACGCTCGTCGTGCAGGTCGCGCACCTCGAAGGTCGGCTCATCGTCATCGTCATCGTCATCGTCTTCATCGCCGAAGTCGTGCTCATCGGTCTCTTCGTCGTGGAAGTCCTCCGGTTCTGGCTCCGGCTCTGGTTTTTCCGGTACCAGGCGCATTTGTAGTTGGCGCGCCAGATCGCCAATTTCATCCTGGCGGCCGGCACCGGGCGCCGGGTCATCCGGGTCACGTAACCAGACGCGCAGTTGCAGCAGTGGAGTGGAGATATGGCGGCCCAGGCGCATGCTCAGGGCCAGGGTCAGGGCCAGCAGAATCAGGCTGAGGATGCCCATGCTCTGCAGGCTGATGGTCATCGGTTGCTGGAACTGACGCATATCCAGGCTGATGCGCAATTGGCCGGCGATGACTTCCTGAAAGGTAATAGGGGTCGAGTACAGGCCTTCGGTCTCGCCCAGCATGGTTTTGCTCGGGCGCGAACCTGCTTCGGCGAGCACGCGATTATCCACGCTGTAAATCGCCGCGTGAGCCACCAGCGGATTTTTCACCAGGTTATTCAGCAGCACGCTGAGACTGAGGATGTCATTGGACACCAGCAACTCGGTGGCTGAAGTGGCCGTCTGGGTGATCAGACTGGTGCCCAGGGCTTCGGCCTGCTGCTCCATCGCATGCTTGAACTGCATACCGATCACCCAGGCGTAGATCACCAGCGCCATGGCCACGAGTAGCAGGCTATGGCTGGCGATACGCAAGGCCAGGGGCACGCGGCGTTGACGCAGGGCCTGGAACAGCAGCAGGAAGAAATTATCGGGTTTTACGGGGGCAGGCCGGTTCACAGAGCTCGGCTCTTATCGACTGTAGGTGTCGCGCAGTATAGCGACCGCTATGCATAGGGAAAAGCGCCGTGCGTGTCCGTATGGTCGCGAAAATGGGTAGAATATGCGGCTTTTCAGCAGGATTGCACTGCTGTTTACCATTAACCGAGCCCCGGAGGGTGCGCCTTGCGCGAAATCGTCCTGATCAATATTACCGGCGAAGACCGTCCCGGTCTGACTGCCGCCATCACCGGTGTGCTGGCCCAAGGCGGGGTGAATATCCTCGATATCGGCCAGGCGGTGATCCACGACACCCTGTCTTTCGGCATTTTGGTGGAGATTCCGCCTACCGAGCAGGGCTCCTCGGTACTCAAGGATCTGCTGTTCGCCGCCTACAAACTCGAGCAGCAGGTGCGTTTCACGCCGGTGTCCGAAGCGGATTACCAGCAGTGGGTCGGTGGTCAGGGCAAGGCGCGGCATATCGTGACCCTGTTGACCCGCAAGGTGACCGCCGAGCAATTGCAGCGCGTCAGCGCGATTACCGCCAAGTACGACCTGAATATCGATCATATCGATCGTCTTTCCGGGCGCATGCCGCTGGATATGCCGGCCGAGCAGGGCAAGGGCTGTATCGAGTTTTCCGTGCGCGGCGAGCCTGCCGATCAGGCGGCCTTGCGCGCCGAGTTCCTCAGTGTGGCCCAGGAGTTGAATGTCGACATCGCTTTCCAGCGCGACTCGCTGTTCCGCCGTAATCGCCGTCTGGCGGTGTTCGACATGGACTCGACACTGATCGAGGCCGAGGTGATCGACGAACTGGCCAAGGCCGCCGGGGTCGGCGAGCAGGTTTCGGCGATTACCGAACGGGCCATGCGCGGTGAGTTGGATTTCGCCGCCAGCTTCAGGGAGCGTTTGGCCCTGCTCAAGGGCTTGCCGGAAAGCGTGCTGGCCGATGTCGGCGCCTCATTGCGTCTGACCGAAGGGGCCGAGACGCTGTTCAGCGAGTTGCACCGCCTCGGCTACAAGACCGCGATTCTGTCCGGCGGCTTCAGCTACTTCGCCAAGCAACTGCAGGCCAAACTGGGCATCGACTACGTATTTGCCAACGAGTTGCAGATCGTCGACGGCCTGGTCACTGGCGTGGCCGTCGAGCCGATCGTCGACGCCCAGCGCAAGGCCGACCTGCTGCGCGAGCTGGCTGAGAAAGAAGGGTTGCGCCTGGAGCAGACCATCGCCGTCGGTGATGGCGCCAACGACCTGCCGATGCTGGCCATCGCCGGCCTGGGCGTGGCATTCCGCGCCAAGCCGCTGGTCAAGCAGTCGGCCAAGCAGGCAATCTCGACCCTGGGCCTGGATGGCATCCTCTACCTGCTTGGCTTTCGCGATCGCGACGGTCTGGAGTAGCGACTACGGCTTGATCGCCACCTTGAGTCCCCGTCGCGCTGGTTGGCGAACAGCTTGTAGGCTGCGTCTGTGTCGTTGAGAGCGTAGTAATGGGTGACCAGCGGTGCCAGCTCGACCCGCTGCGACTCGACGATATTCATCAGTTGGCGCATGCGTTCCTTGCCGCCGGGGCGCAGCGAGGAGACGATCCGCTTGTCGTCCAGGGCGTTGAAAGCGTCCAGCGGGATCGGCAGATCGCTGGAGTAAGCGCCCAGGCTGGACAGGGCCCCGCCGGGCTGGAGTACCCGCAGGGCACTCTCGACAGTGGACTGCAGACCCAGCGCCTCGATCGAGGTATCCACGCCGCGACCGCCGGTCAGGCGTATGATTTCTGTCACCACGCCCACGCCCACGTCCACTTGCTCGAAGTTGAGGGTGACGTCGGCGCCGAGCTGGTGGGCAGCCGCCAGGCGCGTATCGACACGATCTAGCGCAATGATGGTGCTGACACCGCGCAACATGGCGCCCGCGGTGGCGCAATGATCCGCTGGCCTTCGCGATAACCCTGCACGTTGCGTCCGCGTTGCTCGATGATACCCACCGGCTCGTGGCCGATGCTCAGGCCGGCAGCTACCGGGTATTCCCCTTGAGGATGCGCACATCGGTGCCGCAGATAGTGGCGGTGGTAATGTGCCGCAAGATCGGTTGAGCCGATTTTGGAATGGACTTGTCTTGCCGCTCGTAGCGACCGGGCGCGACCCATACCGCGGCTTTCATCATGGTTACGGGAATTCGCCTGGGCAGCTAAGGTATCGAAACCCGCAAGCTCATGGGCTGGCCGGGAGGATGACCTGGGACAAGTGGGCGTGGCGCTGGCCGAGAGGGCTAGCTTTGGCGCAGCAGAGGGTTGTATTCGGGGGCAGTGACAGCCAGTCGCCTGGCTGCCAGGAGGGGCTACTCGTCGCCCGCCGAGAAGTCGTAGTCCATCGCCTGGCTAGGGCCTTGCAGGTAGTAGCCCTGGATGTAGTTGACCCCGGCCTGCCAGAGCGTGGCCAGCACGCTGGCGCTCTCGATGAAGGGCACTATGGTCAGCTTGGCTTGAGCGTGCAGGCTGGCCAGCAGGGTTTTCAGCGCTTCCTGGCTCTCTGGGGTAGACAGGTCCTGGGAGAAGGAACCGTCGATCTTGACGAAATCGATGTGCAGGTGCTTGAGGGTGTTGAAGGGATTGATTGCGCAGCCGAATTGGCTGAGCGCCACCTTGCAGTGCAGTTCGCTCAAGCCCAGGGTCAGTGCCTTGGCCTGCTTGAGGTAGGCGATGGCATCCGGTTCTCTGAGCTGGAAGGTCAGTGCGTCCGAGGGCAGGCGTGCGGCTGTCAGGGCTACGCTGAGCCACGGCAGCAGGGTCTTATCCTGCAGGCTGGCGCTCGACAGGTGGACGAACAGGTGGGTGTTGTGGCCCTTATTGCGGTGGTCGGCGAGCAGCTTGATCGAGTTGAGGATCACCCAACGGTCGATTTTCTCGCCCAGCCCAGCCTCTTTGGCGGCGTTGAGAAACTCGTGCGGCGGAACCTCTTCGCCTTGCGGGCTGAGCAGGCGCAGCAAGACCTCATAGTATTCATGGCTGTCGCCGCGCAAGCTGATGATCGGCTGGAACAGCAGGCGGAAGCTGTTGTGCTCCAATGCCTGCTGGACCATGGCGACTATGTTGCCGCGGTTGGCCGCCGCGGCCAGCTCATCGCCTGGGTTGAACAGTTTCAGTGCGTTCCCCGCGGCCAGTTCGTCGGCGCAGCGCTGGGCGCGGTCGACCACTTCCTGAGCTTTCGGGGTTTTCTCGTTGAGGCCGGCGACACCAATCGACAGGGTGCTCTGTGCCGTGCGGCCGTTGACATCGAACAGGTGGCTTTCGAGCTTTTTCAGCAGGCTTGCCAGCTCGGCTTCGGCTTGCTCCGGGGTCTTTCCGGGCTGCAAGACGGTGAATACATCGTCGCCAAAGCGCGCCAGTTGCGCCTCGTGGGTAAAGTGACCGCGCAGCAGGTTGGCCAGGTCGGTGAGCAATAAGTCGATTCCCGCCAGACCAACTTCTGCCAGCAGGCTGGCATAACGGTCGATGCGGATATAGGCCAGGCTGGCCGGCTGGCCGGCATTCACCGCACGCTCGGCAGCGGCGTCCATCAGGCCGAGGAAATGGTTGCGGTTGTACAGGCCGGTGACCAGGTCCTGACTGCTGATTTCGCGCAGCTTCTCTTCCAGTTCGGCGTTGCCACTTGCTGCGTGGATCACCACCTGAATACAGGGTTCGCCATCGTAGGCGGCCGGCGAGAAACTCATGCGCACCGGGACGGTCTGGCCGTTGGCCCGGACGCCGGTACAGGCCAGTTCGGCGCTGCCTTCGGCACTCTGGTAGTTTTTCAGGAAGTCTTTGAAGTTGCGTTGGTCGGCGCTGGCGATCAGGTCGATCATCGGCATGCCTTCCAGCTCATCACCATCCTGGTACGCGAAGAGTTCGAGGTAGGCACGGTTGGCATAGATATGCATGCCGTCATGCACGTAGGTGATGGCATCGACCGAGCTGTCGAGCAGCAACTGGCAGCGTTTCTCTGCCTCGCGCAGGGCCACTTCGGCGGCGCGCCGGGCGCGGCGTTCTTCGAGGTTGGCCAGTTCGCGTTTGGCCACCAGCACCAGGCGCTCGTCTTCGCCTTGCGGCAGCGCATCCTGGGCGCCCAGAGCCAGGGCTTCGGTGATGCTGTCGGAGTCGTTGTCGGCGAGCAGCTGGATGACGGGAATATCTTTCGCCTGGCGGCGAATCGCGTTGATCGCGTCTCCCGGCTCGAGGTGTTCGCTGCTGGGTGCACAGATCAACAGATCCCAGCTTTGCTGCAGGGTCTCGGCCAAATCATCGCTGGAGGTCAGGCGATGCACGCGCGTAGCACGGCCGGCGTTACGGAACAGACTGACGAGACGCTCGGCCTCGTTCTGCGAGTCTTCAAGGATCAGCAGGCGAATGGTTTTTTTTTCGATGGCCATATCAGGAGTCAAATCTGTGGCGAACGTGCGCGAAAAGGCGACGAAAATTGATGTTTCGGCAATCTACAGCGACTTCCATAGCGAGTCAAAGTCTTCCTCCCCTCCTGCGCTGTGGCTGCCATGGGCTGTGACGGGTTTCCCGGTCTCGCTGGGGTTTTGTTCGACACTACGGTATTCGAACTGAGTGAAGCTGCCGGTGCTGGTTTTGCGCTGGCTGAGCACGGCGCGATGTTCCGTGCCATTGATGTTGATCATCACCTTGTTGCCTTCCTGGAAGGGCAGGCGTGGGGTGATCAAGGTAGCGGGTCGGGAGATCGCGCTGATTTCCGGCAGCAGCAGCGTGCGCAGGTATTGGCTGTTATGTTCGGCCTTGCGCAGTAGTTGCAAGCCGCAAGGTTGTGCATGCGGGGCGATCAGTTCGATGCCCATCTGTGTGCCGCCACCGCGGACCTGGCGGATCCAGCGTACCACCGCGACGCTCCAGCCCTGTTCTGGCGAATCCTGCACGCCGAGCAGTTCGCCGGCTTGCAGCTGGCTCGGCACCTCTTTGGGCCAGGACAGGCAGTAGCCACCCGGGCTGTGGTTGACGATCGGCAGGGCGAAGGTCGGGTGGCTCTCGATGCCCGTGGATTCTGTCAGCGTCTCTTGAGTGGTGGATTTGCTGTACTCGATTTCCTCCAAGGGCAATCGGGTGTCCCAGTTGGCGGTCTTCTCTGTGTCGAAGGCTTTCGCCCAGACATCCGAGGGGCCAGTGCTGGTGTCGGCGCCGAATACCGCTGCTTTGGTTTCGCTCGGCTGTTGCAGGATCTCGTTGAAGGGGCGCTCATTAGCCAGGAAAAAATGCAGTGCGCTCATGCCAATGCACAACTTCAGGGTGCCCTGGCCGTGGGTGCGATTGAAGGTCCGTTCGGAGATGTCGCCCCAGGCGGCGCTGAGGTGTTGCAGCATGTCCGTGCTGAATCCTTCGGGTACCAACAGGCGCGACGTGCTGGTGTTCTCCGCAGGCAGTAACAGGTACTCCTGAATGGCATCAACCAGTGGATGTGGGTCGATACCCAGCGCGTTGTGCAGCTCTTTGTCCTGAAACAGCGAGGTGTAGCGCGGTGGGCCATCCACTTGCGGAGTGAGCGCAAACAGGCTCGAGGGCGCATCGCCGGCTTGCAGGCTGACCAGCGCGCTCCAAGGCTCGAGCACTTCGGCAAGGCGCGCGATGCCATTCTGGCGCATCTGGTTGCAGCGGGCGCAGCCGAGCAGCAAGGCGACCACATAGCTCTGCTCGGTGCTCAAACTCGGCGTGTGGCGAGCCAGTGGATCGCGGATCGCCAGTTTGTGCAGACTCCGCTCACGGGCGATCTGGTAGAGCTGGTGCAGCTCCAGCCACAGGCCTTCAGGCACGGGACAATACAATTGGCTGGCGCGAATCAGTGGGCCGCACAGGCTGTGGGTGGCGCGCTGCAGGGCGACGCTCAGGAGTGGGTTGCGCTCGCCATTATTTTGCGGAATCAGACTGGCGATGATCAGTTTGTAACCGACGGCCAGATGGTTTTGCAGGGCCTGGCAGAGATTGGCGACTTTGCGTGGGCGTTCATCGAGGACAATCGCTTGGTTGAGGAAGTGCCGCTCCAGGTGTTTGCAGACGTAGTAAACCTCCGGGCGCAGCAACTCCAGCAAGTGCAGGCGGTTATCCGACGCAGTGCGCAACTGGTTGAGCTCGATCAGGGCCTGGTAAAGCTGGCGGGCGGTTTCGCCGATATTGGCTTTTGGCAGGTTGGCGATCCAGCGCTTGAGGTCGCGCGGGCTGGCATCGCAGAAAGACAGGCTTGGCTTTAGCGGGGTAGGGGCGCGGAGCAGTAGGTGGGAAGTCTGTTTATCCATCTAACTTGGATACTCCAACGCCCGGAGTTCAGCCGAGTCATTCTCTTGATAATCAATGCTGCGAACTTTAGCAGTATCTGGCTTGGGCCGCAGCCTTGCATAGGCCCGGCTGCTTGAATCGTGATGGATCAGGCAGCCCGTATGTGGCCGCAGCAAGTGGTTCGTCACTTGCTGCGCTTTGGGCAATGTTTAGTTGACCTGACTATTGCCGATGCTCTGACCCATCCGCACGTCGCTGTTGGCGCCCAGCGTTTCTGCCCAGCGCACCTGGTCGGGGCCGAACAATACGATAGCCGTCGAACCCAGTTTGAAGCGACCCAGTTCCGCCCCCTTGTCCAGGGCGATAGGCGCGCGCGCCGCCTCATCATAACGGACGGTTTTCAGGTGGCGTTTGGGTGGCGTGACCAGGCCGGCCCAGACGGTTTCGATCGAGGCGACGATCATCGCGCCGACCAGCACCACGGCCATCGGCCCGCGCTCGGTGTCGAACAGGCAAACGACCCGCTCGTTGCGGGCGAACAGCTCCGGGACATTTTCCGCGGTGGTCTGGTTGACCGAGAACAGCCGGCCCGGCACGTAGACCATTTCCCGCAGGGTGCCGGCCAGCGGCATGTGCACGCGGTGGTAGTCTTTGGGCGACAGATAAATAGTCGCGAATTCACCGCCCATGAACGAGCTGGCCCGCTCACTGTCACCGCCGAGCAGTTCGAGCACGCTGAAGCTGTGGCCCTTGGCCTGGAATACCCGGCCATGCTCGATCTTGCCCAGTTGGCTAACGGCGCCGTCGGCCGGGCTGAGGATCGCGCCAGGGGTGGTGTCGAGCGGGCGCGCGCCCTCTTTCAGGGAGCGGGTGAAGAACGCGTTGAAGTGCTCGAAAGCGCTCGGGTCTTCGATCTGCGCCTCGCTCATGTCGACCTGGTACTGCTTGACGAACCAGCTGATCAGACGGTTCTTGAACCAGCCCGTGCGGCATTCAGCTGCGCAGCCGATCAGGCGCGACAGCAGGTGGTGCGGCAGCAGGTACTGGCTGAGGATGAACAGGCGATCTTTCATGGGTGTTCCTTGAGGATTCGACGGCATGCGGATGGCAGTTACTTGCTGGCTCAGCGTTCGACTGGGGTGTCAGGATGGTTGCCCCACTCGCCCCAGGAGCCGGCGTAGGCCTTGACCCGCGGATAGCCGAGCGCCTTAGCCACCAGATAGGTGAAGCCGGAGCGGTGGTGGGTCTGGCAGTGGGTGATGATTTCCTTGTCCGGGCTGATGCCGAGGCTGGCGAGTAGCGCGGGCATGTCCTGGCGAATGCGCAAGGCGCGAGTCGGGTCCATGCCGGCAGTCCACTCGAAGTTGACTGCGCCAGGAATGTGTCCGGCTTTGGCGGCTAAGGCCTTTTCTCCGCGATACTCGGCGGGCGAGCGGGCATCCCAGATCGCCAGGTCGGCGGCGCCCAGGCGGCTTTGTAGGTATTCGCGGCTGGCTGTTGGACTGTCATCGAGCGTCAGCTTGAGCGTGCCAGCGCACCCGGCGGGTTGCTCCGTGCTGAGCGGGCGATCCTCGGCCAGCCAGGCCTGCAGCCCGCCATCGAGGTAGTGGTAATGACTGTGGCCGATCACATCCAGCAACCAGATGAAGCGTCCGGCCCAGCCACCACCTTCATCGTCGTAGACCACATAGACGGCGTTCGGATTATGGCCCAATTCGGCGAATAGCTGTTCGAGTTGTGCGAGGTCTGGAAGCAGGCCGGGTGCCGGAGGCTGGCCCAGTTGGGTGCGTTTTGGATCGACGAAGCGCGCGCCGGGGATGTGTCCGGCGGCATAGCGCGCTGCGTTGGTCAGGTCGAGCAGAATCAGTTCGGGCGCATCCAGGCGCTTGGCCAGCTCGGTCGGTTCGATAACCAATGGCAACGCAGCGAAGGCAGTCATGCTGGGCCTCTTCAATAATAGGGAAAGGGGCGGATTGTAACGGAAAGGCTAACGCTCACGGTTGGCGAAACTGTCCAGGGCGCGTTGAATACATTGCGCGGTTTTACCGAAGACTTGCACGCTGGCATCGCTGAGCACGGCGCCGGCCTGGTCGGCGACGATGACCATTACCCCACGGTCGTTGCTGGCCAGTGAGCGGATCAGCAGGTGCTCGCTGGGAAATAGCGCTTTCAGCGAGCCTGGCAGCAGGGCCGAGAATTGCGCGATATTGGCCGGCGTCAGGCGCAGCTGTGCCGGTGCCTTGAGCAGGCGCCGCAGCACCTGACTCTGCTGTGGGTCGATGACCAGGGTGTTTGCCAACTTGTCCAGGCCGGTCTGTTGCTGGGCTCGCAGGCGGCTGTGGCTGGGGTCGGCCAGGAGCAGTAATACCCGCGACATACCGCAGGCCTGCAGGGCTTGAGTGGCGCCGCTGGTGAGCTGCTCGAGGTTGTGGAATGCACTCGGTTGCGCAAGCAATTGCGCGCAATGTTGGCGCCATCCATTGTCTGTAGGTGTTGCCGGCGTTGCCGTCGCCGCAGGGGTGATGGCTTTGCCTTGCAAGCGCCGCGCATCCCAGGGCCAGAGTAGGGCTTGGGCAGGATGCCAGAGATCGGCCGTGGCTTGCTGGCGTGCACTCTGCGCCGCGTGCTGGTGAATCTGTTGCTGCACATCGCTCAGCGGCAGTTGCAGATAGAGCCCGGTCAGATGTTGCCAGCGCAGGCTGTGGGGGCTATTCCAGGCGTGGTGGGCCGACAGCGCCAGGCCGTTGGCCAGCAGGATGCTGTTGGCTGGCTGGGTCAGCCAGCGCCGTAGAGGTGTATCGGCGTCGAGCATTTGCTGCTGGTGCAGGGGGTGCTGATTGTCGCGCGCGATGTGCAGCGCCTTGACCAGTTGACGGCGATCTGCGATCAGCAGGCGGTAGCCTTGGATCACCCAGTCGGGCAGGCGCCAGCGCTCGGCCAATGCCAGGCACAGGGACAGCAAGGGAACGCCGAGAAGATCCTGCGCGACCTTGGCTGCCGGCTCAGCTTGGACCAGTACGCGCTGCTCCCATTGCTCGAATAGTTCGGGATGGGCCGTCAGTAGCGACCAGATGGGTGCGAGAAATAATAGGCTGCCCCAGTGGATCTCCTGCCAGAGCCGCGCCAGTCGGCCACTGAACAAGCCGCCGGCTTGCTGCGCCGCGTGCCGGCTGATCAGTTGAATCTGCCGTAGCGCCAGGGGGATTTCGTCGAGGGGGCAAGCGGGTTGGCGTTTCACCAGCTCCAGGGTGCGCTGCAAGCCCAGTCGGCTGAGCGCGCTTTCCAGGCTTTCGGAGGGGGCGCTGAAGCTGCCAGCCTGCCGATTGGCCTCGCGTAGAACACTTAATGCCAAGGCTGGGCTGGCCTGCATCAATTCGGCTATTTCACGCAGCGAGCGACGGCTGTCGGACAAAGCACGACAGACATTCAGGTGGTGATCGACAGGCACCGGCAACAAGTGCTTGTCCAGCTGTTCGAGCCAGTCTTTGAGGGTGCGCGGTAGGGGCTTTGAGGTGGGCATCGGTGCTTAGCCATGCTGGCTTTTAGACTTGACTGGCTATAGTCTCGCGCATAAGTTCCGATAAATAGAAGGGTTGTTTTGCATAACCCTCATCACAGGCCGCGCAAGTTTCCTTTTTATGGCAAAAATCATTGGCATCATCGTTGTAATTGCTAGCGTGCTCGGCGGTTTTATTCTGTCCGGCGGCCAGTTCATGGCGCTGGTCCATCCTTTTGAAGTAATGATCATCGGCGGCGCCGCGCTGGGGGCTTTTCTGCAGGCCAACCCGGGCAGCATGTTCATGCAGGTGTTCAAGAAATCCTTGAGCATGTTCAGCTCGCGTTTCAGTCACGCCTACTATCTCGAGGTGCTGAAACTGATCTACGAAATCCTCAACAAGAGCCGCCGCGAGGGGATGATGGCGATCGAGGCCGATATCGAGGAGCCGTCGGCCAGTCCGATATTCGGCAAGTATCCAGCCATCCTCAAAGACGAGCGGATGATGGCCTATATCTGCGATTACCTACGCATCATGTCCTCCGGCAATATGGCGCCGCATGAGCTGGAAGGCTTGTTCGATATGGAGATCGCCAGCCTCAAGGAAGAACTGGAGCATCCCGCGCATGCCGTGGCCAAGGTTGCCGACGCCATGCCTGCCATGGGGATCGTCGCCGCGGTGCTGGGCATCGTGATTACCATGTCGATTCTCGCCGAAGCGGATAACGCTCAGATCGGCGAGAAGGTGGGTACTGCGCTGGTGGGCACCTTCCTGGGTATTCTGGCGTCCTACGGCTTCTTCGGACCCTTGTCGGGTGCCCTGGAGCATGACGCCAAGGAAGAACTCAATGTCTACGAGGCCATAAAGGCTGGTTTGGTCGCGTCGGCATCCGGCATGCCGCCGTCGTTGGCCGTCGAATTCTCGCGCAAGGTGCTCTACCCGGCCCATCGCCCGAGTTTTGCCGAGCTTGAGCAGGCGATGCGCGGAAGCTAACGGAAAATGGACAACAATCAGCCGATCATCGTTAAGCGGGTCAAGAAGGTTGCCGCTGGCCACCATGGTGGTGCCTGGAAGATTGCCTTCGCCGACTTCGCCACGGCGATGATGGCGTTTTTCATGGTGATGTGGCTGATGTCCGTGGCTACCCCTGAACAGAAGAAATTGATTTCCGGTTACTTCAAAGATCCGATCGGCTTTTCCGAAAGCGCCAGTCCCTTCGTGATCGATCTCGGTGGTTC
The DNA here is from genome assembly GCF_035621475.1 of Pseudomonas paeninsulae. Lineage (NCBI taxonomy): Bacteria > Pseudomonadati > Pseudomonadota > Gammaproteobacteria > Pseudomonadales > Pseudomonadaceae > Pseudomonas > Pseudomonas paeninsulae. Next base: position 797,861 of record NZ_CP141799.1, read on the forward strand.
GCCCACTCCGGCACCGGACCGCACGCTCAACCAGCAGGTCGATGATCAAACCGAGGGCGAGGAGGTCGAGATCGAACCGGCGCAGGTCGACCCTACGCTGGCCGAAGGAATGGCCGACGAGCTGGAGCGCGAACGCCTCGAGTTGCTGCTGCAGGAGCTGCAGAGCAAGGTCGAGGAGAATCCGCAACTGCAGCGCTTCAAGGATCAGATTCTCTTCGAGATCACCCAAGATGGCTTGCGCATCCAAATCATGGACGCCGAAAACCGGCCGATGTTCGATAGCGGCAGTGCGCGCCTGCAGCCGCAGTTCGAAGACATCCTGCTGGCCCTGGCCGACACCATCAGGGCGGTACCGAACAAGATCAGCATCAGCGGCCATACCGATGCCAAGCCGTTTGCCGGCGCTGGCGAGTTCGGCAATTGGGAACTCTCCGCGAATCGGGCCAATGCCGCTCGCCGCGCCTTGATCGCTGGCGGCTACGACGAGGTGCAGGTGGCTCGGGTAGTGGGTTATGCGTCGTCGGCGTTGTTCGACCGGGACGATCCATTGAATCCGGTCAATCGGCGTATCGATATCGTCGTGTTGACGAAAAAGGCTCAGCGCGCTATCGAAGGCGAGCAGGATGGCGCCGTCGATGCAGTGCCTGCAGTGCCTGGCGGCGCCGCGCTACCTGAGTTGCCGCCGCCGCTCATCCCGGATCCGGCTGGGCCGGATGAGTTGCGTGAGCGCTTGAATATTTTCGAGGACGGGGTGTTGCAGTTCGATCAGCCGAGCGAATAAATTGCTGCATGTACGCACCAGGCCGCGAGTAATCGCGGCCTGGTCGTTTCAGTAATCCGCGTCGGGCAGGCTGGCCAGGATATGCCGATAGCTGGCCATCCGTTGTGGCTGGACGCGACCGTCTTCCAAGGCCTTGAGCAGGGCGCAGCCAGGCTCGCGGTCATGCTTGCAGTCGCGAAAGCGGCACTGGCCGATCAGCTCGTTGAACTCGATGAACCCCGCTTCGACATCCGCGCGGCTGACATGCACCAGGCCGAACTCGCGAATACCGGGCGAGTCGACCAGCTCGCCGCCGCCGGGGAAGTGGAACAGGCGTGCGGTGGTGGTGGTGTGGGTGCCCTTGCCGGTCAGTTCCGACAGCGGTCCGACCCGGGTGTCCACGCCTGGCAGCAGGCTGTTGACCAGCGATGACTTGCCAACCCCGGACTGGCCGACGAAGACGCTGACGTGGCCGTCGAGCTGCTGCTTGAGCTGCTCCATGCCGTCACCCTGATGGGCCGAGACTTCCAGTACTGGGTAGCCGAGCTGGCGATACACGCCGAGCAGGACGTTCAGCGCCACGGCGTTCTGCTCGTCGATCAGGTCGGCCTTGTTCAGCAGCAGCAAGGGGCGAATGCCGGCGTGTTCGGCGGCCACCAGATAGCGGTCGATCAGGTTGGCGTGGGGCTCGGGTAGCGGTGCGAAGACGATCACGATCAGGTCGACGTTGGCCGCCACCGGCTTCAGCTGGCCGCGGGTATCCGGGCGGCACAGTTCGGTTTTGCGTGGCAATTGCGCAACGATGACGCCGATGCCTTGATTGCCAGCACGCCAGACCACGCGATCGCCGGTGACCATGGCCGGCAGGTTGGCGCGCAGGTGGCAGCGAAACACCTGGCCGGCCAGTTCGCCGTCCTCGGCTTCGACTTCGACCTGTACGCCAAAGTGGGCGATGACCAGGCCGAGCTGTTCCGGCCCGAGGTCGCCGCCTTCCAGGGTTTGCACGGCCTGCGACTCGCGCTTGGCGGCGCGGGAGGCTCGTTCGCCCTGAATTTTGTCGATACGCCAGCTTTGCCGGCGGTTGAGTTGGCGTTTGGCCATGAAAGTTCCGAGGTTGACTTGCGGTGAAATCCGCCAGCGAGTCTAGCACGCGGCACATGCAGACTCGCGCTGCAGCGTTGCGGGTTAGACTGCAGCGCCGTGGCGATTGGCACGTAGCAGCGATAAGTAGAGGCGATAAATGGTTGCGCGCGTACCGATGATTGCTCGAGTGGCCGGACGCTATCCGGCCCTGCTGGCGTTGCTGGCGCAGCTATGCGCGGCGCTGGTGGTGGGCGGGGTGATCGTTCTGGCGGTGCAGTTCTCAAACTGGCGCCCCAGCAGCGTGGCCGCCGGTTTGATCCTGGGCTTGCTGGCGGCGAGTGTCGGTCGCTGGTTCGGTTTGTCGTCTTGGTGGTGGTGGCTGAACCTGGGGTTTGCCCCGGCGCTGATTCTGCTCAGCGGTGCGGCGCTGCCGTCCTGGGTGTTTCTGGCCGGCTTCCTGCTGCTGTTGCTGTGCAACTGGAATAGCGTCGGCGAGCGGGTGCCGCTGTATCTGACCGGGGCGCGCAGTCGTCAGCAGTTGGCCGAATTGCTCGTCCGGCAAGCGGTCGATTTCCGCTTCGCCGATCTCGGTTGCGGCCCGGCGGGAACCTTGCTCTGGCTGGCGCGGCGCTTTCCCCAGGCGCAGTTTGTCGGGGTGGAGACCGCGCCCTTGTCGTTTGCCATCGCCTGGCTGCGCGCATTGCCGCAGAACAACTGCCGGATTCGCTACGAAAATCTCTGGCGGACCGAGTTGGCGGAATTCGATGTGGTCTATTGCTTTCTCTCGCCCGCGCCGATGGCGGCGCTATGGACCAAGGCAGTGGCGCAAATGGCCGTCGGTGCCTGGCTGGTCAGCAACAGCTTCGAGGTGCCTGGAGTGCCGGCCGATCAGCAAGTCGAGCTGCATGACTGGCGCCGCTCGCGCCTGCTGTTATGGCGGATGCCGGGTGTTGCTCGCAGCTGACTGATCGTGGCGAGGGCAAGTCGGCAGGCTCCCGTGCGGGTTTATTCGCTAAACTGCCGGTATCAGCCGAGGAGTACAGCATGCAGAACCCGCAGAATCTGATCTGGATCGACCTGGAAATGACCGGGCTCGACCCAGAAAAGGACATGATCATCGAAATGGCCACGATCATTACCGATAGCGACCTCAACATCCTGGCCGAAGGCCCGGTGATTGCGGTGCATCAGAGTGACGAGGCGCTTGCCGGCATGGATGAATGGAACACCCGCACCCATGGCGAAAGTGGCCTGGTCAAACGCGTGCGTGAGAGCACGATCAGCCAGGCCGAGGCCGAGGCACAGACCATTGCCTTTCTCGAGCAGTGGGTGGCCAAGGGCCAGTCGCCGATCTGCGGTAACAGCATCGGTCAGGATCGGCGTTTCCTCTATCGCTACATGCCGGATCTTGAAGCCTATTTCCACTACCGTTATCTGGATGTTTCGACCCTGAAGATCCTCGCCGAGCGCTGGGCGCCGCAGCTCAAGGAAGGCTTCCAGAAAAAAGCCAGCCACCAGGCGCTTGACGATATTCGCGAGTCCATCGCCGAACTCCAGTACTACCGCGAGCATTTCATCAAGGCTTGAGCCTTGGCTTTAGCAGGCCGTTGAAAAAACGTAGGCGAGGCAGGCAAGACAAGGCAAAAACGGCCGAAAAAGCGCAGTTTACTGCTGTAAATGAGCATTTCGAGGCCGTTTTTAACGCAGTATTGCCAACGCAGGTAGTTTTTCAACGACCTGCTAGGGTGCGCCCCGCTCGGCGTGGCGTGCCAGCGCCCACTCGACATGCTCGCGCACCAGCGCCGAGGGGTGTTCGCGGCGGGCCTGCAGCGCCTCAAGCACCGGGATGCTCGACGGTGCATTGCCCAGGCCTACCGCCAGGTTGCGTAGCCAGCGCTCGTAGCCGGCACGGCGCAACGGCGAGCCTTCGGTACGGCTGAGAAATTCTTCTTCGCTCCAGCGGAACAGTGCGGCCAACTCGGCGTTGTCCAGTTGATGGCGTGGCTGGAAGTCGCCCTGCTCGGTGGGGCGGGCGAAGCGGTTCCACGGGCAGACCAGCTGGCAGTCGTCGCAGCCGAACACGCGGTTGCCGATCGGTGCGCGCAGTTCCTCGGGGATCGAGCCTTTCAGTTCGATGGTCAGGTAGGAGATGCAGCGCCGTGCATCCAGCACGTAAGGGCCGACAAAAGCGGCGGTCGGGCAGATGTCCAGGCACGCAGTGCAGCGCCCGCAATGTTCTGTGGCGTGCGGTGCATCGACCGGCAGGGGCAGGTCGACGAACAGCTCGCCAAGGAAGAAGTAGCTGCCGGCGCTGCGGTTGAGCACCAGGGTGTTCTTGCCGATCCAGCCGAGTCCGGCCTGTTCGGCGATGGCTTTCTCCAGTACCGGTGCGCTGTCGACGAAGGCGCGGTAACCGAATGGGCCGACCTGTTGCTGGATGCGCTCGGCCAGTTGCTGCAGGCGTTTGCGGATCAGCTTGTGGTAATCGCGGCCCAGGGCGTAGCGCGAGACATAGGCTTTCTCCGGCTCGCCCAGGCGCTGGGCCATTTGTGTGTCGCCGGGCAGGTAATCCATGCGCAGCGAGACCACCCGCAAGGTGCCGGGCACCAGTTGGTCAGGATGCGAGCGTTTGCTGCCGTGGGCGGCCATATAGTCCATCTCGCCCTGGTAGCCGGCGTCTAGCCAGCGTTGCAGGTGCGCCTCGTGTTCACCCAGCTCCAGCCCGGCGATGCCGACCTGTTGAAAGCCCAGCTCGCGGCCCCAGTCCTTGATCGATTGGGCGAGGGCGATGAGGTCGAGTGCGGCAGTTGTCATATGGGGCGGGTAACCGGAGCGGAGGTAGGTATAATTCTGCCAGACATCGGAGCCGACGCATGCCGCAATCGCCAGACAATCTTCCCTGCGCTCTATATAGCGCCGCCCAGGTGCGCGAGCTGGATGCCCGCCTGATCGCTGCCGGTACCCCCGGTTTCGAGCTGATGAGCCGCGCCGCCCATGCCATCTGGCGGGCGCTGCGCCGCCGTTGGCCGGACGTCGGGGCGCTGACGGTGCTGGCCGGCTGCGGCAACAATGCCGGTGACGGTTACCTGGTGGCCGCTCTGGCGCTGCGTGCCGGCTGGCGCGTGCAACTGCTAGCGGTGGGCGATCCGGCGCAGTTGCAGGGCGCTGCCGCCTTGGCGCGTGATGAGGCGCAGGCCGCTGGCGTGACTATCCAGCCCTGGAGCGAGTGCGCCGCGCTGAATGGCGTGGTGCTCGATGCGCTGCTCGGCACTGGCCTGAACGGCGCGGTGCGCGAACCCTATGCCCAGGCGATCCGCCTGCTCAACGCCAGTGGCCTGCCGGTACTGGCGGTGGATATTCCCTCGGGCCTGTGCGCCGACAGCGGTCAGGTACTGGGCGTGGCTGTGCGTGCGCAGCTGACGGTGAGCCTGGTCGGGCTGAAACTGGGGCTGTTCACCGGTGAGGCGCTCGATTGGGTCGGCGAACTGGTATTCGATGACCTGCAGGCCGATCCGGCACTGGTCGCTGCGCAGGCGTGCGTGGCGCAACGCCTGGCCGGGGCGACTCTGCCGCGCTTGCTGGCGCGGCCGCGCAGCGTGCACAAGGGCCAGTTGGGCCATGTGCTGGTGGTCGGCGGTGACCGCGGCTTTGCCGGCGCGGCCTTGCTCGCCGCGCAGAGCGCTTTGCGCGCTGGCGCCGGAATGGTATCCCTGGCGACGCGTGGCGAACATCTGGCCGCGGCGCAGGCGCGCATCCCCGAGGTGATGGGCTTCGCCGTGGCCTCGGCCAATCAGCTTCGGGCGTTGGGCGCTTCGGCCAGTGTCTGGGTGGTCGGGCCGGGCCTGGGACAGGGTGCCTGGGGTCGCAGCCTGTTGTCGCTGGCGGCGATCACCAGCGCGCCACAGGTGTGGGATGCCGATGCCCTGAACCTGCTGGCCGCGGCTGCGGTCAAGATGCCGGCTGGTGGGGTGATTACCCCGCATCCGGGCGAAGCCGCGCGCTTGCTGGGCATCAGTGCCACCGCCGTGCAGGCCGATCGCCCGGCCGCGGCGCGAGCCCTGGCCCGGCGCTATCAGGCGGTGTGTGTGCTCAAGGGCGCGGGCACGCTGTTGGCAGATCCTGGCGGGCAGCTGTTGCTCTGTGATCGCGGTCACCCGGTAATGGCCGGCGCCGGTTTGGGCGATGTACTGGCGGGCCTGATTGGCGCGTTGCTGGCGCAGGGCTTGCCGGCGCTGGCGGCGGCCAGTCTGGCAGTCTGGCTGCATGCAAGTGCCGGCGAGCATCTGGCCGAGCAGGGCTGTGGGTTGGCGGCGAGTGACCTGTGCGCCACCATTCGTCAATTGTTGCAGGAGCAGTCAGCTTGACCGAATTAGAGCTGTATGCCGCCGATGAAGCGGCGATGTTGAGCCTGGGCGCGCGTATCGCTCAGGTGACTGGCGGGCGTGGGGTGATCTATCTGCATGGCGATCTGGGCGCTGGCAAAACCACCCTGTCGCGCGGGATCATTCGCGGTCTGGGTCATATCGGGGCGGTGAAGAGTCCGACCTTTACTCTGGTCGAGCCTTACGAAATCGACGCGGTTCGCGTGTTCCATTTCGATCTGTATCGCCTGGTCGACCCCGAGGAATTGGAGTACCTGGGGGTGCGCGACTACTTCGAGGGCGATGCCTTGTGCCTGGTCGAGTGGCCAGAGCGCGGAGCAGGCGTTTTGCCAAAGGCCGATATGGATATTACCATTACCGCGCAAGCGCCCGGCCGTTCCCTGCATCTGCAGGTGCAAGGCGAGCGCGGCGACACCTGGCGTGCCACTTTGGCCGCCGGGGCATGATCAAAAAAAAATGGGGTTGGGTATGCGCATAGGCGCGCGTTTCATCGCGGTTGGAGTGGTACTGGCGGCGCTGGCTGTCGAGGTTTTTGCCGCTTCGGATGTGCGCAGCGTAAGGCTGTGGCGTGCGCCGGACAACACACGTCTGGTGTTCGACCTGTCCGGTCCGGTGCAGCACAGTGTCTTTACCCTCACGGCGCCGAACCGTATCGTCATCGATGTTAGCGGCGCCAAACTCGCGACCCAGTTCGATAACCTGGCGTTGAGCAATACACCGATTACCGGCATGCGTTCGGCGCAGCGCACGCCCGAGGACCTGCGGGTGGTGATCGATTTGTCGGCGCAGGTCACGCCGAAGAGTTTCGTCCTGGCGCCCAACCAGCAATATGGCCATCGCCTGGTGGTTGATCTGTTCGATCAGGAGTCGGGTGCTGCCCCCAGCCTGCCCGTGACGCAGGTTGCCAGTGCGCCGCAGTTGCCGGTAACGCCGACCCAGGCACCGCCCAAGTGGACGCCGCTACCCAGTGGCAAGCGCGATATCGTCATCGCCATCGATGCCGGTCACGGTGGTGAAGACCCTGGCGCGCTGTCACCGATCAAGGGCCTGTTCGAGAAGCAAGTGACCCTGGCGATTGCCAAGGAGTTGCTCCGCCAGGTCAATGCCGAGAAAGGCTTCCGCGGTGAGCTGGTGCGTACCGGCGACTACTTCATCCCATTGCGCAAGCGCACCGACATTGCGCGCAAGAAGGGCGCGGATCTGTTCGTTTCGATTCATGCCGATGCGGCGCCGCGGGCGGCGGCCTTTGGCGCGTCGGTGTATGCCCTGTCGGATCGCGGCGCCACCTCGGAGACGGCGCGCTGGCTGGCCGACTCGGAGAATCAGTCGGACCTGATTGGCGGTGCCGGCAATGTCAGTCTGGACGATAAGGACCGCATGCTGGCCGGGGTGTTGCTGGATCTGTCGATGACCGCTTCGCTGTCGTCCAGCCTGAATGTCGGCAACAAGGTGCTGAGCAATATGGGGCGGATCACCCCGCTGCATAAGCGCCGGGTCGAGCAGGCGGGTTTCATGGTACTCAAGTCGCCGGATATGCCGTCGATCCTGGTCGAGACCGGGTTTATCTCCAATCCTAATGAGGCGCGCAAACTGGCCAGTTCCGGCCACCAGCAGGCGCTGGCACGTTCTATCGTCACCGGCGTGCGGCAGTTCTTTCAGCAGAATCCACCGCCCGGCAGCTACGTCGCCTGGCAACGCGATAACGGCAAAATCGTCCAGGGACCGCGCGAGCATGTGGTCAGCTCCGGTGAGAGCCTGGCGTTGATCGCGCTGCGTTATCAGGTCAGCCTGGGCGCCCTGCGCAATGCCAATTCGCTGAAGTCTGACGTGATCAAGGTCGGTCAGACCCTGCAGATTCCCAGCACTGCGCTGGCGGCTCAACCATGAGTGGTGACGCACGTATCCAGTTGCTGAGTCCGCGGTTGGCCAACCAGATCGCCGCCGGCGAGGTGGTCGAACGGCCCGCTTCGGTGATCAAGGAGCTGCTCGAGAACAGTCTGGACTCCGGCGCCCGCCGCATCGATGTGGATATCGAGCAAGGTGGGGTCAAGCTGCTGCGGGTGCGTGACGACGGGGGTGGCATCGCTCCGGACGATCTGCCGTTGGCGTTGGCCCGGCATGCCACCAGCAAGATTCGTGAGCTCGAAGACCTCGAACAGGTGATGAGCCTGGGCTTTCGTGGCGAGGCGCTGGCCTCGATCAGCTCTGTCGCGCGCCTGACTCTGACTTCGCGCACGGCGGACGCCGAGCAGGCCTGGCAGGTGGAAACCGAAGGCCGCGACATGCAGCCGCGCGTGCAGCCAGCCGCGCACCCGGTCGGCACCTCGGTGGAAGTGCGCGACCTGTTCTTCAATACCCCGGCGCGGCGCAAGTTTCTCAAGACCGAGAAGACCGAATTCGATCACCTGCAGGAAGTCATCAAGCGCATGGCGCTGGCACGTTTCGATGTGGCTTTCCACTTGCGCCATAACGGTAAGACCGTGCTAGGGCTACACGAGGCGCATGACGATGTCAGTCGTGCGCGCCGCGTGGCATCGGTCTGTGGCGCGGCCTTTCTCGAACAGGCGCTGCCCATCGAGGTCGAGCGCAATGGCTTGCGACTGTGGGGCTGGGTCGGCTTGCCGACCTTCTCGCGCAGCCAGGCGGACCTGCAGTATTTCTACGTCAACGGGCGCACGGTGCGCGACAAGCTGGTCGCCCATGCGGTGCGCCAGGCCTATCGCGACGTGCTGTTCAATGGTCGTCATCCGGCCTTTGTCCTGTTCCTGGAAATCGACCCTTCGGTGGTCGATGTCAACGTGCACCCGACCAAGCACGAAGTGCGCTTTCGCGACGGGCGCATGGTCCATGATTTTCTTTACGGCACCCTGCATCGCGCCCTGGGCGATGTGCGCCCGGAAGATCAGTTGGCGGCACCGGCAGCGGTGGCCGGCATGCTGGCGCCGACCGGGCAGGCGGCCGGCGAGTTCGGTGCCCAGGGCGAGATCGGCCTGGCGGCCAGTTTGCTCGAGCCGACGCGGAGCGAGTCGATCTGGCGCTCGCCGGGGGCCGGTTATCAGGGGCCGCGGGCGCAGGCCGGAGTACCGGCTGCCGAGGCGCAGGGCGCCTACCGAGAGTTTTTCGCGCCGCTAAGCGCGACGCCGGCGAGCCTGCCCGAGGGGCAGGGCGATGTGCCGCCGCTCGGTTATGCGATTGCCCAGCTCAAGGGTGTGTATATCCTCGCCGAGAACGTGCAGGGTCTGGTGCTGGTCGACATGCATGCGGCGCACGAGCGGATCACCTATGAGCGGCTGAAGGTCGCCATGGCCAGCGAAGGCTTGCGCGGGCAGCCATTGCTGGTGCCCGAATCGCTTGCCGTCAGCCAGCGTGAGGCGGATTGCGCCGAGGAGCATGCGACCTGGTTCCAGCGTCTGGGCTTCGAGTTGCAACGCCTGGGGCCGGAAAACCTGGCTATCCGGCAGATTCCCGCGCTGCTCAAGCAGGCCGAGGCCAATCGATTGGTGGCGGATGTGTTGTCCGATCTGCTCGAGTACGGCACCAGTGACCGGATTCAGGCGCACCTCAACGAACTGCTGGGCACCATGGCTTGTCATGGTTCGGTGCGTGCCAATCGACGCCTGAGCCTGCCGGAAATGAACGCCCTGCTACGCGACATGGAGCACACCGAGCGCAGCGGTCAATGCAACCATGGCCGACCGACCTGGACGCAGTTAGGCATGGACGACTTGGATAAGCTGTTCCTGCGTGGTCGCTGACCAGGCTGCGGGCGATTGGCGCTCGCGCCACACCGAGAAGTATTGACGATGTCCGAGCGCCTGCCTCCGGCAATTTTCCTGATGGGGCCTACCGCCGCCGGCAAGACCGATCTGGCCCTCGAGCTGGCGCGGGTGCTGCCGTGCGAGCTGATCAGTGTCGATTCGGCCTTGATCTATCGCGGCATGGACATCGGCACCGCCAAGCCCGACAAAGCCATTCTTGCCGAATTCCCCCATCGCCTGATCGACATTCGCGACCCGGCCGAAAGCTACTCGGCGGCTGAATTTCGTGCCGACGCCTTGGCGGCGATGGCCGAGATCAGTGGGCGAGGGCGCATCCCGCTGCTGGTCGGCGGTACCATGCTGTATTACAAGGCGTTGCTCGAAGGGTTGGCCGATATGCCTGGCGCCGACCCGCAGGTGCGTGCCGAGTTGGAAGCGCGCGCCCAGGCCGAAGGCTGGGATGCCCTGCATCGTGAGCTGCAGGCGGTGGACCCGGAGTCCGCGGCGCGCATCCATCCCAATGATCCGCAACGGCTGGTTAGGGCGTTGGAGGTCTACCGCGTCAGCGGGTTGAGCATGACCACACACCGCCAGCGCCAGGCTGAGCAAAATCATGTCATGGGCGCCGCCGGTGCGGGACAATTCCCCTATACTGTCGCGCACTTGGCCATCGCTCCGGCGCAGCGCCAGGTGTTGCATGTGCGAATTGCGCAACGATTTCAGGTGATGTTGGAACAGGGCTTTGTCGGCGAGGTCGAACGCCTGCGTCAGAGAAGTGACCTGCATCCGGGGTTGCCGTCTATACGGGCGGTGGGTTATCGCCAGGTGTGGGATTTTCTGGAAGGTAATCTGAGCGAGGCGCAGATGCGCGAGCGCGGCATTATCGCCACGCGTCAGTTGGCCAAAAGACAGTTTACCTGGTTGCGCAGTTGGGCCGATTTGCACTGGCTGGATAGTCTGGCTTGTGACAATTTGCCGCGTGCCTTGAAATACCTGGCAGCGGCCTCCATATTGACCTGAGACCTTGCCATTGGCCGTCTATCCTTGGGGGTATGGCGGCCTGAAGCCATTTCTTATCTCACTAAAACTATTAATTATTGATTTTTCAAAGGAGTGCTACACATGTCAAAAGGGCATTCGCTACAAGACCCTTACCTGAATACCCTGCGTAAGGAACGCGTCCCGGTTTCCATCTACCTAGTCAACGGTATCAAGCTACAAGGTCAGATCGAGTCTTTCGACCAGTTCGTGATTTTGCTGAAAAATACTGTCAGCCAGATGGTCTACAAGCACGCTATCTCCACTGTGGTGCCAAGCCGCCCCGTGCGTTTGCCGAGCGTTTCCGAGACTGAGCTGGCTGAAGCTGCTGAAGCCGCTGAAGCTGAGCCGGGCAACGCCTGATTTAGGAGGTCGTATTGTTCTTCGAGCGCCATGAAGGGGGTGAGCGGGCTGTTCTGGTTCATCTGGACGGTCAAGACTCCGCGGCGCGCGAAGATCCGCAAGAGTTTCAGGAGTTGGCCATTTCGGCTGGCGCTGACACGGTTGCCTTTCTTAGCGTGCCGAGTAACCGGCTGACTGCGAAATACCTGATTGGCAGTGGCAAGGTCGAGGAGTTACGCGACCAGGTCAAGATCCTCGAGGCGGATCTGGTGATCTTCAATCACGTTCTCACGCCCAGTCAGGAGCGCAACCTCGAGCGGGTTTTCGGGTGCCGGGTGCTTGATCGAACCGGCCTGATTCTCGATATTTTCGCCCAGCGCGCCCGTACTCACGAAGGCAAGCTGCAGGTCGAACTGGCCCAGCTGGATCATCTGAGCACGCGCCTGGTTCGCGGCTGGACTCACTTAGAGCGGCAGAAGGGGGGTATCGGTCTGCGTGGTCCGGGTGAGACTCAGCTGGAAACCGACCGCCGTTTGCTGCGGGTACGCATTCGTCAGATCAAGCAGAAACTGGAGAAAGTGCGCAGTCAGCGCAAGCAAGCGCGGCGCGGACGCAAGCGCGCGGACATCCCGTCAGTGTCTCTGGTCGGCTACACCAACGCCGGCAAGTCGACCCTGTTCAATGCCTTGACCGAGTCTGATGTGTACGCTGCCGATCAGTTGTTCGCCACCCTGGATCCGACCTTGCGTCGACTGGAGTTGGATGACCTGGGGCCGGTGGTGTTGGCCGATACGGTGGGCTTTATTCGGCACCTGCCGCACAAGCTGGTCGAGGCGTTTCGGGCGACGCTCGAAGAGTCGAGTAATTCCGACTTGCTGCTGCATGTGATCGATGCGCATGAGCCCGAGCGCGATCAGCAGATCGAGCAGGTCATGGCGGTGCTGGGCGAGATCGGCGCGCACGAGTTGCCGATGCTCGAGGTATACAACAAGCTGGATCTGCTCGAAGGGGTTGAGCCGCAAATTCAGCGAGACGCGAATGGCAAGCCGCAGCGGGTCTGGTTGTCTGCTCGTGACGGACGTGGCCTGCCCTTGTTGAAGCAGGCCATTGCCGAGTTGTTGGGTGATGATCTGTTTATCGCTACTTTGCAGTTGCCGCAGCGCCTGGCGCGGCTGCGGGCGCAGTTTTTTGCCTTGGGTGCGGTGCAGAGCGAGGAACATGCCGAGGATGGCAGCAGTTTGTTGGCAGTACGCCTGCCGCGGATTGAGTTGAATCGACTGGTTACCCGGGCAGGCTTGAAGCCGTTGGAATTTATCGAGCAACACACTTTGCAATAAAGCCTGCGACAGTGGCTTTGCCGCTGATGGCTGGCATTCGGTAGCATTGGTCGGCGCGCCGTGGGCGCGTCTTTGCTTTACTTAGATGGAGAGCGCTATGGCTTGGAATGAGCCGGGTGGCAACTCGAACAATCAGGATCCTTGGGGCGGCCGCAAAGGCGGTGATCGCAAGGGGCCGCCGGATCTCGACGAAGCCTTCCGCAAGCTGCAGGAAAGCCTCAATGGGCTGTTCGGTGGCGGTAAGAAACGTGGCAGTGACGACGGCGCTGGTAAAGGCGGTGGTTTCGGTCTGCTATTCATTGGCTTGGGCTTGCTCGCGGCCGTTTGGCTGTACAGCGCGATCTACGTGATCGATGAGCAGGAGCAGGCCGTGGTGCTGCGTTTCGGTAAGTACTACGAAACCGTAGGCCCGGGCCTGAACATCTACTTTCCGCCGATTGATCGCAAATTCCAGGAGAACGTCACCCGCGAGCGTGCTTACAGCAAGCAGGGGCAGATGCTCACCGAGGACGAGAACATCATCGAAGTCCCGCTGACCGTGCAGTACAAGATCAGCAATCTGCAGGATTTCGTGCTCAACGTCGATCAACCGGAAATCAGCTTGCAGCACGCCACCGATAGCGCCGTGCGCCATGTGGTCGGTTCGACCGAGATGGATCAGGTGCTGACCGAAGGCCGTGAGCTGATGGCCAGTGAGGTCAAGGATCGCTTGCAGCGCTTCCTCGATACCTATCGCACCGGCATTAACGTGACCCAGGTCAACTTGCAGAGTGCGGCGGCGCCGCGTGAAGTGCAGGAAGCCTTCGACGATGTGATTCGCGCCCGTGAAGATGAGCAGCGTGAGAAGAACCAGGCGGAAACCTACGCCAATGGCGTGGTGCCGGAAGCTCGCGGTCAGTCCCAGCGTCTGATCGAAGACGCCAGCGGCTACCGCGAAGAAGTGGTTTCCCGTGCAACGGGTGAGGCGGATCGCTTTACTGCCCTGGTTGCCGAGTACCGCAAGGCACCGGAAATCACGCGTGAGCGTTTGTACCTGGACACCATGCAGGAGTTGATGAGCAACACCAGCAAGGTGCTGGTGACTGGTGATAAGGGTCAGAACAACCTGCTGTATCTGCCGCTGGACAAGATGATCGATGGCCGTAGTTCGTCTGCGCCCAGCTCGAGCTCGAGTGCTGGCGCCAGTGATGCAAGTTCGCGAGTGAAAATGGACCCGCGTCAGGTTGAGCTGCGCACAAGGGAGAGCCGTTGATGAGCAATAAATCGCTGATCGCCCTGATTGTTGGCGTAGTGCTGGCGTTGGTGGCCTGGAACAGCTTCTATATCGTGGCGCAAACCGAGCGGGCCGTGTTATTGCAATTCGGCCGTATCGTTCAGCCGGATGTGCAGCCGGGTCTGCATGTGAAGGTTCCTTACGTCAATCAGGTACGCAAGTTCGATGCGCGCCTGCTGACCCTGGATTCCTCCAGTTCGCGTTTCCTTACTCTGGAAAAGAAAGCGCTGATGGTCGATGCCTTCGCCAAGTGGCGAGTGCTCGATGCCGAGCGTTACTACACCGCGACTTCGGGTATCAAGCAGATTGCCGACGAGCGTCTAGCGCGTCGTCTGGAAGCTTCGCTACGTGACCAGTTCGGCAAGCGCACCCTGCACGAGTCGGTTTCCGGCGAGCGTGATGCGCTGATGGCGGACGTTACCGCTTCGCTCAATCGTGCGGCACAGAGCGAGTTGGGTATTGAGGTGGTGGATGTGCGGGTCAAGGGTATTGACCTGCCGAAAGAGGTTAATCGTAGCGTATTCGACCGCATGAGCTCCGAACGTGAGCGTGAGGCTCGCGAGCATCGTGCCAAGGGTAAGGAGTTGGCCGAAGGTATTCGTGCCGATGCCGATCGTCAGCGGCGTGTACTGCTGGCCGACGCGTACCGCCAAGCTGAAGAGCTGCGTGGTGATGGTGATGCCCAGGCGGCGGCGATCTACGCCAAGGCTTATGGTCAGGATCAGGAGTTCTACTCCTTCTATCGCAGCCTGAAGGCTTATCGCGAGAGCTTCGCGGACAAGCGTGATGTGTTGGTGCTTGATCCGAGCAGTGATTTCTTCCGCTACCTGGAAAAGTCCAAGCCTTGACCTTTACCCCGGCGGGCGCGAGACGTCCGTCTGGGTGACCGTTGAAGAAAACGTGGTATCATGCGGCAGCCGGGAAAATCCCGGCTTTTTTGCGTCTGTGGGTATCATGTGGCAGGCGTTGGACGTTGCGTTTTGTCCACTGCTGGTGCTGGAAGGACACCCTGTCCTTCCTCTGTCCGCGCTTTGGCGTGGGGCAGCTGCACAGCTTGCAAAGCTGTCGGATCGACGACTGCGACTGATGGGGCTGGTCAGCATGTTGCTGGGTACAGCTCTCCTTTTTCTGCTTCACTGAAGGCTTGTGCCGCCCGGTTCAAGAGGGGAATGGCGATATGGCAACGGTAGACCGCTGGCTCCTGCCAGATGGCATCGAAGAAGTACTGCCGCCGGAAGCGGCGCGCATTGAAGTCGCGCGCCGTCAGGTGCTGGACCTATTCCAGCGCTGGGGCTATGAATTCGTGGTGACGCCGCATATCGAATACCTGGAGTCGCTGCTTACCGGCGCAGGCCAGGATCTGGATTTGCGCACCTTCAAGGTGACCGACCCGTTGTCGGGTCGGCAGATGGGTTTTCGTGCCGATATCACGCCGCAAGTGGCGCGTATCGACGCGCATACTCTGCGCCGCGAAGGGCCGAGCCGGCTGTGCTATGCCGGTAGCGTGGTGCATGCTCAGCCGCGCGCGCTGACCACCTCGCGCAGTCCGATCCAGTTGGGTGCCGAGTTGTATGGCGATGCCAGTCCAGCCAGTGACGTGGAGGTTATCAGCCTGCTGGTGGATACCCTGGAGTTGGCGCAGGTGCCCGACATTCACATGGATCTCGGTCATGTAGGTATCTACCGTGGCCTGGCACGTGCCGCCGGCTTGTCTGGCGAGGTCGAACAGCAACTATTCGATGCGCTGCAACGCAAGGCCATGGATGAGATTGTGCTGCTGACCGAGGCCTTGCCGGCGGCGTTGTGCAAGATGTTGCGCGCCCTGGCCGAGCTCTGTGGCGGTCGTGAAGTGCTGGACCTGGCGCAGGCTTGTCTGGTCGAGGCGCCGGACGATGTGCATGCTGCGCTGGATGACTTGCTGGCGATTGCCGATACACTGAGTCTGCGTTATCCGGAGTTGCCGCTGTACTTCGATCTGAGTGAGTTGCGCGGCTATCGCTATCACACCGGCGTGGTATTTGCGGCCTTCGTGCCGGGTGTCGGTCAGTCGATAGCCCAGGGCGGTCGCTATGACGATATCGGCGCGGACTTCGGTCGGGCGCGTCCGGCGACGGGCTTCTCCACCGACCTGAAAACCCTGGTCAGTCTTGGTCAGATGCCACTCGGCGAATTGCCTGCGGGCATCTGGGCGCCGGATCATCATGATGTGTACCTGTGGCAGGCGGTGCAGCGACTGCGTGGTGAGGGCGCGCGTGTGGTGCAGGCTCTGCCTGGGCAGGCTTTGGCCGATGCTCGCGAGGCGGGCTGTGATCGTCAATTATTGCTGTGTGATGGTCGTTGGCAGGTAGCGCCGTTGGCTGGCTAAGCTGACCGGCTCTCTGGCTCTATCCCTAGCGGGACGTCCACGCGGACCGTCCTAAATTGTTTCCGTCGGCTATGGTCGACATCAAGCTTGCGCGAAGAGGACAAGTGTTATGGGTAAGAATGTCGTAGTCCTGGGCACCCAGTGGGGCGATGAAGGCAAGGGTAAGATCGTCGACCTGCTCACCGAACAGGCTGCAGCCGTCGTGCGTTATCAGGGTGGCCACAATGCCGGTCATACCCTGGTGATCGACGGCGAAACAACCGTCCTGCACCTGATCCCGTCGGGCATTCTGCGCGAGAACGTCCAGTGCCTGATCGGCAATGGCGTAGTGGTTGCTCCTGACGCACTGATGCGGGAAATTATCAAGCTGGAAGGAAAGGGCGTGCCGGTGCGCGAGCGCCTGCGTATCAGCCCGTCTTGCCCACTGATCCTGCCCTATCACGTGGCCCTGGATCAGGCGCGCGAGAAAGCCCGTGGCGATCTCAAGATCGGTACGACCGGTCGCGGCATCGGCCCGGCTTACGAAGACAAGGTGGCGCGTCGCGGGCTGCGTATCGGCGATCTGTTCCATCGCGAACGTTTCGCTGCCAAGCTGGGTGAGTTGCTCGATTACCACAACTTCGTGCTGCAGAACTATTACAAAGAACCAGCCATCGATTTCCAGAAAACCCTGGATGAGTGCATGGAATATGCCGAGCTGCTCAAGCCGATGATGGCCGATGTGACGGCGGTGCTGCACGAGATGCGCCGCGAGTCCAAGGACATCATGTTCGAAGGTGCGCAGGGTTCGCTGCTGGACATCGATCACGGTACCTACCCCTACGTGACCAGTTCCAATACCACCGCTGGCGGCATTGCAACCGGCTCGGGTTTCGGCCCGATGTACCTGGATTACATCCTCGGCATCACCAAGGCCTACACCACGCGCGTCGGCTCCGGGCCTTTTCCGACCGAATTGTTCGATGAAACCGGGGCTTTTCTCGCCAAGCGGGGTCATGAATTTGGCTCCACCACTGGTCGTGCCCGTCGTTGCGGCTGGTTCGATGCGGTGATCCTGCGGCGTGCCATCGAAATCAATAGCATTTCCGGTCTGTGCCTGACCAAGCTCGATGTGCTCGATGGCCTCGAAACCATTCGTATCTGCGTTGGCTACAAGGATCAGTACGGCGAAGTGCTGGTCGACGCGCCGACCGATGCCGACAGCTATCTGGGTCTGCAGCCGGTGTATGAGGATCTGCCGGGCTGGAGCGAGTCGACCCTGGGCGCCAAGACCCTGGACGAATTGCCGGCCAGCGCGCGGGCCTACATCAAGCGGGTAGAAGAGCTGGTCGGTGCGCCTATCGACATCATCTCCACGGGCCCGGACCGCAACGAGACCATCGTGCTGCGTCACCCGTTCGCCTGATTGTCGTGAGCGGTACAGCAAGGGGTCGCCATGGGCGGCCCTTTGTCGTTTTGTGGCAAGGGCTTCAGCTTTGTATTTTGCGGCCGATCACTGCTTATAAGCTGGCCTGATTTGAAAGGAGTGGAACCTTGTCCGCCATGTTCGCATTGCTGCACAGCCGTTTGTTGCGCCCGGTATTTATTGCCTTGGGGGTAGCCATGCTGGTGCAGGTATTCCTGGCCGTATGGCTGACCCGCACCACTGTGGATGACCTGGTTGCCGACCTGGCGACGCGCCTGGAGGGCGATAGCCAGCGCCTGGGTGGCGAGTTGGATGCCGCCGAGCGTGAGGTGGTGCAGAGCTTGGCGGCGCTGTCGGAAAATACCCGTGAGAGCCTTGGTACGGCGTTGTCCGGGCGGCTTCAGGCCGAGCAGGAGCAGTTGCGCGGCGTGCTCGAGCAGAATCTCAAGCAGTCGGGCAGCGCGATGGCGCAGTTGCTGGCTGGTGTTGCGCCCAAGGCCATCTGGGATGGAGATGTGCCGGCGCTGACGGCGTTCACGCGCATCGCTCAGCGCGATCCTGCGGTTTTGTTTGCCGTTTATTACGATGCGCAGGGGCAGCGCCTGACCCGCAATTTCAATCGCAGCGATGCCCGGGTGCGGGCCTTGGTCGCTGCGGGCCAGGGCGACACCAAGCTGGATAAGCTGGTCGAAGCGGCCTCGCGCGACCCGCAGGTATTTATGGTCGAGGAGCCCATCAGTCCCATGGGGGCGCAGATCGGCAAGGTCCAGTTGGGCCTGTCCAGGGCTGCTGTGGAGCAGGAATTGCAATCGCTGGATCAGCGTTTCTCTGCGTTGGTAGGCAATGCGGGCGAGTTGGTGGATGCCAGTCTGGCCAGTGCCGCAGGCGAAAGCACTCGGGCGCTGCAGCGGCGCCTGACCGAGGCGCAGCAGGCGGCCGAGGGTATGGCGCAGGGTAGCCTGAGTTCGGTCAGGGCTGCTGCCGAAAGCTTGCGTTGGCGCATCGCTGTCGGGCTTTTGGTGGTCGGTTTGCTGGCGTTGCTGGCGGTGGCGCTGGTCCTGGGTTGGCGGGTGTTGAGTCGTCTGCAATTGCTGATCGCGGCCTTGCAGGACCTGGCAGAGGGTGAGGGTGACCTCACTCGGCGGGTCGAGTTGGACAGTCGTGACGAGGTGGGTGACATGGCGGCCGCAGTCAATCGGTTTGTCGCCAGGTTGCAACCCATCGTGCGCGAGGCCGGTGAGGTGGCGGTGCTCACCGGGCGGGAAATCGACGCTCTGGCGTTGCGCAGTGCTGCGGCTGAGGCTGCCGCTGGGCGCCAGCGCGACGAGGTGGCAGGTAGCCTGCAGGCTTTGGCGCAAATGGCGGGTGAGGCGCAGGCGGAAAGCCAGGCGATGCAAGAGGCGTTGCGCCGGGTGGCGGCGATTCGTCAGTCTACTCAGGATAATGCGGCGATTGCGGTGCGGGTCGGTGGGGCGATGGAGACCCTGGTGCTGCGGGTTGGGGAGGGGGCTGCAGTGATTGAGCGGCTGGCCAGGCAGAGTGAGCAGATCGAAGTGGTGCTGACGGTGATCCATGGCATCGCCGAGCAGACCAACCTGCTGGCCTTGAATGCCGCCATCGAGGCGGCGCGGGCCGGGGAAAGTGGTCGTGGTTTCGCTGTGGTCGCCGACGAAGTGCGTGCGCTGGCGAGCAAGACCCAGCAGTCGACCGGCGATATTCAGGCGCATATCGGTGCCTTGCAAAAAGGCGCGCGTGAGGCGGTTGGCGCGATCGGGCAGGCAGGTCAGCAGGCGGATCAGGGGCTGGCCGCGCTGCTGGAAAGCGCCAAGGTGCAGCAGTCGGTGCAGGCGGCGGTGGAGGAGGTGCATGGCGCCATCAATGCGGCGACTCAGGCGGCGGCGCATCAGGCGCAAGGTGCCGATGCGGTGCGTGGGCGGGTCGAGGTGATTCATGCCGAGGCCCAGCGTGCGGCCGAGGCGGTAGCTGCCACGGCCGACAGCGGGCGAGTGCTGGATGGCTTGGCCAAGCAACTGAAAGCCAGTCTGGGGCAGTTCCGTGTTTAGAATTGGCTGCAAATGCTAGGTTGGCGCTGAGGAGCGACGCTCAGCACAATCGCCCTGCCGGGCTTCGCGGTCCGGCCCGGCCTGCACAATGCGTATTATCGGGTAGGTTTCTGGTCCGTCGCACTAAATCGCAGGCAAGAAAAAACCGAGCGCTTGGCTCGGTTTTTTGAATTGGTGCCCAGGAGAAGACTCGAACTTCCACGACCGTAAGGTCACCAGCACCTGAAGCTGGCGTGTCTACCAATTTCACCACCTGGGCTTGATTGCAATGATCGCTCATTTGCTATCAACTACAACTACGTTTGCCGTCGTTGTGGCGCGCATAATACGGTTCGACTTTTTACTTGTAAAGCCCTGTGAACAAAAAAGTTTATTCTGTGTGCTGTGCTGACCCGGATAGTGGTTTCGCGCTTCAATAGGCACATGGAAAACCGAATTTATATAGAAAAGGTGAACTCTCTCTAATGGCCGACTGGCAATCCCTCGACCCTGAGGCCGCTCGTGAAGCGGAAAAATATGAAAACCCCATCCCGAGTCGCGAGCTGATTCTGCAGCATCTCGCCGAGCGTGGTTCCCCGGCGAATCGTGAGCAGTTGCTTGACGAGTTCGGCCTTACCACCGAAGAGCAGATCGAGGCGTTGCGTCGTCGGCTGCGTGCCATGGAGCGCGATGGTCAGTTGATCTATACGCGTCGTGGCACCTATGCGCCGGTGGACAAGCTGGACCTGATCCTGGGGCGCGTCAGCGGCCACCGCGACGGTTTTGGCTTTCTGATTCCGGATGACGGCAGCGATGACCTGTTCCTCAGTCCGGCGCAGATGCGCCTGGTCTTCGATGGTGACCGTGGCTTGGCGCGGGTTACCGGCCTGGATCGGCGTGGTCGCCGCGAAGGCGGCATCGTCGAAGTGCTGACCCGCGCCCATGAAACCATCGTCGGCCGCTATTACGAAGAGAGCGGTATCGGTTTCGTGGTCGCCGACAACCCGAAGATCCAGCAGGAGGTGCTGGTCACGCCGGGGCGTAATGCCGCAGCCAAGCAGGGCCAGTTCGTCGAGGTGAAAATTACCCATTGGCCGACCCCGCGCTTTCAGCCGCAGGGCGACGTAATGGAAGTGGTTGGCAACTACATGGCGCCAGGCATGGAAATCGATGTTGCGCTGCGCAGCTATGATATTCCCCATGTCTGGCCCGAGGCGGTGGTCAAGGAAGCGCGCAAGCTCAAGCCTGAAGTCGATGACAAGGACAAGGAAAAGCGCATCGATCTGCGTCATCTGCCGTTCGTGACCATCGACGGCGAAGATGCCCGCGATTTCGACGATGCGGTCTATTGCGAGAAGAATGGCAGCAACTGGCGGTTGTTCTCCGGTGGCTGGAAGCTGTACGTGGCGATTGCCGATGTCTCCCACTATGTGAAAGTCGATTCGGCGCTGGATGCCGAGGCGCAGGTGCGTGGCAACTCGGTGTATTTCCCCGAGCGGGTGATCCCGATGCTGCCGGAGGAGCTGTCCAACGGTCTCTGCTCGCTGAATCCGCAAGTGGATCGTTTGGCTCTGGTCTGCGAGATGAGCATCTCGAAGACCGGCAAGATGATCGATTACCAGTTCTGCGAGGCGGTGATCCATTCCCATGCGCGTCTGACCTACAACAAGGTCAGTGCCATGCTCGAAGAGCCGAAAGGCACCGAAGGCAAGGCTTTGCGCAGTGAGTACAAGGAAGTGCTGCCGCACCTCAAGCAGCTCTACTCCCTGTATCAGGTGTTGTTGGCGGCGCGTCACGAGCGTGGCGCCATCGACTTCGAGACCCAAGAGACGCGGATCGTCTTCGGTGCCGGGCGCAAGATCGCCGAGATTCGCCCGACCCAGCGCAACGATGCGCACAAGCTTATCGAGGAGTGCATGCTCGCCGCTAACGTGGCCACCGCCGCGTTCATGCAGAAGCATGAAATCCCGGCGCTGTATCGCGTGCACGATGGTCCGCCGCCCGAGCGCGTGGAAAAACTCAAGGCCTTCCTCACCGAGCTTGGCTTGTCGCTGCATCGCGGCAAGTCCAAGGATGGCCCGTCGCCGAAGGACTATCAGGCGCTGCTAGAAAGCATTCGCGGTCGCCCGGATTACCACCTGATCCAGACCGTGATGCTGCGTTCGCTCAGTCAGGCGGTGTACAGCGCCGATAACCAGGGCCACTTCGGTCTGAATTACGAGGCCTATGCCCACTTCACCTCGCCGATCCGGCGTTACCCGGATCTGTTGATCCATCGGGCGATACGCAGCGTGATTCGCTCCAAGCTCGACACCCCGCACGTCACGCGCGCGGGTGCGGCGAGCATGCCCAAGGCGCGCATCTATCCCTATGATGAGCCGATCCTGGAGCAGCTCGGCGAGCAGTGCTCGATGTCCGAGCGGCGCGCCGACGAGGCGACCCGCGATGTGGTCAACTGGCTGAAGTGCGAGTTCATGAAAGACCGTGTCGGCGAAACCTTTCCGGGGGTGATCACCGCCGTGACCGGTTTCGGTCTGTTTGTCGAGCTGACCGATATCTACGTCGAAGGTCTGGTGCATGTCACCGCCTTGCCAGGCGATTACTACCATTTCGATCCAGTTCATCATCGCCTGGCCGGCGAGCGCAGTGGGCGTAACTTCCGTCTCGGCGACACGGTCGAGGTCAAGGTCATGCGGGTCGATCTGGACGAGCGCAAGATCGACTTCGAAATGGCGCAGAGCGTCGTGGATGCCCCGGTTGGGCGTCGGCGCGGTGGTTTCGAGTCGGCTGCGGGTAAAACCGGGCGCAGGGACGGTCGAGCTACCGCTGCTGGTGGCACCGATGTGGAGAAAAGCCGCGAACTGAAAAAAACGTTGCTAGCCGAATCCAAGGGCAAGGGGCGCGGTGCTAAAAACGAGTCCGCCAAGCCGGCGAGTGCTGACGCCAAATCCGCCAAGCACCGCAAGGGTCCGCCAAAAAGCGGGGGGCCGAGCGCTGGTGGCGGGCCACGCAAGCGTAAGGCGAAGTCATGAGTCAGCTGGAAAAAATCTACGGTGTGCATGCCGTGGAAGCACTGCTGCGTCATCACCCCAAGCGGGTCAAGCAGGTGTGGTTGGCGGAAGGGCGCAATGATCCGCGGGTGCAAGTCCTGCTGGCATTGGCCGCAGAGGCGCGGATCGCCGTTAGCCAGTGCGAGCGGCGCGAGATGGATGCCTGGGTTGAGGGTGTGCATCAAGGGGTGGTCGCTGATGTCAGCCCCAGCCAGGTGTGGGGTGAGGCGATGCTCGAGGAGTTGCTCGATCGCGCCATAGGCCCGCCGCTGTTGCTGGTGCTGGATGGGGTGACCGATCCGCACAATCTCGGCGCTTGTCTGCGTACTGCCGACGCGGCAGGTGCGCTGGCGGTGATAGTGCCAAAGGACAAGTCCGCCACGCTCAATGCCACGGTGCGCAAGGTGGCCTGTGGCGCTGCCGAGGTGATTCCGCTGGTGGCAGTGACCAATCTGGCGCGCTGCCTGGAAAAGCTCCAGCAGCGCGGCCTGTGGATAGTCGGTACTGCCGGTGAGGCGGAGCAGGAGTTGTATCAGCACGACATGACCGGACCGACAGTGCTGGTCATGGGGGCGGAGGGCAAGGGCATGCGCCGCCTGACTCGCGAGCATTGCGATTACTTGGTCAAGCTGCCGATGGCCGGCAGCGTCAGCAGTCTCAACGTCTCGGTGGCGACTGGGGTCTGTCTGTTCGAGGCGTTGCGCCAGCGCAGTAGCAAGGGTAAGGGTAAGAGCAAGCCCTGACTGCAGCGAGGTCGACCACGCCAGACAGGGCTTCGCAACGCTCTGTCTGGCGTAGCTCAGGCGTAATCCGCGTCAGTGCAGTCTGGCTGTTCAAATAATCACCAGTCGACCTTGCTTGTACCTGGGGGCTTCTCTAGAATGGCTGCCCTTGTCGCTACGGCAGGCGCTACTGCGCCCTTCTGTTTCAGCAAGACTCACAAGTGATATTCACTCCTTGCCTGACCGCGTTTGGCGGCAGGCTACAACCCGTAAGGAGCATTTATGCGTCATTACGAAATCATCTTTCTGGTTCACCCGGACCAGAGCGAGCAAGTCGGCGGCATGGTTGAGCGTTACACCAAGCTGATCGAAGAAGACGGCGGTAAAATCCACCGCCTGGAAGATTGGGGTCGTCGTCAGCTGGCTTACGCCATCAACAACGTCCACAAGGCTCACTACGTGATGCTCAACGTTGAGTGCACTGGTAAAGCCCTGGCTGAGATGGAAGACAACTTCCGTTACAACGATGCGGTGATCCGTAACTTGGTCATCCGTCGCGACGAAGCAGTTGTTGAACCGTCGGAGATGCTCAAGGCCGAAGAAAACCGCAGTGAGCGCCGTGAGCGTCGTGACCGTCCTGAAAGCGCTGAGTCTGACGACTCGAACCGCGATGACAGTGACAACAACAACGACAGCGACAACGCTGACGAGTAATCCACGGATTCATTGAGGAGCCTATCAAATGGCACGTTTCTTCCGTCGTCGTAAATTCTGCCGTTTCACCGCTGAAGAGGTGAAGGAGATCGATTTCAAAGATCTCAACACCCTGAAAGCCTACATCTCGGAAACCGGCAAGATCGTTCCTAGCCGTATCACCGGTACCAAGGCTCGTTATCAGCGTCAGCTGGCTACCGCTATCAAGCGCGCCCGCTTCCTGGCCCTGCTGCCCTACACCGACAGCCACGGCCGCTGAGATCGGATGTTCGACAAGAAGTAAGGGATAAAACGCATGCGCGCCTTAGCTGAATTCATTATGCGCGGCCGTATGCAGGCCATCCTCGTGGTGGTTGTTTCGGCGGCATTGCCGCTGCTGTTCTGGTTAAGTGCTGCCGCAGGTTGCCTGGTGCTCCTGCGGCGCGGTCTGAGTGATGCCCTAGGCATCCTCGCTTGGGCCCTGCTGCCGGCGATTGGCTGGTGGTATTTCGGTGAGCCGCGCACCCTGTTGGTGTTGCTCGGTGCACTGGGGCTGGCGTTGTTGTTGCGCGCCAGTCTGTCCTGGGATCGTGTGCTGCTTTGCAGCGTGGCATTGGGCCTGGTGTATGGGTTGGTTTTGGGTGCGGTGTTCCGCGAACCCATCGCGGCGATGGCAGGTGAGCTGCAAAAGCTCCTGCCGCAAATGCTCGATGGGGTTCACCAGCAGATGTCGGTGGACGAGCGAGCGCGCCTGGATAGCCTGATTGCACCGGTGCTGACCGGTTTATTGGCAGCTTTGCTGCAGATTGTCAGCCTGCTGAGCCTGTTGCTTGGGCGTTATTGGCAGGCGCTGTTGTATAACCCTGGCGGTTTCGGGCGCGAGTTTCGCGCGTTGCGACTGCCGCTGGCACCGGCGATGTTGCTGCTGGTTGGCATGCTACTGGGCCCCAATCTGGGGCCGCAGATGGCCATGTTGACTCCGCTGTGCAGCGTGCCGTTGGTGTTTGCCGCCGTTGCCCTGTTGCATGGGTTGGTGGTGCAAGGGCGACTGGCCAAGTTCTGGCTGGTCGGGTTGTACATCACGCTGCTGCTGTTCATGCAGCTGACTTATCCGTTACTGGTGGTCTTGGCCATTGTCGACAGCCTGTTTGATTTTCGTGGTCGCTTCGAGCGCAAGCACGGCTCGGGTCCCGCGAACGGTGAAGGTTAAAAGTTAAGAGGTTATTACCAAATGGAACTGATCCTGCTGGAAAAAATCGCCAACCTGGGCAACCTGGGCGATAAAGTGAACGTTAAGGCCGGTTACGGCCGTAACTTCCTGCTGCCATTCGGCAAAGCAACCGCTGCAACCGCTGCCAACGTGGCTACGTTTGAAGCGCGTCGCGCCGAATTGGAACAGCTGGCTGCCGATAAGAAAGCATCTGCTGAAACTCGCGCCGCTCAGCTGGCTGAACTGGAAGTCACCATCACCGCTACCGCGGGCGATGAAGGCAAGCTGTTCGGCTCCATCGGCACGCACGACATCGCTGACGCTCTGACCGCCTCTGGCGTGGAAGTGGCCAAGGCTGAAGTGCGTCTGCCGAACGGTACCATTCGCCAGATTGGCGAATACGACGTGGCTGTGCATCTGCACTCCGACGTTGAAGCGACCGTCCGCGTCGTTGTGGTTGCAGCCGTCTAAGAGCCTCGCTCTGAAGCTAGCTGCTCAACGGGCTTGCGCTTAGGTGCAAGCTCGTTAACATCGGGCACGGCATTGCGCAAGCGATGCCGTGCCCTTTGTTTTTCAACACCAGATTTCTTTCCCAGAGCCCTATGAACGACATCAGCATTCCCGAGCAATACGACCTGCAAACCTCCGCTTTGAAAGTGCCGCCGCACTCGATCGAGGCCGAGCAAGCCGTGCTGGGTGGCCTGATGCTCGACAACAACGCCTGGGAGCGGGTGCTCGACGCGGTCTCCGATGGCGATTTCTATCGACACGACCACCGCCTGATCTTCCGCGCCATCTTCAAGCTGGCCGAGCGCAATCACCCCTTCGACGTGGTCACCGTGTCCGAGCAGCTGGACAAGGAAGGCCAGCTGTCCCAGGTCGGTGGCTTGGCCTATCTGGGCGAACTGGCGAAGAACATTCCGTCGGTGGCCAACATCAAGGCCTATGCGCAGATCATTCGCGAGCGTGCCACCCTACGTCAGCTGATCGGCATCAGCGGCGAGATCGCCGACAGCGCCTATGCCCCGCAGGGCCGCACCGGCGAGGAGATTCTCGACGAGGCCGAGCGCCTGATCTTCCAGATCGCCGAGGCGCGGCCGAAGAGCGGCGGCCCGGTGGGGATCAACGACATCCTGGTCAAGGCCATCGACCGCATCGACACCCTGTTCAACTCGGGCGATGCGATCACCGGCCTGTCCACCGGCTTTACCGATCTGGATGCGCAGACCAGCGGCCTGCAGCCAGCGGATCTGGTCATCGTCGCCGGCCGGCCGTCCATGGGTAAGACCACCTTCGCCATGAACCTGGTGGAGAACGCCGTGTTGCGTAGCGACAAGGCAATCGTGGTGTACTCGCTGGAGATGCCGGCGGATTCGATCGTCATGCGGATGCTGGCCTCGCTCGGCCGCATCGATCAGACCAAGGTGCGTGCCGGTCGGCTGGATGACGACGATTGGCCGCGCCTGACCTCGGCGGTCAATCTGCTCAATGATCGCAAGCTGTTCATCGACGACACCGCTGGCATTTCGCCGTCGGAGATGCGCGCGCGTACCCGGCGCCTGGCCCGCGAGCACGGCGAGATCGGCATGATCATGGTCGACTACCTGCAGTTGATGCAGATTCCGGGCTCCAGTAGCGACAGTCGAGTCAACGAAATCTCCGAGATTTCTCGTTCGCTCAAGGCCCTGGCTAAGGAATTCAATTGCCCCGTGGTCGCCCTGTCGCAGCTCAACCGCTCCCTGGAGCAGCGCCCAAACAAGCGCCCAATCAACTCCGACTTGCGTGAATCCGGGGCGATCGAGCAGGACGCCGACATCATCATGTTCGTCTATCGCGATGAGGTGTATCACCCGGAGACCGAATTCAAGGGCGTGGCCGAGATCATCATCGGCAAACAGCGTAACGGGCCTATCGGCACCACGCGACTGGCCTTTCTCGGCAAGTACTCGCGCTTCGAGAACCTGGCGCCGGGCAGCTACCAGTTCGACGAGGACTGACAGCTTGTGAAAAAACGCACGCCTACTGCGGCCGCCGCCAAGCGACCGCCGCGGCGTTGCGCTACGTGAACGCCTGGAGACGCTCTCGCGACGGCGCTCGATATTTTCACAACCTCTGAACCTGCAGCAGGCTGAGTGCAGGTTCTTGCCGAGTCGGATCAATAACAACGGGCGACCAGTGGTTAAACTGGCCGCCCGTTTTGTTTTCAGGACATTCCGCCCATGCGCCCCCTCGTCGCCACCATCGATCTTGCCGCCATCCGCCATAACTATGCCGTTGCCAAGCGCTGTGCGCCGGGCCGGCAGGCCTTTGCGGTGGTCAAGGCGAATGCCTATGGGCATGGCGTAGGCGAGGTGGTGATGGCGTTGTTTGATCAGGCCGATGGTTTTGCCGTGGCCTGCCTGGAGGAGGCGGTCGAGGTGCGGGCGCTGCATGCAGAGGCGCGGATCCTGTTACTCGAAGGTTGTTTCGAGGCGGCGGAATATCCACTGGCTGCGCAATTGGGCCTGGATCTGGTGCTGCAGGGAGAACAGCAGGCGGCGGAATTTCTCGCGGCCAAGCTGACTCGGCCATTGAATATCTGGCTGAAGCTGGACAGTGGCATGCATCGCCTGGGGTTCAATGGGCCCGCCCTGCGCGCCTGGCATGCGCGCTTGCACGGCGCGGCGGCGGTGGCCGAGTTGAATCTGCTCAGCCACTTTGCCTGCGCCGATGAGCGTGGCCATGAGATGACCGAGCAGCAGCTCGAGGCATTCCTCGAGGTGCTCGACCTGGACTTCGCCCAGCGCTCACTGGCCAACTCGGCGGCCATTCTGACCATTGCGGCGGCGCATATGGATTGGTTGCGGCCGGGCATCATGCTCTACGGCGCCACGCCTTTTGCTGAGCTGGGCGCTGCCGAGCTGGGTCTTGTTCCGGCGATGACCCTGACGGCGCAGCTGATTGCCTGCCGCGATGTGGCCGTCGGTGAAGGCGTCGGCTATGGCTGTAGTTGGCGAGCCGAGCGGCCGTCGCGCATAGGCACGGTGAGTTGCGGCTACGCCGATGGTTATCCGCGCCATGCGCCGAGCGGTACGCCGGTGTTGGTGCGCGGGCAGCGTGTGGCGCTGGCGGGGCGGGTATCGATGGATATGCTGACGGTCGATCTCACCGATCTGCCAGCCGCCCGGATAGGTGATGAAGTGCAGCTGTGGGGCGCACAACTGCCGGTGGATGAGGTTGCGCGGGCGGCCGGCACCATCGGCTATGAGCTGTTGAGCAAGATCACCCAGCGCGTACCGCGGCGTTATCGCAACGCTTGAGCGGGTGCTGGCGAGCTAGGCCGCTACAGGCCGCTGGTGACCTTGAGCACATCCAGATGCAGGCGTGCACTGCTGCTCAGTTCGCCGTCGTCGCCACAGACCGACGAGCCCGAGCGGCCGCGGGCCTTGGCCCTGTACAACGCCTCGTCGGCAGCCTTGTAGAGGCTGGCGAAGTGGCTGGCGTGCTGAGGGTAGAGGGCCACGCCGATGCTGATGGTCACCGTCAGCCGTTCGGCGCCATAGAGTACCGGCTGCGCCAGTTCGGCAAGCAGGCGCGAGGCGATCTCGCGGGCGTGCCGTTCCGCCTCGTCGCCGCAGATCAGCACGGCGAACTCATCGCCGCCCAAGCGGGCCACGGTATCGCCGCTGCGCACGTGTTCGCGCAGGCGCTTGGCAACCACTTGCAGCATCAGGTCGCCGGCATCGTGGCCGAAGCGGTCGTTGATCGGCTTGAAGTGGTCGAGGTCGATCAGCATCAATGCCACGCTTTCGCCGAGGCGTTCGGCGTTGGCCAGGGCGGTTTCGGTGCGTTCGACCAGATAGCGACGGTTCGGCAGTTCGGTCAGCAGATCGTGGAAGGCGGCGTGTTGCAGTTCCAGTTCGCGTTGCAGCAACCGCTGGTTGGTTGCGGCCAGCTCGGCGGTGCGTAGCTCCACCGCGCGCTGCAGGTCGTCGGCGTTGCCCTGGGCCAGCGCCAGGCGTGCGGTTTTCTCGCAATCGGCTTGTCTTAGCGCTGCGGCCTTTTCTTGCTTGAGCATCTGGATGCGATAGGCCAGGGCAAAGGAAAACAGGATGGTTTCTGCGGCGACCGACAGCGGGAACAGGTAGGCGGTGAAGTTGTGCGGCTCGATCAACCCGGCCGCGCGCATCACCAACACCACGGTACTGCCGAGGACGGCGCCGTAGCCGAGCAGGTAGAAGCGCGCCGGGAAGAAACCCTGGTAGCAGCGCACGCCGGCACTGAACAGGGCGGTGGGCACCGTGACGAGCGGCGTCAGGGCGATCAGCAGGGCAGCTTCGGCGCGATAGCCGAAGGCGTTGATGGCGATGGCGATGACATACAGCAGGCAGCCGGTATTCAGCAGGCGATGCGGCCAGATCAAGCCGCGTTTGGTGTAGAGCAGCTCCTGGGTGAAGCGCATGACGAAAATGCCCCAAAGCGAGGGCAGGGTGATGCGATCCAGCCAGAAGGGCACGGCGTTGTCGGGCCACAGGTACTGGAAGCCGTGACCGGTCATGCTGAGGATGAACACCAGCACGCAGGCGGTGGCCAGCACGTACCAGAGATAGGCCTTGTCGCGCAGGGCGATCAGGATGAACAGGTTGTAGAGCAGCAGCGCCAGGATCATCCCGTAGATCAGGCCGAAGCCGATATTTTCGTTGCTGGCTTGTTGCGCGAGGTCGCCGAGCTGCCAGATGGTCAACGGGAAGGAGTTGCCGGCGGGGTCGAGGCTGCGGAAGTACAGGGTCAGGGGGGCTTCACCCAACTCGGGCAGTTTGAACAGCATGCGCCTATAGGCGTAGTCGCGACCCTCGGCGTAGGGCGCCGCCGTGCCCGTGGCGCGCGTGTGCCAGCCGCCCTGGCCGTCGGGCAGGTAGAGTTGCAGGTCGAAGAGGGTGATGCCGGCGTTTTCCAGCCACCACTGGCTGGGGGTGTCCTGGCCGCGCTTCAGGCTGACCTTGATCCACCAAGGGTGGCGGCTCTGGCCGACGGTGGCCCGGCCATCCGCCGGCTGAAAACGGCTTTGCACGGCCGGGTCCGCCATGTCGGCGATGCTCAGCCGAGCGCCGGTGTCCTCCAGCAATTCAATCTGCCCGTTGAGCATGCGCCCGCTGCTGGCGCTGTCGAGCAGGATAGTCGCCGCACTGACCGCGGCGGGCAGGCAGATCAGGCTCAACAGTAGAATGGACGAGGAGACTATCCGCTGCACTGCATACTCCTTATGCCCGGCACTGTTACCGGCGACGCGATCGGCCGAGTATAGCCATAAGTCTGTATGTGATCACAAATGCCGTGTGTCCAGCGCAGGCCCCGTTACCTGGGATTGTCCTAGTATCAGGGTCGGACTTGGTCAAAATTTGTGCTATATTCCGCGACCGTTTAATCCTGACATCTCGGTCATTTCCATGCACGCAGCCAAGCCGTTGTTCGACTATCCAAAATACTGGGCCGAGTGCTTCGGCCCGGCGCCTTTCCTGCCGATGAGCCGGGAAGAGATGGATCAGCTTGGCTGGGACAGTTGCGACATCATCATCGTCACCGGCGATGCCTATGTCGACCATCCGTCGTTCGGCATGGCGATCATCGGTCGCCTGCTCGAGGCTCAGGGCTTTCGGGTCGGCATCATTGCCCAGCCGGACTGGAGCAGCAAAGACGATTTCATGAAGCTCGGCGAACCGAATCTGTTCTTCGGCCTCGCGGCCGGCAATATGGATTCGATGATCAACCGTTACACCGCCGACAAGAAAATCCGTTCCGACGATGCCTACACCCCTGGTGGTCTGGCCGGCAAGCGCCCGGATCGTGCCAGCCTGGTGTACAGCCAGCGTTGCAGGGAAGCCTACAAGCACGTGCCGATCGTGCTTGGCGGCATCGAGGCCTCGCTGCGGCGCATCGCCCATTACGATTACTGGCAGGACAAGGTCCGCCACTCGATCCTGATCGACGCCTGTGCCGACATTCTGCTCTACGGCAACGCCGAGCGGGCCATCGTCGAAGTGGCCCAGCGCCTGTCCTATGGTCACAAGATCGAAGACATCACCGATGTTCGCGGCACCGCCTTTGTCCGCCGCGATACGCCGGACGGCTGGATGGAAATCGACTCCAGTCGTATCGATCGGCCGGGCAAGGTCGACAAGATCATCAACCCCTACGTGAACACCCAGGACACCCAGGCCTGCGCCATCGAGCAGGAGAAGGGACCGCAGGACGATCCGAATGAGGCCAAGGTGGTGCAGTTGCTGCCGCACCCACGGCTGGAGCGCGACAAGACGGTAATCCGCCTGCCTTCGTTCGAGAAGGTGCGCGCCGATTCGGTGTTGTACGCCCACGCCAACCGCGTGCTGCACCTGGAAACCAACCCGGGTAACGCCCGCGCCCTGGTGCAGAAGCATGGCGAGGTGGATGTCTGGTTCAACCCGCCACCCATTCCGATGACCACCGAAGAGATGGATTACGTGTTCGGCATGCCCTATACGCGCGTGCCGCACCCGACGTATGGCAAGGAAAAAATTCCGGCCTACGAGATGATCCGCTTCTCGGTCAATATCATGCGTGGCTGCTTCGGCGGCTGCACCTTCTGCTCGATCACCGAGCATGAGGGGCGAATCATCCAGAACCGTTCGGAAGAATCGATCATCCGCGAGATCGAGGAAATTCGTGACAAGGTGCCGGGGTTTACCGGGGTTATCTCCGATCTTGGCGGGCCAACCGCCAACATGTACCGCATCGCCTGCAAGAGCCCGGAGATCGAATCCGCCTGTCGCAAGCCGTCCTGCGTATTCCCCGGTATCTGCGAAAACCTCAATACCGACCATTCGGCATTGATCCAGCTGTATCGCTCGGCCCGCGCCTTGCCGGGGGTGAAGAAGATCCTGATTGCCTCGGGCCTGCGCTACGACCTCGCCGTGGAGTCGCCGGAGTACGTCAAGGAACTGGTCACCCACCATGTTGGCGGTTACCTGAAGATTGCCCCGGAGCACACCGAGGAAGGCCCGCTGAACAAGATGATGAAGCCGGGCATCGGCAGCTACGACAAATTCAAGCGCATGTTCGAGAAGTACTCGAAAGAAGCGGGCAAAGAGCAGTACCTGATTCCGTACTTTATCGCCGCGCACCCCGGCACCAGCGACGAGGACATGATGAACCTCGCCCTGTGGCTCAAGAGCAGCGGCTTCCGCGCCGACCAGGTACAGGCCTTCTACCCCTCGCCGATGGCCACCGCGACCGCCATGTACCACTCGGGCAAGAACCCGCTACGCAAGGTCACCTACAAGTCCGACAGTGTGGCTATCGTCAAGAGCGAGGCCCAGCGTCGTCTGCATAAGGCCTTCCTGCGCTACCACGACCCGAAAGGCTGGCCGATGCTGCGCGAGGCGCTGGAACGCATGGGTCGTAGCGACTTGATCGGGCCGGGCAAGAAGCAGTTGGTTCCACTGCATCAGCCGGCCACCGACAGCTACCAGAGCGCACGGCGCAAGAACTCCACCCCGGTCGGCAGCAAGAAGGTCGGTGGGGCTGCTGCAGTTCGTAACGCGGGCGACAAGACCCGGCCGCTGCTGACCCAGCACACCGGCCTGCCGCCGCGTGACACCGGCGCAGGTGCGGGCAACCCCTGGGACAAGCGCGAGCAGGCCAAGGCTGCCGCCCAGGTGCGTAACCAGCAAGCTGCCAAGGAACGCGCCGATGCCGGCAAGGGCAAAGGCAAGAAGCCAGCGAAGAAGCCAGCCGTACCGCGCTAACTGGTTTTACGGTCTGTGGATGGGTTAGCCGCGCAGCGGCGTAACCCATCGATCAGTCTGTCGCGGCTAAAGCCCCTCCCACGGGATTTACGGTGTATGTGGACGGGGCTTTAGCCGCGAGCTTTTGCGCTGTTTAGAGTCCCGCCTTAACAGCTGTCGATCAGCTGCCGTAGCGTTTCATTGCCTCGATGGCCAGGCCGCTGCCGATGCTGCCGAAGGTGTTGCCTTCCACATGCCGGGCGTTGGGCAGCATCGCCGCGACGCTCTGGCGCAAGGCCGGGATGCCGCTGGAACCGCCGGTAAAGAACACCGTATCGACCTGCTCGACGCTTACCCCGGCATCGCCGAGCAGCTGCGTCACGCTGGCGCGCACCCGTTCGAGCAGCGGCTCGATGGCGTTTTCAAACAACTCGCGGGTCAGCTCGGCAACCAGGCCGGGTTCTACCCGGCTCAGGTCGATAGGCCGGGCGTCCTGCTCGGTCAGGCCGATCTTGCTGTCTTCCACCTGCATCGCCAGCCAATGGCCGTCGCGGCGCTCGATCAGCTTGAACAGGCGGTCGATGCCGATCGGGTCGACGATGTCGTAGCGCATGCTCTGTAGTTGGCGCTGCGACTGCGCCGAGTAGACCGCGTTGATGGTGTGCCAGGTGGCCAGGTTCAGGTGGGTGCTGGTGGGCATCGGCGCGGCGCTCTTCATCCGGCTGCCGTAGCCGAACAGCGGCATCACGCCCTGCAGGCTGAGCTGTTTATCGAAATCGGTACCGCCGATATGCACGCCGCCAGTGGCGAGGATATCGTCATGCCGCTCGGCCAAAGCGCGCCGCTCAGGCGACAGACGCACCAGGGAGAAGTCCGAGGTACCGCCGCCGATATCGACGATCAACACCAGCTCCTCGCGGGCGATGCCCGACTCGTAGTCGAAGGCCGCGGCGATCGGCTCGTACTGGAAGGACACCTCCTTGAAACCGAGCTTGTGCGCCACGGCCACCAGGGTGTTCTGCGCGTCCTGATCGGCGAGCGGGTCATCGTCGACGAAAAATACCGGGCGACCGAGTACCACTTCCTCGAATGGTCGCTGGGCCACGGCTTCGGCGCGATTTTTCAGCTCGCCGATATAGAACCCGAGCAGATCCTTGAACGGCAGGGCGCTGCCCAGCACCGTGGTTTCACTCTTCAGCAGCTTGGAGCCGAGCAGGCTTTTCAGCGAGCGCATCAGCCGGCCTTCATAGCCTTCCAGGTATTCCTGCAGGGCCAGGCGGCCATAGACCGGGCGGCGTTCCTCGAGGTTGAAGAAAATCACCGAGGGCAGGGTGATCTTGCCATCTTCCAGGCTGATCAGGGTCTCGGCGTCAGGGCGCAGCCAGCCGACGGTGGAGTTGGAGGTGCCGAAGTCGATGCCGCAGGCGCGGGCGGGAGTAGAGAAGGTCATGCGTCGCGCTGTTCCTGAAAAAATTACCGGGAGAAATTTTTGACGTCGCGTAGCGACGGCCCGGAGGGTGGCCGCCATGGATGGCATGGCCACAAAAACGCCGGGAGCGTTTTTGCGCGAAAGCCCCGAAGGGGTGAGGCCCATGGATGTGCTGAACACAAAAAACGGCCGGGCATTCTATGGGATATGTCCGCGCAATGCTGCTGCGATTGCCCTATGACGCGACGAATGAACCCCAGCCCAGGGTCAGCGCGGCCAGCGCCAGGTAACGCCCGGTCTTGGCCAGGCTGACGATCAACAGGAAAATCCAGCAGCGCTCGCGCATCACCCCGGCGACCAGGGTCAATGGATCGCCGATGATTGGCAGCCAGCTGAGCAACAGCGACCAGCGCCCGTAGCGCGTATACCAGCCCTGGGCCTGTTGCAGCCGCGGTTCACTGACCGGGAACCAGCGACGCTGGCGGAAGTGTTCGAGGTAGCGCCCCAGCAGCCAGTTGGCCAGCGCACCGAGGACGTTACCGACGCTGGCCACCGCCACCAGCAGCCACAACGGGTAGGCCTCGCTGAGCAGCAGGCTGACCAGCACCGCCTCGGACTGCAAAGGCAGCAAGGTCGCGGCGCCGAAGGCGGAGAGAAACAGGCCCAGGTAGGCGGAAAGGGTCAGCACTGTGGGCGGGCCTGGCGGCAGCCGGCATTAAACAGCGCCGCCTTAGTCGCAGGGGGGATTACGACTCCTGCTCGGCGCCGGCCATGATCTCGTCCAGCTTCAAACCGGTCAGACCGTGAATGGTGCGCCACAGGTAATAGAAAATCACCATCAGCATGATCATCGAGGGGATTGCGATCATCGGGTAGCTGAGCAGATTCATCCGGCCCAATTCGGCATTGAAGGCCTCGCTGCCGGATGGGCTGATCACGATCCACTTGGCCAGCACATAGTTCATCGCCGAGGAAAAGAAGAAGGTGCCACTCAGGTAGTAGGTGGCGGTCAGCAGGCGCGTTTCGAAGTGCTGGATATGACCGCCCTGTTCCAGGCGCTCATGGATCTTGTCGACATTGAGCACGTTTTTATTGAACAGCATGGTGCGGATCAGCGGGTAGCGGGTGCGTGTCGATACCAGCACGGCAATGCCGATCAAGCAAGGAATCGCCGCTTCCTTGATCGCCAGCCACTGGTTGTCCAGCTTGAGCAGGCCGATGCCGCCGGTCAGCAGTACGCTGACCAGGCCGAGCAGGGCGATGAAGTTGAATTTGCGGTACTTGACCAGCTCGAAGGTGCCCCAGCCGAGGGGGAAAGCCAGTGCCAGGATCAGCGCGCCATCGGCGCCGAGCTTGGATTCGCCGCTGAGCTTCATGAGAATCAGTGAGGGAATCAGGATGCTGACTAGCAAATCCACAAACGGGCGGGGCTTGTGTGTGGCGGTGGAGCTGTGCATGGGATCGGTCATGTCGTTCATGGCGAAGGAATGAGTGCTGATCATCGCCTGCTTGGGCCTCTGCCGCCAGTCCGACTGTCGGTTGGACTGTGACAAGGTTGTGCGGCAGGGCTGTGCCGGCAGGCGGTCTTGCGGTAGCCGACGAAATTCTGGCTGAAATAATTTGAGGGTTACCCGGCGCTGCTAACACCCTGATGCTAGGGTGATATTACTCAGTGTTGGCGGTTGCCTGACCGCAGGAGGCCCGCGATGCAGTTCTTCACGCGTGTGCGCTGGGCCAACCCGCTGTTGGCCGTGTGCGCCTTGCTGGCTGGCCCGCTTGCGGCGAAGGAGTGCATCGGCGTAGTGCCCGCCGGCGGCCACATCTTCTGGACTCAGGTGGAAGCCGGCGCGCTGCAGGCGGCCAGGGAAACCGGCGTCGACATCTATTTTCGCGGACCAAATCGCGAGGGCCGGGTCGAGACGCAGCTGCAACTGATCGACCGGGTCGTCGAACGCGGGTGCAAGGCGTTAATTATTGCCCCGAGCGGCACCGAGATCATCGCCAAGGTCAGCGAACTCAAGGCGCGGGGAATTCTCAGCTTCTACATCGATCGCGATGTCGGCGGCGCCGATGTGCAAGCGGTGATCGCCTCCAACAATTACCAGGCCGGTCAGCTGGCTGGGCAGCACCTGGGACAAGTGCTGGGCGGCAAAGGGCGAGTCGGGGTGATCGGCATGAGTCCGCCCGCCGCCTCCACCGACGAGCGTCAGCGCGGGTTTATCCAGGCGGTGAAGGCTGCGGGGCTACGCATCGTCTTCGATCAAGCCCTCGGCGATGATCCCGAGGTGACGTTCAGTGCCCTGCGCGCGCAGCTGCCACAGCTCGATGCGCTGTTTACCCCGAACGACTCCACCACCCGCGTCACCCATGCCGCGCTGCTGCGTCTGCACGCGGCTGGGCAGCTGCGGCATGTGGGCTTCGATGGCGGCCACTTGCTGGCTGATGCACTCGGGAACGGTCAGCTCGACGCGATGGTAATCCAGCAGCCCTACGCCATGGGCTATCGGAGCGTACGCCTGGCCCAGCGCGCCTTGCGCGATCAGCGCGTGGAGCCGCGGCGGCGGCAGATCGAACTGGAGGTAATGCTGGTGACCCGGGAGAACCTCGATCGGCCGGAGGTCAAGGAACTCTTGGTATTACCCTGGCGCCCTTGACGTCAGGCCGGGTGCTCTGGCGTCTGGTACCGTCATTGGCGCGCTACAGCGCGGCCATCAGGTTCCTCCTGCGTTTCCCCTGCCTGTCGGTGGCGATCATCCAGGCACTGATCGAGCCTAGCGGGTCGGCCGCACAGATCCTGCGGTTGCTGCCGTCACAGGCAGGGTGCAGCGACGAAACCCTGAGCGGGTGAGAGGGCGGAAATGCGTCATGATGACGCGCTGAGGCGATTTCCCGCCAATGCTTGCCTCCCTGCCATGCTGCCAGCGCAGCTGTGCTGAGTTGGTGGGATAATTGCTGCAGGTTAAATCAACCTAGCGCCATGTCCGCGGCGCTTCGCGCCATCTTTAGTGCTGCTTGTGGCCCCATGCTGGACTCGACGCCTTGTTGCCGAGCCATCACTCCAGGCCGGACATCGCCGATTCAACAGCTGTTTTGGAAAATACCTTATGCCGATCATGCAACGAGCTTCCCACCATGAGTTGCGCAGTGCCTTTCGTGCCTTGCTCGCCTCGGACACCTGCTATCACAGCGCCTCGGTATTCGATCCCATGTCGGCGCGGATTGCCGCCGATCTGGGCTTCGAGGTCGGCATCCTCGGCGGCTCGGTGGCCGCGCTGCAAGTGCTGGCTGCACCTGACTTCGCCCTGATCAGCCTCAGCGAGTTCGTCGAACAGGCCACCCGTATCGGCCGGGTCAGCCGCCTGCCGGTGATCGCCGACGCCGACCACGGCTACGGCAATGCGCTCAATGTAATGCGCACCGTGGTCGAGCTGGAGCGTGCCGGCATCGCCGCGCTGACCCTGGAGGACACCCTGCTGCCGGCCCAGTTCGGGCGCAAATCCACCGATCTGATTACCGTTGAGGAGGGCGTCGGCAAGCTGCGTGCGGCGTTGCAGGCGCGGGTCGATCCGGCTCTGGCAATCATCGCCCGTACCCATGCCGGCTTATTGGCGGTCGACGAAGTGATCCGCCGTACCCTCGCGTATCAAGCCGCCGGCGTCGATGGCATCTGCATCGTCGGCATCGAGGACTTCGCCCACCTGGAGCAGATCGCCGAACACCTGAACATCCCGCTGATGCTGGTTACTTACGGCAACCCCAGGCTGCGCGATAACGCCCGTCTGGCCAGCCTCGGTGTGCGCATAGTGGTCAACGGTCACGCCGCCTACTTCGCCGCGATCAAGGCGACCTACGACTGCCTGCGCGAACAGCGCGGCGTCGATGCCAGTGATCTCAGCGCCTCCGAACTGGCGCACAAATACACCTTGCCCGAGGAGTACATGGCCTGGGCCGAGGAATTCATGGACGTCAAGGAATGAGCCGCGCGCTGCGGCGCTCAGAGGTTGTGAAAATATCGAGTGCGGTCGCGGCAAGGCGCGCTGGGTGAACGCGAAGGGGAGTTGAGTGGGCTAAATGGCCCCGTGTTTCACCAGCGCTCAGTACAGCGGCCGCTCGGCCTCGAACATCAGCAACGTATCGCACCGGGCATTCAGCCCGGAATAGGCCGCGCATTGCGTACCGCTCAGGTTCGAATCGGTGTAGGACAGGTCGAACTGGATGCCGAACCAGGGTCGTGACAGGTTCAGCGACCAGTCGTGGAAAACTCGCACACGGCGACCGTCGGCGAGACGCTGCGGCTCATCCAGTGCGTGGTTGGCATAGGCCAGCTGCAGTCCGGTACCGAACGGGGTGAGCGAACCCAGATCGAGCAACAAGGTGCTGTCGCGGCGCCCGGGCGCATTGCTCAGCGCCGCACCGAGCCGGCTGCCGGCGAAATTCAGGCCGGCATAGTATTGCTGGTGATTCAAATCGCTGGCTTGCGGGAGGCTGTAGCTGATCAGCCCCAGCTCATAGCCCAGGGATGAATCGAAGGGTTGCTGGGCAAAGCCCAGGTAGGTATTCATCTTCAGCTGGCTGCCATTGCTCAGGCCGACGCTGGGCGACCATTGGCCGATGTACCAGCCACTCCCATGCGTCAGATCCAGCCCGCCGTGGAACGCACCTGCGCTACTCGGCTGTATCAGGCCCTGAGCCATGCTGCGGGTGGGGGTGGTGCCGAGCTTGAGGTCGAAGTCGCCGACTTCACGTTCCAGTACATCGCTAGTGGCGATGCAGCCAGCGCTCAGCAGCAGGAATAGTGTCAGCAGAGTTTTCTTTAACATCACGTCCATTGGCCGTTAAAAAGCAGCAATACGCTGCAGCGAAGCGCAGGAAGTGAACCTCCGTATCGCAGAGTCTTGCCGCGGCGGCTGAAACCGCTACGGCCGGTTTAGCGAGGTTGCAAGGATCGCCACTGGGCTCACGGGCGAGGTTCCCCGTCGAGTGAGCGGCGAGTGAGCGATGGGCAGTGCTAGTAGACCGTTGAAATCTACCTGCGTTGCAATGCGGCGTTAAAAATGGCCGCGAATGCGAGCGCCCGGCTAGGCGGCTCCATCAAAGATGCTCATCTACAGTAGGTAAACGCCGTCTTTGACTCACGGCCGTTCGCCCTGTGGGCCAGCCTGCAGCAGTTACTCCGCTTCGCGGCGTAGCGGCCTTTTTTGCTTTGTCTTGGTTGCCTTGCCTAGATTTTCAACGGCCAGCCTGGTCAAGGTTTTCTAGGTTTTCGGGGGCCGGTGAAAGCAGGTGATCGGGGAGCGGAGTTTGCGTGGGGTGATGGGCGCGCGGCGCATCCTGCAGGCGCTGAATTTGGCTGGGGGTTGGCGGCTATGTACGGCCCATCCTGGGTGAGCGTTCCCGCGTGGGCGTGGGAACGCTCGCTCGGTCAGACCTTCCTGACGAACTCGGATTTGAGCTTCATGGCGCCGATGCCGTCGATCTTGCAGTCGATGTCGTGGTCGCCGTCGCACAGGCGGATGCCCTTGACCTTGGTGCCGACCTTGACCACCAGCGAGGAACCTTTGACCTTGAGGTCTTTGATCACGGTGATGGTGTCGCCATCCTGCAGCACGTTGCCGGCCGAATCCTTGATCACTTTGTCGTCGTCTGTCGCGGCGTCGGCTGCGCCATCGGCAGACCACTCGTGGGCGCATTCCGGACAGATCAGCAGCTGGCCGTCTTCATAGCTGAATTCGGAATTGCATTTGGGGCAGGGAGGCAGAGTGCTCACGGCGGGTCCTTTGGGGCAGGGTTATTCAAAGCCGCATATTATATAGGGTTTTGTCGTGGGGTTGAGCCTGCGCGGCGCGCGGCACTCCCCGGCCTGTCACGCAGACCCCCGCCGCCTGCGATAGCGGGACGCAAAGGCGGCGCTACCAGCGTGGCGCGTAATAACCGCGGTTATGCCGTTGGTGCTTGCGGTAGTGGTGCTTGTGCTGGCGGAACTTGTGGCTCGGCCCGTACTGGTAATACGGCCTGACCTCCACCGGATAGGGCCGGTAGTACACCGGAGGCGCCTGGTAGTAGCGCGGATAGGGCTCGTAGTAGACAGGTGGTGGCGGCGCGCCGATTTCGACATACACCGGCACCCGGTCATAGCGGCTATTGGCGACGATGACGCCGCCGACTACGGCCCCGACGAGCGCGCCGGCAATCACGGCATTGCGCTCGGAACCATGCGCCGAGGCCTCGCCCGCCAGGGCCAGACTAGCTACAAGCACGGCCAGTAAAGGAACACGACCAGTCATGAGCGGATCTCCTGCAAATCGTCGGCAGGTGCCGGTTACATCATTTGACTGGCAGGCCGGTGAAAAATCACCGAATGCCGATGTAAAATTTGTGTAAAACCGCAGGCGCCAGCGCTGGCAAAAGGCCGTGGGGACTGTTGCTGAGGCGCGCGTTGCCGGCACCTGGGCTAGCCAGCGAGGGCCGGTAGGCGCAAGGGGCTTTATTGATTCAACGCAGTGCTGGCTGATTGCTAGCGCTTAGACTGGGCGGATGCTCCCTGCCTAGGCCTGTTGCCCATGTCGCTACTGATCACCGATCGCCAGCAATTGCTTGATCATTTGCGTTTGCGGGCTGAAATCGAGCGACCACATCAGCTGCTGGGCGATCTCTTGGTGGATGGCGGGCACCTCGATCCGCAGAACTTGCAGCAGGCGTTGCATCTGCAGGAGCAACAGCCCGACACCGGACGGCTCGGGCAGATCCTGCTCCAGCAGGAGCTGATCGATAAGCAGCATCTGGCCGAGGCGCTGGTGCAGCAACTGGGTATCGCGCGGGTCAATCTGGATGTCTTCAGGGTCGAGCAACCGGCATTGCTCCTGCTGCCTGAGCGCCTGGCTCGGGAGCAGCAAGTATTGCCGCTGATGCTGGAGGGCGAGTTGTTGGTGGTGGCCACGCCAACGCCCTCGAACGGCGATTTGCTGCACCTGCTCGGCTTTGTTACCGGCAAGCAGGTCGAAGCCATCCATGCGCGGGACGATGAGGTGGATGCGGCGATCAATCTGCACTACGGCGCGGCCACTGCGTTGGAATTACCCGAACACCAGGGCCCGGAGTCCGAGTTGAGCCTGCACCGCATCAAGCAGTTGGCCGAGGACAAGCCGACGGTGCGCTTTGTCGATAGCCTGCTGGAAGATGCAATCAGCCGTCACGCCTCGGACATCCATCTGCGCCCCGGCGAGCGGGACGTCACCGTGCTGTTTCGCATCGATGGCGTGCTGATGGAGATCCGCCGGATCAAGCCCGGCAACCTGCCGGCGATTGTCAGCCGGATCAAGATCATCGGCGGCATGAACATCGCCGAGCGGCGCCTGCCCCAGGATGGTCGTCATCTGGTGCGACTAGCCGATCGCACTATCGATTTGCGCCTGTCGATCATGCCGACGGTGCATGGCGAAAGCGTGGTGATCCGCATCCTCGACACCCAGCAGAGCCTCAAAACGCTCGATCAGATCGGTTTCAGCCGCGAGGATGCCGAGCGCTTTCGCATCCTCAGCAGTCACAGCCAGGGCATCCTGCTGGTGACCGGCCCGACCGGTTCAGGCAAGAGCACCACCCTGTATGCCGCCCTCAATGGCATCAAGGACACCGGGGTGAATATCATCACGGTCGAGGACCCGGTGGAGTACCAGATCGATGGGGTTCGCCAGATTCAAGTCAAGCCGCAGATCGGCTACACCTTCGCCCGCGCCCTGCGGCACATTCTGCGGCATGACCCGGACGTGATCATGGTCGGCGAAATTCGCGATCAGGAAACCGCGATCATGGCCACCGAGAGTGCCCTGACCGGCCATTTGGTGCTGTCCACCCTGCATACCAACAGCGCCGCGACCACGGTGACCCGGTTGCTGGAAATCGGTGTCGCGCCCTATCTGCTCAATGCCAGCCTGCTCGGGGTGCTGGCCCAGCGGCTGGTGCGGCGCAACTGCCCGGATTGCCTCGAGGGGGAGCAGGTGCCCGGCTATGTGCGTACGGCGCTGGGCCTGGATGCGCGCGAGGTGTTTTATGTCGGGCGCGGTTGCAGCCATTGCCACGGCAAGGGCTTTGCCGGGCGCGTGGCGGTTTATGAGTTGCTCGAGGTGACGCCGGCCCTGCGCGCACTGATCCAGCCCGCGGTGGCGGCCCAGGCCATCGAGGCGCAGGCCATCGCCGACGGCATGCGGCCCCTGACCCAGAGCGCTCTGGCCCTGGCGCGCGACACGCTGATTTCGTTGGCCGAGGTGTATCGGGTGCGCCTGGAGTAAACGCCAGAGCCGGTAGGTTTGCGGCCGGTTTGCGGGCCGCTCAGTCGTACTCCGCCTCCTCGTGCTCGCCCAGCAGCCGGCGTTGCCGTGGCGTGCAGGCGGCCAGCACCTCCGGGGCGAAGTGCCACGTCAGGTAGGGCGAGAACTTCTGCGCGACCATGCGCCGGCCGTAATGCACCTGCAGCAGGTAGCGCGTGCGATCCGGCGTGCGGTTGTGGCTGCCGGCATGCCACAGCTCGCTGCGCAGGAATAGCGCGTCGCCGGCGCGGCACAGCAGCGCTTGCGCCGGTACACCCTGCCACTGGCTTTCGCCCGCCAGCGGCTTGCGCCCGGCGCGGTGGCTGGCGGGAATCACCAGGGTCGGGCAGAGGTCGGCGTCGATGTCGTCGAGGTACAGCTGCGCGGTGCAGATCTGCATGGGCAGCTGGAATGCCGGGTCGGCGAGCAGCGTTGGCGGCAGCTGCATGGCCAGGTAGTCCAGGTGCAGCTCGGCACCGATAAAACCGGGGTGGCAGCGCCAGGCCGTCTGGCCGATCACATGGCAATCGGAGCCGAGGGCCGCCTCGGCCAGTTCGATCACCCCCGGCGGGTCGAGGTAGGGCAGCCAGAACGGATCGCGGTTGAACACGCATTTGTAGTGGTCGACCAGGCCGCTGTAGTCCCAGTGGTGCGGACGTAGATGGTCGATGGCGGCGCGCAGTTCACCGACCTGGGCTGGGCTCAATACCCCGCGTAACAGCACGAAGCCCTGCGCATGCATGGCCTGCAAGCGCTCGGCGGTCAGTTCGCGGGCAATCCTACGGCTGGGCATACTGTCGATTCCTCTGCGCCTGGCAGCGTGGCCGGCTGCCCGTGAGGCGGCGCGTTAGGGTTTACGGGTCAGGTCATGCGCCGACAGGGACGACTGGCCACGTTCGGGGTTGGCCTCCACGCGGCTGTGCAGGCGCTCACTCAGGGCATCGGCGCCGCCGATGTAACTACCATCCAGCCAGATTTGCGGCACGGTGATCGGCGTGCTGGGGCCCACCAGCGGCTTGACCCGGGCCAGCATTTCGTAGAGCGCGCGCGGGTCCTTGACCACGTCGTGATAGCGAAAATCGATGTCCGCCGCCTTTAGGTAGCCCTTGGCGCGCTGGCAGTGGGGG
Organism: Pseudomonas paeninsulae; assembly: GCF_035621475.1. Classification (NCBI taxonomy): domain Bacteria; kingdom Pseudomonadati; phylum Pseudomonadota; class Gammaproteobacteria; order Pseudomonadales; family Pseudomonadaceae; genus Pseudomonas; species Pseudomonas paeninsulae. Next base: position 841,919 of record NZ_CP141799.1, read on the forward strand.
CAGGTTTCCTTGCCGAACAGGTGGTGGCCGGTCGCGGGGGTACGGCCGGCGTGCAGGGCGATCACCGCTTCGGTGAGCACGCCGCGGTTGAGCGCATTGCCCTGGCTGATCACCCGGCCCTCGACCATCACGATGGGCGCATGCCAGCCGCCCTTGAGCAGCGGCTGCCACCACAGACTCAACCAGTCGCGGGTCTGCAGGTCGACCGGTATGTCCGCCAGCTCGTTGGCCAGGGTATCGCTGATCACGTCGCGGGTCAGGGCGCACTCGCCGCAGGGGATTTTGATCTTGAAGGGGCCGAAGGCGCCGGCCCAGCGGTAGAGGGTGATACGAACGGCTGCACTGCTCATGTTCATGCCTTTGGACGTAGCAGGGAACAGGCCCTGGTTTGAGAATAGCCAAGAACGGTTCTGCCGCTTCCGGTCTACCGGCCGGGCCGGTGGCGTTCCGCCACGCTGCTCGTCCTCCACCTTCCCGCGCAGCAGGTTCAGAACATGCCGATGGATAACATCACCGACAGCGCCCTGCATGCCCAGGGCAATGGACGCCCGGGAACTGTCCGTTTGATTGGCTATAAGCCTCAGCCTGTTTGTTTTTATATTTTGTAATAGTTAGATTTATCAAGTTGTTAGTGGTTAAGAGTTTTAAATTAAGAAAACTGTCGAAATATTGACTACCCCGTCTATGGGAACTAATACCTTATGGACGCTCAGGTAAATATGAGTGTTTCATGCGCTTGAGACGGGTATCCAGGCTGGTGCGCTGCTAGGGCAATGGTGCGAAGTCTGTCTGGGCCAATCCCGGTCTCTATTGGCGCCTTTTCTAAAGCCTGCTCATGCGAGTAGATGGCGCGAGTGGTTCGTGTTGTCTGCAGTATTCGGCAGCGCGTGCGGCGACTGTGGCCTGGCGAAGTCGCGCTGAGGGAGGTGGTGCGATGGGCAGGGTAGCGGGGAGGGCAGAGCAGGCTCCATCAACAGTGATCCGTGCCGAAGCGGGTGCGCCCGAAGAGCGGCCGCTGACCATACGGTTGCTTAATTCAGCGTTCATACATTTTCTCTATTCGTTGGGTTTGCTACTGACCGCAACGCTGCTGGCAACCCTGGTGGCCTTCGACATGGCGGTGGGCGACGAGCAGCCGGGCAACGAAAAATGGCTGGAGCCGGCTCGTTCAAAGCTCACGGGTGTGATGAGCGCCATGCCGTTCTTTCCGCACCGGGCCAACACCACGGGCAACCTGGTGTTGAATGTGAAGGACTTCGACGACGCCCAGGTGTGCGGCGCTTGCCACGTCGAGATCTACAAGCAGTGGCGCAGCTCGATGATGTCCCAGGCCTGGGACGAACCGATCTACCGGGCCTTGCTGAAAATGGCCAGCGAGGCGACCGAGGGCAAGGTGGATAATTTCTGCACCGGTTGCCACTCGCCGATTGGCCTCACGACCGGACAGATCACCGCGCAGGTCAACCGCTCCTCGATCGAAGACAGCGCCAAGAATCACCCGATGCCGGGGGTCGATTGCGAGACGTGCCACAACATCAGTGCGCGCACCGGGTTGGATAACGGCGCCTATGTCATGAGCCCGCGAGTGAACGGCAAGTCGACCAAGTTCGGCCCGCGCCGGGATGCCATTTCGCCTTATCACGACACCGTGTATTCGGCGCTGCACACCCGCTCGGACTTTTGCGCCACCTGCCACAACGTCACCCATCCCTTCAGCAGCGTGGCGGTCGAACGCACCTATGACGAGTGGCTGGAGAGCCCCTACAGCCTCAACGATGAGACCTGTCAGGACTGCCATATGCCGGGCTTTGCCGGCAAGGCCGCGATCATGGGGCCAGACCGCGAGCGGGTCGCCTCGCACTGGTTCAGCGGGGCCAACGCTACGGTGCTCAGCTATCTCGGTCAGCACGAAGCCGCGCAGCGCGCGCGCGACATGCTGGCGAGCGCGGCGCACATTCAGTTTCAGCCCCTGCCACCCGACATGTTGCCCGGGCAATACACCACGGTCGCGGTCAAGGTGGCCAATGTCGGCGCGGGGCACAAACTGCCGACCGGTTTCCCGGAAGGGCGGGAGATCTGGATTGATTTTCAGGTGCGCGATGCCACGGGTCGTGAGCTTTATCGTCTGGGCGCGGTGAAGGACGGCAAAACCGAGGAGGACACGCGAAATTTCAAGGTGCACCTGGGCGACAAGGACGGTAACGAGCTGGATATCGAAGTCTGGAACGCGACGCAAATCCTCTCGGATAACCGCATCCTGCCCAAGGGCTACATCGTCCGTGAGTTCACGTTTCAGGTACCGGCCGACGCGGTCGGGCCGCTGACATTGACCGCGCACCTGAACTACTGGCCGTTCTCGCAGAAGCTCGCCGACTACCTGCTGGGTGCAGGCGAGATGCAGGTGGAGATTACCCAGATGACCAGCGTCACCCAGCGCGTGCCTTTGTCGAGGACGCTGGCCAGTGCCGCTGCAGGCGAGCCGTAACCCTGTCAGTGTGCGCAACGTAAGCGAGGGGGCGATCAAGCGAGCTGAAAGGCGTGCCGAACTGCCGGGTCGGCACGCCAGTGCCTCGGCTCAAGGCTTGTTCAGTGTCGGGTAGCCTTGGCTGAACACCCAGTCGTTCTGCTGGGCCGGGACGTGGCAGCCCTTGCAGGTTTCCTCAAAGCTCTTGGACACATTCAGCGCCGGGTTCTTCGCTTCGTACAGCGCCCAGCCCCAGCCCTCGCCCCAGTGCGGGTTGCCCTGGAAGCGGCCCTGACGGTCCTTGACCATCACGAACCAGACCGCGGTATCGCCGGCCCACTGTGCTTGGCCGGTGGTCTGCATGCCGTGCTCGACCTTGCGGATTTCCTTGATCAGCACCGCGCCGTCCGGGAACTCGCCGGTCTGGCGGTAGGCCTCGACTACTTCGGCTTGGCTGTAGACGTCATGGAAGCCATAACCGGGCGCCTTTTCGTCGGCCACCAGCCAGGAGCCGAGATGGCTCCAGCTCTTGCGGGCATCGGCGGGCAGGCTGATTTCGCCTTGGTCATTCACGTAGGTGCTGAAGGTGTGCTCGGCCAGATCCGCGGCGCTGGCGTTGAGGCTGGCGAGGGCGATGGCGAGGGACGCTAGGGTCTTCATGAGGATGCTCCTCTGTGGGGACGAGAAACGGCGGCGCCCGTCTAGGCGCCACCGAACCGTTACAACGCGGCGTTGACCGGCGGGAAGTCGATGTCGGTGTAGGCCAGATTGTTGGTGAAATTGGTCAGCACGTTGAGGGCCACCTGAGCCACGACTGCGAGGATCAGGCCGTCATCCAGGCCGGCCTCGCGGGCGGCGAGCAACTCGCTGTCGCTGATGCGTCCGCGTTGCGCCAGCACGTGCGTGGCCAGTTCGGCGATGTGCGCCGCCAGCGTGGCGGCGGTTCGTGCGTCGGTGTGCGTGAGGTCAACGGGCGCGATACGGGGCACGCTGAATTTCCTTCGGCTAGTGGTGAGACTGTGATATCTACTTTGACTGAGAAGTCGATATTAGTGATGATGAATAGTCTTCTAAATCTAGCCGATGGTATCGAATGGACCGTCTCTCTCCCTTGCTCGCCCGTTTCAGTCTGAGCGCCAAGGTGTTCCACAGCGGGCCGCTGTGCGGCTTCTCCGAACAGTTCGATGGCGGCAGCGTCGGCTATCTGCACCTGTTGCGCCGTGGCACCCTGCGAGTCTCCGGGCCACAGATACGCAGTTACCTGATAGAGCAACCGTCGTTGCTGCTGTTTCCCCGGCCCAGCAGCCACCGTCTGCATGCCGAAGAGCCGGCGGGGTCTGAGCTGCTGAGCGCCACCTTCGATTTTGGCGGCGGCCTGGGCAACCCCTTGGTGCGTACCCTGCCTGGCGAAATGCTGGTGCCGCTGGCGCAGATCCCCAGTCTGGAACCGGTGTTGAATCTGCTGTTCGACGAGGCGTTCGCCGATCACTGTGGGCGCCAGGCGGCCATCGATCGATTGGTCGAGTACGTGTTGATTCTGCTGATGCGCCACGCCATGGATGCCAACCTGCTGCAGGCGGGGATTCTCGCCGGGTTGGCCGAACCGCGCCTGGCCAAGGCGATCAATGCCATGCACGAACAGCCGGAAGCCGGTTGGACCCTGCAAAGCCTGGCGCAGCGGGCCGGCATGTCGCGGGCGCGCTTCGCGGTGAACTTTCGCGAGGCGGTCGGCATGACGCCGCTGGGCTACCTGACGGAGTGGCGCCTGAGCCTGGCCAAGAGCCTGCTCAAACACGGCAAGCCGATGGGCCTGGTGGCGCCGGCGGTCGGCTATGCCAGCCCGGAAGCGCTGTCGCGGGTGTTCAGTCGCTGCTGCGGCTTGTCGCCACGGGACTGGCTGAAGAGCCTGATGCAGGCCTGAGTAGGGCCTGGCTGCAACCGCCAGTTACGGCGTAGTCGCAGGCTCCGGCCAGTTGAGGGTGCCGCTGTCGGTAAAGCGTGAGGTACCGAACAAACCGCCGGCCAGCTTGCCGTGCAGCTCATAGGGCAGGCCTTGGCCTGGCTGGTAGCCGGCCACGCCCCAGGCCTGACGCATGGCGGAGAACGCGGAAATGCTCACCGGCACGCTAATCAGCGCCTCACCGAAACGCGGCACCTGGCCGCGCTGGTCGCTCACCCCACTGGCCAGCGGCTGGCCGTTGACTGCCAGGTCCAGGGCCACGCCGTTGTAGTCGATGGCCGTGTCATTGGGGTTGAGCACCCGCAGCTTCACCGCGAAGCGCACCTCGAGGCCCTCGCCGGCCAGTGGTTCGAGGCCGACCAGGTCGATGCGCAGAGGGTCGCGTAGGCCGAGGCTGCTGCACGCCGCCAGACTGAACAGGAGCAGGCTGTAGAGCAGGGCGCGGGTCAGGTGGGAGGCGCTAATGGACATGGCGTGAGATTCCGTTGGGGGCTGTGGCTACAGGATAGAAGACAGTCGCGGATGAGTTTTGCTCAGTCGCTCGCCCGGTTTGCCGGAATCGATTGAGCGGCGACCGCGCAACCGACCTGGCGCGCGATGCCTCACCCGCGCTGTTTGGCGCCCAGCACCAGGGCGATGCCACCGAGTACGGCGACCGAGCTCAGCAACAACCTCAGGCTCAAGGCCTCGTCGAGCAACAGACTGCCGGCCAGGGCGGCGAGGATCGGCACGCTGAGTTGCACAGTGGCGGCCTGGAATGCCCGCAACCCGCGCAAGGCGGTGTACCAGATGGCGTAGCCAATGCCCGAGGTGAGGGCGCCGGAAAGCAGGGCGTAGATCAATCCCGGCACATCCCAGCTGAGGCGACTGAGCAGCAGCGCGCTGACCGCCACGGCCAACGGCACGGCGCGCAGGAAGTTGCCGGCGGTGGCGGCCAGTGGATCGCCGACGCCACGGCCGAGCAGCGAATAGGCGCCCCAGGCCACCCCGGCCAGCAGCATCAGTAAGGCGCTGCCCAAGGCCGGCGCACTGGCACCGGGTAACAGCAGGACGAGCATGCCAGCGAGGGCCAGGAGCAGGCCCGCGCCGGTCAGCAGACTGAGGCGCTCGCCGCGATAAAAACCCCAGGCCAGCATGCTGATCTGCACCGCGCCGAACAGCAGCAGCGCGCCGACGCCGGCGTCCAGGTGGATATAGGCGAAGGAAAACCCCGCCGCGTAGGCAAATAGGGCGCCCGCAGCGAACCAGCTGCCGGCGAGGGCGCCGCTGCCTGAACGCAGGCGCAGCAACAGCCACAGCGTGAGGGCGCCGGAGGCGATACGCAGGCTGGTGAAACTAGCGGCGTCGATCTCGGTGTCTTTCAGCGCCAGGCGGCACAGCAGCGAGTTGCCGGCAAAGGCCAGCATGGCCAGGGCGGTCAGCAGCAGGGTTCGAGCGGTCATGGGCCATCCGGGCGTATGAGTCTGGTTGGGCGCCAGACCGAGTCGCGTCATCTAAACATAGAGCGGCTGTGCGCTGTCCATTTCAGCAGCGGGGATGCGCGGCGTTGTATGCGCGATTGCTGCGAGCCGTGTCTGCTCCCGCGCAGGCAGGGCGGCCCCGATGGTTGGCCGAGGTGACGCTGAAGGCGCGACGACGGACCTGGGTTCTGCGCGCGAGTGGGCTACGCTTTGCTTGTGGATTTGCTGGATTGGCCAATACACGGCGCCTGGTTGAGGTGAGCCGATGTGAACCTTTGAGCCTGGCCACCGGCCTATAGCAAGTAATTGCCTACTCTCCCATCGAATGATGAAGGCCGTTCATGTCCAGACCGATTTCTGTTGCCGAGCGACCTGGGCTATTGCCCTGGTACAACCGTAACCGTGAGCGCTCCGCCCAGCTGTTTGGGTTGATTACCGACGAGGCCTATTACAGTCGTCCAATCGCGCTGCGTAATCCCGTCGTCTTCTATCAGGGCCACATCCCGGCGTTCAGCTTCAATAGGCTGGTCAAGCAGGGGTTGGGGCGCCCGAGCATCGATGCACGGCTCGAGCAGCTGTTTGCCCGAGGCATCGACCCGCATGAGGATTCCAGCAACGTCCGGGCCCGGGGCAACGAGGCCGACCTGTGGCCCAGGCGCGACGAGGTGGATTCGTTCTGCGCCGAGGCCGATCGACAGGTGCGGGCGGCGCTGGCGGAGCATGATCTGGTTAGCGCGGATGGCCTGCCGCCCGAACGCGTCGAGGCTGCCCACTGCATCCTCGAACACGAGGCTACCCACCTGGAAACGCTGATGTACATGTGGCATCAGCTGCCGCTCGAACAGAAGCGCCGCCCCGCCGGCTACAGTCCGCGCAGCGAGGGTGCGCCGCCGCCACAGGCCTGGATCGACATACCGTCTGGTCAGGCAGCGCTTGGGGTCAATCCTGGAGTTGAGCCGTTTGCCTGGGATAACGAGATGCCGGCTTTCGCCGAGCAGGTGCCGGCGTTTCGGATTCAGCAGCACAACGTCAGCAATGCCGATTACCTGGAGTTCGTCGAGGCCGGCGGCTACGCCGATGCGCGCTGGTGGCGACCAGCAGATTGGGCCTGGATCAAGGCCGAGGGCATCCGCCATCCGCTGTTCTGGCAGCGCGACGGCGAGCGTTGGCTGTGGCGCGCAATGTTCGATCTGCTTGCCTTGCCCGCTGCCTGGCCGGTGTGGGTGAGCCAGGCCGAGGCCTCGGCTTACTGCCGCTGGCGCGGGCTGAGCCTGCCCAGCGAAGCGCAGTATCAACGGGCCGCGTATGGCGCGCCGGACGGCCAGCCGCGGCGCTATCCCTGGGGTAATGCGCCGCCCGATGGCGCGCGCGGCGTGTTCGACTTTCACGCCTGGGACCCGCAGCCCATCGGCAGTCATCCGGCAGGGCGCAGCGCCTGGGGGGTGGATGATCTGGTCGGCAATGGCTGGGAGTGGACGGCGAGCGCCTTCGCGCCGTTTCCCGGATTCGAGGTGCGCGCGTGCTATCCCGAGTATTCGGCGGAGTTCTTCGATGGCGAGCACTTCGTGATGAAGGGCGCGGCGCCGGTGACCGTGAGCGAACTGCTCAGGCCGTCGCTGCGCAACTGGTTCCGTGCGCGTTACCGCTATATGTACGCCAGCTTTCGCTGCGTCGCCGGAGCGGGACAATGACCCCCGCGTCGGCGCGGGTCTCTGTGCGGCCGCCGGCCGATCAGGTGTCGACCCAGCAGTTTGCCGAGGACGTCGCCTTCTACCTGACGCAGACGCCGCGCCAGCTGCCATCCCGCTATCTCTACGATGCCCTCGGTTCGGCGCTGTTCGAGGCCATCACCCGACTGCCCTGGTATCGGGTGACACGCGCCGAAACCGGGCTGCTGAAGACCCATGCGCGGGCCATTCTGGCCGCCTGTGCACCGCTTACCGAAACCGTCGAGTTGGGCGCTGGCAGCGGTGAAAAACTCGCCCGCGTATTGCAAGCCCGGGATGCCGGTAGCGCGGAGTTGCGCGTGCATCTGGTCGACGTGTCGCGCAGCGCGCTGTCCGCCGCAGCCGGGTTGCTGGTGGGGCTGCCGGCCACCCAGGTGATCACCCATCAAGCCACCTATGAGGCGGGCCTGGCCGAATTCAGGCGCAACCAGGCGGAGGCGGGGCATACGCTGTTGCTGTTTCTCGGCTCGAATATGGGCAATTTCGATCCGCCCAAGGCCAACGAACTGTTGCGCCAGATCCGCAGCGCGCTGCAACCCGGCGATTTGTTTCTATTGGGCGCCGATCTGCTCAAGCCCGAGCGCGAACTGATGCTGGCCTATGACGATCCGCTGGGGGTGACTGCCGCGTTCAATCGCAACCTGCTGGTGCGAATCAATCGCGAGCTGGGCGCCGATTTCGACCTCGACAGTTTCCAGCACCGCGCCCTGTGGAACGCCACCGAGTCGCGCATGGAGTCCTACCTGGTCAGCACCCGCACGCAGCGGATTCGCATAGCCGAGGCGCGGCTCGAGCTGACCATGCGCGACGGTGAGACGATCTGGACCGAGAGCTCGTACAAGTACAGCCTCGACGGGCTGTTCGGCTCGCTGGAGGCTGCCGGCTTTGCCCGTCGCCAAGCCTGGGTCGATGAGGACGCGCAGTTCGCCCTGACCCTGGTGCAGCGCTAGCAGGCCGCTGAACAACTACTGCGCTCGACTATGCAGCGTTGGAGTCCGTCGGCTAGTCGCAGCGCGGCACCAGCGTCAGCACAGCGCCGTTGGCGCCTAACGATACTCCGGGTTGGGGTGGTCGAAGTGGTTGCCCGCATCCCACTGCTCGCGCACATTGCCATAGGCCGGTATGCCGCCGACATCCTTGAGCAGGCGAGCCAGATGCAGCAGGTTCCAGGTCATGAAGGTGGTGTTGCGCTGGGTAAAGTCGTTGGCGAACCCGACCCGACTGCCATCGTCCTGGCGGTCGCCGTAGCTGGGGCCGGGGCCGGCTTCACCGATCCAACCGGCGTCGGCTTGCGGCGGGATGCTGTAGCCCAGATGCTGCAGGGCATACAGCACCCCGGTGGCGACATGCTTAACACCATCTTCGTTGCCGGTGACGATGCAGCCGCCGACCTTGCCGTAATAGACGTACTGACCCTTGCCGTTCAGATCCGCCGACTGCGCGTATAGGCGCTCGATCACGCTCCAACAGATCGACGAGCGCTCCCCCAGCCAGATTGGCGAACCGATCACCAGAATGTCCGCCTGTTTCACCCGGGCGTAGAGCGTGGGCCAATCGTCGCGCTCGAAACCATGCGCGGTCATATCCGGCTGCACGCCGGGAGCGAGCACATGGTCGGCGGCGCGAATGTGCTCCACCTTGACCCCCTGCGCGCGCATGATTGCCTGGGATACGTCCATCAGTACTTCGGTGTGCGAGGGCTCGGGGGAAGGCTTGAGCGTGGTGTTGATGAACACGGCGCGCAGATCCGCATACTGGGCCGGTGGCAGTGATTGCTTGCTCATGGTCATGCATCTCCTTGCTTATGCAGCAGGCGCTTAACCTGCAACTAGTGGCTCAGGCGGCGGTAGCGATGGCTGGTGCCGGGTGCCAGCCATGCCGCGCGCGAGGTCGTTAGCGGCAATAGACAATGGTATTTGACCGTTGCCCGCGGCAAAGGTTGGCCATGCCGGCGCGCAACCTCGGCGCTCCCTCGCTCAGCTGGATTGATTGAGTGACCAGTCATAGTCGAGGTACTCGATCCTGGGCGTGCTATTGGCTGCAGGCCGCTGTGCCGGAGGGCTGAGCAGGGGGGCTTGCTGGATCAGGTAGTTGTCCAGCGAGCCCCAGCGCTTGGCGAAGTCCTCAGCGTACCAAGCGAAGATTTTCGAGACCTGGAAGCTACCGCTGGCCGAGTCGAAGCGGTTACGGCTGCGATCTTTCAGGAAGCGTCGCTGGCTGTCTTCGAGTTGCCCGTCGAGGGTGCTGGCCACGAAGGCTTCGCTGCGCAGGGCCGGGCAACCGACCGAGGCACAATTGGCGGCAAAGTGGATGCGCGGTTCGTCGTAGACGCCGGGTGCGCGGATTAGTGTGTGCTCGATCTGGTCCAGGCTCAGGCTTTGCCCCAGCAGAGGGATGAACGCCTGCTTCCAGGGGCTGCTGAACAGCCCGCCGATATCCTTGATCGACTCCAGCGGGTAGTGGTCGAGGATCAGCTGTACCGTGAAGGCGTTATAGGCGTTGAGCAGAAAGACCAGGCGCCGATCACGGCTCCAGCCGTCGAATTGCTGGCGGGAGACGTTCGACAGCGTGGCCAGATAGCTTGCCAGTTCTGCCTGATCCTGTTGGAAACCTCGATAGTCGACGGTACTGGCCACCCCCTGGTTAACCCAGGCGACGTGTTGCTCCAGCAGTTCGCTCCACTGCGCATGCTCATGGTCGAAGTTGCTGGCATATAGCGGACTGCTTAGCCAGAGCATGAGGCTGAGTAACAGAGTGCGCATGAAGGCTCCTAGCAGCCTGTCGGACTTAATCACTGGATTCCAGGATAATCCCGACACCGCCCAGCCGATGCCTCCGCATGAGCCGCTTTCGTCCGATCGACCGCAAGACTGACTACCTGCTCCCGCCATCGATGGATGACTGGCTGCCAGAAGCCCACCTGGCCCGTTTCATTCTCGAAGCCATCGAACGGCTCGACTTGAGTGCGCTCACCCGGCGTTATGGCGGACGCGGCAGCGCCGCCTATCACCCCGAGGTGCTGCTTAGTCTGCTGGTCTATGGCTATGCCACCGGCACCTTTTCCAGCCGTATGATCGAACGCGCCACTTACGACTCGCTCGCCTTTCGCTACCTGGCCTCAGGCAGTCACCCCGATCACGACACCCTGGCCAGCTTCCGCCGCCGCTTCCTCGACGAGTTGGCCGGCATCTTCCTTCAGGTGCTGGAGCTGGCGGGCGAGATGAAGCTGCTCAAGCTCGGCACCATCAGCCTCGACGGCACCAAGCTGCATGCCAGCGCCTCACGCCACAGTGCACTGTCCTATGGCCATATCCAGACACTCGAACGCCAGCTCAAGGCCGAAGTGCAGGAGCTCCTGGCGCTGGCTGAACGGGCCGACCAGGCAGAGCTCCCCGTCGGCATCGATCTGCCGGACGAGATCAAACGCCGGCAAGATCGCTTGCTCGCCATGGACGCGGCGAAGGCCAAGATCGAGGTGCGCGCCCGTGCGCGTTTCGAGCAGGATCAGGCCGCCTACCAAGAGAAGCTTGCCAAGCGTGCGGCGCGCACGGCAGAAACGGGCAAGAAGCCCGGCGGCAAGCCGCCCAAAGCCCCAGTGGAAGGGCCTACCGAACACGACCAAATCAACCTCACCGACGAAGACTCGCGCATCATGCGGGTGGCTGGCGGCGGCTTCGAACAGTGCTACAACGCCCAGGCCGCAGTGGATACCGACACCCTGTTGGTGGTGGCGCCAGGCCTCACTCAGGCGGGCAACGACAAGCAACAAGTCGTCCCCATGCTGGCCGAGCTTAAGGCGCTACCGGAGTCATTGGGTCAGGTGAACGTGGTGCTCGGGGACTGTGGCTACAACAGCGAAAGCAACATCGCCGCCTGCGAGGCGGCGGGAATCGAGCCCTACCTGGCGGTGGCACGCGAAGATCATCACCCGCACTGGAAGGCGCGCTTCGAGGAGCTGGCAGCGCTCGACGCTGATGCCACAGTGCAACAACGCATGGCGCACAAACTCAAGAGCCAGCCGGGGCGCCGCCTCTATGCGCTGCGCAAACAGACGGTGGAACCGGTGTTCGGCATCATCAAGTCGGTCATGGGTTTTCGCCAGTTTCTGCTGCGAGGCAAGGACAAGGTGAGCGGCGAATGGCGCCTGGTATGTCTGGCCTGGAATTTGAAACGCATGGCCGTTTTGCGCCACAAATCCGTCCAGTGTGGGTAGAAATGAACTAAACCCGCTCGTTCTCAGGAAATTCGGGGCAAAAAAGCCTGGAAATACCTCAATAGTGGGGCGAATCGCTTCGCCTCACTATTGATATCCCCGTTCATGAATTCAAGTCCGACAGGCTGCTAGGGTTTATTCGACGTGCAGGCGGATGTGTTGCGCTGGCCGTACAGTCGCGCCAAGCGGCTAGCCGGTACGCCGACCGCATAGGCGAGTGCCAGCAGGCGGTTATGCAGCGAGCGCCGCCACCAGCCGTCGCGTTGCCAGCGTCTTGGGTCGACCTGAACACCCTGGCCGATCCGCACGAAGCGGCCCAGTCGGCGCAGCTGCTTGATCAGTTCCACTTCCTCGAACAGCGGCCAGGGACGGTGTTGGCCGCAGGCAAGGTAGGCGCTGGTTTCGACGAACACGCCTTGATCGCCATAGGGCACGCCGAAGCGGCTGCGCCAATCGATGAGGCGTTCCAGCAAGCGGCTTTGCCAGCAGCTGGGTCCGGCAAAGCGGAAGGCGAAGGCGCCGCCGACCGCACCCGAGGCCACCGCCGTCTGTATGTCCGGCAGGGGATTGCCCAGCAGCTGAGCATCGGCGTGCAAAAACCACAGGATCGAATGCCGCGCGTGTTCAGCTCCCCGGCGCAACTGTTCGCCTCGGCAGGGTGTGGCCGGCAACCACTGGGCACCATGCTGCTGGCATATGCGGTTACAGCTTGGGCTACGTGCGGCATCGACCACTATGATCTGCAGCACTTGCCTGGAACGCGTGGCCAGCTGATGCAGGCGGGACAGCAGGGGACCGAGTAACGCCTCATCGCGCCAGCAGGGGATGATCACGCTGATCGGTGTTTTATCAGGCATGCGCCGGTATTCCGAGGTCGTGCACGGCATCGCGCAAACGCAGTCGTGCGGAGCGCGTGTCCGGTTCGAGGGCGCGGGCCAGCAGCTGCAGGTCTTCCTGGTGATCGATGTCGAAGTAGTCGCCGGTCTGTACCAGTGAATGCCCGGCAGCCTGGCACTTGTAGGCCAGCGCCTGGGCCAGGTGCTCAGTGCTCCAGGGCAGGTCGCGCAGGTCTGGCCATGGGCGGTTCGAGGCCATCAACACGACTCCGCCATCGCGTGCCTTGAGCAGTACCGTGTCATGGGCGTCGAGTAGTTCGCACACCGTTTGGTAGTCACTCGGCAGCAGGGCCGGGCAATCACTGCCGATGAACAGCAGGCGCTGCTGGCCCTGCGTGCGCAACCTGCGGTCCAGGTCGTTGAGGCGTTGACCGAGGTTGCCTTGGTGCTGCGCCAGGCATAGGGCCAGGGGGCATAGGGACTTCCCCCAGGCCACGTGCTGGGGGTGATCCGGCGCCAGTGCCTTGGGCCCTGGCCAGTGCTGGAGATCCTCCAGGGCGCAGTCGAGCAGGTGCTGGGCGATCTTGAACGTCTGCTTCAGCCCCAGCTGCGCTGCCAGGCGTTGCTTGGAATGACCGAGCGCTGGGCGCTTGCACAGCAGGACCAAACAGGCTGCGGTAGGCGCGATTTCGGGGGTAGGGCGGTCAGTCAAGCAAGTGCTCCCGTCTCTGCGGTGGAGTGAGATCTGGTTGTCCAGGTTGGCACTCTTATGAGCCGTTGCTTGAGCTTTTGTTACAGCGCGGGTAGCTCCGCCTTTGAATTAAGACATGCTCGGTCCATAATCAGCCGCATGAACCGCGGACGCCCTAGATCTTTCGACCCCGACTTTGTCCTGGAAGCTGCCATGCAGCTTTTCTGGGGCAAGGGCTATGAGGCCACCAGCCTGCAGGATCTGCTTGAGGCGACGAGACTGTCCAAGAGCAGCCTGTATGAAAGCTTCGGCAACAAGCAGAGCCTGTTCGAAGCCGCCTTCAGTCGGTATGTCGAGAGCCGCACTCGCTACCTGCTGGAGCGCCTGGAGCTGGCCGAGTCGCCGCTCGTGTTCATTCATGAATGCCTGCTATCGGTGCTCGACGACGCCGATCGAGCCACGCCGCGCGGCTGCATGCTGGTCAACGTGACCAATGAATTTTCCACCAGCGACCCGGCGGTGCAGCGCCTGATTGCCCTCGCCACCCGGCGTTTTCGTGGGGTGTTCGAGCAGGCTTTCCAGCAGGCGCAAGATGCAGGCCTGGTGTCGGCCACTCAACCGCCTGCTGCCCGCGCGCTGTACATGCACTGTGTGATGAGCGGCCTGCGCACCCAGACCAAGGCCGGCATGGAGCAGAAAGAATTGCTTACAGTTATCGAACTGGTCATGGCGAACCTGGGCTAATTTTTTGGCGTATTATGGACCTATCAGTCCGTAATTGAGGGCGCCGTGCTCTGCCACAAGGCTCCCCGTATGACCCCTGCCGTTGTCTTCGTTTTTTATGTGACGTTCACCGCTACCCAGGTCGTGCTCGGCCGACTGGCAGCACGCGGCGTCGACAAGGTGGCTGTACAGCGTTGGCAAGGCTCGGTTTTGTAACGCAGAGCCGCTTCGGCTCTCAAAGCAACAGTTCCCAAGAGTTTAGATTGTCATGCTGCCCACCTTGCCCCTGCTTAATGCCCTGAGTTTTCCAGCGATTCACCGCGCGCAACTGCACGCTCTGCAGATCAACCTCACCTACCTGTGCAACCAGCGCTGCCTGCATTGCCATGTCAATGCCGGGCCGACCCGCACGGAGGCCATGACCGACGAGAGCCTGGCCTTGCTGCATCAGGTTATCGCCACTCATTCGGTGCAAACCCTCGACCTCACCGGCGGTGCCCCGGAGATGCATCCGCGCTTTCGCGAGCTGGTGATTTACGCCCGCAGCGAAGGGCTGCGGGTCATCGACCGCTGCAACCTGACGATTCTCTGCGAGCCGGGTTATGCAGACCTGGCCGAGTTTCTCGCTGCGCAGGAGGTGGAAGTCACCGCCTCGTTGCCCTGCTACTCGCGGGAGAACGTCGACAAGCAGCGTGGCGATGGCGTCTTCGATGCCAGCATCGAGGGTCTGCAGCAGCTCAATCGGTTGGGCTATGGCGTCGAGGGTAGCGGCCTGATTCTGAATCTGGTGTTCAACCCGCAAGGCGCCAATCTGCCGCCGCCCCAGGCGCAGCTCGAGGCCGAGTTCAAAGAGCATCTGGCTGAGGACTTCGGCATTCACTTCAACCATCTGCTGACCATCACCAACCAGCCGATCGCGCGGTTTGGCAGCACCCTGGTGAGCAAGGGGCAATTCAACGGTTACATGCAGTTGCTGCGCGACAGCTACCGGCCGGAGAACCTCGATGACTTGATGTGCCGCAGCGTGGTCAGTGTCGACTGGCAGGGCTATCTGTACGACTGCGACTTCAATCAGATGCTCGAGCTGCCGATGGCACTGCCCGAGTTGATCGGTCGTGACCGTGCGCATCTGCGCGATTTGCTGCAGGCCACCAACCTGCACGGCAATCCCATCATCACCCGCGATCACTGCTACGCCTGCACCGCCGGTCAGGGTTCCAGCTGTGCTGGCGCATTGCAAAATCAATAAAGGAGCTGTCTGCATGGACACGCGTAAGTCGGCCTTGTTGGCCATCATCCTGTTGCTGTTGACCAGTTTCTTCGTCTTCGACCTGAGCCAGTACCTCAGCCTCGCCAGCCTCAAGGCGCAGCAAGTGGCCCTTAACGCCCAGGTGCTCGCCAACCCCTGGCTGTCAGGCGGCCTGTTCTTCGTGCTCTATGTGCTGGTCACCGCGCTGTCATTGCCGGGTGCGGCCTTGATGACGTTGGTCGGCGGCGCCTTGTTCGGCTTGTTGGGCGGCACCTTGCTGGCTTCTTTCGCCTCCACCCTGGGCGCCACGCTGGCCATGCTCAGCAGTCGCCTGTTGCTGCGTGACTGGGTGCAGGCCAAGTTCAGCAAGCGCCTGGCCGGGATCAATCAGGGCATCGAACGCGAGGGTGCCTCCTACCTGTTCGCCCTGCGCCTGGTGCCGGTGTTTCCATTCTTCCTGATCAACCTGGCCATGGGCCTGACCAAATTGCCGGCGCGGACTTTCTGGTGGATTAGCCAGTTGGGCATGCTGCCGGGCACCCTGGTCTTCGTGAACGCTGGCCGTGAGTTGGCTCAGCTCGATTCGCTGGCCGGCATCCTCTCGCCAGGATTGATCGGTGCCTTCGTGCTGCTCGGCCTGTTGCCGATTATCTCGCGCAAGCTGCTGGAGCTGGTCAAGGCGCGCAAGGTCTACGCCGGCTGGCAGAAGCCCACGCGTTTCGACCGCAACCTGCTGGTGATCGGCGCCGGCTCTGGTGGCCTGGTGTCGGCCTATATCGCCGCCGCGGTGAAGGCCAAGGTGACCCTGATCGAAAAGCACAAGATGGGCGGCGACTGCCTGAATACCGGCTGCGTACCGTCCAAGGCGCTGCTGCGTTCGGCCAAGCTGGCCAACGAATTGAAGAAGGCCGAGCAGCTCGGTTTCAAGCCGATCAAGGCCGAAGTGGATTTCGCCGCGGTGATGCAGCGGGTGCAGCGGGTGGTGGCGGATATCGAGCCGCATGACTCGGTCGAGCGTTATACCCAGCTGGGTGTCGAGGTGTTGCAGGGCGAGGCGAAGATCACCTCGCCCTGGACGGTCGAGGTCAATGGTCAGAGCCTGAGTGCGCGCTCCATCGTCATCGCCACCGGTGCGCGCCCGCTGGTGCCGAAGATTCCGGGCATCGAACTGGTGGCTCCGCTGACCTCGGACAACGTCTGGGATCTGCGCGAGCAGCCTAAACGCTTGCTGGTGCTGGGGGGCGGGCCGATCGGTTGCGAACTGGCCCAGGCGTTCCAGCGCCTCGGCAGTGCGGTGACTCAGGTGGAGATGACCGAGCGCCTGCTGATTCGTGAGGATCTCGAGGCCAGCGAAGCGGTGATGGCCAGCCTGCGCCATGATGGCGTCGAGCTGCGCTTGCAGCACAAGGCGGTGCGTTTCGAGGTGGTTGACGGCCAGCGGCAGTTGATCTGCCAGAACCTGATCGACAACCGCGAGGTCGTGTTGCCCTTCGATCAGGTGTTGCTGGCCCTGGGGCGGGTCGCCAACGTCAAGGGCTTCGGCGCCGAGGAACTCGGGCTGGAGGTGCGTAGCAACGGCACCCTGGAAACCAACGAGTTCCTCGCCACGCGCTTCCCCAATATTTTCGCGGTGGGCGATGTCACCGGGCCTTTTCAGTTCACCCACACCTCGGCGCATCAGGCCTGGTATGCGGCGGTGAACGGTTTGTTCGGCGGCTTCAAGCGCTTCAAGGTCGATTACCGGGTGATCCCCTGGGCGACATTCACCGACCCCGAGGTGGCCCGCGTCGGCATCAACGAACAGGATGCCAAGGACCAGGGTATCGCCTATGAAGTCAGCCGCTTCGGCATCGATGAACTGGACCGCGCGATTGCCGACGAGGCCGCCCATGGCTACGTCAAGGTGCTGACCGTGCCGGGCAAGGATCGCATCCTCGGGGTGACCATCGTCGGCGAGCATGCCGGCGAGCTGATCGCCGAATACGTCGCGGCCATGAAGCACGGTTACGGGTTGAACAAGGTCCTGGGCACCATCCACATCTACCCGACGATGGCCGAGGCGAACAAGTACGTGGCCGGCGAATGGAAGCGTGCCCATGCCCCGGCCAGCGCCTTGCGCTGGCTGGCCAGGTTCCATCAATGGCGCCTGGGCGCGGCTGAAGGCGCTGGTAGCACCCAGCAGGCAGCCAATGACAAGGCCGGGTGACCTCCCCGGTCGAGGTGCTGCGCGTCAGCAGCAGCGGCAGGCCCGCTGCGCCTGGGGCCTCTTGCCCATATTGGAAATACCCTCACTTACACGCCACGACGGCCGTGTAGCAACTCAAGGCCGGGCCACAAGCCCGGCCCTAATAGGAAAGTTCGTTATGAAAATCTGGACTCTGTTGTTCCTTCGCCTGTCGATTGGCTGGCTATTGGTTATTTGGGGGGCCGACAAAGTATTCAACGTCGCGCACGGCATGGCGGTGGCCAACAAGTTCTACTTCGACTTCCTCAGTATCGAGAGTGTGCTGCGTGTCGGCGGCGTGCTGCAGATGCTGGTCGGTTTGGCCGTGGTGCTGGGTTTCGCGCGGCGCTGGGTCTATCCGGCGCAAGTGCTGTTTAACGGCGCCTCGCTGTTTGCCGTGATGCAGTCGGTGATCGATCCCTGGGGCTGGGTATTCGAAGGCAGCAACGTGCTGTTCTATCCCTCGCTGATCATCTTTGCCGGCAGCCTGTTGCTGATCGCCTTCCGCGACCAGGACCGACTGGCGTTGGATGCCGGTTTTTCAGGCAAATAAATTCGTAACAGGCATTCAGGTGCTGACTCAAGCAGGGTCAGCACACAAAAACCGCTGGCATTGGCATTACACCAAGAACTGGAGTAACCGCAATGCACGTGATCACGTTGGGTACTGCCGCCTTGGTAGTGTCGGCAGTCACCATGAAAATGGCCGTGGCTAGCCTGCAAGCCGACTGCAAAGGCTGCATCGAAGACAACCTCCTCAGTCTTATCAACCGAACCTGCTACGTGTCCGGCATGCGCTGCCCGGTGGTTCATCCCAGCAAACCGATCAACCCATAACCGGTACATCGCCTTTCATAGACACGGTCGCCGGGACGGGCCGGTTCCCCCGTTCTGCACGATCCGCACCTGCTCGTGGATGAGCCTCAACCCTCCGCTGGCGCCGCTGGCACGAGCGCGGCCTGGCCGGTGCGTTCACGCCAGCCACCGCCGAGCGCCTTGTACAGGTTCACTTCGCTAGCCAGTTGCGCCAGGCGATTGATGATCAACTCCTGCTGCGCGCTGAACAGCGAGCGCTGGGCATCGAGGAAGGTCAGGTTGCTGTCGATGCCGACGCGGTAGCGGCGCTCAGCCAGGCGGTAGTAATCCTGATTGGCTACGACCAGATCGCGCTGGGCCTGCAGTTGCTGATGGTAGGTCTGGCGTGCCGCCAGGCCGTCGGCAACCTCCTGGAAGGCGGTCTGGATGGTCTTCTCGTAGCGAGCCACGCTGATGTCTTTCTGGACTTTCGAGTAATCCAGGCTGGCGCGCAGGCTGCCCGCATTGAAGATCGGCAGGCTGATCTGCGGCTGGAACAACCAGGTGCCCGAGCCGCCGCTGAATAACCCGGAGAGGTCGGGGCTGAGGCTGCCGGCATTGGCGGTCAGGCTGATGCGCGGGAAGAATGCCGCACGCGCCGCGCCGATATTGGCGTTGGCGGCCTTGAGCAGGTGCTCGGCTTCGAGAATGTCCGGGCGGCGTTGCAGCAGGTCTGACGGCAGCCCGGCCGGCACCTGGCTGAGCAGGTCGGCGTCGAGTGCTTGACTGGCTGGCAGCTCCGCCGGCAGGCCGCTACCCAGGAGCAAGGTGAGGCCGTTGCGGTCTTGCGCGACCAGGCGCTGGTATTGCGCCAGTTTGACCCTGGCCCCTTCGACCGAGGTGCGCGACTGGCTCAAGTCGAGCGCCGAAGCCACGCCGATCGCATTACTGCGCACGGTCAACTGGTGGCTTTGCTCGAAGGCCTTGAGGGTGTCTTGCGTCAGCCCCAGCAGGGCTTGATCGGCCTGCCAGGTCAGGTAGGCATTGGCGACACTGGCGACCAGGCTGATTTGCGTGGAACGGCGCGCTTCCTCACTGGAAAAATAGGTTTCCAATGCCTCTTGGCTAAGGCTGCGCACGCGGCCGAACAGGTCCAACTCATAGGCACTGACGCCGAGGGTCGCCGAATACTGGCTGCTGATCCCGGCGCGGCCGGTTTGCCCAACGTCCGCCGGCAGGCGTTGCCGGCTGCCACTGCCATCTGCGCTGACCGCAGGCAGCAAGTCCGCGCGCTGGATGCGGTATTGCGCGCGGTAGGCCTCGATATTCAAGGCGGCGATGCGCAAGTCGCGGTTATTCACCAGGGCGCTTTCGATCAGCTGCTGCAAGGCCGGGTCACGGAAGAACTGGCGCCAGCCTTGTTCGGCGGCGGCGATGTCGGCCGACTCGGTTGGCGAGTAGGCCTGGCCTTGTGGCCACTGGCTGGCCACCGGTGCAGGTGGTTGCTGGTAATCGGGTATCAGCGAGCAGCCACTGAGCAGCAGGGTGGCGACTGCGATGCAGACTAAGGACGTGTTCATTGGGCCGCCTCCTCGACGAGTGTTGTGCGCGTCTTGCGCTGGAACAGCGAAGAGACGCTGACGAAGAACAGGGGAACCCAGAAAATCGCCAGAATGGTTGCGGTGGTCATGCCGCCGATCACCCCGGTACCGATGGCGTGCTGGCTGCCTGAGCCGGCGCCGCTGGAAATGGCCAGCGGCACCACGCCGAGGCCGAACGCCAGCGAGGTCATGATGATGGGGCGCAAGCGCATGCGGCAGGCTTCGATCGCCGCCTCGGTCAAGCTGCGCCCTTGTTCGTGCAGTTCCTTGGCGAACTCGACGATCAGGATGGCGTTCTTCGCCGCCAGGCCAATGGTCGTCAGCAAGCCGACCTGGAAGTACACGTCGTTCGACAGCCCGCGCAGGCTGGTGGCCGCGAGGGCGCCGATGACGCCCAGGGGCACCACCAACATCACCGCAATCGGGATCGACCAGCTTTCATACAGGGCTGCCAGGCAGAGAAACACCATCAGCAGCGAGAGCGCATAAAGGGCCGGCGCTTGCGAACCGGACAGGCGCTCCTCGTAGGACAGTCCGGTCCAGGAAAAGCCGATGCCCGCCGGTAGTTTCTGCGCCAACGCTTCGACTTCCGCCATGGCCTCGCCGGAGCTGTAACCGGGTGCGGGTGTACCGAGAATTTCCACGGCCGCGACCCCGTTGAAACGAGTCAGTTTGGGCGCGCCATAAATCCATTCGCCAGTGGCAAAGGCCGAGAAAGGCACCATCTCGCCGCTGTCGTTGCGCACGTACCACTTGTTCAGGTCTTCCGGGCTCATGCGCGAGCTGGACTGGCCCTGGATGTACACCTTCTTCACCCGTCCGCGGTCGATGAAGTCGTTGACGTAGCTGCCACCCAAGGCAATCGACAGGGTCTGGTTGATGTTCGTCAGGGTCACGCCGAGGGCGCGGGCACGTTCGTCGTCGATGCTCAGTTGGTACTGCGGCTCATCGTCCAGCCCGTTCGGTCGCACGCCAGCCAGCACTTTGCTTTGCGCGGCCATGCCAAGGAACTGGTTGCGCGCGGCCATCAGTTTGTCGTGGCCGACCCCGGCGCGATCCTGGAGGAACACGTCGAAGCCGCTGGCGTTGCCCAATTCCATGACCGCCGGTGGTACGAAGGCGAACACCATGGCGTCGCGCAAACTGAAGAAATGCTGTTGCGCGCGTTGCGCCAGATTGAACACGCTGTTCTCCGCGGAGCGCTCGCCCCAGGGCTTGAGCATGATGAAGGCCATGCCCGAACTCTGACCACGACCGGCGAAGTTGAAGCCGGTAACGGTGAATACCGAGCTGACCGCATCCGCCTCTTCGCTGAGCAGGTGGCTACGCATCTCGTCGACCACCACCTGGGTACGTTCTGCGGTGGATCCCGCTGGCGTTTGCACCTGGGCGAAGAGCACGCCTTGATCCTCTTCCGGGAGGAAGGCGGTGGGGATGCGGGTAAACAGCACGACCATGCCGACGATGATCAGCAGGTAGGCCAGCAGGTATGGCAGCTTGTGCCGCAGCATGCTCGCGACACCTCGCTCGTAGCGTTGTACGCCGCGGTCGAAGCTGCGGTTGAACCAGCCGAAGAAGCCGCGCTTGGGCGCATGCTCGCCTTTGCCAATCGGCTTGAGCAGGGTCGCGCACAGCGCCGGGGTGAAAATCAGCGCGACCAGCACCGACAGCACCATGGCCGAGACGATGGTGATGGAGAACTGCTGGTAGATCACCCCGGTGGAGCCGCTGAAGAACGCCATCGGCAGCAGTACGGCAGTCAAGACCAGGCCGATGCCGATTAGCGCGCCCTGAATCTGGCCCATGGATTTACGCGTGGCTTCTTTCGGCGACAGGCCTTCTTCGGCCATGACCCGTTCGACGTTCTCCACCACGACGATGGCATCGTCCACCAGCAGGCCGATCGCCAGCACCATGCCGAACATGGTCAGGGTGTTGATGCTGAAACCGAAGGCGGCGAGCACGCCGAAGGTGCCGAGCAGTACCACCGGTACCGTCATGGTGGTAATCAGCGTGGCCCGGAAGTTCTGCAAGAACAGGTACATCACCAGGAACACCAGGGCGATGGCTTCGAGCAGGGTGTACACCACGCCGGAGATCGACTCGGTGACCACCGGTGTGGTGTCGTACGGGAACACCACTTCCACGCCTTGCGGGAAGAACGGCTCCAGCTCGGCAATAGTGGCGCGCAGGGCCTTGGCGGTTTCCAGCGCGTTGGCGCCGGTCGCCAGCTTGACGGCCAGGCCAGACGCCGGCTTGCCGTTGAACTGGGCACTGATACCGTAGTTTTCGCCGCCCAAGGTCACCTCGGCCACATCGCCGAGGCGCACTTGCGAGCCATCCGGGTTGACTTTGAGCAGGATGGCGTCGAATTGCTCGGCGCTCTGCAGGCGGGTCTTGCCGATGATGGTGGCGTTCAATTGCTGGCCTTGCACGGCCGGCAAGCCGCCGAGCTGGCCCGAGGATACCTGGACGTTCTGTGCGGTGATGGCGTTTTTCACATCCACCGGGGTCAGCTGGAAGTTGTTCAGCTTGGCCGGGTCGAGCCAGATGCGCATGGCGTACTGGGCGCCGAACACCTGGAAGTCACCGACGCCGGCAGTGCGCGAGATAGGGTCCTGCATGTTGGAGACGATGTAGTTGGCCAGGTCGTCCTTGGTCATGCTGCCGTCCTGGGAGACCAGGCCGATCACCATCAGGAAGTTCTTGACCGCCTTGGTCACGCGGATGCCTTGCTGCTGAACTTCTTGCGGCAGTAGCGGGGTGGCCAGATTGAGCTTGTTCTGCACCTGCACCTGGGCTGTGTCCGGGTTGGTGCCCTGGTTGAAGGTGGCGGTGATGGCCATGCTGCCGTCGGAATTACTTTCCGAGGTGACATAGCGCAAGTTGTCGATGCCATTGAGCTGTTGCTCGATCACTTGCACCACCGTGTCCTGCACCGTCTGCGCGGACGCGCCAGGGTAGTTCACGGCGATGGCGATGGCCGGCGGGGCGATGCTCGGGTATTGGTTGATGGGCAACTTGAGCAGCGACAGCGCTCCGACCAGCATGATGACCAGGGCAATTACCCAGGCGAAAATCGGCCGATCGATAAAGAATTTCGACATGGTTTACTCCCCCTGGCCGCCAATTTTTGCGGTGCTCGAGACCAGCGGCGTTTTGGCGGCCTGGACATTGCTCGCTGCGCTGACGCTGACTTGGTCGCCGGGCTTGATGAATTGCAGACCCTCGGTGATCAAGCGATCGCCGCTGTTCAGGCCTTGGTTGATCAGCCATTGATTGCCGATGGTGCGGTCGGCCTTGAGCTCACGCAGTTCGACCTTGTTGTCCTGGTTGACCACCAGCGCTGTGGGCTGGCCTTTCAGGTCATGGGTCACGCCTTGTTGCGGGGCGAGAATCGCCTCGCGGTTGACCCCGGCCTGCAGCTGGGCGTGGACAAACATGCCCGGCAACAGGTCGTGGTTCGGATTGGGGAACACCGCGCGCAGGGTCACCGAGCCAGTGCCTTCGGCGACCGAGACTTCGGAAAACTCGAGCTGGCCAAGCTCCGCGTATTCGCTGCCGTCCTCCAGGATCAGCTTGACCCGGGCGGCATTCTCACCGGCTTTCTGCAACTGGCCGCTGGCCAGTTCACGGCGCAGCTTGAGCATCTCCACCGATGACTGGGTGACGTCGACATACATCGGGTCGAGTTGCTGGATCACCGCCATGGCGTTGCTCTGGCCATTGCTGACCAGGGCGCCTTCGGTGATCGCCGAGCGGCCGATGCGCCCGGCGATCGGCGCCAGAACCTTGGTGTAACGCAGATCGATCTGCGCACGCTGCAGGACAGCTTCCGCCTGCAGGCGTTTGGCTTGCGCCTCGTCGAATTCCTGGCGGCTAACGGCCTGTTCGTCGACCAACAGCTTGTAGCGATCGGCCAGGGATTTGCTCGACTGCAGCGAGGCTTGCGCGCTTTTCAGGGTCACGGCATAGGTCGAAGGGTCGATCTGGTAAAGCTGCTGGCCGGCTTTTACTTCGCGGCCCTCGGTGAACAGGCGCTTGAGAATGATGCCGTTGACCTGTGGGCGCACTTCGGCAATGCGGTATGCGGCGGTGCGTCCCGGTAGCTCGGAGGTCAGGGTAAAGGCTTGCGGTTGCAGGGTGACTACACCGACTTGAGGCAGTGGTGCGGCAGGGGCCGCTTCTTCCTGTTGGCAGCCGCTGAGCAGTGCGGTCAAGGCAACGGCGGTGGCCAGCGCGGGGAAAACTGGATTGAATCGCATGGGAGCCTCGGTCAGGAACGTGGCAAGACGCTTGAGCAAAATGCCAGTGACAAATTTGGATGAGAAGTTGGATAAGTAGCCTACTAATCAATATACTTACGTTCATGAATGTTTGTAAGTGATTTTTAATACGCACAAGCAACAAAATGTAAAACTCAGCCAAAGGCTCAATGAAAGCCTTGCCTGCTAACAGCTTCATGCGTGAAGCCATCCTGATTGAGGGTTACTGCCATGGTTCGTCGTACCAAAGAGGAGGCTCAGCAGACGCGCTGCCAGATACTCGAGGCGGCCGAAAAGGCTTTCTATGAGCGCGGCATATCGCGCACCACGCTGGCAGAAATTGCCAGCATTGCCGGCGTCACTCGCGGGGCGATCTACTGGCATTTCCAGGACAAGGCTGGCCTGATCCAGGCCATGCTGGATAGCTTGCACGAGCCGCTGGATGAGCTGGCCAAGGCGGGCGAGAGCCCGGATGAGGTCGACCCCTTGGGCTGCATGCGCCAGCTGTTGATCACCTTGTTGCAACGGGTTGCGCTGGATCCGAAAACCCGCCGGATCACCGAAATTCTCTTTCACCGCTGCGAACTCACCGATGAGATGAGCGACCTGCGGCAACAGCGTCAAACCGATAGCGTGGAATGCAACGGCCGCATCGACCAGTCGCTGCGTAATGCGGTCCACCGCAAGCAACTCCCGGCAACCTTGAACACGGCACGCGCGGCAATCTGCCTGCATGCATACATCGATGGCCTCCTCAGCCAGTGGCTGCTGGTGCCGGAAAGCTTCTCGCTGCAGCGCGATGCCGAACTGCTGGTCGATAGCGCCCTCGACATGTTGCGAGAAAGCCAGGCGCTGCGCAGGTAAGGCGGCGTTTGCTGCGGCTGCAGCCAGGTTTACTTGAGAGCCTGGTATGTGTCTTCAGGTTTTCCGGGTGGCGCTTTCCGGCTGCAGCGTGACTGAGTAGAGGAACAGGTCCTGTCCATGCGCTCGCCCAACATTCTCTGCACTGTACGCAGGTTGGCGGTCATGCTCGGGTAGCACGCGCAGGTAGTTGATGGCAACGCCGTTATCGCGCGCCAGGTCTTCATAGAAACGTACCCGTTCATGGTGCTGCAGCCAGACACTCGGCAATAACTGACCTGTTTTGTGCCCCTCTCCCCAGCTCAGGCGACTGCGCTATCCGACTTCCCGGGTAAGCGCTGCCAGAGCATCCCCCCGATGGCCTGTTGACGTTTCACCTAGACGGTCACAGGCAATCCATGCGCATCGACGACCTGGTGGATCTTGCTGGGCTGGCCCGCGCGGCTGTTGCCAATGGCATCAGGACGATTACTGGTTGGGGAGCGCTCACCCGCATCCGCTAGCGCATCCCTGAATGTTGCCGCTGCAGCGCTCGTGGTTGCGTATGGGTTCTTGTTGGCGTCGTGAGTCCCTTCTGTTTCAACCGTTACCAGGACCTGAATGGCTGCTCGCCCGGGCGCTACTGCCCCGTCAGCCGGTTTGGTGGAGGGGATAGCCATTTGCCGAGGCGGTGCGCGTGCGGCCTGGGGTTCAAGTCGACCGCATGCGCAACGAGTCCTGACATGCGGTCATTGACACTGGGGCTGACAGCGCTATTCTCGTTGTGTGGGAAAATTTCCCACACAACGATGCTAGCTGGCTCCGAAGGATCGTGCGGGAACTGCAGTTGTACATTCATGTTGCAGATAGATGACCGCGCTGGTTGGCTGGCCGCTCCAATAGGCGGCTGACTGGTTATTGCATTCGATACGGGGATGATTACGCACCCCCAAACGGAGGTTCATCATGCTTCTGAAGAAATGTGTGTTGGCTCTAGCAATTGGCGGAATCCTGTCGGCATCTACCGTGCTGGTGCCGGATTACATCGGTGGTTTTTCCAGTGTGTATGCCAAAGAGGGTGGCAGCGGCGGTGGCGGCGGCGGCGGTCACGGCGGTGACGGCGGCGGTCGCGGTGGTGACGGTGGCGGTCGCGGTGGTGACGGCGGCGGTCACGGTGGCGGCGGCGGCGGTCACGGCGGTGACGGCGGTGGTCGCGGTGGTGACGGCGGCGGTCACGGTGGCGACGGCGGCGGTCGCGGCGGTGACGGAGGCGGTCACGGCGGGCGCGGCGGCGACGGCGACGGTCGCGGCGGCGATGGAGGCGGTCACGGCGGGCGCGGCGACGACGGCAACAGTGGTCCAGGGAGCGCGAACAGCGGACGTGGCCATGACGGACGTGGTCATGACAATGATGCGGATCACGAGGCCGGCGGACCGCACGGCGTCGGTCACGGTGCGGACGACGGTCCTGACCATGACGTCGGCGAGGCCCATGGTGTAGGCCACGGTGCGGACGACGGTCCCGACCATGACGTCGGCGAGGCTCATGGTGTAGGTCACGGTGCGGACGACGGTCCCGACCATGACGTCGGCGAGGCCCATGGTGTAGGTCACGGTGCGGACGACGGTCCCGACCATGACATGGGCGAGGTCCATGGTGTCGGCCACGGTGCGGATGACGGCCCCAACCATGATGTTGGCGACGACCGCTCTGGGGCTTGACTAGTCGCTCCAGTTGTCCACAAAGCCCGGAGTTCCTCCGGGTTTTGTGGTGTTGGATCGGTAACGTAAACGGTTGTAGTGTTCTAGGTGATGGCGGCGGGATGGCCGAAAATCTCCAGCGCAGCACTGGGCTGACCGCTTAGGGGAGACACCCCGCTCGTTACTATTCTTAAGGAATGCGTTGAATGTCATTGCCCACCTTGCCTCCCTCCTTGTTGCCGGCGCTGCAGTACGTCATGCGCCCATTAGTGAGGTTGATGCTCAGGAAGGGGGTCACCTTTACCAATTTTGCCGAATTGCTCAAACAGATATTCGTTGATGTCGCCGAGCGCGAATTCCGCCTCGACGACAAGCCCCCGACTGACAGCAGAATCAGCCTGCTGACGGGTGTGCATCGCAAGGATGTCAGGCGCCTGCGTGCCAAGGAGGTCGGTCAGGGGGCCAGCCTGCCAGAGGCCGTTTCGTTTGGCGCTCACTTGGTCAGTGTCTGGCTGAACAATACGCCGTTTTGCGCGCAACCCGGCCAACCGCTGCCCCTGGCTCGCCTGGCTAGCAATGGCGCTGAGTGCTCGTTTGATGGGTTGGTCGCTCAGGTCAGCAAGGATATCCGTGCTCGCGTTGTGCTGGACGAGTGGCTGCGCCTGGGCATTGTGCGTATAGACGATCAGGATCGGGTCCACCTGGAGACGATGGCGTTCATTCCGCAAAGTGGCTTTGACGAGAAGGCCGCCTATTTTCAGCATAACCTCCACGACCATGCCTGCGCCGCCGTGCACAACCTGACCGAAGGTGGAGAGCCTTTCTTCGAGCGCAGTGTCCACTACGACAGTCTGTCACCCGCCGCTGTCTTGCAACTGCGTGAAGCCGTCAGGGCCGAAGGTATGCAGATGCTGATCGGCTTCAACCAGCTGGCCGCCGGGCTGGAAGAACGGGACGTTGCGACCCCCGACGCCAGGCAGCGCATTACCATCGGCCTTTACTTCTACACTGAACCCAGCCCGCCAGCAGTCTCCACTCCGACCACGGCCAGCTCACCATGAACACTGCCTCGCGCCTTCTATGTGCCTTAGCCTTCATTTGCGCCCCGTTCCTGCTTGCGTCGTCGCTGAACGCTGCTCCCGCTTGCCTTGAGCCGGGTGGCATGGGCGGGACAGGCGCCGTTGCCACCGGAGGGGTAGGCGGTACCGGTGCGCCTGCTGATGAAGGTGGCATTGGTGGTACGGGCATTGTGGGCACCATCACCGGGTTTGGTTCCATCTGTGTCAACGGCATGGAAGTACACTTCGATAGCAAGGTTTCGCTCAGCGAGAACGGCGTCCCCGCCAGCAGCAGCCAGTTGGCTATTGGTCAAGTCGTGGCGGTGGAGGCCGGCAGGTCACGCAGAGGACTGGAGGCGCGCAGCATTGCCATCCTGCATGCCTATGAAGGCCCCATTACCGATAGGGAAGCGGGCTCTGCCTCAATGCGGGTGATGGGGCAGTCCGTGCGCGTTGCTCCAGGCGCGCGCGTGGCCGAAGGGCTGCGCATCGGCGAGTCGGTACGGGTCAGTGGACTGCGCAATGCCCAGGGCGAAGTAGTCGCCAGCCGGATCGATCGGGCGCCGAACCTGGAGCAGGTCAGCGCCATTGGCGCCATCGCGCGAGCCGGTGACCTTCACGGGCTGGTCCTGAGCAAGCCGCTGGCGCCCAGCCGCGAGGTCCTGGTGCGCGGAACCTGGGATGGCAGGCAGTTGAATGTTGTCCAGACGCGTAGCGACCCAGGCATGCCCTTCGCCGGACGGGTGCGTAATGCGCTGGTAGAGGGATTGGTGCGTGGACAGCAGGGCGATCGCATTGAGTTCGGTGGCTTCACTGCCTATGTGGATCGCAGCACCTCCTATTCCGGCGGGCAGGCCGCCGACCTTGCGGTCGATCAGCGTATCCGGGTGACCGGCGTGTTCGACAAGGGGCGGGAAATCCGGGCCGAGCGCATCGAATTCTCCCGGGAGCAGCCCGCAACCTCCATCCGGCAGGATTCCGACCACGGCTCGTCTACGGCAGAAACCGAGCAGCACGAGAGTAAAGGCTCCGACCGGGACGGCTATGAGTCACGCGAGCGCAGCGACGATGGCGAGACAAGGGAGAAAATCGAGCGGAGGCAGGAGTCCGCTTCCGGCGACCTGGAGCGTCGCGAGCGGATAGAAACACGCGAATCCGACGACCGCTTGGAAACTCGGGAGCGGATTGAGGTTTTCGAGAATGGTGTGCGGGTAGAGCGAATCGAGAGAATCGAGAAAATCGAAAAGCCGGACCGCGCGGATAAACCAGAACGGATTGAGCGCGTAGAACGTGTGGACAAGCCTGAACGCGTCGAGCGAGCAGACCGGGTTGAGCGGCTGGATCACTCGGGGCCTCACTAGAGGCGAGATCGAGCCCTGCCGGAGGCAGGCATATGCCCGAACGGATTAGAGATAGCCGGCTACGCTAAGCAAGGCGGATGTCCACTCCGCTTGTCTGACCGGGGAACAGGGGTGATCGGGCTCCATGAAGGTTCTGTCAGGGTAGGGCAATGATCGTGAACTGAACTTCGATGTCTGGATTGCAACGAGGTAACCATGAAAATCGCTCGCATGATCTTGCCAGGCCTGTGGCTATCCCTGGCCTTGCCAACCATGGCCGAGGATTTCACGATCTCGACGGGGCTTGATTACTCGCGGGGGAAATATGGGACCCCGACCACCAGCGAGACCTGGTATGTCCCGGTGATCGCTAGGTATGAAACCGGTTCCATGATTTACAAGTTAACCATCCCGTACCTGCGTATCACCAATCCCGCGGTGGGACCGGATGGCGAACCCTTGGCGGGGGACTGCGGCAGCGTTGAAAGCGGCTTGGGTGACACTGTGGCCAGCGCGGGTTTCGCGCTGTTGGACGGTAGTCGGGGGGATGGGCTGATGGTGGATCTGGTTGGCAAGATAAAGCTGCCGACGGCCGATGAAGACAACTGTCTCGGCACCGGCAAAACCGATTACTCCGCCCAGATCGACCTCGCGCAGGCCTTCGGCGCAATCAGCGGCTTTGCCACGCTGGGCTGGAAGAAGTTCGGCGACCCATCGGGAACGGACTTCCGCGATCCGATTTTTGTCTCGCTCGGCTTTGTTACCCGACTTGCTCCTGCGACTTCCGTGGGAGCGGTCTATGACTGGCGACAGAAAGTGACCTCCGGTGGCGATGAGACTCAGGAGTTCACCCTGTTCCTGACCCAAAGGCTCAACCCCTCCTGGAAGGTCCAGTTGTACGCGCTCAAAGGCTTTTCCGATGCCAGCCCCGACTCCGGCGGTGGGTTGCTGCTCAGCCACTCGTTCTGAATCGCGGGCATGCCTGAATGTTGACGCCGCCTCAAGGCTGGATTCAGCGTTCTGGAGCGCTTAGTGCGCCAGTTAAAGCTGGCGGAGGATAGTCGATGAAAGTTCGATACTGATAAGAAATGGCGAATCAACCAGACCCCGAGTCATGCATGTTGCACCGTGAGGTGCAGGGTGAAGCGTTGACAGGGGAAACCGATGGGCCAGCCATTGAGCCGCGTAATCACAAGTTCGGGATGCCGATGCTGTTAAGCGAAGCAGAAGGCAACACGGAGCATGGCGTTTTACGCCAGTCATGCTCTGATCCCGCGCGGTCGGAGACCCTGTGCACGTCGGGAAGTCCTTCGCACAGAAACTGGGAGATCTCAGCGGCGCCCGGTGCGCAAGCACCGGGCGGAGCAGGAAAGGCCAAAAGCCATAACCCTGCTGTTCACGTCGCTGAGAAGTCGGATACGTCCGTAGTACCTGAGAAGCCATCGAACAAAGGGCCTGGCCCTGCGGAGATAGTGGAGGAAAGGGACGTAGCCAAGGGAAACACCGAGAAGAACCCCGTGCCCCGGACACTGAGCCGGATCAGTTGCACGTCGATGGGACTTGAAGGTGTACGTGAAGCAGCCCGAAGGAACAAGGGCATGCAGTTCACGGCATTGCTGCACCACATCACACCGCAGTTATTGGAGCAGAGCTTTTATGCCCTGCGCCGCGATGCAGCGGTGGGCGTGGACGGCATGTCGTGGCGAGAGTATGAGGAAGGTCTTCTCCAGCGGGTAACCGATTTGCACGCAAAGCTCCACAGCGGAGCCTATCGGGCAACGCCATCGCGGCGGGTCTACATTCCCAAAGCCGATGGCAGGCAGCGCCCGTTGGGTATTGCCTCTTTGGAGGACAAGATCGTACAGCAGGCGGTTGTTACCGTTCTGAATGCGATCTATGAAGAGGACTTCCTGGGATTCTCATATGGGTTTCGACCGGGACGCAGCCAGCACGATGCGCTGGATGCGTTGACGGTCGCGCTGAAGGGTCAGAAGGTGAACTGGATATTGGATGCGGATATCACGTCGTTCTTTGATGAGATCGACCATGAATGGATGCTGATGTTTCTGGGACACCGGATTGCAGACCGGCGCATGCTCGGACTTATCTGCAAGTGGCTTCAAGCGGGTGTAATGGAGGATGGCCGTAGGGTGGCTGCGACCAAGGGGACTCCCCAAGGTGCAGTGATATCGCCGTTGCTGGCGAATATCTATCTTCACTACGTGCTGGATCTGTGGGCAAGGCAGTGGCGCCAGCGGCATGCCCGTGGCGATGTGATTGTCGTGCGTTACGCGGACGACAGCGTGGTGGGTTTCAGGACGCAATGGCAGGCTCAGCAGTTTCTGGTGCAGTTGCAGGAGCGGTTGGCCAGGTTCGGATTGTCCCTCAATGCCTCGAAAACACGACTGATTGAGTTTGGTCGTTTTGCTGCGAGAAATCGTAGGAAACGAGGTCTAGGCAAACCGGAGACGTTTGACTTCCTGGGCTTCACGCACTGTTGTAGTACCAACAGAAGCGGTGGTTTTCAAATACTGCGACTGACGGTCAAGAAGCGAATGCGTGCGACGCTGCTGGCTATTCGGGATGAGCTGAAACGTCGACGCCACGAGTCTGTTCACGCCGTGGGTCAGTGGCTTACCCGGGTGGTCAGGGGCTACTGCAACTACCACGCGGTGCCGGGGAACCTGATACGTCTTGGCGGTTTTCGTTCGGCGGTTTGCCGTCTATGGCGGCAAGCCCTCATACGTCGCAGCCAGCGCAATAGGCTCCAATGGTCACGCTACGGACGCCTCGCCGACCTCTACATACCTAAACCTAGAAATGCACATCCGTACCCTGAGGATCGCTTCGCGTCACATACCCGAGGCAGGAGCCGTATGCGGTAGTTCCGCACGTACGGATCTGTGCGGGGGGCGGCAGGTAACTGCCGTCCCTACCGCGACCGTTTATCCGCCGGGGTGGACTGGCCAGGCTTTGGCCAACTGTACTGCAGCATGCCTTGGCCCGAGCTTTTGGCTATCTGCAGCATCTCCATATTAATTGCCACCCCGTTAGTGTCCCTTAGGGCGCTGACATCTTGACCTTCGAGGCCGGGGTTGATGGGGTGCAACAGCATCTTTTGTGTCAGGCTCTGGATAAAAAAGGGCGGTTGCAGGAGCTGAGTGCAACACGGTTATTGAATTGAAGCGGGCGCATCATGTTGCATCGTCATCGCTTTTTCCATCATCTCTGACATCACCTCAATTGGGCACTTCCAGTTGAAGCGCTTACGTGGACGAATGTTCAACTCATAAGCGATGGCATCCAGCTGTTCCTGGCTACATACAGACAAGTCCGTGCCCTTGGGCAGATACTGGCGAATCAGGCCATTGATGTTCTCGTTGCTGCCGCGCTGCCAGGGGCTGTGCGGGTCGCAGAAGTAGATTGCCACCCCTGTTTTCTGGGTGA
The DNA here is from genome assembly GCF_035621475.1 of Pseudomonas paeninsulae. Classification (NCBI taxonomy): domain Bacteria; kingdom Pseudomonadati; phylum Pseudomonadota; class Gammaproteobacteria; order Pseudomonadales; family Pseudomonadaceae; genus Pseudomonas; species Pseudomonas paeninsulae. Next base: position 874,513 of record NZ_CP141799.1, read on the forward strand.
TCTCAGCATGCCGGGTCATTTCCCTGCCCTGGTCGTAGGTCATGCTCTTGCGCACAGCCAGCGGCATCCGGTTGAGGGCCGCACTGAAACCCTCAACCGCCGAAGTTGCCGTTGCATCGTTCATCTTGATCAGCATCAGGTAATTGCTACTGCGCTCGTTCAGCGTGCCCACAGCAGAGGCGTTGGCCTTGCCTTTGATCAGATCACCTTCCCAGTGCCCCGGCATCAAGCGGTCTTCAATCTCTGGCGGACGCAGATGGATGCTCACCATCTCCGGGATCTGGTTGCGCCGATCAACGCCCCCTGCACGCGGCCTACGCGTACTCTTGCCCTGGCGCAGGCACTGGATCAGCTCCTTGCGCAGCTCGCCCACAGGCAGGGCATAGACCGCGCTGTAGATCGTCTCGCGGCAAACGTAAGCATCTTCAAAACTGGGAATATCCATGCTGCGCAGCTTGCCGGCAATCTGTTCGGGAGAGAAGTTTTTTCGCAGCAACTCCACCACCAACTCAAGCAGTTCGCTGCCCGGCACTAGCTTCTTTTGCGGGCGACACGCCTCTCGACGTTGACGCATATGCCCCTGGGCCGTAGGTGCGTGATAGATGCCGTTGGAGCCGGTGTTACGTCGCAGTTCACGACTGATCGTGGAGCGGTTGCGACCAAGTGCTTGGGCAATTGCTTGCTGGCTCATGCCATGCAACCGACCCACTTGAATCGTGGCGCGCTCTTCAATGCTGAGTTCGTGATATTCCATTGGGCCGCACCTTACCGGAAAGGTCAGGTGTTGCACTCAGTTTCCGCGGCCGCCAAGTATTCATTCTGGTTATGGCGAAGTCCGCGGATCATTGATACGGCTTCTTCCTGAGCATCTTCATGGCTGAGCACTCCAGTCGCTTCCAGCTGATGGAAGCGAGCGAGAATACCGCTGGTGTTCTCTACTGCAGTTCTGACTTGGTGAACCTTGGCGCTATAAAGCCCACTGTGTATCTGCCAAAGCGCAAGAGTAATAAGCAGGCTTAAGGTGATTAGGGCGATGATAAGGATTAGCCAAAGACGTTTGGATATCGCTATGTTTCTGAGAATGGGCATGAATGTGCTCTAGATCGCGTGGTCTTGGCTGTGGCGTGGCGGGGGCGGTATCGGCGAAGTGTGTGTCGCGGTTCAAGCGGATTTAGTACCCAGGACGCGTTTGCACCCTGGGTCTATAGATTTATCGTCCCGACTTGAAACGATTCCACGAGCGGGTCATCCAGCGCATGATTGCTGGCAGAGGGTTCTGCGGAAACATACAGACGCTCCAGTACCTCGGCAGGCGGATATACAGAAGGGTTCTGCCGCAGATCTTTGTCCATAACGCTTTCAGCCGCTCGGTTGGCATTGGCATAGCCCACGTACTCGCTGATCGAGGTAATCACTTCGGGCTTAAGCAGATAGTCGATAAAGGCGTGGGCCTCGTCCACGTTATGCGCGTCTGCCGGGATGCTCAGGGTGTCGAACCAGAGGTTGCCACCCTCGCGCGGCACCACATACGCCAGCTTAATGCCGTTTTTCGCTTCTTCGGCGCGACTGATGGCCTGAAACACATCGCCAGAATAGCCAAAAGCGATGCAGATATTGCCGTTGGCCAGATCGGAGATATAGCGCGAGGAATGGAAGTAAGTGATATAGGGACGTAGCTGCTGCAGTTTGCGCTCTGCATCCTTGTAGTCGTTGATCCGTGTGCTGTTAGGGCCCAGTCCCATATAGTTGAGCATCGATGGGAAGACCTCATCGGCCGAGTCCATAAAGGCCACACCACAGCGCTTGAGCTTCTCCAAGTTCTCTGGCTCGAACAGCACAGCCCAGGAGTCGACTTGCTCAACGCCCAGTATCTCGCGCACTTTTTCTACGTTATAGCCAATACCGTTGGTGCCCCATAGATAGGGCACCGCGTACTGGTTACTCGGGTCGTTGGCCTCAAGGCGCGCCAGCAGTTGCGGGTCGAGGTTGTCCCAATTTGTCAGCTTGCGTCTGTCAAGTTTTTGAAACACCCCGGCCTTGATCTGCCGACCGAGGAAATGGTTACTCGGCACCACTATGTCATAGCCGCTTTGTCCGGCTAGAAGCTTGCTTTCTAGGGTCTCGTTGGAGTCGAAGACGTCATACACTGGCCGGATACCGCTGGCTTGCTGGAACTCGCTCAGGGTGTCTTCGGCGATGTAGTCGCTCCAGTTGTAGATGTTTACCACTGGCTGGGCCACGGCCTGACTGGCAATTGCCAGCAGGCCGGCCACCAGAGCGGCTGAATTGCAGAAAGTCATAAGCCGTCCTTGTTGCGGTTTAGAAGGTCTTGCTGGCGCTGGCCACTACAGTTGCGCTGCACAGGTCTCCATAGCCGGAGAAACTCAGGCACTGCGCATCCGACAGGTCTGTGTCGACATAGCTCAGCCCCCAGGTGACGCCAAGCAGGTCCTTCTGCAGGCCGACGCTCCAGTTGTCATAGGTCTGGCTGCCGCGCGTCCAATCGCGGTTAAAGAACACGTCATCCTTGTAGTCGATGCGCTCGTACTTCAGTTCAAGGCCGACATCCAAAGGTAGTAACGTGCGATAGCCGGCGAAGTAGCCGGAGGAGGTCTGGTCAGTATCATGCGAGTGCTTGCCGCCGATAAAGAAGCCGTAGGCATCCAGGGTCAGGTAGATATCGGCACCGTTGAGCTTGCTCTCACCTGGGTAGGTGTAACGGTTGTAGTAGGTGTCTAGGCCGATATCGTCGGTAACTTGCCAGTAATAACCGGCGTAATAGTCCACCTCTTGGCGTGTTCCGTAATTATCGTCCTCCTCCCAGTCGTAACCGTACTCCACATTGCTGGTCCAGGCGCCAGCGTATAGACCGCTGGCGTGGCTCAGTAAAAGGTCCAGCTGCATAGCCGGATCGCCCATGGTCTGGGAGATACCGCTATTGCGGTAGTCACTGACCACTGTGGGTGTGATCTGCAGGGCAAAGGTTTCACTCAGATCCAGGGCCTGCGCTTGACCTAGGGGGGCCAGAGTCATAAGTCCCAGTGCGAAATGACGCATCGTAAGCATGAGGTTTTTCCTTGTTGTTATAGGGGCGATGAACACAGGCTCCGCCCACCCCGCTCCCAGCGGGGAGCAGGACCGTGCGAACGGAGCGGGCGGAACGCTTTAGGACTCGTGCTGGTGCACTAGGCGACCGGCGAAGTAGGTACGCAGCACCTGAGTGTCGAACAGTTCCGCGTCGCTGACGTTGAACACGTCGCGGTCCAGTACGATCAGGTCGGCCTGCTTGCCGGGTACCAAGGAGCCGATACGCTGCTCCAGGCGCAGGGCCTTGGCCGCGTTAAGGGTGTAGGCGTCGAACATAGTCTGGCGGTCGATGCTTTCTGCCGCATTCAGCACACCCAACGGGCCTTCACGGGTGCTGGCCTGGGCAATGGCGTTCCATGGGTTAGGGCTTGACACCGGCCAGTCACTGGCACCGGCCAGCATGGCACCGGCTTTGTGCAACGAGCGTGCAGGGTAGTGGGTCTGATAGGCCGCCGCGCTCACATAGGGCTTGACCAGTTCCTCGGTGTAGCTTTCGGCCGTGGCCCACAGCAGTTGCATGGAGGCGATCACGCCGAGCTTTTTGAAGCGAGGATATTCCTTGGGGTTGACCATCTGCAGGTGGCTGATGCTATGGGGCACCGGCGTCGGATTAATGCTGCGCGCCGCCTCGAAGCCGTTCAGCGACTCGCGCACCGCGCGGTCACCCACGGCGTGCACATGCATGATCCAGCCCCGCTGCTCAGTGGCCTGTACAAGGGCGGGGAAGGTTTTCGGGTCGATCAGCAGCTCGCCACGCTTGAGGCTGTTCTTGAATGGGTCGATCATCGCGGCGGTCTGCCCCGGATACTCCATCACCCCATCGGCGAACACTTTGATGCCAGGGAAGCTCAGGTTGGGCACGTCCTGAAACTGCTGCATGACCTTGTCCAGCACCTGAAGGTCAGCCGGTTTACTCTGCGGATGGGTCACCAGCAGAGCCGCCACGTGGGCGCTCAGCTCGCCCTTTTCGGCCAGCGCGCGGTATAGCGGCAGCACTCCCACGTCTTCTTCAGTGGGGCGCATCTCGAACAGACCATCGCTGTCGCCGGCATTGGCGGCCGCGTCCATCCAGGCTGTCACGCCCACTTCATTGTTGATGCGCACTGCGGCGCGTGCCGACTCCAGCATAAATTCTTCAGTGGGGGCTGGGTACTTGCTGCGTGCTCGATCCCAGGCAGTCTCTGCAAGGTATCCCGTGGGGTTGAGCTGTTCATCGGTTTCGATAAAGCCGCGCTCTTTTTCATCCAGGCTGCGTACCAGTGCAGCATCGATGCCCAGGCGTTTTAGCATGGCCTGATTGGCCCAGCCGGTGTGACCGTCGATCCCATCCAGCACCAGTGGTTGGTCAGCCCAGTTGCCTTGGTTGAAGAGACGACCTAGTTCGGCGCTTTGTTGCCAGTAGGCCGAGCTGGTACCGGAAATGACAATCAGGTCGCCCATGCGGGCGATCCCGGCCTTGTCCTGCTCGATGATCCATTTCTCCAACTCAGCCAGTGGTAGAACCTCGTCATAGAGGTTGGCGCGCAGGCTGGCCATACCGGCCATAACTGGGTGGGTGTGAGTATCGATCAGCCCTGGCATCACAACCTTGCCGTCCAGGTCGATTTGCTCGGTGCCGGCTCCGGCCAGGGCGCGGATCTCCGCATCACTGCCAACCTTGAGGATCTTGCCGTTTGCAACCGCCACAGCCTGGGCCAGGGGCTGGCCCGGTTCGGCGGTAAATACCTTGGCGTTATAGAGAATGAGATCGGTCGCTGCTATAGCTTCCAATGTGGAAAAAGCAATTGCTATTGCCAGTAGCCGAGGTATTGCCCGTCGCATAAGATCTGCCTCTTGTTGTTGTATTTGTGAAGCCGGACATTAGCGAAACGCAAGGGGTGGCAGAACGCTCCTTCTAAGCAAAACATTTTTTCCATAAAGGAAAAGCAATGGATAAGTTAGGCGCGCTCGCCATGTTTGTGGCAACGGCTGAACTAGGCAGTTTCAGTCGTGCAGCGGAGCAGCTGGGCAAAACGCCCTCCGCATTGACCAAGGCGGTCAGCCACTTGGAGGCTGAGATAGGTATTCAGCTTTTCGAGCGCAGTACGCGGCGCACCGTGCTGACCGAGGCAGGACGTCTCTATCTGGATACTGCACGGCATGTGCTGCTTCGTTTGGCGGACGCGGATGAGGAGCTTAATCAGCTCAAGTATGGGTTGTACGGTACTTTGCGCCTGACGGCTCCCCTGGCCTTTGGGCGGGCATTTTTAGATGAGGTCTGCGCTGACTTTTTAGTCCGCCATCCACAGATTCGGCTGCACGTGGATCTCTGCGACGCATTCGTCGATTTGGTCGAAGGGGGCTATGACCTAGCCCTGCGCGAGGGCCGCAGCGATTTACCAGGGTTAATCGCCAAGCCCCT